>DATLOU010000069.1:0-59754 GCA_035536115.1 Rhizomicrobium sp.
ATCGTCAGTGTCAGAGAATTGCACAGCGCACGGGACACGGCATCACATCTGCATGGTCCAGCCCTCGACCGCCATCGCGGATTGGCGAACGGCTTCGCTCAGCGTGGGATGGGCGTGGCTGGTGCGTGCAATGTCTTCGGACGCCGCGCCGAACTCGATGGCGAGCGCGGCTTCGGCGATCATGGTGCCGGCGTCCGCCCCGATGATGTGGACGCCGAGAACGCGATCGGTCTTGGCGTCGGCGATGATCTTGGAAAAACCCTCCGTCTTCGCGATCGTCTTGGCACGCGCATTGGCGGTGAAGGGAAACTTGCCGACCTTGTAGGCGATCCCTTGGGTTTTCAGCTCTTCCTCCGTCTTGCCGACGCTTGCCACTTCCGGCGCAGTATAAACCACGGCGGGAATGGCATCGTAATTGACGTGCCCCGCCTTGCCGGCGATGCGCTCGGCACAGGCGACTGCCTCATCCTCGGCCTTGTGCGCCAGCATCGGCCCTTCGCGGCAATCGCCGATCGACCAGATGCCGGCGACATTGGTGGCGAAGTGCGCATCGGTGACGACCCGGCCGCGGCCGTCGAGCGCAACGCCGACCTTCTCAAGTCCGAGATTGTCGACGAAGGGCCGCCGGCCGATCGAAACCAGCATGACGTCGGTCTCGATCGTTTGCTTTTCGCCGCCTGCAGCCGGCTCGACCGTCACGGCGAGCGCGCCGCCTTTCTTCTCGACTCCCACCACTTTGGTCGAGAGTTGGAACGTCATCCCTTGACGATTGAGGATGCGCTGGAACTGCTTGCTCACCTCGCCGTCGAGACCGGGCGTGATGCGGTCGAGGAATTCGACGACCGTGACCTCGCTGCCGAGTCTTCGCCACACCGATCCGAGCTCGAGACCGATATAGCCACCGCCGACCACCAGCATACGCTTGGGCACCGAGGTCAGCGCCAGCGCGCCGGTCGAGGAGACGATCTGCTTCTCGTCGATTCTGACGCCGGGAAGTTCGGCAACGTCGGATCCCGTCGCGATGACGATGTTTTTCGTCTCAAGCACGCGGACCGCGCCGTCCTTGGTTTTGACCTCGACCTTTCCGGGCGAAGCGATGCGCGCGTCTCCGACGATGGCTTCCGCCTTGTTTTTTCGCAGCAGGAATTCGACGCCTCGCGTCAGCTCGGCGACGACCTTGTCCTTGTGCCCCATCATGGCGGTCAGATCGAGGCTCACCTGCGCCTTTATGCCGAGCTTGGCGAAATCCTTGCCCGCTTCCTCGAACAATTCGCTGGTGTGCAGAAGCGCCTTGGAGGGAATGCAGCCGATATTGAGGCAGGTGCCTCCGAAGGTCCCACGCCGGTCGACGCATGCGGCCTTCAGGCCAAGCTGGCCCAGCCGGATCGCCGTATTGTATCCGCCCGGTCCGCCGCCTATGACGACCGCGTCGAATGCCTCTGCCATGATGAGTTCCTTAATTGCGCTAATGGGGCCTTATGCGCCGCCCTTCACCCCGACACAATCGGCTGTGGCGGCGTGCAGCCAAAGGCGGCCTTTCGGCGTTTCCTTGAGTAAGATTTTGGGGCATTCTGGGATATTCCCGGACGACCCGTCATTTTCTTTCATCTCGGAGGTTTTCCATGCCCGCGACCGCCAAAGCCGCCGCAAATTCCAACATCGAAGACCGGCTGGCCACGCTGCGTTCCGATCTCGAGACCCTGCAAAAGGACATTCGCGGTCTTGCCGGCGAGGTCGGCGGGGTCGCGTCCAACCGGGCCAACGAGGCGCTGCGCTCGGCCGAGAAGCTCGCCCAGCGCGCTTATGAACTGGCCGAGGACACCGCCAACCAGGCGACGGCCTATGGCGCCAAGACGGCGGAAGACATCGAGGCCTGGACCAACGAGAACGCCGAAACGCTGCGCGAGACCGTGCGCGAGCAGCCGCTGACGTCGCTTGCCATCGCGGTTGGCGCCGGCGCATTTCTTGCCATGTTGCTGCGCCGCTGATCATGGCTCAGTTGGGGGTTAAGGCCGCCGCGGCGGCGGTGCTCGCCTTGATCGGCTTGGCGCTGCTCTTTTTCGGCGTCGGTTTTCTCGCCTACGCGTTGGCGACTGCGCTGGCGCCGTCCTTGGGCGTGGCAGGCGGCGCCGCGGTCACCGGCGCGATCTTCGTCGTGCCGCCTTTCTTTTGGGCGGTCATCATCCTGTCGCTGCGTCGCCCAAAGCCTAAGCCCATCGTCGCGCCGGACAGCCTGTGGATGGCGCTGTTCGCAGCGATCGCCAAGGAGACGCCCTGGGTCGCCATCGTCGGCGCAGGGCTCGTCGCCGCTGCGGAGATTTTTCTCTCGCGCAACCGGAGCAAAAAGTAGGCTGCTTAAGGTATGCGCCCGAGCGGCGCGCCATGAAATCCTGCGACCTGATAAATCGTGTAGTGCGCGATCGCGATGCCGCGGCGCAGACGATCGACATGCGCGATCGGTGTCACCTTTGCAAAATGTTCCGCGACGAAGTCATGCCGGTCGAGGCGCGTCTCGACGACATACAGAAGCGGCTGCGCGAGCAGTTGGACGTCCGCACGCGGCGCATCGGGATAGCGCTGCTCCTCGTTGAGTTGAACGATCTTGGGATGCGAGGGCAGATAAAAAGACAGCCACGCGGTGGAAGCGTAGTCTGTCGTAATAATGGCCCGGGCGTGGTCTTGGGCTGCAAATCGTTCGATGTCGTCAGTCACGGGCGCCATGCCGACGGCCAGCAACCGCGCCAGGGGATCGCTTCGGCCGAGGGAAACGACGCCGAACAACGCCTGCGCATAGACGGCGACAAGGAGTATGGCCGCGACGGGGATCGCGAGGCGGCGTGCGATCCACCACACAGCCGCGGTCCAGCCGCTCCAATCGCTGCGCGCGAAGGCTTCGGCCGCGGCGATGGCAAGTGCGGGATAGAGAAAGCACGGCCAATTTCCCTGAATGCGGTCGTGAAGGGAGTGCACGAGAAAGTAGACGGCGGAGGGAAAGACGATGGCCGCGAGCAAGAACGTCGCGCTGTCGCGTTCGCGGCTCGAGAACGCCATGCCGAGGGCCGCGAGCACGAAAATGAACGGGCTTGCCAGGAGAAGCTGTGCGCCCAGGAATTCGAAGAGAAAGCGAAACGTCAGATGACCGGCCGTGACGCGGCTCAGTTGGAACATGAACGTCGCCCAGTCGTGCGAGGCGTTCCACAAAAGGTTCGGCAGGAAGAGCACAAGCGCCAGGACGCCGCCGATATAGGGCCAGGGCGACAAGAACCAGCGCCGCGCCTTGGGCGAAAAGATGAGCCAGGCGAGGACGCCTGCGCCGAGAAAAAATCCTGTGTACTTGGAGAGCAGTGAAAGCCCGCCCGCAACGCCAACGCCCAGCCACCAGCGGCCATTCTCGGTTTGCCAGAGCTTGGCGACGGCAAAGAGGAAGGCCGACGCTGCGGCGACCGCGGGGGCGTCGGGCGTCGCGGCCAGAGTTTCCACCGAGATCATCAATGTCAAATTGAACAAGAGACAGGCACGTGCGCCGGCGACATCGTCGCCGAGAAGAATGGCGGCGCTTCGCCACACGAACGCGCTCGCGATCAGCGAGAGAAGAAACGGCGCGACGCGCAAGCCGAGCGGCGTGATGCCGAAGACAAGCGTGCCCGAACGGATGACGAAGGCGATCGCCGGCGGATGATCGAAATAGCCGGCCGCCAGATGACGCGACCAAAGCCAGTAATAGGCTTCGTCGGCGGAAAGCGGCAAAAGCGCGGCGGCGACAAGGCGCAACAGCATCAAAGCGGCGATGGCGACGAGATAAAGCTGCGCCGGCGCACGCCAGCTCATCGCGTGCGCCACACGAAGAGGCTTGAGAGCGCATAGTTCCAGAGCGCGCCCATGATGGCGCCGGCCGCGCCCGCCACCCACCAGACCGAGCGTTCGGAATAGAGCCAGTTGGCGAGACCGACATTGGTCAGGGCGCCAACCGAGCCGATGGCGCAGAAGCCCAAGAAGCCGCCGAACATGGCAAGACCCTTGAGGCGGCGATCGCGATAGGTGAGTTCGTTGTTGAGGAAGAAGTTGCTGGTCATGGCGACGAAGGTCGCGATGCTCTGCGCGGTCGCGAAATTCGGCGCGCTCAAAAGCGCGAGCTTCAGCACGACGAGATGCACCGCAAGACCGGTCGTGCCGACGAGCGCGAAGAAGATGAAGCGCGGATCGACGAGATCGCCCGTCAGTTTGGCGAGCAAAAGGCCAAGAAACTCGAGCCCGATCTGCACATTGAACTTGCTCTCGCCCTGCTCGCGCCTGCCGAAGACGTAAGACTGTTCGGCGACGCGCAGACCGGGGCCGGCGGTGGCGACGATATCGAGGAGAATTTTGAATCCGACCGGCGAAAGCTTCGGCGCAACCGCATCGAAGCGATCGCGCCGCATCATGAAGAAGCCGCTCATCGGATCGGAGAGCGGAACCGAGAGTACGTTGCGCGTGAGCGCGGTTGCGACCTTGCTGATCGTGCCGCGCGACTTCTCTAACGAAGCGGCACTGCCGCCCTCGATGTGGCGGCTGGCGGCGACGAGATCGGCGTTGCCGGTGCGCAAAGTTTCGAGCATCGCGGTCAGAATGCGCTCGTCATGCTGCAGATCGGCGTCCATCACCGCAACGTATGGCGCGCTCGACGACAGCATGCCCTCGATGCAGGCGCCGGCGAGGCCGCGCCGGCCCACCCGCTTCAGGCAGCGCACGCGCAAATCGGTCGCCGCAATGCGTTTGGCGGCCTCGGCCGTCCCGTCAGGCGAATTGTCGTCAACGAAAATAGCTTCCCATTCGACGCCGGCAAGGGCCGAATCGAGGCGACGGATCAACTCGGCGACATTGCCCTTCTCCTGAAACGTCGGCAGGACAATCGACAGTTCCGTGCGATGCGCGGGTTCAGGCGGTGAGCGCGGCTGTTCAACGGCGGTGGACACGCGAGGCTCCTTGCAACGTCTTGGTGGCCCCGGCGCCGGGCCCCGTCAAGGTCGCCTTTGTCCGGGCCGATAGTCGGCTTCGATATGCCCCTTGAGTTCGGCTTCCGTGAACCAGACCGGCTTCAGACGCATGGCGACGAAGAGCGGCGACTGATCGGCATAGTGCGGCGACGATTCGTCCAGCGTAGCCGAGCCGAACTGATGGATGCTTTGCGACGAAAGTCGGCCGTTCTTGTCCCAGGTCACGAACATGATGAGCGTGTCCCCGTCGACGGCGGTCAGCGTGCCGTCGTCCTGCTGGACGCCATATACGGCGCGATAGACGTCCGGTCCGCCGTCAATCGGAACATCGAGCTTGCCACGCCGAAACCGGTTGACCTCGCCCCACTCGGGATCGAGCCGCCCGAAATGCGCCTTGAGGATCGCGATCGCGTCCCTCAAGGCAGCGATCGGTTTCTCTTTCCAGGGTCCGCCCGATTCTTCCGGAGCGGCGCGCACGCCCATGAGCACCGCCAGCGCGGTACCGCGATTGTGGATGTCGGTGCGGCGATCCCAGCCTCTCAGTATCTGCTGTGCCTTCAGCAAATCGGCGTCGCCCTTGGCGTCGACGGCCAGGATTTCGTCGATCATGCGCACGACGTTGGAGTGGATGCTGTAGCCGAGATCGAATTTGTAGTCGTGAAACTCCTGCGCCGTGATGGACGTGTCGGCGCCGAAGGTTTCGAGCGCCCGCATGGCGCGGTTGGTCATATCGGTCTGGATGCCCAGCGTCGGCGAGAAGTCCGATGGCTTCAGATCGTCCTCAGGCGCCGTCGCCTGGAACGGCGTGTTGTTGGAGTTGAAGACGAAATCGGATTTCGGATTCCACAGCTGCGGAATCTTGTCGAAGGGCAGATAGGCGTGCCAGATCAGATCGGAACGGTCGCCCGGAATGAATCCTTTCCAGTTGATGCCCTCGCGACGCACCGGGAACTGGCCGTTATAGACATAGCCGATGTTCCCTTTCTCGTCGGCATAGATGTAATTGATGCTGGGCAATGCCTGAAGCCGCATCGCGGCCTTCCACTCATCGAGATTGCGCGCCTTGTTGAGCCTGAGATATTGCAGGAGCTGGCGCAGCTCGTTCATCCCGGCATAGCGGATGGCGAAGACGCCATGGTCGGTCTTGAACACCGGTCCCTGCGCCGCATAGAGCACGTCGCGATGAAAGGTCCAGAACAAAGGGCCGAACAGCTTGACACGGATCGCAGCGTCGCTCTTTGCGAAATCGCGCCACTTGCCGTCGAGCCGATATTGATTGTCGTTCGCCGGATTGATGGTCAGACGATAGATGTCGACGAGATCCGGCTCATTGACCGTGTTCGCCCAGCCGAGATGCTCGTTATGGCCATGCAGCATCACCGGCGAGCCGGGAAAAACGCCGCCGGCGACGTGCCAGCCTTCGCCGGACTGCAGAACGACCTCGTACCACGACACCGGCCCCACATAAGGCTGATGCGAGTTGACCAGGAGCCGCGTCGCCCCATCGGCGGAACGGTTGGGACCGACCGCAAGACCGTTCGAGCCGATCTCGGGCAAGGGCTTACCGCCGGTGTCGGCATTGAGTTTGCGCAGTTTTGAGTCCAAGCCGTAGAAGAAGGGCGTCTTGAACACGAAGCCGGCCACGACATCCTTGCCGGTCAGCGGCAGGAGCCCCGTCTTGACCTTTTCCGGATGCAGCGCCGCGTAATAGTTGACGCCATCGGCATAGGCTTGCGCGACCTTGCGCACATCGAGCGGCAAGTCCTTTTCGTAGCGCGCATTGACCGTCTCCCAGACGCGAAGGAGATGGACGATATAATCCGTCGCCGCGGCCTTTGGACCCTGATCGGCCGCAAGCTGGCCGCGCGCTGCAAGGGCCACCTCCTGCAGCGTTGCGAAATCGTCTTCGCATTGGGCGAAGGCGAGACCGAAGGCGGTGTCGGCGTCGGTCTTGCCGAGAATGTGGGGCACGCCCCAGGTGTCGCGGCGAATGCGAACGTCATATTTCGCCGCCTTGGCGATCAGCGGCGCCGGATCGGGTGGCGACGGCTGCGCCATGCGATCCATCACGATGACGACGGCAAGCGCGAGCACGATAACGGCCACAAGCCCAGCCAAGGCTTTCAGAAAACGCATGATCCCCCCAAACGAGCGGCGCACGCTAGCGGCATCGCGCGCTACCGTCGAGATCGATTGCGATTACCATGGCGGGACCGCTTCTACGAAGGATGCCGGTCTCTGGATCACCGATTTTTCAGGCGCCCCGTTTGATCTACGGCAATCGCCGGTCCGTACCAATGTCGAACCGCTGGACGGGCACATGGCAAGGATCGCGATCATCGGCACGGGCATTTCCGGCCTCGGCGCCGCCTATCTTCTCAACCGGAAGCACGACATTACCGTGTATGAAAAGTCGGCACGCATTGGCGGCCACACGCGCACGCTGACGCTCGATTACGACGGCACCAAAGTAGCAGTCGATACCGGCTTCATCGTTTTCAACGAAGCAAATTATCCCGAGCTGACGGCGATGTTTCGCCACCTGAATGTGCCGGTGCAAAAGAGCGAAATGACATTCGCAGCCTCGATCCGCGAAGGCTGGCTCGAATGGGGTGCCAGGAACACCAACGCGATCTTCGGCCAGAGGCGCAATCTTCTGCGTCCGAAATTCGGTCTCCTGATCCGCGACGTGCTGCGCTTCAACAGCGAAGCGCAGGATATCGTCGAAACGCATCCGGAACTGACGGTCGACGGATTGATCGCGCGTCTTGGCCTTGGCGATTGGTTTCGCCGCTTCTATCTGCTCCCGATGAGCAGCGCGATCTGGAGCTGCCCGCCCTGCGAGATGATGCGCTTTCCCGCGCGCACGCTGATCCGCTTCATGGCGAACCATCACCTCTTGAGCGCCAGCGGCCAGCACCAATGGTACACCGTGCAAAACGGAGCACAGAGCTACGTCGAACGATTGACGCGATCCTTCGCGGCGAGAATCCGCAGCGATTGTGCCGCGCTCGAAGTCAGGCGCGAGCAGGGCCGTGTCCACGTACGCGACCGCTCAGGTGGATGGGAAATCTATGACCATGTCGTCTTCGCCAGCCATGGCGACGAGACCTTGCGCCTGCTTGCCGATGCGAGCTGCGAGGAGCGAGCGGCGCTCGCGGCGTTCCGCTACCAGAAGAACATTGCCGTTCTGCACCGCGACACGGGCGTCATGCCCAAGAGCAGGCGTTGCTGGTCAAGCTGGGTCTACACCTCCGATGGCGACGTCCAGAAACCGGAACTTTCAGTCACTTATTGGATGAACTCGCTGCAGAACATTCCCCATGCGATGCCGCTGTTCGTGACGCTCAATCCCAAGGCGCCGCTTCGGCCGGAACTTGTCTTCGACCGGTACGAATTCGAGCATCCCCTGTTCGATCATGCCGCCATCGCCGCGCAGCCGCGCGTCCAGGCGTTGCAGGGCACCCGCAACAGCTGGTTTTGCGGCGCTTACCTGCGCCACGGCTTTCACGAGGACGGTCTTGCCAGTGCCGTGCATGTGGCGCGCCAATTGGGAGCGGAGGTGCCCTGGCGCGCGGCATCGCCGGCGGTCCCCGGACCGGCACGCGTGCGGCGCCGGACCGGTGCCAAAACACTCCTGGGAGGCATCCTCGCAGGCGCGGAAAACGCCTGAAATCCCCTCGGCGTTTGGACCTGGCGCGCTATAATGCCTCGGTCTGTGGCGAGGGGTCGGCACGGCCACTCGCCTGCATGAGGTCACCGGTATGAGTCTGATTCCAGCCTCGCTGATCGAGAAGCGTTGGCGCGAGGCCGTAGCGAACCTGAAGTTCGGCACGCTGGATTTCACCACGCCGAACGGAGAGATGACGACCGTCAAGGCCGAGCAGCCGGGACCGCGCGCCCATTTCAAAATTGCGGATTGGGACGTGCTGCGCCAAACACTGGCGCGCGGCGATATCGGGCTTGGCGAGGCCTATATCAACGGCAGCTGGGAGACCGACGACATCGAAACTTTGGTCGCGCTCTTCCTGTTGAACATGGACGGGTTCGACCGCTTCGCCAATGGCAGCATGCTGCAGCGCATCGGCTTTGTGATTCACAACGCCCTTCTCCGCCGCAACACGCTCAGCGGTGCGTCGCGCAACATCAAAGATCACTACGACGTCGGCAACAATTTCTACGCGCTGTGGCTTGATCCCAGCATGACGTATTCGTCGGCGCTCTACCGCGATCCCAAGGCCAATCTGGAACAGGCGCAGCAGACGAAATACGAGCGGATCCTGAGCAAACTTCCGGGCCGCAAATCCGCCATCCTGGAAATCGGCTGCGGTTGGGGCGGTTTCGCCGAGCGTGCCACCCAGGACGCCCACAGCGTCACCGGACTGACGATTTCACCGTCGCAACACCGCTACGCCACGGAACGGCTGTCGGGCAAAGACGTGGACGTGCGGCTGGAAGACTACCGCAAGGTGCGCGGCACGTTCGACAACATCGTCTCGATCGAGATGTTCGAAGCCGTCGGCGAGCATTATTGGCCGGCGTATTTCCAGACGGTCGCCGAGCGCCTGAAGCGCGGCGGCCGGGCCTTGATCCAGACAATCACGATTCAGGACGACTTGTTCGCGGACTATCGCCTGCGCAGCGATTTCATCCGGCACTATGTTTTTCCCGGCGGCATGCTGCCGTCACTGGCACGCTTCACGGAAGAAGCGGAGAAGGCGGGGCTCAAGGTCGCGAGCACATTCTCGTTCGGTCATGACTATGTCCAGACATTGCGGGCGTGGTCGGCCGCCATGCGCGCGCGCAAGAACGACATCCTGGCGCTTGGCCACGATCAGAGGTTCTTCCGCAACTGGCAATTCTATCTCGGGATCTGTGCTGCGGCGTTTCGCGTCGGCCGCACCGACGTGGTTCAGGTCGAGTTGGCGCACTCCTGACTTTCAGGCGCTCACCGCATCGGACGCCGGCCGCATCGCGGTCTGTGAGATGCGGCGCATCCAGGGCAGCACGAGCAGCGAAAGCATAAAGAGCGCGCCGATCGACAGCCACGCCTCATTGAAGGACTGCACCAGAGCCGCCTTGCGGATGAGAGGTTCGGCGATTGCGCGCATAGTCTCGTTCACCGGTCCCATGTCATGGCCGTGAAAGAATTCCGTCGGCAGCCCCACGATGCGTGCGGCGTCCGCGTCGCCCGCCTGAAGGCGCTTGGCCAGCGCGGTGACGTGGACGGGCGTGCGCTGCGTCAGGATCGTGTCGACCAATGCGATTCCGATGGCGCCGCCCAGATTGCGCATCAGGTTGAAGAGCGCGCTGCCATCGGCCACGGCGGCCGGCATGAGCGTGTCGAGTGCGAGCCTTGTCGCCGGCAGGATACAAAGCATCACGCTGGCGCCGCGCAAGACCTGCGGCCAGAACAAACCGTCGAAATCGGTCGTGACCGATTCAAAACCGTTGGCCAGCAGTCCGGCTGCGAACAGGCCGTACCCGATGCCGGTCAGAAGACGCGGATTGGTGCGGGTTTCGAGCCAGGCCGCGAGGGGCGCAATCAGCAACTGGCTGGCGCCGGAAACGATCATGATCTTGCCGATTTCCAGCGGCGAGTGATCGCGAATCAGGCCGAGGAAGATCGAAAGCAGGTAGACCGAACCATAAAGCCCAAGACCGAGCACGAAACTGAGAACGCAACCCAGTGTAAATGTTCGTTCCTGAAAGCGGCTGAGATCGACGAAGGGGTGCGGCTTGTTGAGGCTGCGCCAGATGGCGGCCGTTCCCGTGACCGTGCAGATGCCGATGCTGGCGTAGACGAAAAGCCCCTGCCAATCGTGCTTCGGCGCTTCTTTCAAGACGAGTTCGAGGGTCGCGAGGAAGACGGCTGCGAGACCGACGGCGCGATAGTCGATGCGGCGAAATTCTGCGAGCTCGGCCTCGCCGACGCGGACAAAGCAGGCGACAAGAGCGGTGACGATGGCGCCGGGCGCAAGGTTGATCAGGAATATCGCGTGCCAGGTGTAGTGCTCGGTCAGGTAGCCGCCGATCGCAGGGCCGACGGTGGGTGCGAGCACGGCGAGCGTTCCCGCCAGGGCGGTCGCGGGCACGCGGTGCTTTTCCGGCATCATCGAGAAAACCGAGGTGAACACGCCGGGGATCAGCATGCCGCCGCAAAAGCCCTGGACCACGCGGATTGCGATCAGAAGCGGCAATGTTTCGCACATGGCGCAAAGCAGGCTCGCAATCGTGAAGCCGAATGTCGCGCTCGCAAACATCCAGCGCAGCGAAATTGCGCGCGTCAGCCAGCCGGTCAGAGGAATCGCGATGACCTCGGCCATGAGATAGGACGTCTGAATCCAGCTCAGCCGGTCCGCGCTGACGTGAAAATATTGTTGAATGGTCGTGAACGAACTGGCGACGATCTGGATATCGAGAACCGCCATTGCCATCCCGACGCACATGGCTGTGAAGCCGATCCAGATGCGAACGGTGCTGGACATGACGGGGAAGCCTAGACGGACACGTTGCTGGACCGAGTGTGCAGTCTTTCAACTTCCGGGTCCATGATTTGATGCCAGAGCGGCGGAATCAGCGCCAGAAGCATGCTGGCGGTGTAACCCAGTGGCAACTCGCTCGCCTGATCGTCGTGTTCGAGCGTCTGGTATTGCGCCGTAGGCCTGGCGTGATGACGCGAATGATGTCCCATGTTGAAGATGAACGCGTTGGCGAATCTGTTGCTCGAGTTCCAGCTGTGCGCCGCGCCGAACGGCTCATGACCGAAGGCTCCGCGCTCCCGCTTCAGCCCGTAATGAGCGACATAGTTGAAGGTCTCCAGCACGATGATGCCGATCGCACTCTGCGCCGCGAACAGGATGACACCGTTTGCGCCGACCAGCACCAGGATCGCGATGTAAAGCGACACCATCACGAGGGCGTCACTCAAAAGACGATGCCGAATGAGGGATTCCTCCGTTGCGCGCAGGCGAGCACATTCGATGCGCCAGGCATCGCGGTATTGTCCTGCAATGGATCGAACCAGGAAGCGATAGACGTTCTCGCCCAATCGGGCCGATGCCGGATCCTGGTCGGTGGCGGCCATGCGATGATGGCCGAACACATGTGCGATGCGGAAATGACGATAGCTCATCCCGCTCAGCATCGCGACGCCAAAGAGCTGACTCATCGGCTTCGGATTGTGCACCAACTCATGCGCGGCGAGCACGCCGAATACGCCCGTCGTGATCCCCGCGGCGAGTGCGAGCGCGGCAAAGCTCAGCCCCTCGCCCGCCTGAGTCACGGACCAGACGATGACGCCGAGTTGAACCGGCACATAGACGAAGGGTACCAGTCGGAACGCGAGCTCAGCACCGCGCGAGTTTTCCACGCGCGCGCCCGGCGCTAGCCGCTCAGCACCGATGAGCAGCAACAGCAGCAGCGCAATCGTCAGCAATGGCGCAACCGGCCCGATCCCGTAATAAAAGAGCGGGATCGATAGGACAAAGAGAAACGGCCCTGCATAGCGAAACGGTCCCAGCACCATCGCACTATCCCATCGTTGTTATTCCCCCAATGCGGCGAAGCGAAAGAGCCGCATCTTCCTGCCGAATGCGCCAGAAAAGCAGCGCCGCATTAAGCACGCTGAACACCAGGCACACCAAAACTTCACCGAACACGAGCGGCAGGAGCGCAATCTCTCCTGTGACGATCAGATAGTTCGGGTGACGCACAAAGCGGTAAGGCCCGGAACGGACGAGCGGCGCGCCATCGAGCGTGATAATGCGTGTCGTCCAATAGGGGCCAAGCGTCGCAATCACCCAGACGCGTCCGGCTTGCAGCACGAGGAACAGCGCCAGCGCCCACCAATGGATCGTCGCCTGCGCCGGCAGCATGAGCACGATCGCCAAAAGCCACAGCGCATGCAGCGCCACGATGAAGGGATAGTGCGCGCGGCCCACCTCGATCGCGCCACGCTTCAGAAGCGCGCGTGTGTTGCGCTCCGCATAGACGAGCTCGACCAGGCGCTGCACGATGACCAGCGCGAGAATGAGCATGATCGCAACCGTCATGCGTCGCCGATCATCTGAAAGACGGCCGAGAAGCCGGGCCCGAGCGCTGTCATTAGATGGCGGGGCGTCTCGTCGCGCCAGTTCAGGCGTTCCAGCACGAACAGCACCGTTGCCGCCGACATGTTGCCGTAGTCGCGCAACACGCCGCGACTTTCACCCAGCGCGCCGCGCGCGATGCCGAAGGCATCTTCGAGCGCATCCAGCACTTTCGCCCCGCCCGGATGGCAGGCAAAGCCATCGATGTCCTTCAGTTTGAGATCGTTCTTCTGCAAGTATGTGTGCAGGATCGATTTGAAATCGCCCGCGACCAGGGCGGGAATGCTTTGCGAAAAGCGGGCCTTTAACCCGTCTTCCTCGATTTCCCACCCCATGATGTCGAGCGAATTGGGCCAGGTATACTCGCCGGCCGGTCCCAATTTCGGGCCCTCACCCTTCGTCGACACGATCGCGCCTGCCGCGCCGTCGCCGAAAAGCGCGGTGGCGACGATGTTGCTCTTGGAAATGTCGTCCTTGCGGAATGTCAGCGCGCAAAGCTCGACCACGAGAAAGAGGACGCGGCTGCCGGAATCCGCCCGCGCCAGATCGGCGGCGCGCGACAGTCCGACGACGCCGCCGGCGCAGCCGAGCCCGAAAATCGGCAGACGGCGGATGTCGCGGCGAAGCCCAAGCCGTTCGACCACCAGAGCATCCAGACTCGGCGTCGAGATGCCGGTCGTCGATGAGACGACGATGGCGTCAAGGTCCTCGCGTTTCAGCTTCGCCTGATCCAGGAGCTCGTCTGTCAGCCTCGCCAGCAAAGCGACGGCGTTCTCGACATAGAGATTTGTCCGGTCGATCCAGCCATGCGGTTCGGCGTACCACTCGATCGGAACGCAGGAGTAGCGCCGTTCGATTCCCGTGTTTTCAAACACCGGCAGCAGCCGCGTGATGTCGCGCTGGTTCCGAAACAATTCGGCGGCACGTTTGGAAACGTCAGTTTGATCAAGCGTATAAGGCGGGACGGCGCTTTTGAGTGCCAGCAGACGGGGTGTCATTCACGCTCCTGAGATCAGGCGTGGGGGCCCATCCGCGGCAAAGTATATACCTCGCCCATACAAAGACCATCGGGACGAGGCTTATGCCGTATTCAACAAGTCGAGAACGCGCGAACTTGTGGATGGACGGAGGGTCTGGTCGTTTTGGCCTTTCGCAGGAGCGCGCGCTACGCCTTCAGGCATACACGCTGGCGCGCCTTGAACGCGGCCAAAGGCTCGATCTGGTCGGGGCGCAATTCGTCGGTGGCGGCGAGATACTCGGGCACGTCGTCGCCCAGCAGGACAGACGGACATTGGCCTTCATAATTGCCGAGATTGGGCCGATGCAGTTGATAGCCCACGAGCGCCGCCAGAGCAGGGGGAAAATGCCGCGCGATCGAAGGCGGGTAGACGAGGAACTGGTTCTCGTAGGGCTTCAGCCAGCCAAGGCTGTAGCTGATGATCATGCCGGCGCGTGGCTTCGCGGTGCGGTTCGCGCCGGCGCCGTGCAAGGTCGAACCGAGAAAGAAGAGGGCCGAGCCCGGATCCATTTCCGCCGAGAACGCGAGCGCGCGATCCATGCGCCGTTCCGTCTGTCGAAGATGGCTCTTCGGCCACACCACAGTCGCGCCGTTCTCCGCGCGATACGGCGTGAACGGCCACATGACGTTGATCAGATACTCGATCTCGCCTTGGGCGCCGCGCCACATGTCCTGATCGCGATGCGGAATCTGTTCGCCTTCTCCGGGCCAGATTTCGAGCGCCTGGGTGAGGTTGAGCTGAAAACGGTCGCAGTGCGGACCAAGGATCTTCTCGGCGATTTCCAGAACGACCGGGTGCTGAACGAAGGCGGCGGCATGGCGGGACCGCTTCAACAGGCCGCCAAAGCGCTTGGTGTGCGCCCCGTAGAAATCACCCTTGCAGAACGGCGTCTTCTGGAAGCGCGAACTGAGATCGTCGTGCAGCGCGCCGACCAGGGCTTTGGGGACGAGGTCGCGGATGATGCAGTAGCCGTCGGTCAACAGGTCTTTAGCCCAGTCGTGAGACTGATCTTCGTGGCGTGATCGGCGAAGGGCTGAACCGCGCATGACCGTCAAGCTCACGCGGCCTGAGCAAAGGCGTCGAGCTGCAGCACGGGCTTTCGCGAACCGAGCTTCTCGCGGAAAAGCTGCAGCGTCGCCGGCGTGATGCTGATCGACAAGGCGCCGACGACGTCGGGACCAACCTGCTGTGGCACGCCGAGCGGTTCGCATTCCCAGCCGACAGCAAGCAGATGCGCGAGATACTGCACATGGGTGACGCAGGTATATTTGTTGATGCCGTAGAGCAGGCCGAATTCGCACATGGCGGTTGCGAGCCTGCGACGGATCAGTTTCGGTTCGATGTCTCTCGCCGGCGCCGTGCAAAGCCGCGTGATCTCGTAGATGTCGTCGCCGACCGGAACACCTTTCTCGCACAGAAACGGAAACACCTCGCTCAGAAGATGCGGACCGGTCGACGGCAAGAGGCGCACCGAACCCAGATGGCGTTGGGACTCCGGCGCAAGTGCGACAAGATAGATCGCCTCGTCGGTGTCGAATTGGTCGATTTCATACTGCCCGTCGACGACCGGTACGTCCCATTTCAGGGCATCGACGAAGACCTTTTTGCGGTCGCGATGCATCGCCTCGAGCGGCGCGCGGAACTTCGCGCGGTTGTGGGCGGTAATGAGATTGACCATGTCGCTCACTCCGGCATTTTACGACGGTAGCGTCGCAGCCGCGGGAGCGGACCAACATTCCCCTGATTGGGGGAGTGCGCCTTAGTTCATCAGGTCGGCGAACGTAATCTGGCTGTCGAACAGGGCCCGCACGATCAGTTGCTGGCGGGTTGCGACATGGTAGCGGCGTTTCGCCTCTTCCATGTGCTGGTGAACGGTCTGTCCGCTGATGCCGAGCAGCTGGCCGACATCGCGGTCGCTCTTCCCGCGCCCGGCCAGGATGACGCAGTCCAGTTGCCTCGGCGAGAGGCGCTGTTGCGCCTCCTCGATCGCCGGCTTTACGGCGGCATGCATCTCGATCAGTCGGCGCGCGGCCTGAAAGGCGAAGCAACCGAGATATTGCGCCATCGGCAGCGACGCGAGCGGAATGTCGCGGCCCGTGCGCATGCAAAACGAACAGGAGCCGGAAAATTCGCCGGGAATGTTGATCGGCACGGTGACACCGTCGCCCATGCCCGCGAGATGCGCACTGTTGAGGATTTCTTCCTGCCTTTGCGTCAGGGGCATGAGCCTCGGCACATCCGTCCAGAGGAACGGTGTCACGGACTTCTGCGACACGGCGAGAATGGGATCGTCGGAATAATAATGCTGCGTGAGGCTTTGTTCTTTCCATGCCTGCGGATATTGCACCAGACGCACATAGTCTTCCGACCGACGCGACAAATCGACATGATGCAACAAGGCAAAATAATCGAAGCCCAAAGTTTTCACGCTGTCTTCGAGAAGACCGCGGAGGCTCGACATGTCGGCGACGCGATTGGCCTCTCCTACGAATGTCTGAACGTCGTTGAAGCTACTCATATACGCCTCCAACCGAGCCCATGCGCCGCGACAACGAACACTGCCGCGACCCACCCCCCAAGGCAGGCCTCGCCACCACCTAGGCTACTCTGATGCGGGCGACGCACAACCTCTATTATATGCTGGTCTTTACCTGTCCTTCCACTGAACTTGGAGCGCCGCATCCGGGCGGTTTTTGTACATCGTAATCACGCCAAATCCCTATGGAATCAAAAGGACCCGGCCGACCGCCTGGCGACTTTCGATGTAGGCATGGGCGGCCGCGGCTTCAGAAAGCGGGAAGGTGCGGTCGACGAGGACCTTGAGCTTTCCCTCCGCCACTTCGTCGACCAGCGTCTGGATCATGTTGTGAACCCGGTCGGTCGCGATCTCTGCGCCGAGAAACACGCCCGACAGGCTGCGATTGCCGCCCATCAGCGAACCGACATCGACGCGCATCGGCTCGCGCCCGGCGGCGCCCACCATCGAGACGCGGCCACGATAACCAAGCGACAGGATGCTCCCCTGCAAGGTCGAGCCGCCGACGGAATCGACGACGAGATTGACGCCCTTGTTGTCGGTGAGCTTCATCACCGTCTTCACGAGATCGTCCTTCTTGTAGTTGATGCCGTTGTCGAGGCCGAGCGGTTTGAGACGCTCGAGCCGCTCATCGCTGGACGCCGTGGCAAGAACGCGCGCGCCGCCGCGCTTGGCGAGCTGGATGGCCGCGACGCCGACGCCGCTGGCGCCGGCCTGCACGAGCACAGTCTCGCCCGCTTTGAGCCGCCCGAACTCGAAGAGACAATCATGCGCCGTGCCGAACGGCACGGGAACGACGGCGGCGAGCTTTACGTCGCAGCCCTTCGGGATCTTCCAGGCCGTGCGCGCCGCAACCACGCGCAATTCGGCATGCGAGCCGTTGAAACCGGTCGTGACGGCCTTGTCGCCAGGCTTGAAATCCTTGACCTCGGCGCCGACCTCGACCACCTCGCCTGCCGCCTGATAGCCGACGATATGCGGCTTGGTCATCAGCGCGCCGCCCTGGCGATTGAGCGTGTCGCCGCCTTCGATGCTGACCGCTTCGACGCGAATGACGATGCCGTTCGGGGCGCATTTCGGATCGGGAACGTCTTCATATTTGAGGACGCTCGGCGGACCATTCTCGTAATAGACGGCGGCTTTCATCGGCATTGCTCCCAATTTCGGTGACCTCAGGCTAGCTTTTGCATGAGCCTGTGCAAGTGCGGCCAATTCCACACCGCATATTCGTTTTTGAGATTTCGAAACCCTCTCCCCGAAACGCTCTACCGTCCTTGTTCTTGCTGATAAATTCCGAATGATTATCCACGAACCATTGTCCCATGATTCCGGCGCTGTTGGATAAGAAGGGCTAAGCCCTTGTTGCGAACGGGTTTGGGCGTGGACAAGTCGCGATTTGGAGGAGCCATGAAGTTTTTTATCGTCACGCTGGGAATGGTTCTCACGCTTTCCGTCGCGCGCGCTGCCGAGACACCTCGCGTGGTCGTGACACCGGTCGCGCGCACCAACACCACGATCATCGACCAGCCGATCACCGTGCCCGATCATCCAGACGTCATCGTCACCCTCGCGACATTTCCACCCGGCGCGCGCATCGCGGAGCACCAGCACCCGCATCCGCATTATGTCTATGTGCTGGAAGGCGTGCTCACCGTGGTGAACACCGATGCGGGCAAGACGTTCGAAGTAAAGGCCGGCGACTTCGTTGCGGAGATGCAGGACACCTGGCACTACGGCATCAACAAGGGCGCCGTGCCGGTCAAGCTTCTGGTGATCGATCAGGTTCCTGCCGGCGTGCCAAACAACACAAGACCAAGAGCACCATGAAAGTCGTCGCTGTCGCCTCTGACCAAGACCACAAGTTCAGCAAGCCCGCGCGGGCATCGATTCGGCTTATCGCCGGGCTTGGCGTGGAAGGAGATGCGCATTTCGGCGAGAAAGTGCAGCATTTGTCGCGGATCAAGCGCGATCCGGACTCGCCCAACCTGCGCCAGGTCCATCTCATTCATGCCGAGCTTCACGACGAATTGCGGGCCAAGGGTTTTCCTGTCGCGCCCGGCCAGATGGGCGAGAATGTCACGACGCGCGGCATCGACCTGCTTGGCTTGCCGGAGAATGCGCGGCTGCATCTTGGCGCCGACGCGATCGTCGAAGTGAAGGGCCTGCGCAATCCCTGCTTCAAACTCGATGGTTTGCACACGGGCCTCATGGCGGCGACCTTGGACAAGGACAGCGACGGCAACCTCATCCGCAAGGCCGGCGTGATGGGGATCGTGATTGCCGGCGGCGACGTCAGGCCGGGCGACGCGATCCGGATCGAGTTTCCAGCGTCGCATCGGCCGCTTCCCGTGGTCTGACGGCCCGGCTCGTTAATACCCGAGCAGCGTCGCGTAGCGGTCGCGGTGGAAGGACGAGCCCCCGAAGGTCGCTTCCTGGGCGCGGGCGCGTTTCAGATAGAGGCCTGCGTCATGGGCGTCGGTCATGCCGATGCCGCCATGCATCTGGACCATCTCGTTCGAGACGAGATGGACGAGATCGCCGACCTTGGCTTTCGCCAGCGAGGCGAGTTGCGCCACATCGTTGGCGTCGCGATCGATCGCCTGCAACGCCCCTTCGACGCAGGAACGCGCCAGTTCGAGATCGGTGAACATCTTCGCCGCGCGATGCTGCAGAGCCTGGAACGTGCCGATGACCTGACCGAACTGCACGCGGGTCTTAAGATAGTCGAGCGTCACGTCGAAAGACTGCATGGCATGGCCGAGCATCTCGGCTGCAAGTCCGGCGCGGGCGCGATCGAGGATCGCCTCCAACAGGCCGTCGCCCTGATCGGCCGAACCGAGAATCGCGTCCGCGCCGACTTCGACATTGGCGAACGTCAGATTGGCGACGCCGCGGCTGTCGACCGTTTTGAGTTTTTCGCGCGACAGACCGTTCGCCTTGCCATCGACCAGAAAGAGCGTGATACCGTTTTTGTCACCCGGCTTTCCCGACGTGCGCGCCGCCACGATGATGAGATCGGCGACGCCGCCATCGAGCACGAAGTTCTTCTTGCCGTTGAGCTTGTAGCCGCTGCCGGACTTTTCCGCCTTGAGCGCGATCTTCTCGGGTGCGTGATGCGGACCTTCATCTACTGCAACGGTCGCGATCAGCTTTCCTTCCGCAATCTGCGGCAGATACTTCTTCTTCTGTGCGTCGTTGCCGCCGAGGAGAAGCGCCGTCGTTGCGGTCAGCGCCGTCGACACCAGCGGCGAAGCGGTCAGCGTGCGGCCGGTCTCTTCCAGAACAAGGCCGAGCGTCAGATAGCCGAGGCCGGTGCCGCCGAATTCCTCCGGAATGAGGATGCCGGCCCAGCCCATCTCGGCCATCTCCTTCCACGCGGCGCGGTCGAAACCGTCTGGATTGCCGCTGTCGCGCAACTTGCGGAACGCCGTGACGGGCGATTTTTCCTGCACCCACGACTTTGCGCCGTCGCGGATCATCGTCTGTTCTTCGCTCAAGACTGCCATTGGTCCAACCCCTTATTGTCTGCGTTCGGTGCTTCTCATCCTTCGACGGGCTCAGGATGAGGAACTAAACTTGAACCTCACCCTGAGCCTGTCGAAGGGTGAGGGCCAAAGCGCGCTACTGATGATCCAACAATCCGAGCACGCGCTTCGATATGATGTTGTTCTGGATTTCGTAGGAGCCGCCATAGATGGTCGTGGCCTTGCCGCCGAGCCAGCCGCGAACCGTGTCGAGTTCGGTTTCGCTGAAGCCCTGACCCTCCCAGCCGAGACCTTGCGTGCCCATGAGTTCGAGCAAAAGCTCGGCACGATCCTGGGTGATGCGCGAGCCGGCATTCTTCATGATCGAGGTCGTGAAGCTCGGACTGGAATTGCCCTTGGCCTCGGCCATCGAGCGCTGCAGCGTCAGCATGAAGGCGCGTACGTCCATCATATGGTTGGCGATGCGGGCGCGCAGATCGGGATTGGCGACACGACCCTTGTCGTCCACGCCGATATAGGTCTTGGCGACCTGATCGAGTGAACGGGATTCACCGCCCCGGTTCGGTCCGCCGCCGCCGACATTGCCGCCGATCCCCTGGCGTTCGAACTGGAGGAGGCGTTTTCCGATCGTCCAGCCGCCATGGAGCGGACCGACAAGATTTTCCTTCGGCACCTTCACGTCGGTGAAAAAGGTTTCGCAGAAGGGCGAATTGCCGCTGATCAGCTTGATAGGGCGCACTTCGACGCCGGGCGATTTCATGTCGATCAAAAGGAACGAAATGCCTTCGTGCTTTTTGGTGTTGTCGGTGCGCACGAGACAGAAGCACCAGTCGGCATACTGCGCGCCCGACGTCCAGATCTTCTGGCCGTTGACGAGGTAGTGATCGCCTTTGTCGATGCATTGGGTTCTGAGCGACGCAAGGTCGGAGCCGGCGCCCGGTTCGGAGTAGCCTTGGCACCACCACACCTCGCCCTTCACGATGCCGGGGATGTGTTTTTTCTTTTGCTCCTCATTGCCGTATTCGAGCAGCGTCGGCCCGAACATCATCACGCCCATGCCGCCGATCGGGTTGAAGGCGCCGATGCGGTTCATCTCCTGCTGCAGGACGCGTGCCTGCGCGGTCGAAAGGCCGCCGCCGCCATACTGCTTGGGATAGGTCGGCGTGCCCCAGCCTTTCTCGCCCATCGCCTTTTTCCATTTGGCGAAATCGGCGCTGCCGTCGGGGCCATCCTCGTCCACCATCATGGCGGACTTGCCCTTGAGCGTCGGCGGGAAATTCTGTTCCAGCCATTGGCGCGCTTCGCCCCGAAAGGCTTCGAGTTCGCTGTCCACTTTCTCGGCTGCTGACATCTTCTCGTCTTTCCCGTTGTCGGCCCCTCATGCTTCGACAAGCTCAGCATGAGGTGACTTTTTTGTCCTCATCCTGAACTTGCCGAAGGATGAGGGACACACGCAATCTACTGATGATCCAGCAATCCCAATATCCGCTTGGCGATGATGTTGCTCTGGATCTCGTTCGAACCGCCATAGATCGACTGCGCCTTGCCCGAGAGCCAATTGCGCGTGTGGTCGATTTCGTGCGGCGTGTAGTTCGACCCTTCCCAGCCGAGCCCTTGGCTGCCCATGATCTCGACCAGAAGTTCGGCCCGCTCCTGATTCACCCGGACTTGCGCGTTCTTCATGATCGAGGTGACCGCGCTCGGTCCCTGATTGGAGCGCACATCGTCGTTCATGCGCTGCACGGTGAGACGCATTGCAGTCGCATCCATCATGTTGTTGGCGATGCGCGCACGCAGGTCCGGATTGGCGATGCGGCCTTTGGCATCGGTCCCAACATAATGCTTGGCGATTTCGTCGAGCGAGCGCGTGTCGGCGCCGCGGAAGCTCGCGCCGCGCGTATTACCGCCCTGACCGTCGCGCTCGAACTGCAGGAGGCGCTTGCCGACGGTCCAGCCGCCGTTGAGCGGACCCATCAGGTTTTCCTTCGGCACCTTCACATCGGTGAAGAAGGTTTCGCAGAACGGCGAGTTGCCGCTGATCAGCTTGATCGGGCGCGTCTCGACGCCGGGCGACTTCATGTCGATCAGGAGGAACGAAATGCCCTCGTGTTTCCGCGTGTTGTCGGTGCGCACCAGACAGAAGCACCAGTCGGCATACTGTGCACCCGACGTCCAGATCTTCTGGCCGTTGACGAGGAAATGATCGCCCTTGTCGAGCGCCTGCGTGCGCAAGCTGGCGAGATCGGAACCGGCGCCCGGCTCGGAATAGCCCTGGCACCAGCGCACCGTGCCGTGGACGATGCCCGGCATGTGGCGGCGCTTTTGCTCTTCGTTGCCGTATTCCAGAAGTGTCGGGCCGAACATCGCCGTACCCATGCCGCCGATCGGATTGAAGGCTCCGATGCGGTTCATCTCCTGCAAGAGCACGCGCGCTTCGGCCTTCGACAGGCCGCCGCCGCCATATGGCTTGGGCCAGGTGGGAACGCCCCAGCCCTTCTCGCCCATCGCCTTCTTCCATTTCACATAGTCTGGCTCGGTCGAGCCAAACCCTTCGAAGAAAGAGAGCGCGTTGGCGCCCTTGAGCGACGGCGGGAAATTCGCCTCGAGCCATTTGCGCGCCTCGAGGCGGAAATTTTCCAGATCGGAATCGAGAACCGCCGACATTACTCTCTCCTGACTCTATTGATGATCCATCAGGCCGAGCACGCGCTTGGAGACGACGTTCAAATTCACCTCCGAGGTGCCCCCCTCGATCGAATTGCCCTTGGCGCGCAGCATGGCGCGCATCGCCGCGATCTCGCCGGGCTTATAGGCATCGCCTTCCCAGCCCAGCGCTTGCGTGCCCAGGGCCTCAACCAAGAGCTCCGTGCGCTCCTGATTTATCTTCGCCGCCGCGTATTTGATGATCGAGGTTGCGGCGGACGGTCCTTTGCCTTGTTTGGACTCCTCCTCGGCGCGGCGCACCGTCATCGCGAAGGCGCGCGCTTCCATCTTGTGCGTGGTGATGCGCGACCTCAAGTCGCCATCCGCCACCTTACCGTCGTCCTTGCCGACATAATCGAGCGCGGCGTGTTCGAGGTCATAGGCGCCGCCACCGCCGCCGCCGAAACCGCCGGCCGAGATGTTCTGGCGTTCGTATTGCAGAAGCCGCTTGGCGATATCCCAGCCGCCATTGAGTTTTCCGACCAGCTGTTTCTTCGGCACCTTCACATCGGTGAAGAAGGTTTCGCAGAACGGCGATTGTCCCGAGATCAGCTTGATCGGTCTCGCCTCGACGCCGGGCGAAGCCATGTCGAAGAGCAGAAACGAAATCCCTTCGTGCTTCTTGGTGTTGTCGGTGCGCACGAGGCAGAAAATCCAGTCCGCCTTGTCGGCATAAGACGTCCAGATCTTCTGGCCGTTGACGAGATAATGATCGCCCTTGTCGATCGCCTGGGTGCGAAGGCCCGCAAGGTCCGATCCCGCGCCGGGTTCGGAGTAGCCCTGGCACCAGCGGATTTCGCCCTTCACGATGCCCGGGAGGAACTGTTTCCTCTGTTCCTCGGTCGCGTATTCGAGAAGGACCGGCCCCAGCATCCAGATTCCGAACGACATCAAGGCCGGGCGCGCCTTGAGGCGGGCAAGCTCCTGCGCCAGCACGCGGGCTTCGGCATTGGAAAGTCCGCCGCCGCCATACTCCTTGGGCCAGGTCGGCGCAGTCCAACCCTTGGCAGCCATGCGGTCGAGCCAAAGTTTCTGCTCCGGATTCTTGAACGTGGCCTTGCGGCCGCCCCAGATGGAATTGTCGTCATCGTCTTCGACGGCAGTGCCGCGCATGGACGGCGGACAATTGGCCTCGAGCCAGCTGCGCGTTTCGCTCCGAAACGTTTCGAGTTCACTCATCGTCATCACCCATCCGGAGACCCGGTCCATTCAACTGTAGCGGCGTATGCGCAGAGAGCAACGGCCCGCCCACCGCCATTTCGACGTTTTGCAGGCGCCAAGGCGGCGATCCGCGGGACCATGTTGCCGCAGCACTTACGGCACCTGATCTTTAACCGCCAGAATCGGGCGCATTTTCTCAATGCTGCCGGGACGCGGCCGCTGGCGTAACGACAATTTCGTAGGCGTTCTCGGGCTTGAGCCAGGTCCTGGCCGCCTTTTGCACATCATCGATGGTGACCGCGCGGAGATCGGGGAGTGTCGTGCGGATGATGTCGAGCCGGCGCGGATCGGCCTGCGCGCCAGCCAGGAGCGCGAGCCAATATTCGTTCGTCTGCTGCTGTCGCAGGATGTCTTCGATCCGGGGGCCGCGGGCGCGCTCCAACTCGTCCGCGCCGACAGGCTTGTTCTTCAGATCTTCGACCACGCTCGCAACGACATTGTAGAATGTGGCGATCTTGTCCGGAGGAATTTGCGCCAGCGCATAGACGAAGCCGTAAGCGGGCGTCACCAGCGAGGAGTAGGTCGAGGCGCCCGGCGTGTAGGTGATACCTTCGCGCGTGCGCAACTCATCGAGCAGCCGCTGGCTCAGAATCTCCGCGAGAACGCGCAGCGTTCGAGGTTCCTGCAAGTCGGAGAAGAAGCCCTTGGTCGGCCATGCAATGGCCGCTACCGCCTGATTGGCCGCGCCGCGATGGGTGAGCTGCACGGGCTCTCTCGTCGGTGCCGGAAAATGTTCGTCGCCATCGCTGGCCGCATGGGCCTGTGAACGGTGCGGCAGCGCGCCGAAGGTGGCGGCAACGGAGGAAATCGCCTGCTCGAGCGTCACATCGCCGACGATGGTGACTTCGATCGGGCCGGACGCCATGGCGGGCGCGACGATCTCCTTCGCCTTGTCGACCGTGGCGGCGTTGATGTCGGCCAGCGTGGGCGCACGCCAACGCGCGTCGCCGTCATGCACCAAGCCGTAAAACTCGCGCGCCAATAGCGCACTTGGCGAAGCCTCCGTTTCGAGCTGAATATTGGCATCCGCAATGCGCACTTGATCGAACGCCTCCGCCTGCCACGCGGCATCGGTGAAATAAGCCGCCAGGATCTGCAGCTCGTTCGTCAGATCGGGACCGCGCGAAAATCCGCTGAGCGTGAAGGCATCGTCACCTGTTGCGAGCGTTGCGCCCCAGACGCGGTCGGCCATGCGCCGCTGCAAATTTTCCACGCTGTAGCGCTTGAGCCCGCCTTGCACGAAGGCGCCGCCAAGCGACCAGGCCGGCGCGATGTGATCGCGCGGCAAACCGATCCGCCCCTGGCCGAAGCGAACATTCACCAGAACCTGCCCGGCACGGAGCTGCGTTGCTTTGAACGTCAACGCGACGCCGTTCGCAAAGCGCACAAACGTCACGCCGAGGTCAGAGACGGTGCTGCGTGCGGAAACCTTGCCCGGTTTTCCAAACGAGACGTAAGGCCATGGCGGCGCCGGCTCAGATTGCGAGGATGCGAGCGGCGTCCTGTCGGCATCGGCTAGGGCTCCCGAGATGGCGCCGGCGCCGCCGGAAAGTGCGGCGGAACTGCTCATGAAGACGAGCGGCCCCGTGCCGGAAAACGCCTCGCGCATGGCCACGCTCACCGACTGGACCGTGATGTCCTTCGCAATGTCGTTGAACAGTTCAAGGTCGGTGGCGGGCGACGTATAGACGTCGTTTTCGTCGACCGAGCGCGCAATGGAATTGGCGATGTACGAGGTGGTTGTCGTCTCGGCCGCGGTTGCGTTCGCCTGAAAAAAGGTGCGCAGTTGGGCGATCACCTGATCGACCTCTTCCTGCCGCACGGGGCTCGCGATCGCCGCCCGCCATGTCCGCTGGGCCGCTTTCAGGCCATTGAGGCCTTCGCCGGTTCGATAGTTCACGTCGATCTCGGTCGCGTCGGCGACCGTGCCGACATGATCGTGATTTGCGACGGCCGAGATGAAGGGGGGATTTGCGCCGTGCGCCAGGGCGCTGAAGCGCTGATTGAGCACCGAGAGCGCGGCATAGCGCAAAAGCTGGCGCGTTTCGTGCGCTTTGCTGTCCGGCGTCGCATCGAAGGGCGAGAGCCAGTCGAAGACGGCGTAGCTTTGCGCGCCCGGCTCGACGAAAAGCCGGACATTGGACGGGTGCTGCGCGGGCGGCGTGTAGATCGGCGCCGTGCGCGCAGGCGCATGCGCCGTCCAATCCGAGAAACTCGCCTTGATCTTGGCTTCGATGAGCGCGGGATCGACGTCGCCGACGATGATAAGCGTCGCACGTTCGGGCCGGTACCAAGCATCGTAGAAATCGCGCACCAGCTTGGAATCGGCGCGCGCGATGATGTCCTCAAGCCCGATCGGCGTCAGTGCGGACGCGGCACGATCGCCATAGAGAAAGGCGAAGTCCGATTTCTGCAGATGTGAGGCGGGCACGTCGCGCAACCGCGCTTCGGCCAAGACGACATTGCGCTCGGTATCGAGAGCGGATTGTGCGATCGTCAGATTGCCGGCGATTTCGCGCATCAGCGTGATGCTGGTGTCGATCGACGCGGAGTCGTTCTTGGGCATGTCGAACATGAAGACGGTCTGCGTGGCCTGGGTGAACGCGTTGGTGTCCGCGCCGAAGGTCAGGCCGAGGCTTTGCAACTTGCGCACCACATCGCCGTCGGCGACATGCTCGGAGCCGCGAAACGCCATGTGTTCGAGCATGTGGGCGATGCCCTGCTCGTTGTCGCGCTCCATCAGCGAGCCGACGCCCATGCGCAGCCTGACCGATACCGCGCCCTTCGGCGAGGTGTTGCGGCGGACGGCGTAGCGCATGCCGTTGGGAAGCGTCCCGAAACGAACGTCGGGATCGACCGGAAGATCGCTGGCAAGCTGCGGCCATGGCGAGACAGGCGGCGTGTCCTTGGCGGCCGTCGGAACGGCGAGGACAACAAGGACCAGGACCAGGGACGTCCAGCGTGAAAGAAATGTCATGGAAGGGTTCCTGCGCCTGAGAGGAACAGTCGTATAGCCGCTGGCACCAATTGTCATGGTCCGCCCGCGTGCGAGCCACCCAGGTGACGCCTCTCGACTGTTCAAAGTTTCGTTAGCGCGGCAATTCGCTTGCGCCCATCAGGAACTCGTCGACGGCGCGCGCGCATTGGCGCCCCTCGCGGATCGCCCACACAACAAGCGACTGGCCGCGACGCATGTCGCCGCAGGCAAAAACTTTTTGCACCGACGTCTTGTAGTCGGCGACGCTGGCCCGCACGTTGCCGCGGGAATCGAGTGCGACGGCGGACTGTTCGACCAATCCGCTTCGGTGCGGACCCAAGAACCCCATCGCCAGCAGCACCAAATCGGCCTTGAGCTTAAAAGCGCTGCCAGGAATTTCGCGCATCTGCTGACGCCCATCAGCGCCCTTGACCCACTCGACGCGCACGCATTCCAGCGCTTCGATACTGCCGTTCGCGCCGATGGCGCGCCTGGTCAGGACCGACCAGTCGCGCTCGCTGCCCTCCTCCTGGCTCGAAGAGGTGCGCAATTTGAGCGGCCAATCCGGCCAGGTGAGCGCCTTATTCTCCTTCTCCGGCGGCTTCGGCAGGATTTCGAGCTGGGTGATCGAGGCGGCGCCGTGGCGATTGGCGGTGCCGATGCAGTCCGAACCGGTATCGCCGCCGCCGATGACGATGACGTGCTTGCCTTTGGCGCTGATCGTACCGGCAGGTGCGGCGCGTTCTTCCGGATCGCCGGCGACGCGCTTGTTCTGCTGAATCAGAAAGTCCATGGCGAAATGAATGCCGCCGAACGCGCGGTTCTCGACATCGAGATCGCGCGGCAACTCCGCCCCGCCCGACATCACAAGCGCATCGTAATCCTGGAGCAGCATCGCGACCGGGACGCCGGCGCCGACTTCGACGCCGGTGCGGAACGTGACGCCCTCTGCCTCCATCTGGCGCATGCGGCGGTCGATGATGTGCTTTTCCATCTTAAAGTCGGGAATGCCGTAACGCAGGAGCCCGCCGATGCGATCATGCTTCTCGAAAACGGTGACGCCGTGCCCGGCGCGCGCCAGTTGCTGGGCGCAGGCAAGACCGGCCGGCCCCGAGCCCACCACCGCGATGTTCTTGCCGCTGGTTTGCGCCGGCAATTGCGGCTGGATCCAGCCTTCTTCCCAGCCCCGGTCGACGATCTGGCATTCGATGGTTTTGATGGTAACGGGATTGTCGTCGATGTTGAGCGTGCACGAGGCTTCGCAAGGTGCGGGGCAGATGCGCCCCGTGAACTCGGGAAAGTTGTTCGTCGAATGCAGCGTCTCGAGAGCCGTGCGCCACTGCTCGCGATAGACCAGATTGTTCCAGTCGGGAATGAGATTGTTGACGGGGCAGCCCGTGTGACAAAACGGAATCCCGCAATCCATGCAGCGCGAGGCCTGGCGCGCCACTTCGGCGTACGGCAGCGGCCGAGTGAATTCGCGATAGGTCTGAACCCGCGCCTCGCGCTTATCATACTCGCGATCGCGCCGTTCGACTGTGAGAAAACCGGATGGATCGGCCATGGCTATTCCGCCGCCACGGCGCGCGCGCCGCCCGTCTCGCGCTTGAGCTCAACGAGCGCCTTGGCATAGTCGGTCGGCATCACCTTCACGAAGCGCGGCAAGCTTGCGTCCCAATTCTCCAGCAAGTATCGCGCACGGGCGCTGCCGGTGTGCAACAAGTGGCGCTCGACCAGGATCCGAAGACGCTGGACGTCGAAGCCGAGCGGATCGCCCATGCCGCTATCCGAGACGCTCTGCGAACGCTGACGCGGCGCGCCGGTGTCGTCGGCAGATTGCGCAAGGTCCAGCTTCTCGAGCCGAACCATCGCCTGGTTGCAGCGCGATTCGAACTTGCCGTCGACGTCGTAGACATAGGCGATGCCACCCGACATGCCGGCGGCGAAGTTGCGGCCGGTGAGGCCGAGTACGGCGACAACGCCGCCCGTCATGTATTCGCAGCCATGATCGCCGGTACCTTCGACCACCGCGACGACACCGGAATTGCGCACGGCGAAGCGCTCGCCGGCCACGCCCTCGAAATAGGCTTCGCCGGCGATGGCGCCATAAAGCACGGTGTTGCCGACGATGATGTTCTCGGTCGGCTCGCGTTTCGTCGGCTTCGGTTGTCTGACCACGACGCGACCGCCGGAAAGTCCTTTGCCGACATAGTCGTTGCTGTCGCCCGTAAGCTCCAGACTGACGCCGCGCGCCAGGAAGGCGCCGAAGCTTTGGCCGGCCGTGCCTTCGAAGCGAACGACGATCGTGTCCTCCGGCAATCCGGCATGTCCGTGCCGGCGTGCCACTTCGCCCGACAGCATCGCGCCGACCGTGCGGTCGACATTCCGGATCTTGCGCTCCAAACGAACCGGCTGGCCGCTCTCGATGGCAGGTGCAGCCGCCTTGATCAGGTCATGATCGAGCTGCGTGTGCAGATTGTGGTTCTGCGCCTCGCAATGATGGATCGCCACGCCAGGCTTGGGCTCGATCATCTGCAGGACACGCGTCAGATCGATCCCCTTGGCTTTCCAGTGATGGAGCGCGCGCACCATATCGAGTTTGTCGACGCGGCCGGTCATGTCCTTGAGCGTACGGAAACCGAGCTTCGCCATGATCTCGCGCAGTTCCTCGGCGACGAAGAAGAAATAGTTGATGACGTGCTCGGGTTGACCCGTGAAGCGCTTGCGCAACACCGGGTCTTGCGTGGCGATGCCGACGGGACAGGTGTTGAGATGACATTTGCGCATCATGATGCAGCCTGATGCGATGAGCGGCGCGGTCGAGAAGCCGAACTCGTCGGCACCCAAGAGCGCGCCAATAGCGACGTCGCGGCCCGTGCGGATGCCGCCATCGACCTGGACCGCGATGCGCCCGCGCAGGCCGTTCAAGACCAGCGTCTGCTGGGTTTCGGCGAGGCCGATCTCCCAGGGACTGCCGGCATGCGTCAGAGACGTCAGCGGCGAGGCGCCGGTGCCGCCTTCGAAGCCGGAGATCGTGACATGGTCGGCGCGGCATTTGGCAACGCCGGCCGCCACCGTGCCGACACCGACTTCCGAAACCAGCTTCACGGAGATGCGCGCCTTGGAATTCGCGCATTTGAGGTCGCGGATGAGTTGGGCCAGGTCTTCGATGGAATAGATGTCGTGATGCGGCGGCGGCGAGATCAAACCCACGCCCGGCGTCGCATGGCGCACGCGCGCGATATTCTTGTCGACCTTGTAGCCGGGGAGCTGACCGCCCTCACCGGGCTTGGCGCCCTGCGCCATCTTGATCTGCAAGTCGTCGGCATTGACGAGATACTCCGTCGTCACGCCGAAGCGGCCGGATGCGACTTGCTTGATGCGCGAACGCATCGAATCGCCGTTGGGAAGCGGGACGTAGCGGTCGGATTCCTCGCCGCCCTCGCCCGTGTTCGAGCGTCCGCCGATGCGGTTCATCGCGACGGCGAGCATGGTGTGCGCCTCGCGCGAGATCGAGCCGAAGCTCATCGCGCCGGTCGCGAACCGTTTGACGATTTCGGCCGCGGGTTCGACCTCGGCGAGCGGGATCGGCTTCTCGGCGAACTTGAATTGCATCAGCCCGCGAAGGGTGAGGAGCCGCTCGCTCTGGTCGTTGATGGTCTTGGCGAACTGACGGTAGTCTTCGGGCAGGTTGCCGCGCACGGCGTGCTGCAGAGCGGACACCGATTCCGGCGTCCAGGCATGATCCTCGCCGCGCAGGCGGTAGGCATAATCGCCGCCGACATCGAGCATGGTGCGGTAGATCGGATTATCGCCATAGGCGTCGCGATGGCGGCGCACGCACTCCTCGGCGATTTCCTTGATGCCGATCCCCTCGATCATCGTCGCGGTGCCGGTAAAATATTTTTCCACGAAGGACGATGAAAGCCCGACCGCGTCGAAAATCTGCGCGCCGCAATAGGAGTGGTAGGTCGAGATCCCCATCTTGGCCATGACCTTGAGCAGGCCTTTGTTGATCGCCTTGATGTAGTTTTTCTGCACGTCGTGCGGCTTGAGACTGAGCCCGCTCTGGACGCGGATCTGTTCGAGGGTTTCGAATGCGAGATAGGGATTGATCGCTTCGGCGCCATAGCCGGCAAGCGCGCAGAAGTGATGCACTTCGCGCGCCTCGCCGGTTTCCAGCACCAAGCCCGTCTGCATGCGCAAGCCCAAGCGCACGAGATGATGGTGGACGGCTGCGGTGGCAAGGAGCGCAGGGATCGCGATGCGATCGGGCGAGACGGCGCGATCCGAAAGGATCAGGATGTTGGCATCGAGCAGGACGGCGTTTGTTGCGTCGCTGCAGACCCGCTCCACGGCGCGCTCCAGCCCCGTCGCACCTTCGGACGCATCCCAGGTGATATCGATGGTCGTGGTGCGGAAAGCGCCGTCGAGAACCGTCTCGATGCCGCGGATTTTCTCCAAGTCGGCGTTGGTCAGTACGGGTTGCGAAACTTCGAGACGTTTGTGCACGCCGGCGCGCCGACCATAGAGATTGGGCCTGGGACCAATCACCGACACCAATGACATCACCAGTTCCTCGCGGATTGAATCGATCGGCGGGTTGGTGACCTGGGCGAAGTTCTGCTTGAAATAATTGTAGAGCAGCCGCGACTTGTTCGAGAGCACGGCAAGCGGGGTGTCGGTGCCCATCGAGCCGACCGGGTCATCGCCCAGCTCGGACATGGGCTCGAGGAAGAACTGGATGTCTTCCTGCGTGTAGCCGAACGCCTGCTGGCGGTCGAGCAGCGCTGCGGCATCGTTTGCCGCGACCGCCTGTTCGTCGGGAAGATCGAGTTCTTCGAGCTTGAATTGCGTCTTCTTCAACCATTCGTCGTAAGGCTTGGCATCGGACAGCGTGCGCTTGATTTCCTCGTCCTCGATGATGCGGCCCTCTTCGAGATCGATGAGCAACATCTTGCCGGGCTGAAGCCGCCATTTCCGCACGATCTTTTCGTCGGGAATGGGAAGCACACCTGCCTCCGACGCCATGATGACGAGATCATCGTCGGTGACGATGAAGCGCGCCGGGCGAAGACCATTGCGATCGAGTGTGGCGCCGATCTGACGCCCATCGGTGAAGGCAATCGAAGCCGGACCATCCCATGGTTCGAGCAACGCCGCATGATATTCGTAGAAAGCACGGCGCGACGGATCCATATGCTTGTTGCCGGCCCAGGCTTCCGGAATGAGCATCATCACCGCATGTGCCAAGGGATAGCCGCCCGCCATCAGGAGTTCGAGTGCATTGTCGAGGCTCGCCGTGTCCGACTGGCCGTGCGGAATGAGCGGCCACATCTTGTCGAGGTCGGGACCCAGGAGATCGGATTCCATGGTGCGCCGGCGCGCATTCATCCAATTGACGTTGCCGCGGTGGGTGTTGATCTCGCCGTTGTGGGCGATGAAGCGATACGGATGCGCCAACCGCCACGACGGAAAGGTGTTGGTCGAAAAGCGCTGATGCACCAACGCAATCGCTGACTTGGTCAGCGGATTCTGGAGATCGAGATAGAAGCGGCCGACGTCGGGCGCGAGCAACAGGCCTTTGTAGACGACGGTGCGCGTCGAGAAGGACGGAATATAGAATTTCGCGATGCCGGGAAGCTTATGCTTCTTGGCGAGCGCGGCGAGCGGGTTCTGCGTCTGCTTTCTGATCGCAAGCAGCTTGCGCTCGAAGGTGTCCTGATCCTTCACCTGCGGGCCGTGTGCGATGATCGCTTGGCGGATCAGCGGCATTTGTTCGAGCACGATCTTGCCGAGCCCTGTGGGATCGGTCGGCACATCACGCCAGCCGATCAGGATCTGGCCTTCGTTCTTGATGAAGCGTTCGAACTGCTTGACGGTGATGTCGCGCGCCTTGGCTTCCGTCGGCAGGAAGCACATAGCGACGGCGTAATGACCCGGCTGCGGCAGGGTCACGCCGGCGCCTTGCGCCCAATCACGCAAAAGCGCGTCCGGAATCTGGATCAAACAGCCCGCGCCATCTCCTACGAGCGGGTCGGCGCCGACCGCACCGCGATGGTCGAGGTTGATAAGTATCTGAAGTCCTTGAGAAATTATGCCGTGTGACTTCTCGCCCTTGATATTGGCAACAAAGCCGACGCCGCACGAGTCATGCTCGTTGCGGGGGTCATAGAGACCCTGTTTCGCCGGTACACCAGACATCTGCGCGCACACCCAGACCCAAGTTTGAGCAATCAATGTGCTCAATCAGAGCCTAAGTAGACCATAAATTGCCGCATCTCCAAGTGCGAAATGCCGCGCTGCAGCAACATAGCTGTTGATCAGAGGGTGCAAGACGGGATCGGGGCTAGGTCTGGAAGGGCGGGCCCGCTTTGGCAGGTACACCTTTCAAACAAACGGCTTAGGTCCAAAGAAGACCTAAGCCGCGTACTCATGGTGGTTGCGGGGACAGGATTTGAACCTGTGACCTTCAGGTTATGAGCCTGACGAGCTACCGGGCTGCTCCACCCCGCGTCATGCGCTTCGCCGTTCGGCGAAAGGTGCGCGGATATAGGCCATAGGGTCTACCCTGTCCACCCCGTCATTCGTGCCGGAGCGAATCACGGTTACGTTCGCGCCATGGCGCCGACACGCGGTTTTTCATCCGACAAACTGAGCCTTACAGTCGCGTCCGGCTGCGTGGCCGGCTATGTCGGCTATCTCGCGCAGCTGCTTTTCTCGCACGGCTGGATCGTCGATGCGGGTGGACACCCACTTACGACCGACTTCATGTCGCTTTGGACCGCGGGCCATCTGACGCTCGAGGGTCAAGCAGCCTCAGCCTACGACCCTCACTTGCGTCATGCCGCACAACTGGCCGTGGTCGGTCATCCCTTTCACGGCTATTTCGACTTTGCCTATCCGCCGATCTTCCTGTTCGCCGTCGCTGCGTTGGCGATGCTGCCCTATGCGAGTGCATTCCTCGTCTGGGTTGGGCTGACGCTCGCGATCTACGTGGCGATGATCGCCGTGGTTGCGCGCTCGAATGCGGCCATCGTCTTTGCGCTCGCAGCGCCATGGAGCTTCGCCGTCGTCGAAGTCGGGCAGACCGGATTTCTGACGGCCGCATTGATCGGGACGGTGTTGTTGAACCTTGAACGCCGGGCGTTGATTGCCGGCGTGGCTCTCGCGCTTCTGGCATACAAGCCGCAATTCGGCTTGCTGTTTCCGATTGCGCTCGCGGCGGGCGGCTATTGGCGAGCGCTCGGCTGGGCTTTCCTTGCAGCCGCGATCACGTTCGCATTCTCAGGCGTTGTTTTTGGTTTCGAGATTTTTGCCGCATTTGCTCACCAGCTTCCCGCCTCTGCGGACGCATTGCTGCGACAAGGTGGAGTCGGCTTCAACAAACTACAGAGCATCTATGGCATCACGCGCTGGCTCGGCGGCCGTGACGGCGCAGGCTGGACGGCACAAGCCATCGTGACCGCAGGCGCGGCCATAACGGTCCTGGCCCTGTGGCGAAGCCAAGCGTCCTTCGCGTTGAAAGCGGCGGGACTTTGCGCCGCGACATTGCTGGCGACGCCTTATGTCTTTGCCTACGACCTTCCGCTGCTCGCCGTCGGTTTTGCCTTTCTGTTTCGCGAACGCCGCTTCGACGCTTTTGACATTCTTGGCGTCGTCGCGGCACTTGTATTCTTTCTCGCATTCGCTCTCTTTGCGGTTCCGCTTGCATTATTTTCGAGCGTGGCGCTCGCTGTCACGATCCTGCGCCGTCTTAGCGATCCGGGGAGATCGTCGTGAAGGACCCTGGCAAGACACCGGCCTTCAAGGCCGCGGACGGCAGCGTGCTCGCCTCAAGCATCGCGGAAACTGCCTATCTCCGGCTTGGTGGGATCGCGCAATGGGTGATGATCCGCGGCGAAAACGTCGCCAATCCCGTTTTGATCCTTTTGCACGGCGGGCCGGGGATGTCGGAAACGAGCTTCTTTCGTTACTTCAATTCAACCGTTCTCGAGAAGACCTTTACCGTCGTCTATTGGGATCAGCGCGGCGCGGGCAGATCGTTTTCAAGAGATACCCCGGAATCGTCGATGACCGTCGAGCGTTTCGTCGCCGATCTGGACGAACTCGTCGATGCCGTGTGCGCCAAACTCGGCAAGAAAAAGGTCGTGATCCTCGGTCACTCCTGGGGTTCGGCGCTGGGGACGCTCTATGCCGCGCGTCATCCCGACAAAGTTTCGGCTTACATCGGGACTGGACAAACTGGCGATCTGCAAGCCAGCGAGCACCTATCTTATGCTTTCGTGCTGGCAGAAGCGGAGCGGCGCAACAATCGCCGAGCGCTAAAACAGCTGCATGCCATAGGCGCGCCGCCCTACACGAGCAAGACGATCGGCATTCAACGGCGCTGGCTGATGCGCTTTGTGGGCCTGATGCGCGGCAAGAGCTTCTGGCAGGTTCTGCGCGCGGCGCGAAGCACGCCGGAGTCCTCCCTGCGCCACCTGCCGAATCTCTTTCGCGGCGCGATGTTTTCGCTTCGGACTCTATGGTCGCAAATCAGTGCCCTGAATCTCGAAACCGCCGTGCCGGAATTGCAGATGCCGGTCTTCTTTTTCATCGGACGTCATGACCATCAGGTCGTTGCCGAAACCAGTGCCGCCTATTTCGCCAAACTGATCGCGCCCTCGAAACAGCTGGTCTGGTTCGAGGACTCGGCGCACATGCCCCCTTTCGAGGAAGCCGAGAGGTTCAATGCGAAGCTGGTCGAACTCGTTGCGCCGGTTGCCCGCGCGGCACAGTAGCGACGCGTCCAGTTATACAATTTCGTATAACAGTTCAACGCACTTTGGCAATTTCCGTTTCGATGCGGAGCGACCATTCTTGTCTCGATCCCATGAGGGTTCTGGCCATGGCCGAAGATGACAGGTTCAGCGGGGCAGTCGACGGCGGCGTGCGAACGCTGCTGCGCACAGAAGGGCTCGTGCTGTTGATTGCCGCAGTCTCTTTCTACGCGCGCATCGCTGGCGGCTGGGGCTGGTTCGCGCTTCTGTTTCTCGTTCCCGACTTGAGTTTTGCCGGTTACATGCTGGGACCGCGCATCGGCGCGCTGGCGTACAACATGGCGCACTCGACCGTCGGACCACTGGCACTGGCCGCCGTCGGCATTGCGCTCAACCGTCACCCGGCGCTGGCGGTCGCGTTGATCTGGCTGGCCCATATCGGCTTCGACCGCGCGCTGGGTTATGGCCTGAAACATGCACGCGGATTTCACTTTACCCATCTTGGCCGCATCGGCCGTTCATCGCAGGAGCGCTAGATGTTCATCGGTCACTATGGTCCCGCATTGGCGGCAAAGCCCCTGGAGAAGCGCCTGCCGCTGTGGTTGCTCTTTATTGCCGTGCAGTGGCTCGATGTTGTCTGGTCCGCGCTGGTGATGCTCCATGTCGAGAAGTTGCACATCGTGAAAGGATTCACAGAAGGAAGTTCGCTGGACCTCTATTATATGCCGTTCACGCATGGACTTTTGGGTGCGCTGGCGTTGTCCGCTGTGTTGGGTGCCATCGCGGCGCTTTTCTATCGCGACAGACGCACGGCGATCGTGCTTGTCGTGGCGGGAGCGGTGTTCTCGCACTGGCTGCTGGACCTCGTGGTACATGTGCCCGATCTGCCGTTGCTCGATGATTCCTACAAGGTCGGCTTCGGACTGTGGCGCTATCTCTGGCTGAGCTTTCCGCTCGAGCTTGCGTTGCTCGTCGCCGGCGCGTGGCTCTACGCTCGCGCGGTTCCCTCCACGACACGGTTCGGCGATCTTGCGCTCTGGCTTTTCGTGGCGCTCATGGCGTTGGTCGAAACCTATGGAACGTTCGGGCCGGAACCTTCATCGCCCATCGCGGAGGCTGAGACGGCGCTCGTCGCCTATGTCGTGCTTGCCGCTTTGGCCGGGGCCGTCGACTGGGCCCGCGGAACCGCCGGATGGCGCCTGGCGCGGCCGCAAGTCAGTTAACGAATTCAGATTGACGGGCCGCAGCGCATCGCTATAACCCCGGCCCTCTGGACACGCGTTCCACCATCGAAGGGAGTGCGCATGGGTACCCAACTTCCGACCGGCTATAAGCCGGTGGAGAGCGAACCCTTTATGAACGAGCGGCAACGGGAATATTTCCGCCGCAAGCTCAATAGCTGGAAAGACGAAATTCTGCGCGAAAGCCGCGAGACGATTCAGAACCTGCAGGCCGAAACGGTACCGCATGCCGATCTCGCCGACCGCGCCTCGACCGAGGCGGAGCGTCAACTCGAACTGCGCACGCGCGACAGGCAACGCAAGCTCATCGCCAAGATCGACGCGGCCCTGCGCCGTCTCGACGACGGCTCCTACGGCTTCTGCGAAGAGACGGGCGAGCCCATCTCCTTGAGGCGCCTGGACGCCAGGCCCATCGCCACGCTGTCGCTCGAGGCGCAGGAGCGCCATGAGCGGCGCGAAAAGGTCTATCGCGACGACTAGCTCGACCGGTCAGGCGAGCGGGCCTGCCACGTCGCGGAAAGCGGAAATCACTTTGTCATAGGTGTCGCGCTTGAACGGCACGATGAGGCGCGGCAACGCCTCCAGCGCCAACCACTTCCACGCGCCGAACTCGGGCTCCGCGGTCTGGATATTGATGTCGCCGTCTTCGCCGGTGAAGCGCAAGGCAATCCATTTCTGGCGCTGGCCGCGGTAGCGGCCATGCAATGCGACGCCCAACAGGTGCTGCGGCAAGTCATAGGACAGCCATTCATCCATCTCGGCGAGAAAATCCGCCTTGTCGGTTCCGATCTCTTCCTTCATCTCTCTCAAGCCGGCTTGCAGCGGCGTTTCGTCATCGTCGATCCCGCCTTGCGGCATCTGCCAACCTTCGATGGTCTGATCGATGCGGCGGCCGACGAAGACGAGGCCATCGCGATTGACGAGCATGATGCCGACGCAAGGGCGATAGGGCAGATCTTCGTGTCTGAGGAATTTGCCGGATCGAGGCATGAATGCGCTTATGGTTTTCTCGCCGTCACTATGGCGGATGCCGGTACCAGAACAAAGCCCCGCCCGGACAGTCCCTGAGCCCATTGGGTGACGCGGTCGATGGTGAGTGGATAGAGAAAGCCGGAGCCCGAGGCGGTGCCGTGCACGCGCGCCTCGTTCTCGAGCTCGGACAGTTGGTGGTCGATCTCCATGGCGGTCTGAATCGAATCGATCGTGGCCGTGGATTGTGCGAACGCCGTCCCAGTGCGGGCGGCGACGTCCGGAACCGCAGACCGGGCCGCGACACCATTGTCGAAGAACAACAGACCGTGGGCCGTGAGATACGCCAACATCGGCTCCAGCGAATCGGCATCCGACAGGAGCCGTGCCCCCAACAGGTTCGTCACGCCGACATAACCGGTGAACCGCGTCAGAGCCCAAACGAGACGATCGGTGTTCGAATCTTCGCCCATTCCGACGCGCAAGGTGTGCGGACCAGGATCGCTATCGGAGAAATCGAACGGCTCCATCGGAACTTCGAGCAGGACCTCATGGCCCTGGCGCCGTGCCAGCGTGACCCAATATTGCACGTCCGTCGCATAAGGCGCGAAGGCCAGCGTGACCTGAGGCGGAAGCCCGGCGAGAGCCGCGGCAGTCGCCTTCGCGCTGACGCCAAGACCGCTGATGACAATTGCGATCCGCGGTTTGGTACTGTCGCCCGCAGGCACAGCATAAGCCTGCATCGGCGTCCTGCCATCCGCGGCAACGCGCGGCAAGGGTCCGCGCTCCGTCATCTGGATGAGCGCAGGATCGGCGACAAGCTCTGAACCGGCGTAGACGCGTGCAGCACTTGCCACCGACGAGCGCGGCAGTGGCGGAACACTCTCCGTCGGAACGACGCTGACGGGAGCAGGAGGCTTGACGACCGTTGCCATCGGGGCGACGCGAAGGCGAACGACCGGTTCGTTCCCATTCGGCTTTCCCATGAGCGCAAGCGCAATTCCAGCAGCAGCGAGCAGCGCGAAGACGCAAATGTAAGCGATGGCGAGCGGGCGCGTGCCGCCTTGCGTGCTGCTGTGTTTTGCTTGGGGCGCACTCATGGCCGAAACATAGTGCAATTCGCGCTCAAAGACGCGTCAACTCTCAAACACTGCGTTTCAGGCGTGCTGAGGCACGCTGCCGCCAGCCGCCAAACTCTTGTGCAAGAAGTTGACCGCCATGGTGAGCTGAAAATCGAGATAGGCGTGACCGGCGAGCGGAACGATGGGCGCGCCAACCGGCTTGGCCGCAGGCCCTTCAGCCAAGAGATGATGCGGGAGTTCGGCTTCACGCTGATATTGCGGAACGCCTGGCCCATCGGCGACCGGAAGGTCGGGAATGATGCCGGTCACTTGGATGGAACGTCCCGAAGGCGTGTAGTAGCGCGCCGTCGTCATGTGGAGCGCGCCGCCTGCTCCATTGTCGAGCGGCATCACGGTCTGCACGGAGCCCTTGCCGAACGAGAGCGAACCTAGAATCGTCGCGCGGTGATGGTCCTGCAGGGCGCCGGCGACGATCTCGGACGCCGATGCCGTGCCGCCGTTGATCAAGACGACGATGGGCTTGCCGTCGGTGATGTCACCGGGATGAGCATCGTAGCGCTCCATGCTCTCGGTGTTGCGGCCGCGTACAGAGACGATCTCGCCGGAATTGAGGAAATCATCTGCAACGTCGATGGACGCCTGCAGCACACCGCCGCCATTGTTGCGCAAGTCGATCACGTAACCTTTGAGACCAGGCCCGATTTGCTGCTTGAGCTCGGCGACCGCCTTGCGCAGGTCGGGCTCGGTGCGATCGCTGAAGGCAACGATCCTGATATAGCCGACATCGCCTTCGCGGTGCCATGTCAGACGTTCGACCTCGATCGCTTCGCGCGTCAGCGTGACCGCGAACGGTTTCGCGTTTGTTCGGCCGATGGTCAGCTCGACGTCCGTGCCCACATTGCCGCGCATGCGCGAGGAGACGTCGTCCAGCGCGTGTCCCTTCATCGGCGTGCCGTTGATGGCGACGAGTTCGTCGCCCATTCTGATTCCGGCGCGTGCCGCAGGCGTCGACGGCACGACCGATACGACATCGATCCCGCCGGCCTTGAGAGCGATCACGACACCGATGCCGCCATAGGCGCCGGCGGCCTTTGTCTGCATCGCGGCAAATGTCGAGGGATCGAAGTAACTCGAGTGGGCATCGAGATTGGTCAGCATGCCGCTGATGGCATTTTCGATCAGCTGGCGGTCTTCGGGCTCACTCAGGTAATTGTCGCGCACGCGCTCGAACGCCAGTCCGAAGCGGCCTAGTTCGTTCTCGGTGCGAAAGCCGGGAGCACTCGAGCCATAGGCAAAATGCGTGGCCGCAGCGGCGAGACCAAAGCCCGCCGCCACGCCGGCTGCAATCAACGAGACGCTTCTGATGGCCCCCGCTAACGTCATCTAGTTCGCCTGGGCGCTCTTGGTCGGCGGCAGCGAAACCTTTCCGTGCAGAAAGTCGATGGCGTAGCTTAGCTGGAAGTCGGCCGGCTTCTGACCGCTCGCCGGCGGACGAACGATCGTGGCTGGCGGCCGGCGCACAGCCGCGTCGGCATTCGCAAGATGGCCCGGAAGATCGGCTTCGCTCGGCCTTGCGATGCGAGGGATGTCGTCCTCATCGCCTTGCGCGACCGCGATGTCGGGAAGAATTCCCTGCGCCTGGATCGAGTGACCGGAGGGTGTGTAATAGCGCGCCGTCGTCAGACGCAGCGCACCGCCGCCTTCACCGAGCGGAATGATCGTCTGCACCGAGCCTTTGCCGAACGAGGTCATGCCCAGAATGGTCGCGCGGTGGTGATCCTGGAGCGCGCCGGCGACGATTTCCGATGCCGACGCCGTGCCGCCATTGATCAGGACGACGACCGGTTTTCCCTCGGTGATGTCGCCGCCATGGGCGTCATAGCGTTGGGTGTCTTCGGCGTGACGGCCGCGAGTCGAAACCACTTCGCCCGAGGTCAACATGTCGTCGGAAACCTGAACCGCTTGATCGAGCAGGCCGCCCGGATTGTTGCGCAGATCGAGCACATAGCCTTTGAGGGTGGGGCCGATCTGGCGCTTCAGATCGCGCACGGCATTTTCAAAACCGCTCGCGGTGTTTTCGTTGAAACCCGGCATGCGGATGTATCCGATGTCGCCGCTCCTATGCCAAGTCACCTCGTCGACCGCCACGACGGCGCGCGTGAGCGTGACGTCAAACGGCTTTCGCGCCGTCGCCTTTTCGGTGGTGCGTAGAATCGTCAACGTGATCTTGCTGCCTTCGGGTCCGCGCATCTTGTCGATCGCGGCATCCAGATTGAGGCCTTGCACGGACGAGCCGTTGATCGCGGCGATATAGTCGCCCGCTTTCAGTCCAGCCTTGGCGGCGGGCGTGTTGTCGATCGGGGAGATGATCTTGACGAGACCGTTCTCCATCGTGACCTGAATTCCAATGCCGCCGAAGGAGCCCTTGGTCTGGATCTGCATGTCGGCAAAGGCTTTGGCATCCATATAGCTCGAATGCGGATCGAGGTTGGAGACCATTCCTTCGATCGCCGCGTTGATCAGCTCGCTGTCTTCGACCGGGCGGACATAATTCGCGCGAACGCGCTCGAACGCGTCGCTGAACAAGTCAAGCTGACGATAGGCGCTGACGTCGTTTGCGCCGCGCGCGGACGGCAAGAGGCCCAGAGCCATGACGAAGCCGGCCACCATGCCGAGGCCGACGAATGCGAAACGTTTCATGATCTCTTTGCCTTCCTTAGATCAGGGCCCAGCAATGGCACCGGATTGGCGCCCCGCCCATTCTGACGTAGTTCGAAGTAAAGTTCGCCATCTTGGCCCATTTGCGGCATAGCGCCCACCGGCTCACCCGCCAGAACAAGGTCGCCTGGCCGCACCATGATCCGATCCAATCCGGCCAGTACAAGATCGTATCCAGCCGTCACTTCCAGGATCAAGACTTGACCCGACTTATGGTAAGGACCGGCGAACAGGACCTCGCAGTCTGCCGGTGCCACGACCTGGGCTCCCGGAGACGTTACAAATGTGACACCGGGCGCGCGGTTTCGCCGATCAGCGTCCGCGCGGATGGACCCAACGACCGGCACGAGCAGCGCGCCTCTTCCCGTGGCGGAGCGGGAACCCGCGTTCTGTGCGGTAACCAAAACAACGCTTTGCTGGGCCGGATGCGCGCGCAAGGCCGCGACCTTTGTCAACAAAGCCTGAAGGTCGGCGGCATGCGATGCGGCGGCCTCCAGCTTGGCCTTGAGTGTGCCATATGTCGCGGCGGCCGTGGCGGCTTCGGCCTCTTTGGTGGCGAGAAGCTGATCCAGTTCTTCGCGCGCGGCGACCAATTGACCAGCGGTCCGCACGGCATCGACCCGGCGTGCGAGCAAGGCATCGCGCGTTCGTCGCAGCGCCTCGACCCGGCGCGCCAACGTCGCCGCCTGGCCATAGACCTGGGGCAAGGAGGCTCCAATCAGCATCGCGCCGCGCGCCGCGCCCAGCGCATCATCCGGTCTGAGTGCCATCGCGGGCGGCGTGTCTTGCTGCAGCCGCTCGATCACGGCCAGCAATTTGGCGACCGCGACACGATCGCGGACGAATCCCGCCAATAGGACATTGTACTGCCCGGCCAGAACCTGGATCTGCACATCGAGCGCGGTCTTCTGTTCCTCGAGGGTTTGGATTCGCGCCGCCGTCTCGATCAGCCGCCTGCGCAAGCTCTGAGCCTGGGCTTTCAGGCGATCGCTCTGCGCCTTTGCCGTTTCGACACCGGGCTTTCCTTTGACGATGACGCCCTTGAGCTGACGAAACTGTTCCGCCGTCGATGGCAGCTTTGCGGCCACTGGAGCCGGCAGGGCGTGCGACAGATCCGGCAGCGGCTCGAGCGCCTGTGGCGGAATGCGCGCCGGATGCACAGCCGGCGGCGGCGGTTTTGGCCGCGGCCGCGGAACCGACGATGTCCTCGCTCCGCCGACCAGCGTTGCACAGAGGAGCGCCGCCAAGATCCGTGCCAGGCTGGAGCGCGGGTTCAGACTGCGTTCTCCGCTGCCACTGTCTCGATCAGGGAATGCCCGGTCATCGCCTTGGGTTGCGCAAGGCCCATAAGGGCCAGAAGCGTCGGCGCCACGTCGGCAAGCCGGCCATTGGCGAGCTTGAACGTGTGCTTCGCGTTCACCGCGATGATCGGAACATCGAGCGTCGTGTGCGCGGTGTGCGGCTCGTGCGTCACCGGATCCTTCATCATCTCGATATTGCCGTGATCGGCCGTGATCAGGAGAACGCCGCCAGCCTTTTCCACCGCTTTTCGTAGTCTGCCGAGACATTCATCGATCACGCTGACGGCTTCGAGCGCCGCGTCCATGATGCCGGTGTGTCCCACCATGTCCGGATTGGCGAAATTGACCACGATGAAATCGTATTTGCCCGACGCAATCGCCTCTTCGAGCTTGGCGGTGACTTCGCGCGCACTCATCTCCGGCTTCAAGTCGTAGGTGGCGACTTTTGGGCTCGGCACAAGGATTCTGTCTTCGCCCTCGAACGTCGTTTCGCGCCCGCCATTAAAGAAGAAGGTGACGTGGGCGTATTTCTCGGTCTCGGCGATGCGCAACTGTTTGAGCCCGAGCCCGGACACGACTTCGCCCAAGGTAGACGCGACATTCTCCGCCGGAAACAGCGCCGGCATGAATTTGGTCAACGCCTCGGAATATTCCGTCATCGAGACGGCAGCGGAAAAACGCACGACGCGACGGCGCTTGAAACCCTCGAACTCGTCGTCAAGCAAGGCAAGAGACAATTCGCGCGCCCGGTCGGCACGGAAATTGGCGAACACGAAACCGTCGCCGTCCGACATGCCGGCATAGTCGCCGATCACGCACGGTCGGAGGAATTCGTCGCTCACGCCACTCTGGTAGGATTGCGAAATCGCGGTCTTGGGCGAAACGACGTCGGAACCGACAGCATCGACCATCGCATCATAAGCGAGTTGCACACGCTCCCAACGCTTGTCGCGGTCCATGGCGTAGTAGCGGCCGGACACGGTCGCAATGCGCACGCCCACGAGCCCGGCGATGGACTTTTCAAACTCCTCGAGAAATCCAAGCGCACTTTTTGGCGGTACGTCGCGGCCATCGAGCAGGACGTGCACGAAGACGGGAAGCTTGGCCGCGCAAAGCGCCCGCACCAGCGCCGTGATATGCGTCTGGTGACTGTGAACGCCGCCAGGGGAAAGAAGTCCGGCGACATGGACGGCGCCGTTCGCCGCACGCACCCTGGCGATGAAATCGACGAGCGCGGGACGCGTTGCAAGCGTTCCGTCCTCAATCGCCACATCGATGCGCGGCAGGTCCTGGGCGACGATGCGTCCCGAACCGATATTCATGTGGCCGACTTCGGAATTTCCCATCTGTCCTGCCGGCAAACCCACGGCACGGCCGGAGGTGGCGAGCAGGGCGTGGGGCGAATCCGCCAACATGCGCGAATAGTTGGGTGTCTTGGCCGCTGCGATGGCGTTGTCCTCGCGCTCGGGCCTGAAGCCCCAGCCGTCGAGGATGCACAGCACCGCCGGTCGCGGGCGGGAAAGTGATGACGCGGCAGGTGACATGAAAAATCAGCTTTCCAATGTGCGGCCGACCATAGGAATCCCGGTCAGACCTGTCTCTGTGCTTATATTCCTATTGTATGACCGCTTTTCAAGGGGTCCGGAGCCTTCGGCCACTCTATATACGTCGGAAATCCAAAATGCCGCAGGATGCGCCCCTCAATCCGCGCCGCCGCGTTGGTTTCCCGGTGTGAAAAAATTTCCGCGCGCTTTCTTTCGAATGCCGACACGTTCTGCCCAACACGCAGACGACGGGTCACGCACGTCGATTCAGGAATTCTTAAGTCTGTCGTCGTTCGCGCCGTCGCGCCCGATTGCGTTTCAAATCGAAATGCATAGAGGCGTTTGTCGCGCTGCAAACATCCATCGCCTGTAGCGAAATTTTAACGCCGCAGCGCGAAAAATGGTTAGCAGAATATTCCCGGACGCTTTGATGACAGACGCGCCTGAAACTCACCGCCACAATGCGTTCCGACCGATCGCTGCGCATTCCTGCGCAGGCAGGAATTGAAATGGCCCTCACCATCCGATCGATCAGCGAAGAAACCGCGCCGACGCCGGCGCAGGATCTGGAAAAGCTGCTGGCGGCGGCGGCGGTTTTCGTGCGACGGCACGCGATCGCGTCGATCTATCACGCGGGTTCCGGTCATCCCGGCGGTGCGATGTCTGTCGCCGATCTCCTCGCATGCCTGTTCGGCGCCGAATTGAATTTTTGGCCCAACGCCATCGACGATCCGGATCGCGACCGGTTCGTGCTTTCGAAGGGTCACGCCGCACCGGCGCTCTATGCCATCGGCGCGCATTACGGCTTTTGCGATTCCAAGGCGGCGCTTGGCTTGCGCAAACTTGGCAGCGCCTTTCAAGGTCATCCCCATGTTCTCGATCTCCCCTGGGTCGAGAGCAGCACGGGTTCGCTGGGCCAGGGCTTTTCCGTTGCGCTTGGCATGGCGATGGGTCTCAAGCTCAAGCGCAGTTCGGCGCGCGTCTATACGCTCCTCGGCGATGGCGAATTGCAGACAGGGGAGGTGTGGGAAGCCGCGATGTGCGCCGCCCATCACCAGCTCGACAATCTCTGCGTCATCATCGACTACAACAAGCTGCAGAGCGACAACCGCAATGACGCCATCCTGCGGCTCGAACCTCTGGCAGCGAAGTGGCGCGCCTTCGATTGGGCGATCGCCGAAATCGACGGACACGACATTGCGCAGATCCTCGCGACGTTTCGCAGAGCCGGCGCGACGCACAGTCGCCCCTCGGTGATCATCGCCCACACGATCAAGGGCAAGGGCGTGCCGTTCATGGAGAATATCGCCTCCTGGCACGGCAGTGTGAAGCTGACGCGCGCGCAAGCCGAAGAAGCCTTGCTGGCACTCGGCGCCAATCGAAACGAGATCAAGGAATTCCTGGATGTCGATGGCTGCTGACACCCTGCAACAGATCGGTTCCAGGGCCGTGTCGCTGGACGAGGCGTTCGGGAGAACGCTTGCCGAGCTTGGCGGTGCGTTCTCCAATCTGGTCGTTCTCGATGCCGATAGCGCCGGCGAGACCGGTGCGCATTACTTTCGCAAAAGTCATCCCGAACGATTCCTGCAATTCGGAGTCGCCCAGCAAAACATGATGGCCGCAGCCGGCGGCCTCGCCGCTGTCGGACTTTTGCCGGTGGTCACGACATTTGCGGTGTTCTGCCTGCGCGCAGTGGAGCAGGCGCGCCTCTCCCTCGCCTATTCACGGCGCAACGCCAAAATCGTGGCGAGCCATGCCGGCCTCGACGCGGGCCCGGACGGCGGTTTGGTGCAGGCGTTCGAAGACCTTGCGGCGTTTCGCGCGATTCCCGGCATGACCGTCATCTCGCCTGCCGATCCCGTGGAAACGGCCCTTGCCACGCGCGCCATCCTGGATTTCGACGGTCCCGTTTACATGCGTGCCGGATGCCACGCGGCCAAGCGCCTTTTTGCGGACGACCACCGCTTTGAAATCGGCAAAGGCCGCATCCTGCGCGACGGCAGCGACGTCACGCTCGTCGCCTGCGGCGGGGAAGTGGCGCATGCGCTGGACGCGGCCGAACTGCTGGCAAATGACGGCGTGTCGGCGCGCGTGGTGAACATGGCGACCATCAAGCCGATCGACCGCACACTGTTGGTTCGCTGCGCCGCCGAAACGGGAGCATTCGTCGCTGCCGAAGACCACAATGTGCATGGCGGGCTCGGCAGCGCGGTGGCCGAAGCCCTCGCGCAAATGAGTCCGTGTCCGCTTGAATTCGTCGGCATCAAGGATGTGTTCGGAACGTCCGGAGAGCCTGGAGAGTTGGCGGAGAAGTTCGCCCTGACCGCGCCCCACATCGCACATGCGGCCAAACGCGCCATCGAGCGCAAACGCAATATTGCAGGGCGCCGGAAGAATTTCCGATGACCGGCAGCAATGGCGGGATGGATACTTGATGGGAAAGACGCTGCTCATCCTCTCGGGTGGAATCGAAGCCGTCGATGCCGTTAACCGCGCCAAGGAGCTGGGACACTATGTGGTCGTTTCGGACAGCGACTATCAGGCGCCGGCCGTTGCGATCGCCGATTCCTGCCTGATCGCCGATGTCCATGGCGCGAACGAAACCGCCGCAGCCGCTGAGCGTTTCAGCCGCAAGATCCGCAAGATCGACGGCGTGATCTCAGTTGCCGACGCCGCGCTGACGGCCGCCACTGTGAGCCAGCGGCTTGGCCTTCCCGGACTATCACACGCCACGGCCGAACTTGCCTCTGACAAGCTTGCCCTGAAACGCCGCTTGGCCGAATGCGGGATCCCGGTCCCTTGGTGTAGCGAGGTTGATACACCGCAAGCTCTGCAGCGCATCGCCGTGGAGCGCGGACGCGATCTCGTCATCAGGCCGGTCGACGGCCACGGTTCTCGCGGCGCGCAGCGCGTCGCGCAAGTCGCCGATCTGAACAAGGCCTTCCTGTTCGCGCGCGCGCAATCTGCGAGCGAGCGCGTCATGGTCGAACAGGTTCTTGCCGGTCCAAAGGTTTCGACCGCGTCCATCGTGGTCGACGGCACATGCTTCACGCCCGGCCTCTGCGATAGAAACGATGACGATCTCGAGCGCTTTGCGCCTTTCTTCGTGGAAAATGGCGGCGACTTTCCCAGCCGGCTGCCCGAAGCGTTGCAGTCGAAGGTGCGCGATGTCGTGGCGCGCGCGGCCGCCGCGCTCGGCGTGACGCGAGGCACGGTCAAAGGCGAAGTCGTCGTGCATGATGGCGAACCCACTGTGATCGAACTGTCTCCACGCTTGTCGGGAGGCTTCGTTCGCCTCCACACCGGCGTCGATTTCGTCGGCGCAGCGATCAAAGTCGCACTGGGCGAGCCGGTGACGGCCGAGGAACTCGCCCCGAAACAGTCACGCCCCGTCGTTCAGCGCTTCGCGTTTCCAAAAGCCGGTGAAGTCGTTTCAGTGTCAGGCGTCGAGGACGCGCGCAGAATTGCCGGCGTCAGCGACGTCATCGTTAGCGCGAAGCCCGGCGACATCATCCCGTCTGCCGGCGAAGAGCAGCCGTCCGCCGCCATGGTGTTGACGACCGGCGCATCGCACGACGAGGCGCTCAGAGCGGCGAACGACGCGCTTGCCTGCCTGAAGTTCGCCATCAAGTGAACGCGTTCTATTGCGCGGCTTCGCGAGTCGACAAGAACGCGCGGACGTCGGCCGCCGACTGGTCTGCCACTTCTTCCATGGGAATGTGCCCGGTCGCCGGATAGACGATGAGCTTCGAGCCAGGAATTGCGGCTTTCCAGGTATGGGCGGTCTCGACGGGAATCAGGTGGTCCTCCTGGCCCCACAGGATGAGCACGGGCATCTTCAGCGCGCGAATGTGCGCCTTTACGTAGCCATAGTCTTCGCCAGTCTGATTGAACCGCTCGAACGTCGCTTCGCGCGTGCCCTCGAGCAGCGCCATGTCGGTGTAGAGATCAATCATCTGCTCGGTCAGAACGGATTTGCGCACGATCGCCTTGCCGAGGCCTTCGCGCGCCAAGGGCTTGGGATTGGCGTGCGCCATCACTGCTTGCAGCCACGGCATTCGCAGCAATTGGAAGGCGAGCGGGATCCTGTCGCCCATTTTTCCCGGCATGCCGCCGGCATCGACGAGGATGAGTGCCGTGACACGGTCGGGATACATTTCGGCAAAGCGGGCCGCGACCCCTCCGCCCATGGAATTTCCCGCCAAAGCAAATTTCTTGAGACCGATCTTGTCGGCAAATTCTGCGACGAAAACAGCCATGCCTTTCGTCGAGTAGTCATGATTGGGGACTGCGCCCGTCAGGCCGTGACCAGGCAAATCGAGTGACACGACCCGGAAGCGATCCGACAGGTTCTTCGACCAAGCTTCCCAGGTGAAGAGCGAGGCGTTCGAGCCATGCAAAAGCACCAGTGCGGGCGCCGTCGCTGCGCCGCGAATGCGATAATGCACGCGTGCGCCATCGGGAAGAACCACGAATTGCGACGGCGGCGTCGCGTATTTGGCTTCGAGCGTGGCGCGCGGAATGTCCGCAGCGCTGAGCGCATACGCTGCGATGCCGAGCAAGACGGCGATGACGGCGACAGCAATCAGAAAACGGCGCATACGCCCCCCTGGCTTCATACGAGGCAATGGTATTCGCGAGTCTCTGCGTCAGTCGAGGCAATTCAGCAGGGATTCCTGATTGGGGCGCACCGCTATCCGGACCTCCTTCATGGTCAGCGGCGCCAAGGCGGAAGCCGTGGCCTGGCTGATGCAGCCGGCGATCATCCGGGTGGCATGCTCTGTCAACCCGGCCTCGTTTAGGCGCTGCACGAAGGCGCGCGCGCTTCTGGGAGAGAATAACAGCACAGCATCGATGCGGTTCGCGACGATCTCTGCGGTGGCATTCGCCGACAATTCGTCGACCGCGATCACGTCATAGAGAATTTCGCTTCGAACCTGGAACCCTGAGGCCGTCAAGGCATCGGCCAGTTTTCCCGGCGCGTCGCCGCCCGCGGCATGCAGCAGTGGGCCCGCTTTGGGCGATGTCCAACTCGGCACCGCTTGCGCCAGCGCGACTGCATCGCCGTCGGCGCTTCTGACTTGATTGAATCCAAGCGCTCGTGCCGCCTGCGCCGTTTGCGGCCCGACCGCGAACACGGGCAAGTCGCGCCGCCCTGTGCGCCGCGCCAGCGCACGCACGCCATTGGCGCTGGTCGCCAGGATTGCTTGCACGCCCGTCAAGTCGATCTCCGCTCCGTGCCGAAACTCGACGCGCAGGAGTGGTGCGACGACGACTTCGTGACCGCGTGCGGCAAGCAGAATCTGAATCTCAAGCGCATCGTCGAGCGGCCGCGTCACCAGCACGCGCATCAGAGGGCGAGCCATTGGGCGACACGCGGCCTGAGCGCCAGGCCGCAGTCGCGACCGGCCTTCTCCGCCGCTTCGCGGGGGTTGTGCCCAAGCTGGACCGTGAATCCAGTCGTCGCGCTGTCGCTTCCATCCGGCGACAGCACTTCGCCGCGAAAGGAGAGCGTGGCGCCTTCGAGCTGCGCAAGACCGGCAATCGGTGTGCGGCATGAGCCGTCGAGCGCTGCCTGGAACGCGCGCTCGCAAAGGAGTGCGAGCTCGCTCGGCTCGTCGTTCAGGAAGGCGAGTTCTTCACGTGCAAAAGTGTCGGCCTCGCGGATTTCAATGCCGATGACGCCTTGCCCGAGCGATGGCAGCCAGTCGGACGCGGAGAGAATCTCCGTCGCGCGCGCTTCGACGCCGAGACGCTTCAATCCGGCATAGGCAAGCAAGACCGCATCCATTTCCCCCGCATCGAGCTTGCGCAATCGCGTGTCGACGTTGCCGCGCAGAAGCACCAGTTCCAGGTCGGGGCGCCGCCTTGCCACCTGTGCCTGGCGCCGGACCGAACTCGTTCCAACGCGCGCCCCGATGGGAAGTTCGGCAAAGGTTCGGGCCTTGTGCGACACGAACGCTTCGCGCGGATCCTCGCGTTTGAGGAAGGCAGTCAGTACGAGGTCGGCCGGCAATGCAGTCGGCACGTCCTTCATGGAATGAACGGCAAGGTCGATCTCGTCACGCAACAACGCGTCTTCGAGTTCCTTGACGAACAACCCCTTGCCACCTGAGTCGGCCAGCGAGCGATCCTGGATGCGATCGCCGCTTGTCTTGAGAATGACGAGATCGCAAGCGCGCCCGTGTCCGGCAAGCGCTGAACGGACCAATTCGGCCTGCACCAGCGCCAGCTTCGAGCCGCGCGTACCAAGGCGAAGTGTGCGATTTTGCGGCATGGCGCCAAAGGGTTTAGAGGACGGGCGCAACCCTGGCAAAGGCCGCGTCGCCTTGCGCGCACTCACGGTATTGGGCATCGAGACGAGCTGCGACGAAACCGCGGCAGCAGTGGTACGCGGGGGTGCGCCCGGCCCCGGTACCATCCTCTCCAACATTGTCTTCAGCCAGCTCGAAGAACATCGGCCCTATGGCGGCGTCGTTCCCGAAATCGCGTCGCGCGCCCATGTCGAGAAGATCGACGCCATCGTGGTCGAGGCACTGCGCGCGGCTGGCGTCGGACTAGACGATGTGGACGCTGTCGCCGCGACGGCGGGTCCGGGCTTGATCGGCGGCGTCATGGTCGGGCTGACGACGGCCAAGGGCTTGGCGCTGGCGGCGCAAAAGCCGCTCATTGCCATCAACCATCTCGAGGCGCACGCGCTGACCGTCAGACTGACGGAAGGGGCGGACTTTCCCTATCTCCTGCTTCTGATCTCGGGCGGACATTGTCAGCTTCTGGGCGTCGAAGGCGTGGGAACGTTTCGCCTTTACGGAACCACGATCGACGATGCCGTGGGCGAAGCCTTCGACAAGACGGCAAAATTGTTGGGCCTGCCCTATCCCGGCGGACCGAACATCGAAGCCCTGGCAAAAAAGGGGAATGCGAAGCGCTACCTGCTGCCGCGTCCGATGCGTGGGCGCGACGGCGCAGATTTCTCCTTTTCAGGATTGAAGACTGCGGTCCGCCAGCTCGTGCAAAATGACGACGTGAATGCCTCCGACGTTGCGGCTTCCTTTCAAGCAGCCGTGATCGACATCCTGGTCGAGCGCACGGCCTCGGCGATGGCGATGTTTCGATCCGACTTTCCACATGCGCGCGACGCGGCGTTCGTCGTCGCGGGCGGCGTGGCCGCGAACGGCGCGATCAGGCAGGCGTTGGGCGAATTGGCATCCCGCGAAGGCTTTGAGAAAAAAATACCCCCGCCCGGACTTTGCACGGACAACGCCGCGATGATCGCCTGGGCGGGGGTAGAAAAAGGCCAACTGGGTGATTTCGACGGCATTGGGGTATCGCCGAAGGCCCGTTGGCCGCTTGCCGGAACGCCGCGCGGGGGGAGCGGAGGCGCGCCGGCCAAGGCTTGAACGGCTCCTTAGATGGTCACGAACTGTGCGAAGGTCAGAAAGCCTGCCAGAACCAGGACGGCTCCGGTGAACAGGTTGTCGACCAGGCTGTTAAGTCCGGAATGCTCGATCGGAACCAGACGATTGATATGGGTCATGACTCGTACTCCTCTTGGTCTGACCGAGCAGTGCGCCCACGCCCCATTCGGTCTGAATTTGGTTGGGCGACATCGCCCGACGAGAGGGATATAGGGTGCAGATGTTTGCTTTCAATGAACGAATTGAAAAGTATTTAGCATTTACATATTGTTTTTTGACGTATAACTATCTGGAATATATATACATTTGTGCGTTGCAGCAAGAAGCTATGCGCTGAGGACATAGGGGGAACTCGTCCGCTGTGAGGATCGCCACTTGGAACATCAACTCCATCCGGCACCGGATTGGGCTGGTCTCGCGGTTCCTCAGGGAGCACCAGCCGGACGTCCTGGCATTGCAGGAAACCAAGGCCGAAAACGCGCAGTTTCCAAGCGAAGCTCTGAAAAAGCTGGGTTATGTCCACCAGGCCATCAATGGCCAGAAGGCCTACCACGGGGTCGCCATCCTCTCGCGCATCCCCTTCCGCGAGACCGAGGCAATCGACTTTTGCCGCGAAGGTCATGCCAGGCATGTCAGCGTCACGCTCGAGAACGGCGTCGAACTCCACGATTTCTACGTGCCCGCGGGAGCCGATGTCCCCGACCCGATCAAAAACCCGAAATTCGCCCACAAGCTCGACTTCATGCGCGAAATGGAAAAGCGCTTCGCCAGACGCAAAGGCAGATCCGACGATCGCGTGGTCATCGTCGGCGATTTCAACGTCGCCCCGCTGGAGCACGACGTCTGGAGTCATAAGCAGCTTTTGGACGTCGTCAGTCATACGCCGGTTGAAACCGATCTTTTAAGCGAGGTGAAAGCCGCCTTCGAGTGGATCGACGTGACACGCGAATTCGTGCCGCATGACGAGAAGAGCTATTCCTGGTGGAGTTATCGCGCCATCGACTGGGAAGCCTCAAACCGCGGCCGCAGGCTCGATCACATCTGGGTCAGCCAAGCCTTAAAGAGCGGGCTGAAGTCGCAGGCGATCATCAGCAAGATGCGCGGCTGGCAGAAGGCCTCGGATCACGTGCCGGTGATCGCGGAGATCGACGTTTAAGCGGGCTTTGCCGCGTCCGGCCGCTTCAAAGGCGAGATCATGATCGTGGCGGTCGAAGTGGCGACGACCTTGCCGTCTTCGCGCGCCAACGTCGCTTCGAGAAAATTGATGGTTCGGCCGCGCTTGATGACTTTGGCTTCGGCGACATGGCGTCCGGCCGCGCCTTGATTGAGATAGCTGACTTTCATTTCAAGCGTCGGCGCGATTTCGCCCCATTTGGCGATGAAGCCGGCCGCAACGGCGAGAACATCGTCCATCACGCAGGCGATGGCGCCGCCATGCAACGCACCGAAGCGGTTGAAATGCGACTCTCCCAGATCGTAGCCGATCTTCACCCAGCCTTCCTCGACATCGACTTCGAGCAGTTCCTGGTTCAGCCAGGCCGAACACGGCGCAGCGCGCTTGAAGATAGCTTGGACGTTAGGGGGAAATTCGTCGGCTTTGGACTTGTCGATGACGCGGCGCATGGCTCTCTTCTGCTATAGCAAGGCGCCATCCTGCATGAACCCCAACGGGAAACACAAATTGCGCATCGCCTTCATTCGCCACGGCCCAACCCAATGGAATGGTGAAGGCCGTCTCCAAGGCCAACAAGACATTCCGCTGAGCGAGGCGGGACGGCTCAAGATGTCGGCCTTGCGCCCGCCGGCCGGGTTTGAGTCTGTACGCGCCTTTGTGAGTCCGCTCTCGCGTGCACGGGAAACGGCTCGGTTGCTGGGTCTGGCGAACGCGGTGGTCGACGAGCGCTTGAGCGAACATGGCTGGGGGAGCTGGGAAGGCTTGACCCGCGAGGAGATTCTGGCCCGCGATGGCCAAGACGCATTCGAGCGGGCAGGGCGCGGCATCGATTTTACCCCTTTTGGCGGGGAGAGCACGCGCGAACTCGTGGCGCGCGTCGGCGCGTTCCTGCGCGACGTCGCGAAGGACGAAGGCGATGCGATCGCCATTGCTCACCGCGGCATCCTGCGCACGGCTTATACGCTGGCGACAGGCTGGGACATGGCAAGTCCGATGCCTGCGAAACTCGACCTCTCCTGCGCCCTCATCCTCGCACTCACGCGCGACGGAAAGGCGGAGATCTCCGCGTTGAACGTTCCGCTCAGATCCAGAATGGCTTCAGGCGCTTGAATTCGCGCCAGGTCCGCATCGCCCGGCGCGCGAGACGTTTTTCGCGTGCCTTGTACCAGCCGATGACCGCGCCTTTGGCAAAACTCAATTCCGGGCCGTCGCCGATGAGCGCCAGCACGCTCGCAACACCGTGGGCATCGTTCGCAGCGCCCAACTCGTCCAAGAGACCTTTCAGGGCCTTGATGTATGTCTTCGTCCGTTTTTTGGGGTAGAGCGGAGAAAAGAATTCGGCCGCATAGCGAAACTTCTTGAGGGCGATGCGCAGCTTGTGCGTGCGAGCATCATAAGAGCCATGCGCGCGCTTGCCGCGCTTCCTGGCCTCAGCGTACAGCGCATCGAGCGCGCGGCCGGAGAATTTCCCTATTCGCGCGGCAGTGCCGGGCAGCGTTTCGGCCACGGCTGCGACTTCGTTCAAGAACAAGCCGAATTCGGGATTCTGAATTTCTGCGATGGCGTCGTCCCAGGCTTCGCCGCGGGCGTGGCGAAGTGCGAGCTTGAGCGCGGCAAACGATTCGTGCTCGGCAAACTTGTGCGCGATCGGCGGCAGAAGCTCGCTGGAGAAAACGTCAAGGTCGCGCGACGGCCCCAGGGCATTGGCCAACCTTCGGCCGCGTTTGCCTAGAGTTTTGAATTCCGGTGTGTCGGCACCAAAGGACTTGAGCGCCATTTGCAGGCGGCGAAGACCGACACGGATTTGATGAATGCCGCGCGGCTCGTGGGCACGGATGGCCGGCGCATTGCCGCCGACTTGCGCCAGGCATTCGAGAACGGTGGCACGGAAGGCTTCTTCGATCGACATGCGCCGGGTGAGGCGCACGCGGCGTGCCGTCACCGCGCGGGCGTTGGAGACGCCGTGCGCCGGCCGATAGGAGCGAACGATGGCGACGCGCGGTTCTTCCATGGAGGCATCATTCCTCACCCAAGGCGAACCGGCAATCCCGCCTGCGCCAACGCGCGCTTGGCGTCTGCGATCGTGACCTCGCCGAAGTGGAAAATCGACGCCGCCAGGACGGCGCTGGCATGCCCGTCGCGCACGCCCGCCACGAGATCATCGAGTTTTCCTACTCCGCCGGAGGCGACGACAGGCACACTGACCGCATCGGCAATCGCGCGTGTCAAAGATGTGTCATATCCGGCCCGTGTCCCGTCGCGGTCCATGGAGGTGAGAAGGATTTCGCCCGCCCCATACTCTGCGAGTCTCTGTGCGTGCGCGACGGCGTCTATCCCCGTGGCGTTGCGGCCGCCATGCGTGAAGACCTCGAAGGGAGGGGTGTTGTGATTGTGCGTGCCTTGCTTGGCATCGATTGCGGCGACGATGCATTGGCTGCCGAACTTCCTGGCCGCTTCGCGCACGATTTCGGGGCGGCGCACGGCTTCCGTGTTGATCGCGACCTTGTCGGCGCCGGCCAGCAAGAGCGCGCGGATATCGTCGAGCGTGCGCACGCCGCCGCCGACGGTCAGCGGCATGAAACAGACATCGGCCGTGCGGCGCACGACGTCCAGCAAGGTGCCGCGCTGCTCGTGGCTTGCCGTGATATCGAGAAAGCAGAGTTCGTCCGCGCCCGCCGCATCATAGATCATGGCCTGCTCGACGGGATCGCCGGCGTCGCGCAATTGTTCGAACTTGATCCCCTTGACGACGCGGCCGTCCTTCACATCCAGACAAGGAATGACGCGGATCTTCAGCATCAGCGCCGTCCCATGCGGGCGAGTGCCGCGATGTTGAAAAGCGCGCGCGCCGTCACCGTTTCGGGCGTCACGCCCGTCGTCTTGCACAGAGCTTCGGTTTCCAGGAGCAGGTCGAGTGCATCGGCCAGGCGTGGGGAATCCCAGCTGTTGAGCTGAAGCCTGAACGATGCCGCGCGCATGAAATGAACCGGGGGCCGCAGCTTGCGCATGGCCCCGTCGGCGGTTTCGCCCTTGTCCATATCGGCCCGCGCGAGCGCGAGCTTTTGGAAATGCGACATCGCCATGCGCACGATCCCGACCGGTGAACTCGCAGCCAGCCAGAGACGTTCGAGCGCGATGTCGAGCCGCTTCAGCTCGCCTTCGCCGGCCGCGTCGAGCGCCTCTTCGCTGCGCACTTCGGCTTCGTCGCCGAGCACGGCGCGGACATCGTCGAGCGTCACTTCCTTTTGCCCATGCGCGTAAAGAGCGAGCTTCTCCAGCTCGCGCCGTGTGACGCCGCGGTCGGAGCCCAGGCGCGCTGCCGCATAGTCGAGCGCGTCGGGCGTGATGGCGAGACCTTCGGCCTTGAGCGCGCTGCGCACCACATCGGGTAGATCGCGCGCCGTGTCGCCATAGCAGGCGATGGAAGCCGCATTGTCCGCCGCTTCGAAGACGCGGCGGATGGCGGCGCTCTTCGAAAGATCGCCGCCTTCGACGACAATCAACGCGTCGCCGGCAGGTGCGTCGAGAAACTCTTCGAAGAGTTTGGCCAGGCTGTTGCCGGCACCGCGCACGCGCACGACGCGCCGCCCGCCCAGCATGGCAATCGCGGCCGCTTCGTCGAACAATCGTGCCGGGTCGGCGGCCAGGACACCGTCATCCAGATCGGCGACCAGAAACGGATCCTTGAGGTTCGGAACGATCGCTTGAATCAGCGTTTCGGCACGTTCGCGCACCAGGCCTTGGTCCGGACCGAAAATGAGTGCCGCGACCAGGTTCTTCGGCGGGTGGGTGAGCGTGCGCTCGATGCTGGCGCCCTTGACTTCGGTCATCGCTTTGAAAAGTAGACGTTGAGATCGAAGCGGATTCGGTTCGCGATGTCTTGCGCCGCACGCTTGTCGGCGTCCTGTTGCGCTATCTGCGTCCCATAGTTGGCACTCGGCGAAGAGGGCAGGACGTTATAAGCGGAGAGACCGGTTTCCGTGCCCTTGGTCACGACGTGACCGGCCGCGTCGAAGAGTTCGTACGTCACCGTGAGGGTGTCGTTGAAGCGGGTGATCGTGGTGTTCTTTTGTATATCGTTTTGCAGCGCGATGCCCTGCGTCGTCTGGGTCAGGCCGAGCTTCAGACGATACGATGCGCCGCCCGGCGTGCCGGGGCCGTCGAGCAAGTCGATCATGGTGTTGCGCAATTCGTAGCCGATGCGTTCGGGCACCGGCTCGACATAGATCGATGCGAGCGTCTCCTTCATGTCGCTGTTCATGCCGCCATAGAGCGGATGAAAGCCGCAACCGTAGAGCAGCAAGAGAGCGCCGATGAGCGTTGCGCGTCTCATGCAACGACGTTCACGATGCGGTTCGGCACGACGATCACTTTCTTCGGTGCCTTGCCCGCGAGCGCACGAATGACGCCATCGCGAGCAAGGGCCGCGTTCCTGACCGTCTCTTCGTCGGCATCGGCGGCGACGGTGACTTCGTCGCGCCGCTTGCCGTTGACCTGGATGGCGATCGTGATCGACTCGGCGTGCGTCAGCTCGGCGTCGAATTTCGGCCAGGGCGTTGCGACGACCATGGCCTTGTGGCCAAGCGCTTCCCAGCAGGTTTCCGCCAGATGCGGCATCATCGGGCCGACCAAAAGCACCAAAGCCTCCAGCGCTTCGCGGCGCACCGCGCCCGACGTCGCGTCCGCAGCCTGGATGGTGTTGGCCAGGGAATAGAGCTGTGCCACCGCGCGATTGAAGCGCAGATGCTCGAGATCGTCGGTGACCGCGGCAATGGCGCGATGCGTCGCACGGCGCATTTCGAGATCAGGGCCGTTCACTTTGCCGATCGTCGTTCCGGGCGGCGGCAAATCGCTCGCCTCCGTGACCAGGCGATGAACGCGCTGAATGAAACGCCAGCAGCCTTCGGCGCCCGATTCCGACCAATCGACATCGCGTTCGGGGGGCGAATCGGAGAGCATGAACCAGCGAATGGTGTCGGCGCCGTAGACATCCACGATCACTTCCGGCGCCACCACATTCTTCTTCGACTTCGACATCTTGATCGAAGGTCCGATCGTGACCGCCTGGTTGGTGCCTCTGCGGATGGCCGTTCCGTCGCTGCGTTTGTCGACTTCCTCCGGCAGCAACCAGTTGCCGTCCTGATCCTTGTAGGTTTCGTGACACAGCATGCCTTGCGTGAACATGCCCGCGAACGGCTCGTCGATGTTGGTGTAGCCGAGCTTCTTCATCGCGCGCACGAAGAAGCGCGAATAGAGAAGGTGCAGAATCGCATGCTCGATCCCGCCGATATATTGATCGACCGGCAACCAGTAATTCGTCGCGTCGCGATTGATCGGCTCCTTGGCATGCGTGTCGCAAAACCGCGCGAAGTACCACGACGAATCCACGAACGTGTCGAGCGTATCGGTGTCGCGCATCGCTTCGCCACCGCAGGACGGACACGTCGTGTGCTTCCAGAGCGGATCATGGTCGAGCGGATTGCCGTGAACTGCGAAATCGATCGTATCGGGCAACGTCACGGGCAGATCTTTCTCGGCAACCGGCACCACGCCGCATTTGGCGCAATGGACCATCGGGATCGGACAGCCCCAGGGCCGCTGACGCGAGACCAGCCAGTCACGCAGGCGATAGTTGATCGTGCGCTTGCCGACGCCGCGTGCCTCAAGGCGTGAGGAGACCTCGTTCTTGGCCTGATCCACGTCGAGCCCGTCGAGAAAGCGCGAATTGGCGAGTCGGCCGGGGCCGACATACGCCTCGCTCTCGATCGCGAAGGATTTCGGATCCGCGCCCTCCGGAATGACGACCGGCAGGACGGGGAGCCTGTATTTGCGCGCGAATTCCAGATCGCGCTGGTCATGCGCGGGACAGCCGAAGATCGCGCCGGTGCCATAGCCCATCAGCACGAAGTTGGCGACCACCACCGGCAGCTTCCACTCAGCGTCGAAGGGATGGGTGGCCGTCAGCCCCGTGTCGTAGCCCATCTTCTCGGCGGTTTCGATATCGGCTTCGGCCGTGCCGATGCGTCGACATTGGACCACGAATTCCTGCAGCGTCGCATCCTTCTTCGCCAAGTCCTCCGTCAACGGATGATCGGGCGAGAGCGCGACGAAGCTCGCGCCGAACAACGTATCCGGGCGCGTCGAGAACACGTCCAGTGTCTCGCCATTCGACAAGTCGAATGCAAAACGCAGGCCTTCGGAACGACCAATCCAGTTGCGCTGCATGACGCGCACTTTTTCCGGCCAGCGATCAAGCGTCTCGAGCCCGGCCAGGAGATCGTCGGCGAAGGCGGTGATGCCGAAGAACCATTGCGACAGCTTGCGCCGTTCCACCGGCGCGTTCGAGCGCCAGCCACGACCGTCGATCACCTGCTCGTTGGCGAGGACGGTCATGTCGACCGGATCCCAGTTGACGTCGGCTTCGCTGCGATGAACGAAACCCGCCTTGTAGAAATCGAGGAACAGCTTCTGCTGATGCTTGTAATAGTCCGGATCGCAGGTCGCGAACTCGCGGGACCAGTCGAGCGACAGGCCCATCAGC
>DATLOU010000070.1:0-3795 GCA_035536115.1 Rhizomicrobium sp.
CGAACCGCCGTCGACCTTGACGCGCACAGAAATGACCGCAGGTTTGACCTTTTCGACGATATCGGCAAATCCGACGGGCGCCTGAAGCTTGTGGGCCTGCTCGGAGAGGTTCTGGGCAAGAGCCGTCGGATAGCCACGAAGGTCGAAGCCGGGGCCGGCCACGAAAGCACAAATGCCGAGGCCAGCGATCGTCGTCGCCAGCAGAGCCGCACGGCGAACGGAAAGCGCGCGCGGCTTCTTTCGATTTTCGGGAGCGGGATTGACGCTCGGGTTCATCTGGAAATCTCCATCGGGATTCGTGTGGCGCGTATTGCGCTGTTTCGAACCTGAAGATGGAGAGACGACCCTTACAGCGTCCTGTCGGCTGGATTAAACTTTGGTAAGGTGGGGATTATCGAGACGTTCGAATTTCTTGCGGTTAATCAACGCTCAGTCCGGTGTTCGTCGACCAAAGTCGAAAGCCTGCGCCGCTCCTCGATACTAAGTGTCGCAGGTTCCAGTTGAACTGTGCGGCGCCGGCGCACGGCAAAGAACAAGCTTATAGCACCGGCAAGCAAGGCCACCGGGGGCAGCGCCCACAGAATGATCGTTTTGCTTTCGAGTGGCGGCTTGAGCAGGACAAACTCGCCGTAGCGGGCCACCAGGAAATCCAGGACTTGCTGATCGGTGTCACCCTTGGAGAGCCGCTCGCGGACCAGCAGCCGCAAATCGCGTGCTAGCGGCGCTTCAGACTCGTCGATCGACTGATTTTGGCAAACCATGCAGCGCAACTCGCGCGACAGTTCGCGCGCTCTCGCCTCGAGCTTCGGATCCTTCAGCATTTCTTCGGGCTGCACCGCCAACGAACTGCTTGACGCGATGATGGCAAGCACAAGGGCGATCGCTCCAAGCTGGCGCATGCTCTACTCCGCCGGCTGCGCGGCCGGCTTTGCCGCCGGCCTGGGAGCGCCGATCCGCAGCCGTCGATCGGACAATGAGAGCGCGCCACCAAACATCATCACAACCGCGCCAATCCAGATGAGGAGGACCATCGGCTTGTAATAGAGCCTGACCGCAACCGAGCCGTCGTCATTGACGTCGCCGAGCGACAGGTAAAGTTGGCTGAAGCCGCGGGTAAACAACGCCGCCTCGGTCGTGGTGGTCGCGCGCGACGCAAAGCTGCGTTTTGCCGGCTCCATCGTCGCGATCGGCACGCCGCCCCATCGCACCGTGAACTTACCGACCAGTTCGCGGTAGTTCGGGCCCGATCGCTGAACGAGCCCGTCGAAGGCCAGATCGAAGCCTGACAGCGAAACGGTTTGCGAGGGCTTGAGCCCGACAATGCGCTCACTTGCCCAAGTGCCGACGCTGACGACGCCCAACAATGTCACAGCTATTCCGAAATGCGCGAAAGCGGTGCCCCAAACCGAACGTGGAAGACCTGCGGCGCGCTGGCGTACGACGGCGAGAGGAACGCGAAACAGCCCGATGCGCTCGACGATGTCGGTCACCGCGCCGGTCATGACGAAGAGCGCCAGCCCGATCCCGAACGGTGCCAGGACAGAGACCTCGCTTTCGGCCGCCGCAACGATTGCGATTGTCACCAGACCAACGGCGAAGGCGCCCATCAACCGCTGGGCGACCCCGAGAATATCACCACGCTTCCACGCCAGGAGCGGCCCGAATGGCATGGCAAATAGCAGCGGCACAAAAAGCGGGCCAAACGTGAGGTTGAAGAACGGCGCACCAACGGAAATTTTCGTGCCCGTTATCGCCTCGAGTGCCAGCGGATAGAGCGTGCCGACAAAGACCGTCAGGCAGGCTGTCGTGAGGAACAAATTGTTCAAGACCAGCGCGCCTTCGCGCGAGATCGGAGCGAACAATCCGCCTTGCTTGAGCAGCGGCGCGCGCCAGGCGAACAGTGTCAATCCCCCACCGATGAAGATGACCAGGATCGCGAGAATAAAGACGCCGCGTGCAGGATCATTGGCGAATGTGTGCACCGAGGTCAGAACGCCCGAACGCACAAGAAACGTCCCGACCAGGGAAAGTGAAAAAGCGAGAATCGCGAGCAGGATCGTCCAGATTTTCAGCGCATTGCGCTTTTCCATCACCACTGCCGAGTGCAGCAGAGCCGTGCCCGCAAGCCACGGCATCAGCGACGCATTTTCAACCGGGTCCCAGAACCAGAAGCCGCCCCAGCCCAGCTCGTAGTAGGCCCAATAGGAGCCCATCGCGATACCGACGGTGAGGCACATCCAGGCCGCGAGCGTCCACGGCCGCACCCACCGGGCCCATGCGGCATCAATGCGTCCCTCAAGTAATGCGGCAATGGCAAAGGAGAATGCGATCGAAAATCCGACGTAGCCCAAGTAAAGAAGTGGTGGGTGAATGGCGAGACCGATGTCCTGCAGAATCGGATTGAGATCGCGGCCCTCGAATGGCGCAGGCGCCAGCCGCAGGAACGGATTCGAGGTCAGCAGAATGAAGAGATAGAACGCGCAGGCGATCCACGATTGCACCGCGAGCACATGCGCTTTTAGCGCTGCCGGAAGGTTGTTGCCAAAAAGTGCGACCAAGGCGCCGAACAGGGAGAGGATCAAGACCCACAAAAGCATCGAGCCCTCGTGGTTTCCCCAAACGCTGGTGAACTTGTACACCAGCGGCATCATTGAATGTGAGTTTTCGTAGACCGTCGCGACGGAAAAATCCGACATGACGTAACAGGCGGCGAGCGCGAAAAACGATAAAGCGACAAAAACGAATTGCATGAGCGCGGTTGAACTGGCCAGGCGCATGAGCGAACCGTCGCGCCTGTGGACGCCGATGACGGGAACGATCGACTGGATCAGGCCAAGACCCAACGCCAGCACCAATGCAAAGTGGCCGAGCTCCGGAGTCATTTTGCAGTGCCCCCGGCGCCTTTTTGCTCGCCTTCCTGCCAGCGCCCGGATTTTTTCAGCGCGTCAACGACCTCGCGCGGCATATAGCGCTCATCATGCTTGGCGAGGACAGTATCGGCTGCAAACACCCCGCCTGTATCGAGCTTGCCTTCCGCAACGATTCCCTGCCCTTCTCGAAACAGGTCGGGGACAATGCCTTGATACCGTACCGCGATGTCAGTTTTTCCATCCGTCACTGCGAAGCGTACGAGCAAGTTGTCACCACGCTCTATACTGCCCGGTTTAACGAGGCCGCCAATGCGCATACGGGCGCCCGGCGCGGGGTGTTTTTCGGCGACATCAGTCGGTGAACTGAAAAAAACGATCGAATCTCGTAAGGCGCTCAGCACGAGCGCTGCGGCGACCGCCAGCACGGCTAGGCTTGTGCCAATCAGAGCCAGACGTCGTTGCTTGCGTGTCATTGTGCCTTAGCCTTCGAGTCCTAGGCTCTTGATCGTATCTTCGATGCGACGAAGCTTGTCGGCGTCGTTGGCTAGCGCCCGTTTTGCGGCATCGGCAGCGGAGATCGCCTTCTCCCTTTCGCCGAGAACCAAATAGGCACGTATGAGCCGTTGCCACCCTTCGACATCACTTTCGTTTTCTTTCAGCCGGTCGGCAAGGCGAGCGACCATATTGCGGATGATATCGCCACGGTCTTTCTCGCTCATTGCGCCGGCGGCGGCAATATCGTCGGCGGTCGGACCTGGCGCGGTACTGCTTGGAGATTGTGCATCCACACGCGCCAGCGCTTCCCGCACCATCGGAACCCACGGTGCATCGGCCGGCGCATTCCTCGTCATGGCGCGCCATACCTCGGCTGCTTTTGCCCGGTCGCCGTCCTGCTCGGCCGCGAGACCGATGTAGAACCTGGCTT
>DATLOU010000071.1:0-17896 GCA_035536115.1 Rhizomicrobium sp.
CGTGCGAGCACGGCCAGCAGGACGAGCGATGAGAGCCCTGCCATGAGTTCTTTTCGGAATTTGCGCGTGAAAGGGGATTCTTCGGTCACAACGCGCCCTCTTCCGCCTCCTTAGCTATTGCGAACTCATATCTAGCATGGACTTCATACTATGCAAGAGTGAACTGTACTGAGGTTGAAAATATTTCGATTCGCTCACTTTTCCAGCGTATCCGATATGAATCCACTTGACGTCCTTCTTTATATTCCTATATAGGATAATTGTCTGATGGGACCGAGGACCGACAGTGCGCGAACGAAAGCCACGAATAATTCGGGTGAGAGACCCGCTGGTAGTGGCGGCTCAGAACCGATTCGAGGCGCGAAAGCGCGCCGGAGTCGTCACCGACGAGACCTTATCCAGCACAATGATCGATTACATCCAGGCGGTTAGAGGCAAATCCGGCGAATTGAATGTCGAAAAACTGAAAAAATATGGCACGCGGAAACGCGGCGCGCCGATCGGAAATGCGAACCGACTCACACATGGCAAGCGCACCGGCGACCTCAAGCGCCTGCGAGCCGACATCCGCGCATACGTCCAAGGCGGACGCGACATCGTCGAGCAATTCATTTCGCAAGGGGATGGTGGGTCGATGGCAAGTGTTGCGGCACTTCCACGGCACAAGACCAAGGTAAGCCGCCACCGCTTCAAGCTGAAACTGTCGTCCTTCGATCTCCCCTTTACGGGCGAGGAAGAGTGACGGGGCTAACGGTTCGCCAAAATCATGTTGCGCACGATCGGATAGATCTGCAGCTGCCAGCGCGTGCCGGAGAAGACGCCGTAATGGCCGACGCCCGGTTGCACATAGTGCTTCTTGCGATAGGGCTTGATCGACTTGCAGAGATCGTGCGCGGCGAGGGTTTGTCCAACCGCGCAGATGTCGTCGCGTTCGCCTTCGACGGTGAGAAGAGCGGTGTCGCGGATCGCCGCCGGGTCGACGCGCGCGCCGCGATATTCGAGAAGTCCGCGCGGCAGTTCGAATTCCTGAAACACCTTGCGCACGGTCTCGAGATAGAACTCGGCCGGAAGATCGGCGACGGAAAAATACTCGTCGTAGAATTTCCGGTTGGCTTCGGCCTTGTCGTTTTCACCCTTGCGGATGTGCTCGAAGAGATCGAGATGAGCGCGCACATGGCGCGGCAGGTTCATCGACATGAACGCGGAGAATTGCAGAAAGCCCGGATATACGCGGCGATTGGCGCCGGCATAGCGGCCCGGCACTGCCGTGACCAGCCAGCGCTCGAACCATTCGATCGGATGGCCGGTTGCGAGATCGTTGACCGCCGTAGGATTGATGCGCGTATCGATCGGACCTGCCATCAACGTCATGCTGCGTGGTCGGCAGGGATGACCCGCCTGCGCCATGACGGAGACCGCGGCGAGGAGCGCCGCGCAAGGCTGACACACCGCAACGACATGCGCGCCAGGACCAAGCGTCTCGAAGAAGCGGATGGCATGGTCGATGTATTCGTCGAGACCAAACCTGCCGGCGCTGAGCGGAACGTCGCGCGCGTTCTTCCAATCCGTGATGAAGACGTCATGGTCGGGAAGCATCGTCATGACGGTCTGGCGCAGCAACGTCGGGAAGTGTCCCGCCATCGGCGCGACAATCAGGACGCGCGGTTGTTCGCCAACCGCATCCTTCTTGAAGCGGAGCAGGGTGGCGAAGGGCGTCTCGAGAATCTTCTCTTCGCGAACCGAAACGACGTGGCCGCCCATGTCGATGGAGCCGATTTCGAAACTCGGACGCTCATGCACCAGACGCGCGCGGTTCAGAAGCTCCGCCGCCGCCGCGATGCTTTGAAAGACATAGTTGGCGCGAGGCCCCGCATAGGTGTCGCGGTAGAGAGCGCTGGTCAGCCCGGCCCAGGCGCGCAACGGCGCGAGCAGGTCGAATTGGGCCTGGTAAGCGTCGTACAGCATCAATCCGGCAAGCTGCCCCCGAATGTCCGCGCTCCGGCCCCTTTTGCGGTGCGGCAATCTTTGTGCGATTTCACGCCGAGCATAGGAAAAATACTAGTGCATTTCGTGCTGCAGTGCGAAATAATCGATTTATTCTTAGCGAGAGAATCGACCGTCATGAGCAAAGCACTCCTGACGATTTCGAGCAAAAACTACTCGTCCTGGTCATTGCGGGGCTGGCTTCTCTGCCGCATGGCGGGACTGGATTTCGACGAAAAATTGCTGCCCAACGACGATCCCGGCGCGCGCGCCGAGCTCCTGCTGCTCTCGCCGTCGTTTCTCGTACCGTGTCTCTCGATCGGCGAGATCAGGGTCTGGGACACGCTGGCCATCGCCGAATATCTCAACGAGGCGCACCCCAAGGCCATGCTCCTGCCCAAGGACCTGAAGGCCCGCACCCACTGCCGCGCGGTTTCGGGCGAGATGCATTCGGGATTTGCCAACCTGCGCTCGGCGCTGCCGATGAATCTCAAGGCCGATCATCCCGACTTCAAGGTCTGGGCCGGCGCGCAGCCGGACATCGATCGCGTTGTCGCCATCTGGCGCGACTGCTTGAAGACGTATGACGGTCCCTACCTGTTCGGCGAAAAGCCGACGTTGGCGGACGCGATGTACGCGCCCGTCTGCACGCGCTTTTCGACCTATCACGTCAAGCTTGATCGTCTGTGTACGGATTATTGCGAGACGATCCTCACGCTGCCCGACATGCTCGAATGGATCGAGGCCGCGAAGGCCGAGCCGGACTCGGTGGAAGAACTGGAGGCGGAGTTCTGAGGTTCAGGCCTGTGCCGACGCCACGGCCATTTTCTCGACCTGGACATAGTCGGTCTTACCTGTACCCAGGACGGGTATGTCGTCGACGACGATCATGCGCCTGGGCACCGCGATCTCGGCGACGCCATGATTGTGGGCCCAGCCGACAAGCTCATGACGATTGGCGTCGCGGTTGGTCGTGATGAGCACAATCAGTTCGCCCTTGCGCCCGTCGGGCATCGCGATCGCCGCGTGCGAATGGTCGGGCCACAAGGCCGAGGCGATGCTCTCGACGACGGCGAGCGAAACCGTCTCGCCGCCGATCTTGGCAAAGCGCTTCAGGCGGCCCTTGATCGCGAGAAACCCGTCTTCGTCGATCGAGACGACGTCGCCGGTGTCGTGCCAGCCGCCTTCGAGCGGCTGGATCACGCCGGGCTTCTCCGGCTTGAGATAACCCAGCATCACATTCGGTCCCTTGACGAAGAGGCGTCCCGCGTTGGTGATGCCTTCGACCGGATCAAGCCGCGCCTGCATGTTGCTCATCAGCTTGCCGACCGTGCCGGAACGATTGGCGCCGGGCTGATTGGCGGACACGACCGGAGAGGCTTCGGTCACGCCGTAACCTTCGAGCAACTCGATCGCGTATTTCCGGCGCAGCAGCGCGCGCGTCTCGTCTCTCAAGCGTTCTGCGCCGCAGACCGCAAGCCGCAAGGAGTTCAAGTCGCCTTGCTCGCCGGCCCTCGCATATTGCGAGATGAAGGTGTCGGTGGAGAGCAGGATCGTCGCCTTGCTTTCACGGATGCGCCGGACGATCTCGTGCGGCTGCAAGGGCGTTGGATGACAGACGACCTTGATGCCGAGCAGGAGCGGCATCAGCGCGCCGACCGTCAATCCGAAGCAGTGAAAGGTCGGAAGCGGATTGAACAAGATGTCGGTCTCGAACAATGCCAGATGCGCGCGCACCTGTTCCACATTGGCAAGCAGATTGACGTGGCTGAGCGCAACGCCCTTGGGCTCGCCTTCCGTCCCCGAGGTAAATAGGATCACCGCCGGCTTGAAGTGGATGGCACCGGCCGTGACGAGGCTCGGTACGAAGGTACCGACCGCGGCGAATGCCTTGTCCACGAGCGAGAGATTCTCGCGCACGTCTTCGAGATAGACGAGCTCGTATTCCGTATGGAGCTCCTCGATCAAGCCTTCGAGCTTGGCCAGGTCGATAAAACGATGCGCCGTCACGACGCGCCTGATCTTCGCGGTCTTGATCGCGCTCTTCAGACCTGCGCCGCCGCTCGTGAAGTTCAGCATGGCGGGGATGCGGCCGTACGCCGACACGGCAAAGAACGCGATGATCGAAGCAGCACCCGTCGGCAGCATGATGCCGATCGCTTCGCCGGCCTTCGTGCCGCGTTTGAGCGCGTGACCGAGCGCCAGTGCGGCGCGGATGATCTCGTCATACGTCAGAACGCGCTCGTCGCCATCGACGAGGGCAGGGCGGCTGGCACCGAAGGTCGCGCGCGCTTCGACCAGCGCGCGAAACACCGGCTGATGCGATCTCTCGATGTCAAAGGGAACCGTTTCTTCGCCGGATGCGGCTGCGATACTCGCGACGGTCACGTGTCCACCCATGTTCGCCCGCTGGGACCAGCGGTCACCCCCTGGAATTTTGAGGCCATGCGGCGACGAAGGTCCAGCGCTCTGACTATGTTCCTAAGACGCAATCAGCGGAAGCGTTCGATCCATTGTGCGAGACGCGAGGCGACCATCTCGCGCACCTCCGACGTGTTGATCGAATCGAGGATGCGCCCGACGCGATCGCGCCATGCGCGGGTTTCGGCCCAGGCACGATCGGCCTGTGGCCCAACGGCCGCCGCAACGGGGGCATAGGTGACTTCAGCCATCGGTCTGATGAACTCGTCGCGAATACGGCGCGGGCCAAGAAGCGCTAGACCAAGCGCTGCAAGACCAACGACGCCGACCACGACGAAGGCCGTGCGCAAGGGGAAGGCAGCAAGCGACGAACGCTGTGTCGACTTTGTCCGGCGCGCCGGTGCCCTGGCAGCTGCGCTCCTCACCGTCTTGCGTGTTCTGACCGCAGCCATGAAAATCTCCTGCCTCCCTGTGGCAACGCAGTATGACGCCAATGGTTCATTTTTCCATGATTTCGCAACCTAGAGTGACTATATCAGAGCAGCATGACTGTCGTGATCGATAAGACCATTTCTGCGCCGCGCCATCCGGAAAAGCTTCATCGTCCGGATAGCGCGATTCTGCGCAAACCCGACTGGATCCGCGTCAGGGCCCCCGGCTCGCGCGAATATCTGGCGACGCGGGAAATTGTCCGCGCGCACAATTTGCACACGGTCTGCGAGGAGGCGGCTTGTCCCAACATCGGTGAGTGTTGGAGTCATCGTCACGCCACGATGATGATCATGGGCGACACGTGTACGCGCGCCTGCGCCTTCTGCAATGTGAAGACCGGACTTCCCGGTTCGCTGGATGTCGATGAGCCTGAAAATGTCGGCCAGGCGGTGGCGAAGCTCGGCCTCGCCCATGTGGTCATTACGTCGGTCGATCGCGACGATCTTCCCGATGGCGGCGCTGAGCATTTCGCGCGCGTCATCCGCGCCATCCGCGCGGCCAGCCCCGCAACCTCCATCGAGGTCCTGACGCCGGACTTCCTGCGCAAGGAGCGCGCCATCGAAGTCGTGATGGACGCAGCACCAGACGTATTCAACCACAATTTGGAAACTGTTCCGCGCCTCTATCTGACCATTCGGCCTGGTGCGCGCTATTTCGCGTCGCTGCGGCTCCTGCAGAGCGCGAAAGAACTTGCGCCGCATGGCTTCACCAAGTCCGGACTGATGGTCGGACTGGGCGAGAGTCGCGAGGAGATCATGCAGGTGATGGATGATCTGCGCGCCGCCGACGTCGATTTCCTTACGATAGGGCAGTATCTCCAGCCGACGCGCAAGCATGCGCCTATTGCGCGCTTCTGGACGCCGGACGAGTTCACGGCCCTTGCGGCGACGGCGCGCGCAAAAGGCTTCCTGATGGTGTCGGCCTCGCCCCTGACGCGCAGCTCCTATCATGCCGATACAGACTTTGCGGCGCTGAAGTCCGCACGGCTCACCGCAAGCCAGTGACGGCGCATAGCGAAACGCGGATTGTCCCTTTCACGGCCGATCTGATGTTCCAGGTCGTTGCCGACGTCGAGCAATATCCGAAATTCCTGCCCTGGTGCGTCGCATTGCGGGTCTTGTCGCGAGAACGCGTCAAAGATCGCGACGTGCTGAGTGCCGAGATGGCGGTGGGCTACGGCGCGCTGCGCGAGAACTATACCAGCCGTGTGATCCTCGATCCTGTTGCGCGCACCATCGACGTTGCGCAAACGTCCGGACCGTTCAAGCAATTGGAGAACCATTGGCGGTTCACGCCACGCGCCGAAGGCTGCCAGATCGACTTCTCTCTGGCTTATGAGTTCCGCAATCGCGTTCTCAACGCAGTCGCCGGCGCCGCGTTCGGCAGGGTTTATGTCAAGATGGCGGATGCGTTCGAGGCGCGGGCGAAGGAGTTGTCGGCGAGCTAGCTCGTCTTTTTCAGATCAGCCGGTGAAGCAACTGTAGCGCCGCTTCGCAAGTCTTGAGGCGCACTTCGGTGCGTCCGATGTCGCCGAAGCGGTGCGCTTCATGCAGGATCGAACGGCCCTCGCGTGCCGCAGCGACATGGACGAGGCCCACCGGCTTCATCGTCGTGCCTCCGCCCGGACCGGCAATGCCGGTGACGGCCACCGCGAGCTGCGCATTCGAGTTCTCGATCGCGCCCTCGGCCATCATGCGGCAGACGGCTTCCGACACTTCTCCCATGTCCGCGACGAGATCGCCAGGCACGCCGAGCAAATCCTGCTTGGAGCGATTGGTATAGACGATGAAGCCGCGGTCGAAGACATCGGATGATCCGGGTATCTCGGTCAGAAGGGCACCGATCATCCCGCCCGTGCAACTCTCCGCCGTCACGATGCGCAACCGCGCGATACGGGCATCGGCAAGGACGACTTCGGCCAGACGGAGAAGGGGAGAGGGGAACATGGAAAATCCTGAAGGCCTCTTCGTCAGATTAGGCCCTGCAAGCGCAAGCCCGCAATGATGACGGCCGAAAGCGCCCCGGCAATCATATCGTCGGTCATGATGCCAAGACCCCCGGGCAGTCGTTCGCCGAGAGACACCGGCCACAGCTTCGTAATGTCGAAAAAGCGAAACAGCACGAAGGCGATTGCGAACGCAGGCAGGGACAGCGGCGCCACCGCGCAGGCGAACCATTGGCCGGCGACTTCGTCGATAACGCATTCGGAGGGATCATGGCCTCCGGTCTGGGCCGCATGGACCCCGCACGACCACACGCCGATAGCGTAAAGCGCGAGGCTGGCGATGCAGAGCGCGGTGACGCCGAGTTTCCAGGAGATCAGCCAGGCGAAGGGCAGCGCGATCGCGCTCGCGACGGTTCCCGGTGCCAGGCGCACATAGCCGACGCCGAAGAGCGTGGAAATCGTCGTTGCGATCATCGTTTGGCGATCGGAAAGACGTACATGTTCGTCGGCGAATTCTCGAGATGGCCGCCGGCCGACTTGTAAAGGGCGTTGCCGGCCTCATTGTCGAGTTCTGTCAGCACCCACATTTCGCGGTAGCCGCGCTCTGCACTCAGCTTTGACAGGAAGTCGATCATCGCGCGGCCAGCACCCTTGCGCTGGTGCTCTTCGGCAACGTCGACTTCATAGAGCAGGAGATCGGTCGCTTCGAAACGGTACAGCACATTGGCGTAGATGCGCCCCATGACGGCATCGCCATCGTCGAGGGCTACGACCATGACATAGGATGGTTCGCTGAGCAGCATCGCGGCCCGCTCATGCGAGATGGCCTTCGGATTGAAGATGGCTTCCGCGCGACGCAGCAGATCTTCGTCGCCGGGCTTCAGCAGGACGATTTTCACGGCAAACGCACGGTTGCCACCGCTTGCGCTGCGAGACCTTCCTGCCGGCCGGCGAAGCCAAGCCCTTCCGTCGTCGTCGCCTTGACGCTGACGCGCGCGATATCAAGCGACAGTATGTCGGCGATGCGGGCGCGCATCGCCTCGCGATGGGGGCCAATCTTCGGACGCTCGCAGATGAGCGTGACATCGCAATGAACGATGGCGCCGCCCTTGCGCCGCACCAGGCTCGCTGCATGGTCGAGAAATTTCCACGACGGGGCGCCTCGCCAGCGCTCGTCGCTCGGCGGAAAATGGACGCCGATATCGCCTTCGCCAATGGCGCCCAAAATTGCGTCGGTCAGCGCATGGAGGCCGACATCGGCATCCGAATGACCTTCCAAGGCGTGATCATGGGCAACCTTGATGCCGCACAACCAGACGTGATCGCCGGCGACGAATTTGTGGACGTCATAACCCATGCCGGTGCGGCTCTCGCCCAGCTTGGCGCGAAGCTGCGCTTCCGCGCGGGCAAAGTCTTCTGGAGTCGTGATCTTCAGATTCTCCTCTTCGCCAGCGACTTCGCGTATGTGCAGCCCGGCCAGTTCGGCAAGCGCCATATCGTCGGTGACGTTCCGTTGCGCAAAGTGGCGATGCGCCCTCAGGATTTTGGCGAAGCGAAAACCTTGCGGCGTCTGCGCGCGATGCAGACCATCGCGGGACACGGTGTTCCAGGCGCTGCCGTCGTGCTTCTTCAACGTGTCGGCCACCGGGAGCAACGGCACGGCAGCATCCGCTCCGGCTTCCAAAGACGCGATCACTGCTGCGATCAGGCGATCCGAGACGAGCGGGCGTGCCGCGTCGTGGATGAGGACGATGTCGGGCACCGCATCGGCAAGGGCTTCCAAGCCAAGACGCACCGATTCCTGACGGGTCGCGCCACCGACGATCGGCGCGCGCAAGTTGAGGCCCGCGACGGCGTCGGCATAGAGCGCCTCTTGTTCCGGTCCGATCGCGACCTGGATTGCCGTCACATCCGTCTGGCGTGCCAAGGCCTCAAGAGTCCAGCGCAGGACCGGCTTTCCCATTAGGGACGCATACTGTTTCGGAACGATGCCGCCGACGCGTTCGCCCTTCCCAGCAGCTACCACAAGCACGGCGACGCCCGACATCGCATTCCTCCGACACCTCCGACTGGGTAGCACGAAAGGGCCCTCAGGTTTGATCGCGAAATCAGGGTCTTCGCCGCAACGCAACATGAGGGTTGCCTACAATGTGTCCAAGTCCATACAATGCCCAAGTAATAGGCAAGTGATGGGCCATGAGTCAGTCGCCGGCATTGCTGGAAAGCGCTTCGGCCGGCCTCGTTGCCGGCGCGCTTCCCATGCCCTTGTTGGTCGTCGGACAGGGCCAGGAAATCACCTTCGTCAATCCGGCCGCCGAGCAGTTTTTCGATAGCGGAGCAGGGCTCCTGTTGCGCCAAACGCTGGTCGACCTCGTGCCGTTCGGCAGCCCGCTTCTCCAACTCGTCTCCCAGGCGCGCGAACGCAATGCTTCGGTCAGCGAGCGTGATGTCGACCTCTCGACGCCGCGCAATGGTGAGCGCGTGGCCGATGTGATCGCAACGCCCTTGCCGGAACCCGAAGGCGCGATCGTCATCCTGCTTCAGGAGCGCAGTCTCGCCCATCGGATCGATCGCCAGCTGTCGCATCGCGGCGCCGTGCGATCGATGCACGGCATGGCCGCCGTGCTCGCCCATGAGATCAAGAATCCCCTGGCCGGCATTCGCGGCGCTGCGCAACTCATCGAAGAGTCCGGCACGGAGAACGACAAGACCCTCACGCAACTGATCTGCGACGAAGCTGATCGCATCCGTGCCCTGATCGATCGCATGGAATCGTTCGGCGACACGCGCGCCATACCGCGCGCACCGGTCAACATCCATGAAGTGCTCGATCGTGTGTGCAAGGTCGCGCAGTCCAGCTTTGCCAAAGGCGTCACGATCCTCGAAACCTTCGACCCGTCCTTGCCATCCGTGCTCGGCGATCGCGATCAACTCATTCAGGTCTTCATGAATCTGGTCCGCAACGCGGCCGACGCGCTGCCGGCAACCGGCGGAGAGATCACACTGACGACCGGCTATCGCCCGGGTGTGCGCTTCGGCGCTGCCGTTGCAGGAGAACGCTTGAGCCTTCCGCTCGAGGTGACGGTCCGCGACAACGGCTCGGGTGTGCCTGCCGATCTGGTCGCGCACATCTTCGATCCGTTCGTCACGACCAAGCCGCGCGGCGCGGGGCTCGGGCTGGCGCTGGTCGCCAAGATCGTCGGCGATCATGGCGGCGTGATCGAATGCGAGTCCGTACCGCGACGCACGATATTTCGGATCCTGCTGCCGAAGGCAGCCGAATTAGGCGAGGAACGTTGAGATGCCTCAAGGCACCATTCTCATTTGCGACGACGACGCGGCCATCCGAACCGTTCTCAATCAGGCGCTGGGACGGGCAGGGTACGATGTCCGTACAACGGGAACGGCTGCTGGGCTATGGCGTTGGGTCGCTGCCGGCGACGGCAGTCTCGTCATTACGGATGTCGTGCTGCCCGACGAAAGCGGTTTCGACCTCATTCCGCGGATAAAAAAGATCCGGCCCGATTTGCCGATCGTGGTGATGAGCGCGCAGAACACGATTCTCACCGCCATCACGGCGACCGAACGCGGCGCATTCGACTATCTGCCGAAGCCTTTCGATCTGAAGGAATTGACGTCGGTGGTTCACCGCGCCCTCGCTCAACCCCAGGTCAAGCGCGAGACCGTGGAAAGCTCCGGCGCGGATGATCGCCTGCCGCTCATCGGTCGCTCGCCCGCGATGCAGGAGATCTATCGCGTCATTGCGCGCCTGACCCAGACCGATCTTACCGTCATGATCATGGGCGAGAGCGGCACGGGCAAGGAACTCGTCGCACGCGCACTGCATGACTATGGCAAGCGCCGCCATGGCGCGTTCGTCGCCGTCAACATGGCAGCGATCCCCAAGGAACTCGTCGAAAGCGAATTGTTCGGCCATGAACGCGGCGCCTTCACCGGCGCCACCAATCGCGGCATCGGCCGCTTCGAGCAAGCCGAGGGCGGCACGTTGTTTCTCGACGAGATCGGCGACATGCCGCTCGAAGCGCAGACCCGCCTGCTGCGCGTGTTGCAACAGGGCGAGTACACGACGGTCGGCGGGCGTGTGCCGATCAAGACGGACGTACGCATCATCGCAGCGACGAACCGCGATTTGCGCCAACTCATCCAGCAGGGCCTGTTTCGCGAGGACCTCTACTATCGCCTCAACGTCGTCCCCATGCGCCTGCCGCCGCTGCGCGAGCGCGCGGAAGATGTGCCCGATCTCGTGCGTCACTTCCTGCGCAAGGCGGAAGAGGAGGGGTTGCCGGCCAAGCATCTCGATCACGAAGCGCTCGATCTGCTCAAGCACCATCGTTGGCCGGGGAATGTTCGCGAACTGGAAAATCTGATCCGCCGGCTCGCCGTGTTGCACGCGGGCGAGACAATCCCGGTAAGCGCCGTTGCGGCCGAACTCACGGAGCCTGTGCGTACACGTGAAAGCGACGGCGAAGAGGAGGCAGCTTCTCTCAGTGCCGCAGTCGAGCGGCACCTCTCGGACTACTTCCTGGCACATGGCGACAAACTTCCGCCGCCCGGCCTCTATGATCGCATCCTGCGCGAAATCGAGCGCCCGCTGCTTTCCATCTGTCTCGCCGCCACGCGTGGCAATCAGATCCGGGCAGCGCACTTGTTGGGCCTGAACCGGAACACATTGCGGAAGAAAATTCGGGATCTGGGGCTCGAAGTCATCAAGGGTCTTCGGGCAGACCAACCCTAGGTTCCCAGCGTTTGGCGAGGACCACCGAAGCTTTCTTGCAACACGCTGTGTCTTGGCTACACTGTGACGGATTGTTGAACCCAGAAAAGAATTTAGCCGGTTCTACCAACGGACATCGATGGCAACGACGAATACGGTTGAAGCGCCGGGCGCCGGCTTGCTGGATTTGCTGCGGGTCATCTCCCGCCCGTCGCTGCTTGCGCTGGGGGTAGGCGTCCTGGCCGTGGTGTCGGCGATGGTGACCTACGGCATGGTCACCGGCCTCATCCCCTACAATCCGACACCGTCAAATCTTGTCACGCTTCTCCTGATCAACCTCGCGTTGGGCGTTTCGCTCGCAGGCTTGATCGCGTGGCGCCTGGTCAGGCTTTGGCGCGCGCGCCGCTCGGGACTTGCCGGCGCCAAGCTGCATGTGCGCCTCGTCGCGATGTTCAGTCTGATCGCCGTGGTCCCCGCGATCCTGGTCGCAATCTTCGCGACAGTGACGCTCAATCTCGGCATCGAGGCGTGGTTCTCCGCGCGGGTTCAGACGGCGCTCGACAACGCGGTCGGCGTGGCGCGCCAGTACATGATCGAGCAGGGGCGTCACATCCTCTACGACGCCGGTGAGATCGAAACGGGCATCGAACACGATCGCGCGCTGTTCGATGAGAACAAGCAAGTGCGGCTATCGATGATGATGGAGAAGATCGCCATCATGACGACAGATCGCGGCCTTGCCGGATCGTTCCTGATCGACTCGCACGGCAGCGAATTGGCGAAGAGCGCCAAGCTCAGTTATTCGACCGCGCTGAAGCCGAGCGCGTCCGATATCGCCGACGCGCGGGCAGGGCGCATCGTCGTCGATGGCGATCCCGAGACCGGCTACATCCATGCGCTGATCTATCTGCCGTTCCTCAAGGACGCCTATTTGCTCGTCGTGCGTCACGTCGATCCCAAGGTGTTCGGCTACTATCACCGCACGAAGGCAGCGGTGAGCGAATATGACCGACTCAACCAGAGCCGCTCCCAGGTGCAGTTGATCTTCGCCGCGCTCTACATCGTCGTCTCGCTCGTCATTCTGCTCTCCGCGATCTGGCTCGGCCTTTGGGCTGCCAATCGTCTCGTACGCCCGATCTCCAGCCTGATCGGAGCGGCGGAGCGGGTTTCGGAAGGTGATCTCAAGGCCCAGGTCGAGGTCGAGCGCGATGACGACGAGGTCGGATTGCTCGGCCGTGCTTTCAACCGCATGACGGGCCAGCTCGATGCCCAGCGTAGCGCGCTGATTTCCGCCAACCGGCAAAACGACGAGCGGCGGCGCTTCACCGAAGCCGTTCTCGCCGGGGTAAGCGCGGGCGTCATCGGTATCGACAGCAACGGAGCCATCACCATCGTCAATCGTGCCGCCGCCCGGTTGCTCAACGTCGTTCCGGAAGAGATCGAAGGCCGCGATTACGCCGAAGCCGTGCCCGAGCTCGCAGCGCTCATTCGTCGCGCCATCACCGAGCCCGTGGGCCGGTCGAGCGGCGAGGTGACCGTGAAGCGCGGAATGACGTCGCGTTCGTTGAGCGTCCAGGTGTCGAGCGAGCGTGGCGCGGACGGCAGCGGTTTCGTCGCCACGTTCGACGACATCACCGATCTGGTTTCGGCGCAGAGAACGGCCGCCTGGGGCGACATTGCCCGGCGCATTGCGCACGAAATCAAGAATCCTCTGACCCCCATTCAATTGTCGGCCGAACGGCTGAGGCGGAAATATTCCGGCGAGATCACGACCGATCCCGATGTGTTCAACCAATGCACCGAAACGATCATCCGCCAGGTCGGCGACATCGGTCGCATGGTCGATGAGTTCTCCTCCTTTGCGCGCATGCCGGCACCCGTCATGCGGCGCGAGAACGCACAGGAGCTCATTCAGCAGGCGGTGTTCCTGCAGCGCGTGGCCCATGCGCAGATCGCGTTCGAGATTCGTGCTCCCAAGGATCCGGTCTTTCTGGAATGCGATGGTCGCTTGGTTGCGCAAGCCCTGACGAATGTGCTGAAAAATGCCGGCGAAGCGATCGGCGCGCGCATAGCAAAGGGCAACACCGCGCCGGGACGCATCGTCGTCGCGCTTGCGTGTGACGAAGGCGTGGTGAGTTTCAGAATCGCCGACAACGGAGTTGGCCTGCCGCACGAACATCGCGACCGGCTGACCGAACCGTATGTGACGACGCGTGCCAAGGGCACGGGTCTGGGCTTGGCGATCGTTCGCAAGGTCATGGAAGACCACGGCGGAGACATCACGCTGCAGGACGCCGACAAAGACCTGCAGGGCGCGGAAATCGTTCTGCGCTTCCCGTTGCGACAGAAAAAAGTGAAGGAAAAAGGGCCTGGGGATGAGCAAGCACGGATTGCAGATCGCGTCTGAGATCCTGATCGTCGATGACGAGGAGGATATTCGCGACCTGATCGCGGGCATCCTGCGCGACGAGGGTTACGAAACGCGCGTCGCCGGTGACAGCGATGCGGCGCTTGCCGCCGTGCGCCAGCGCCGGCCGCAGCTGATCGTGCTCGATATCTGGCTTCAGGGCAGCAAGCTCGACGGTATCCAGGTGCTCGATTGTCTGAAGCGCGAACAGCCGGACCTGCCGGTGGTGATGATTTCCGGCCACGGCACGATCGAAACCGCCGTCGCGTCGATCAAGAAGGGTGCCTACGACTTCATCGAGAAACCGTTCAAGGCGGACCGACTGATCCATGTCGTGGGCCGAGCGCTCGAAGCGGCGCGCCTTCGCCGTGAAGTTCAGGAGCTCAAACTCAAGACCGGCGACGATTCCGAGATGGTGGGCACGTCGTCGGCGATTTCACAGTTGCGCCAGGCCGTCGAGAAGATCGCACCGACCAACAGCCGCGTTTTTGTCACCGGACCTGCAGGTTCCGGCAAGGAAGTCGCTGCGCGTCTCATCCATGCGCACTCGCGGCGCTCGGCCAACGCTTTTGTTGCCATCAACTGCGCCACCATGGAACCCTCGCGGATCGAGAGCGAGCTTTTCGGCGTGGAGGACGCCGACGGACCGCGCAAGACCGGTCTCTTCGAACTCGCCCACAACGGCACACTCTATCTCGACGAAGTCGCCGACATGCCGATCGAGACGCAAGGCAAGATCCTGCGTGTCATGGTCGATCAGACCTTCACCCGCATCGGTGGATCGACGCGCGTCCAGGTCGATGCCCGTGTCATCTGTTCGACGACGCGTGATCTCCGGGGCGATATCGCGGCGGGGACGTTCCGGGAAGATCTCTATCATCGCCTCAACGTCGTGCCGGTGCGCGTGCCGTCGCTCGCGGAACGTCGGGACGACATTCCGCTTCTCGTTTCGCACTTCATGGCGCGCCTGTCTGCGACGTCGGGTCTTGCAGTACGTGAGGTCGGCGACGACGCGATGGCGGTGCTGCAGGCGCACAGTTGGCCCGGCAATGTGCGCCAGCTGCGCAACATCGTGGAGCGCCTCCTGATCCTCGCGACCGACGACGCCGAGCAGGCGATCTCCGCCGATCTGTTGCCGCACGATCTGGGCTCGAGCGCGCCTTGGGGTTTGGGGGGCAGGGGCGATCTCGTCATTTCGCTGCCGCTGCGCGAAGCGCGCGAAATCTTCGAACGCGACTATCTCATGGCGCAGATCAACCGCTTCGGCGGCAACATTTCGCGCACTGCGGCCTTCATCGGCATGGAGCGCTCGGCTTTGCACCGCAAGCTCAAGTCGTTGGGAGTGGGTCCGACCGGGCGCGAGCAGGGCTTCAACGCGTGACACGCAAAGGCTGGAACGGCCGCGCGCCGGCCGGCCGCATCGCGTATGTCGATGGCCGCTATCAGCCGCATGGCCGCGCCGGTGTTCATATCGAGGATCGCGGCCTGCAACTCGCCGACGCGATCTACGAGGTCTGCGCGATCTCGGATGGACTTTTGATCGATCTGGAAGAGCATCTCGACCGGCTGGTGCGTTCGCTGGGCGAAATCGGCATGGCGATGCCAATGCCGCGCCATGTGCTTGCGCTTGTCATGCACGAACTCGTCCGGCGCAATCGGGCCCGCACAGGACTCCTGTATCTTCAGGTCACGCGTGGCTCGGCGCGGCGCGATCATCCGATCCCGACGGAAGAAATGCGGCCGACGCTGATCATGACGGTGCGCGAAATAGACGCCGCCGGTCTTGCCCGGCGACAGGAAGACGGAATCACGGTCATCACCCGTGCGGACGAACGCTGGGCCAGGTGCGACATCAAGACGACCCAACTTCTGCCGAACCTGCTCGCCAAGACAGCGGCCCGCAAGGCCGGCGCCTACGAAGCCTGGCTCATCGACGAAGACGGTTTCGTCACCGAGGGCAGCTCCACCAATGCCTGGATCGTCGACGTCGAAGGGCGTCTCACCACGCGTCAGCTCAGCCATGACATCCTCCCCGGCGTTACCCGACGCGTCATTCTGGAGGCTGTGGCAGAGGCGCAACTTCGCGTGTTCGAGCGCAAATTCACGCCACAAGAGGCATCAAAGGCGCGCGAGGCTTTCATCTCGTCGGCGACCGGCGTCATCCCGGTCATCGCGCTTGACGGCAAAGCGATCGGCGAAGGCAAGCCGGGGCCCGTGACGAAGCGGGTGCAACAGCTTTATGCACACCGCTCTTCCGCTGCGGCAAAACTGGCGCGCTAAACCCTTTCGCAAATTCAGCCGTGCAGACTATGCTGGCTTTAGTGCTTCGCAGGGGCGCGAGGCACAAGAACGGGACTCCCCGATGAGCGAAAAACAACAAAATCTGCAAGACACGTTTCTCAATGCAGTCAGAAAAAGCAAATCCGCCGTCACCATTTTTCTGGTGAATGGCGTCAAGCTTCAGGGGAACATCACGTGGTTCGACAATTTCTGCGTACTTCTTCGTCGGGACGGGCAGGCGCAACTCGTCTACAAGCACGCGATCTCGACCGTCATGCCGCTGGGACCGATCCAGCTGCAGGACGAGACACCCGCGGCGGCGGAGAGCGTCTAGCCAAGAAATTCCGCAGCAGCGGACAAGATCGGTCGCCGCGGACGGCAATCGTCGTCCACGTCGAACCAAAGGCGCGTGCGGCCGGCGGGCGCATCGACCGCGACGCCGCGATGCGCCTGGCTGAGGCGGTCAGTTTGACCGCGGCGATCGGCCTGCAGGTCGTCTCGACCAAGATCGTTCCGCTTGTGCATCCAACGCCGGCAACTCTGATCGGTAGCGGAAAGGTCGATGAGATCGCCGGTGACGCGCGCGCCTTCGAACCGGAGGTGATTATCGTCAACGCTCAGCTCTCGCCGGTGCAACAGCGCAATTTGGAGAAGGCCTCGCAAACGAAAGTTCTGGATCGCACCGCCTTGATCCTCGAAATCTTTGGCGAGCGGGCGCGAACGCGGGAAGGGCGCCTGCAGGTGGAGCTCGCCCATCTGACCTACCAACGCAGCCGGTTGGTTCGCAGCTGGACGCATCTCGAGCGCCAGCGTGGCGGCTTCGGCTTTCTGGGTGGACCCGGTGAAACCCAGATCGAGACGGATCGCCGCTTGATCGGCGAACGCCTGGCCAAGATCCGGCGAGAATTGGAAGGCGTCAAACGCACCCGCGGACTGCAGCGCCAGGCGCGCAAGCGCGTTCCGTTTCCCGTTATCGCACTCGTCGGATACACCAACGCCGGCAAGTCGACTTTGTTCAACAAGCTGACCGCCGCTGACGTCATGGCAAGGGATCTCCTATTCGCGACGCTCGATCCGACGATGCGCGGTCTGAAGCTCCCCAAGGGCACCAAGGCAATCCTCTCCGATACGGTGGGTTTCATCGCCGACCTTCCGGTGGAGCTTGTCGCCGCTTTTCGCGCCACGCTTGAAGAAGTTCTGGAAGCCGATGTGATCGCTCATGTTCGTGACGCCTCGCATGCCGAGAGCGGCGCCCAAAACGTCGATGTGCTGAAAGTGTTGCGCGAGTTGGGCGTTGAGGCCGGCGCGGATCGCCCGTTCGTCGAAATCCTGAATAAAATCGATTTACTTGCGCCCGACGTGCGAGCGGGACTGCTGACCGCCAATGCGCAGCCGGATGGTCCGATCGCGGTCTCCGCCGTCGCCGGCGACGGGCTCGATACGCTTAGAACCCGCTTCGAGGACGAGTTGACGGGTGCCAACTTGCGGTTTCGCCTGACCTTGCCACTCTCGGACGGCGAGGGACTTGCCTGGGTCTATCGCCATGCGCAGGTGCTCAAACGAGTCGATCGCGCCAAGGCAATAGAACTCACACTGGCAATCAATCCACAGGATGTGGGCCGATTTTCGAGTC
>DATLOU010000072.1:0-28861 GCA_035536115.1 Rhizomicrobium sp.
CCTTGCCGCTTCGCCCGCGATGGTGGCAGCATTCCGGCTTATGAGCGAGCCCGTCCGCGAGCGACCGCGCAAGTTCCTCGTCGTCGTCGACAAGACCGAAGAATGCCGGGTCGCGGTGCGCTTCGCCTCGCGTCGGGCCAAGCATACCGGCGGTCGCGTCACGCTCCTCTGCGTCGCGCAGGCTGCCGATTTCCAGCAATGGCGCGGAGTCGAGTCGATCATGCGGGCGGAGGCGCGCGAGGAAGCCGAACGGCAGGTCTACGCCGCCGCCAAGGACGTCAACGAACTCTCCGGCATCATCTGCGAGCTCGTACTCGCGGAGGGCCGCTCGACCGAAGCGCTGCTCGAGCTCATCAAGTCCGACAAGGACATCTCGATCCTCGTTCTGGCATCGAGCACGGCAAAGGAAGGCCCAGGTCCGCTGGTCTCGATGTTCGCGACGGGTGTCCAGGCGATACCCGTGACGATCGTGCCGGGCAATCTCACCGACGCCGCGATCGACGCAATCGCCTGACCCTGAAGGTCTTGCACAAGGCGGCTGGCGCCTCGATATAGTCAGTCAGGCTTTGGGGACCGGAACCGTGTGGAATTTCAGCTTCGGCCGGGCGATCGACATGGTCGTCAAGACGCTTCCGTTCCTCGTTCTGCGCCTCATCGTCTATGCCGGAATTGCCCTGACCTACGTCTTCACGGTCGGCATTGGCGGTGCGCTCGGCTGGGGCTTCGGTCATATCGGGGCTGAGGGTGGCGGCCCGGCGGGCGGCGCACTCTGGGGGAGCATCATCGGTTTTGGTGTCGTCAGTGCGGCACTCTATTTCGCGCGCGAATATCTGCTCTATCTGGTGAAAGCCGCCCACATCGCCGTTCTGGTCGAGGTCTATGACGGCCGCACCGTTCCGGCCGGACGAAGCCAGATCGGCTTCGGCACCACGTTCGTCAAAACACATTTCGCGGAGGCCTCCATTCTGTTCGGCGTCGATCTCCTCATCAAGGCGGTGCTGCGCTCGCTCTTCCGCACCATCAATTTCTTCTCGGCCTTCCTGCCGATCGCGCCGCTGCAAAGCCTGATCCGCATCGCCGAGGCGTTCGTGCGCATGTCGCTGACTTATGTCGACGAGATCATCCTGGCACATTTGATCCGTACAAGGACGACCAATCCCTGGGGCACCGCGCGCGACGGGCTGATCCTCTTTGCCCAGAATTATGGTCACTTCCTGAAGAATGCGGCCTGGCTCTCCGTCATGATGTGGGCGTTGACCTTTGCGCTCTTCACCATCCTGTTGGCGCCCGCGACTGCGTTCGTGGCGCTGGTGCATTCGACCTCGGGCCTGTGGGCGTTCGGCTTCGCCGTGGTTTTCGCCGTGGCCATCAAGAAGGCGATCATGGAGCCCATCGCCATCGCCGCTTTGATGCAGGTCTACTTTCAGGAGATCCAAGGTCAGGCGCCGAATGCCGAGTGGACGGAGCGTCTGGAGCGGGTCTCCTCGCGGTTTCGCGATCTCGGCCGCAAGGCCGCCGACTGGACGCCGCCGGCCAATCCGGCATGAGCGCCAAAATCCTCGTCGGCTTTGCGGTTGCGCTGGTTTTCGCCGTGCTGCTCGCCGGGCTTTATACCTTGTGGAAGGGCGGCGACGTCGCGGCGAACTGGTCGAACCGGCTGATGCGCTATCGCATTCTCGCTCAGATCGTCGCCATCGCCATCATCCTGGCTGTGCTGTATTTTAGCCGCCGCTAGTGTACAAGCCACGCCTTTCAACAATGTCGGCAAAGATGGCAGCGCCAAAAACATTATATGACAAGATCTGGGACGCGCACCTGGTGCACCAGGCGCCGGGCGAGCCGGCGGTGCTCTACATCGACCGGCACCTCGTCCATGAAGTGACCAGTCCACAGGCGTTTGAAGGTTTGCGCAATGCCAATCGCAAGGTGCGCCGGCCTGAGCTCACCCTCGCGGTCGCCGATCACAATGTTCCGACCTTGGACCGCGCCAAGGGTATCGCGGATCCGGAGTCGCGCCAACAAATCGCGCAACTTGAGACCAACACGCGCGAGTTCGGCATCGAGTTCCTCAAGATGGACGACATCCGCCAGGGCATCGTGCACATCGTCGGGCCCGAACAGGGCTGGACGCTGCCCGGCACGACGATCGTGTGCGGCGACAGTCACACCTCGACCCATGGCGCCTTCGGCGCGCTCGCCTTCGGTATCGGCACCAGCGAGGTCGAGCATGTGCTGGCGACGCAGACGCTGCTTACGCACCGTTCCAAGAACATGCGCGTCACGGTCGACGGCACGTTGCCGATCGGCGTCACGGCCAAGGACATCGCGCTCGCGATCATCGCCAAGATCGGCACCGCAGGCGGCACGGGCTACGTCATCGAATATGCCGGCGAGGCAGTGCGCGCGCTCTCGATGGAAGGACGCATGACGCTTTGCAATATGACGATCGAAGCGGGCGCCCGTGCCGGTCTGATCGCAGCCGACGAGGTGACGTTTCAGTATATCGCGGGCAAGCCGCGCGCGCCCAAGGCTGCGGCGTTCGAACATGCCTTGATGTACTGGAAGACGCTCAGATCCGACGACGGCGCGACGTTCGACGCTGACGTCGTTCTGCATGCGGGCGACATCGTGCCGATGGTCACCTGGGGCACGTCGCCGGAACAGGCGCTGCCGGTGACGGCGAACGTGCCGGATCCGGCTCAATTCGCCGACGAAAACCAGCGCGCCGGAGTGGAGCGCGCGCTTGCCTATATGGGCCTCGTGCCGGGCGAGGCGTTGCAGAGCGTGAAGATCGACCGCGTCTTCATCGGCTCATGCACCAACGGCCGGATCGAGGATCTGCGTGCCGCCGCCACGATCGTGCGCGGGAAAAAAGTCGCCGCGCATGTCGGTGCGATGGTCGTGCCCGGCTCCGGCTTGGTCAAGGCGCAAGCCGAGGAAGAGGGCCTCGACGAGATCTTCACCGCTGCCGGGTTCGAGTGGCGTGAGCCGGGCTGCTCGATGTGCCTGGCGATGAATGCCGACAAGCTTCAGCCGCAGGAGCGTTGCGCCTCGACATCGAACCGCAACTTCGAAGGCCGCCAAGGCCGCGGCGGACGCACGCATCTGATGTCGCCGGCCATGGCGGCGGCGGCCGCGATTGCCGGACACCTCGTGGATGTGCGGGCGATTCGGTAGCGAGATCGATTGTGCCGCCTGAGTTGTGCGGATTGTGATTCAATTTTCACACGTACGGCCAAGTGGGGGACAATATGGCAATGGTGTTCTGCCGGGGGTGCGGCAAAGAAATTCACGAATCGGCTCCGACCTGTCCGCACTGTGGTGCGCGCCAGCGGACCGGCAGCGGGGCATCGAAAAACAAAGTGACTGCGGGCGTGCTTGCTCTGCTTCTGGGCGGGTTGGGCATTCATCGATTCTATTTGGGGCAATGGTGGGGAATATTCTACTTGCTGTTTTGCTGGACCTTCATACCCAGCATCATTGCGTTTATCGAAGGAATTGTCTTTCTGGTCACGGATGACGATGCTTGGAACGCGAAGTACGGTTAGGCGTTTCTCAAAAAAAACTCACCGGATCGACGTCGACGGTAACGCGCACTCTGTTGGAGAGCTTCACGCTCGCGAGCCAGGCGCGAAGATAGGCCTGCACATCGACGCTTCGTTCGGCCTGCACAAGCAGGCGTTCGCGCGTCTGGCCGCGCAGAAGATGATAGAAAGCCGGCGTCGGCCCCCAGACCTTTACGCCCTTTGCAGACGGCGCCGCTTTCGCGAGCGCGCGCCCGGCGTCCTGCACTTGGTCCGCATCGAGCCCGGACAAGATGAGCGCCGCCAGGCGTCCAAAGGGAGGGGCGTTCGCGCGTTCACGCAACGCGCGTTCCTGTTCGTAGAATCGGTCACGGTCCGACGACGCCAGCGCGACCATGACCGAGTCCTGCGGATTGCGCGTCTGGATAAGCACAAGACCCGGCTTCTCGGCGCGCCCGGCACGGCCGGCGACCTGGTGCAGGAGCTGGAAGGTGCGCTCGCGCGCGCGCACATCGCCGTCCGAGCCGCCGAGGTCGGCATCGACCACGCCGACCAATGTCAATTGCGGAAAGTGATGACCCTTGGCGACGATCTGCGTGCCGATGAGAACGTCGATCTCATGGCGGGCCATGGCGCGGATGGCGGCTTGCGTCTCCTTGGGTCCATGCATCGTGTCGCTTGACGCGATAGCCACGCGCGCTTGCGGAAAGAGCGCGGTGAACTCTTCGGCCACGCGCTCGACGCCTGGTCCGCAAGCGATCAGGCTGGCCGGCGTCCCGCATTGCGGGCACTGCGGCGGCGTTGGCGTGTCGTAGCCGCACTGGTGACAGACAAGCCGTCTTCGATAGCGATGTTCGACCAGCCAGGATGAGCAATCGCGGCACATCATCTTGTGACCGCAGCTTTGGCACAGCGTGAGTGGCGCATAGCCGCGGCGATTGAGGAACAGCATGGCTTGTTCGCCGGACATCAGCGTGGCGGCCAACGCCTCGCGCAGCGGCGGCGAAAGCCAGCTTCCCGGTTCGGTTTTCTCCTGACGCAGATCGATCAACTCTGTACGCGGCAGAACCGCGCTGCCGTGGCGTGCGGCGAGGCGCAGGTGCGCATAGCGTCCGCCCGTCGCGTTGACATAGGACTCAAGCGAAGGCGTCGCACTCGCCAGAATGACGGGGCACGCCTCGATACGCGCGCGCACCACCGCCATGTCGCGCGCATTGTAGATGATGCCTTCTTCCTGCTTGTAGGCCTGCTCGTGCTCCTCATCGACGATGATGAGGCCAAGCTCGCGAAAGGGCAGAAAGAGTGCAGAACGGGCGCCGACCACCACGCGTGCCTCGCCATTCATCACGGCGCGGTACGTGCGCGTGCGCTCTTTCTGCGATAGATCGGAGTGCCACTCCGCCGGCCGGCAGCCGAAACGCTGCGCAAAGCGGTCGAGAAACTGCACGGTGAGCGCGATCTCGGGCAGCAGGATCAGAATTTGTTTGCCGCGCCGCAGGGCTTCTGAGACGGCTTCGAAATAGACCTCGGTCTTGCCCGAACCGGTCACGCCATCGAGCAGGCTTACCGCGAATCTCGCGCGCGCCACATCGTCGACGATATGCTGCGCGGCCTCGCGCTGCTTTTCGCTCAGCGTGATCGTCGCAAACGCCGGATCGGGAACCTCGAAGCGTTCGAATTCCGGAAGTTCCACACGGACGAGCGCGTCTCTGTCGATCAGGCCACGCACCACGGCCGGCGAAACGCCGGCTTGCTCCGAAAGGTTCGGAACGCTCCGGGCAAGCCCATCCGCGGCAACATCGAGGACGCGCTGGCGGGCATCCGTCAAGCGCTCGGGCGTTTTGGACCCTAAGACGTAGGCGGTGCGCGTCACCTCGGGTTCGAAGGCGCGGGCACTGCGCAACGTCATGGCCAGAACCATCCCTGGCGGAGTCAATGTATATTGAGCGACCCAGTCGACCAGATCGCAGAGTTTCTCCGGCAGCGCCGGCGAGCCTTCAAGCGGAACCGCCTCTTTCAGCCGATTGTCGCCGACCGTTCCTTCCGCTTTGCCCCATACAACGCCCAGTTGCTCGCGCGGACCAATGGGCGCGCTGACCAGCAAGCCGCGCGAAACCAATGTTCCTTTCGGGAGTTTGTAGTCATAGGCGCCCGACAGCGGCAATGGCAGCAAAACGCCGGCGCGCGGTGCCGGTTGCCATAACAATTCGTCTACGGGTCTAACCGCTGCCGGTTTCATGCGATACAATTCGTATGGCGATTCTATCGGGTCAACCCCATATAGGTCATCATGAAGCTCTTCATCGACAGCGCAGATCCCGCCGAAATCGCCAAGCTGGCCGAATCCGGCCTCGTCGACGGCGTCACGACAAATCCCACCCTCGCGGCCAAGACGGGCCTCGACTATGTCGAAGCCCTGAAGTCCATCTGCGCCAGTGTGCCAGGTCCGGTCAGCGCCGAAGTGCTCGCGACCGACACCGAGGGCATGGTTGCAGAAGGAAAGCGCTTTGCGAAAATCGCCAAGAACATCGCGATCAAGGTGCCGCTCACCTGGGATGGCATGAAGGCATGCCGCCAATTGTCCAATGCCGGGCTGATGGTCAATGTCACGCTCTGCTTTTCTCCGGTTCAGGCGATGGCGGCGGCCAAGGCCGGCGCCAGTTTCATTTCGCCCTTCATCGGGCGGTTGGACGACGTCGGCCATGACGGCATGGCGCTGATCCACGAGATCCGCACGATCTACGACAATTACGATTTCAAGACGCAGATTCTCGCCGCATCCATCCGCGGCGTTCCCCACGTGCGCAATGCGGCGCTGGCCGGCGCGGATATCGCGACGATTCCACCGGACGTGTTCAAGTCGCTGCTCAATCATCCCTTGACCGACAAGGGACTTGCGGCGTTTCTCGCAGACGCCAAGAAAGCCGGCGTGCGGATTCGCGAGGAATGAGCGGTCAGGCGACTCCCGTCGAGCCTGTCCGTGCGGCCGCCGATGCGGTGAAAGCCTATATCCGGATGCATCGCGGCCAGCTGGCAGCCGATGGCGAGTTGCTGGCTCTTTTGCTGCCCGAACGGGTGGGCCTTGGCGAGGCGCGGGATCTTCAGCGTTTCATCATCGAGAAGTTGGCGGCGGAAAACGCGGCGCTGAAAGCCGAGCGCGCGGCACTTCTCGGACGACAAAGTGCAAGCGTGCGTCTCGGCGAAGGTGTTCGCCGTTTTGTCCTCGATCTCATCGATGCGCGCAGTTTCGCCGAAGCGATTTCGCTCACGCTCGCGGCGGCTCCGGCGTTCGGTGCCGACCGTGCGGCCATCTGCGTCGAGGCCGATGGCGCTGCGTCGCCGACGAAGACCGAAGGCGTGCGCCTCATTCCTGAGGGAACGACGGAGGCGGTGCTCGGCCGCGACGGTACGGGTGCAATCCTCTCAGGCGGGGGCGAGCTTCTTTTGGGCGGCGACGGCAAGGATTGCCGCTCACTCGCCGCATTCCGCCTGAAAATCGGCCTCGAAGCGCCGCCCGCGCTTTGGGTGCTGGGCGCGCTTGCGCCTGGAGCGTTCGACGGCGAAGACCTGACCCACGATTTGCGTTATGCCGCCCGCGCGTTGGAACGCGCCATTCGTGCATGGCTCGCTCTGCCCAGGATCTGAAGAAACTCTGGCTGGCGTCGCTGGCTCATGAGCGGCGTGCCAGCGCGCACACGCTGAGAGCCTATGGCGACGATGCCGAACGGTTCCTGAGATTCCTGCACGGCCATCTTGGCGGTGTCGCGACTGAAAAATCGCTCGCCAGGCTTTCGCCAGCCGACATCCGTGCTTTCATCACCGTGCGCCGTTCCGAGGGGTTGGGCGCGAAGGGCGTGCAGCGCGCGCTTGCGGCCGTGCGCAGCTTCTTCCGCTATCTGGCACGCGAGAACATTCTCGAGAATGCCGCGGCGCGCAACGTGCGCACACCGCGCATCCGGCGCGGCCTGCCGCGGCCCTTGAGCGAAACCGATGCCGCGCGCGCCATCGAGCAAGCCGGCGAACACGATGTCGAATGGCTGGGCGCGCGCGATGTCGCGCTGCTGACGCTGCTTTACGGCGCGGGGCTTCGCATCTCGGAAGCCCTGAGCCTGAAGCGCGGCGATGTTCCGCTGCCGGCCACGCTCACGATTCTCGGAAAAGGCGGCAAGGAACGCGTTGTGCCGTTGCTTGCGGTCGTTCGCCAGGCGATCGACAGTTACGAGAAACTCATTCCCTTTGCGGGCGCCAAGGGTTCGGCGCTGTTCCTCTCGCGCCGCGGCAAAGCGATGAGCCCCCGCGAGGCGCAGTTGCTCATGGCGAGATTGCGCGGCGCGCTCGGCCTTTCGGAGCGTGCCACGCCGCATGCCATGCGCCATTCCTTCGCGACGCATCTCTTGTCGAATGGCGGCGATTTGCGCAGCGTGCAGGAACTCTTGGGCCACGCGTCACTCTCCACGACCCAGACCTACACGCAGATCGACAGCAAAAAACTGAGAGACGTGTACGAAAAGGCGCATCCGCGAAGCTAGATCGTGTCGCCGATCTCCTCGCCGCCGCTTTCCGTGAGCCTTCCGCCATGCCAGGCGCGGCCGAGCCAAAAGGCAAAGACCAGCGCCGCCGCGCCCATCGCCGACATCAGGAGATAGGTGCGTCCGCCAAAGCCGGCATAGAGCGGACCGGCCGCAAAGGTCGCCGCACCCATGACGATGCCGTTCGAAAAGACGGCATAGAGGCTTTGCGCCGTCGCCGACAGACGCGGCGCAACGGCATTGACGATGAAATACATCGCACCAAGATGCGCCAACGCGTACGTCGCACCGTGCAAGAGCTGCGCGAAGATCACGAGAGCGAGCGGCGGATCGAAGGCGAGGATCGTCCAGCGCACGATACATCCCAACGCTCCGAACACCAGCAGACGGGTCGCGCCGAGCGAACGGAAGAGCTTCAGCGATATGGAGAACAGCAGCGCCTCGATGATCACGCCAAGTGGCCAAAGGACGCCGATGAGCGCGCCGCTGTAGCCGAGCGCGCGCCAATGCAATCCACCGTAACCGTAATAGAAGGCGTGGCTCCCCTGATCGAGACTTGCCGCGAGCAGGAAGATGAGAAACGCGGCTGAACCCAGAAGCTCGCGTGCCTCCGCCAACGTCGCGGCGAGCCGGATCGCGATCTGCCCGGAGGAGCGTCCGGGCGGCGCGGGCAGCACAGCGACCGCTGCAAAGGTCAGCGCGAGCGAGACGGCGAGCCATGGCGCCAGCACGACGAGACCGAAGCGCGAGACGGCAAATCCCGACGCGACATTGGCGAGCGCGAAGGTGATCGAGTTCCAGCGCTTCACATGGCCATAGTCGAAGCCGAGGCGCTCGGCGAGGCGCGTGCTGACGCTGTCCATGAGCGGCCCGGCCGCGGCTCCGGCGACATTCGCCATGACCGCGAAAACGAAGATCTCGAACGGCGTGATGAACCACGTGAGCGCGACATAGCCCAGAAACTGCAGTCCGATCAGCGCGATCATCACGCTGCGGCGATCGTTGCGCGCATCGGCGATAATTCCGGTGATGGGCGGTACGAGCACGCGGAGCAGCATTCCGGCCGACAAGAGCGTGCCGATCTCCGTCGGGCTCAAGCCGCGATAGGCGAGCCAGGCTCCAAAGAACGGCGTGTAGATGCCGCCGCTCAAACCCCAGGCACCCCAGGCGGCGGACAGGCGCAGTGAAATCGACGCGCTGCTCGCGCGCTCAGGGACCAAGCTGGACAAGGCGGCGCTCAGCCAATGCGTTGAGGACCGCCCATATACGCTTTTGCGCATCAAGCGCGCCATGCTCTTCCGCGTCGATCAGCAGGCGCGTGAGCAAGCGCCGCAGCTTGTAATTGGCCGCGTTCAAGTCGGAGATGCGCAAAGTGGGATCGCTGCTCGCCGACGCCTCTGTCAGTTCCGCGCGCAATTTCGAATCTTCGACCGACGGCGCAAGTTCGGCGAACAGTGCGCGGATCTCGCGGTTCTCGGTGACGCGGATGTCGGCGCCGCGCTCATATTCCTTTGCCGCCAGGCTGAGCACCATGGAAAGCAGCCCCACGGTGCCTTGCGCGAAGGCGGCACCTTCCTGGCCGATGCCCATCGCCAGCTTCTGCACGCTCAGGCCAAGAATGGTTCCGACTTCGGGTCTCATGCGCCGATCTCCGCGGCCAGGCGTTCGGCGAGCACCCGGTTGTGCACGGAGAGGCAATACCAGCCGGAAAACGCATTGACGGGGTCGATGTTGCGGCCTTCTTCATATTCTCGCGCCGCCGAGATCCAGATCGCAGCACCTTTGAGGCTGGCGAAGATTTCCCACCAATGGAGCGCCTTGGGATCGGCTTGCAATCCGCTGGCATTTTCCCAGATGCGAAGAGCTTCGGCGCGCGCGATCATGCCGCCGGGGCGCGCCGGATCGGCGCCGGCCCAGAGCGGATCGATCGCCCAGGCGAGGTCTTCCAGGGGATCGCCGAGATGGGACATTTCCCAATCGAGAATGGCGCGAATCTCGCCCCTATCGTCGACGAGAAAATTCCCGGTGCGATAGTCGCCATGCACGACACAGATCTTCTGGGCGGGCGGCGGCGGATTTCGTTTGAGCCAGCGCAGCGCGGCGCGCACGATCGGCTGCGGTTCGAGCTCATCTTCGTCGATGACCTTTTCCCAGCGCGCGACTTCGTGACTGGCGGCATCGCGCACGGTCTTCGCACCGTCGAAATCGTCCAAGCCGATGGCCTTCGGATCGGCGGCCGCAATTTTGCCGAGTACGGAGTAGAATTGCCGCCCGACGCGCTCGCGGTGCGGACCATAGGGTTCGGGACTCATGATCCCGCCAGTCGTGCAATTCTCGACTTCGGCCATGATGAAGAACGGCCGCTCCAAGGCTCCGCTGCCGAGTTCGAGCGCGATCGGCTCGGGAACCGGCAGGCCCAGCTTATGAAAGGCGTCATAGGCGCGATATTCGGCGCTGCGCTCGGTTTCGATCAGGCTGGCGACGGGGTCCCGCCGCAGAATCAGCGCGCGATCGATCGGCTTGCCGCGTTCGGCGTAGCGCGCGCGAAAACGATAGGTCTCGCGCGAGGCGCCGCCGGGAATGCGGGCGAGATTCGCGATGGTCAGATCAGGCGCTGCGAGCTTCACACGCAGATAGAGGGCGAGTTTGTCTTCGAGCTCATTCATGGCGCGGGATCGAGGATTCCCTTGAGGCCATGCGGTGCGAATTCACCGATGACGAGCTGCTCGAGTATGCCCGGCCCGCTCGTGTTCACGCCCGGCCCCGTCAACGTCGCGGTGACGAACGCCTGGATATGCTGGAAGTGCGGCAGGTTCTCATTCACCTCCTCGGTCTTGAACGAGTCGTACATGAGCGCGTTGTCGCCCTTGTAGCGGCCATGGCTCCATTCGGGGTGGCCGTAGCCGATTCCCATCATGTAGAAATTGTATTTGGCGGTCAGTTCGGCGCGCCATTCGCCGCCCTTGGCATCGCGAGTCTCGATGACGCAGCGTTTGGCGTGACGCGTGCCGGGTTTGTAGTCGATGCTGGAGCGACAGCTCGCCATGTGGAGCGCCGGCTTGTCGCCAATCTCGCCGATCACCGATGCGGTGTTCCATGGCGTGCCATCGCCATCGGCATTGTTGTGGTAGAGCATGAAGCGCTCGGGAAAATTGAGCGGCGACCACAGCCAATAGAATTGCGGCGCGCGCGGCGGCGCTACGCCTTGCGGATCGCCGAGCCCGATCGGGCGCACGCCCCAGGAACGGTCGCGCGTGCCGAGGATGCGCTTGAGCTCGATGCGTTTGCCGGCGACCTCGATCACACCTTCGTAAGAGCCGTTCTGGGTGAGACGCGTATAGTCCATCACCGTGCGCGGTCCCTGGCGATAGGTGAAGCGCGGCTCCTCCACCGCCGGCGCGCGGGCATGGAAGGTAATGTCGGCCTTTATGCCATGCGCATTGTCGCCGACGCGCACGCGCAGAGTCTTTAGAGGTTCGACGACCTCGACGGCAATCGGACCGACCTTGGTATCCATCCGCTCCATATTGAGCAGTCGCGAGGCATGCAGATTGTGCTGCACGCCGCCATCGATCACCGAGAAGGCCGCATCCATGACATTCAGGTGGGGATAGACGCCGAGGGCGACGGCAAAATAGAGCGAACCGTCGGGCGAATAGCCGTTGAAGAAGTAGCGGTCGTAAAAGTTGCGGTCCGTGCCGGATGTGGCGATCGGTTCGGGCAATTGGTGGATGGGAAAATCGTCGGCTTTGGTCAGCATGGGCGCTTCTGGTGGCTGGTTTCTTCCAGCATGACCCCGGCGCGTGAACGAGGCAACGCCCAAAAGGCAGCTTTCCTTAGGGGAAATCGCTGTTGCAGTCGCGCTGGCGTGTGCGTATTTTCCGGCCCGCTTCGCCAGCGTCGCGAAGCCAAGAGCCGCCTTAGCTCAGCCGGTAGAGCACGTCATTCGTAATGACGGGGTCGCGTGTTCGAGTCACGCAGGCGGCACCACTGGTCTACGGGCTGGTCCGCGTCCGCCGTCAGTAATTCAAACTGAGCGACAGCAGATGCAGCGTCACGCTGAAATACACGACGATGATAGCCGCGAGCGCGACCAGAGCGTCGGTCACCTTTGTCCACCAGGGACGCCCTGCGTTCTTCAACGCCGTCCAGAAGTTGGCGAGGGGAAAGATGGTTGCGATCACGCCGATGACTCCCAGGGCCTGCAGCGCCCGAAGATAGGGATCGGTCGCCACATCGAGGTAGGAAAGACTTAGCGACGCGAGCAGGAAGAACGTCGTCCATCCGGCCAGGAACACGACATCGATCAGAGCGGCCACCCGCGTCAGCCGGTAATAGGTGAGTTCCCGTCCGGAGAAATTGAGCGGCTGGCGGTAGCGCCAGCGCAGGATCGCCTTGATCGGCCAGAACAGCACGGTCAGCAAGAGCATCAGCGCACTGCCGCCAAGGAGCGCTCCGACGAAGTAGAGGTTGCGAGAGAACGGAACGCGGTGCAGCACCAGGATCTGCGGAAAGATGTCGCTCGTGACGTAGTTGATCCGATCGCCGTCCCTCACCACGACAAAGACATTCTTGCCGTTGACTTCATGCCAGCGGTTGGGCGCGATTTCGCGGAACTTCTTCGCAATCCCGTTCTTGTCGACCAGAGCGGGTGCGGAAATCGTGCCGTCTGCGTTGGCCTTGATGGGTAACTGTTGAGCGAGGCTGGCGACCACGCCGAAATTCGAATCCGACCGCCGGCTGAGATAGTAGAGGCCGGCGATCTTCTCCGCGTCGGCCTTGGCACTTGAAATCGCCGGCGCATTGGCCGCGGCCGCCGCCGGGAAGTAGCGGTCCATGATCCCATCGAAGAACTCGCGACGGACCGACGTCACCAGGCTTTCGTGGCCGGCACTGTTCACGGAAATGAAGAGTCCGACATTCTGATCCAGGATCAGGTGCAGGTCGCTGTGGAACCACTGCGTGTCGCCACCATGACCGATGATGTCGTGGCCGTTGCGATCCTCGTGCCAGAAGCCGAGCGCCATACCAGGTACCCCCGGAACGATCTGCAGCGCCGTCTTGTGCATGAGCTTGGCGGTTTCGGGTCCCAGAACCTGCGCGCTGCCATACGAGCCATTGTTCAGATGCGCCATCATGAACCGGGTGAGGTCATCGGCGCTGGCGCTGAGACCTCCTGCCGGCGACATGCTGATGAGCTCGAAGGGCTTGGGCTGGCCGGATGCGGTCACGTACCCCTTCGACATGTCGGCTGCGAATTGTTTCGGCAGCGGCTGAACGAAGGTCGAATGGTTCATGACGAGCGGGCGAAAGATGTGCCGTGCGATGTATTGTTCGAACGGTTCGCCCGATACACGCTGCACGATGTAGCCGGCAAGGGCTGCGCCGTAATTCGAATAGGACGGCACCTCGCCGGGTGGATACATGCGCTCGGGAATCCAGTCCCTCAGGCTGTGTTCGAGCGTCCGCTGCATCTTGGGATCGTCCGCCATCAGGTTCTTGATGGTTTCCTCGAAGCCGGTCGTGTGCGTCATCACGTTGCGCAGCGTGATCGGCTTTCCGAAGGCTTCCGGAATGTGAAAGTCGAGATAGGTGTTGACGTCCTTGTCGAGGTCGAGCCTGCCTTGCTCTTGCAGCTGCATCACCGCGGTCCAGGTGAAGAGCTTGGAGATGGAGCCAGGACGGAACATCGTCGTTGCCGGATCGACCGGGCGCCGCGCGGCGACGTCGGAATAGCCGTAACCCTTTTCGAGCAGCACATGACCGTCCTTGACCACGGCCACGACGGCGCCGGCGATGGACGCGCGCTCGAGCGCGACGGGAATCATGCCATCGAGATAGGCTTCAAGGTCGTCATGCGTCAGGGCGTGGGCCTTTGGCGGAAGCGTCGAGGCAGCTTCGCCGGACGACGGTGCAGCGTGAGCTTGTGCGATGGCCGTTGCGAAGAGCGCGATCGCAATCGCGTGCGTGCCTTGTCTCACCATGATCCCCTCCCCGGATGACGTGCGCGCTATCGCCTCGGCTTACGCTCCCGGATCTTGTCGAAGCCTTGCTTGATCTGGGCGAAGCGAGCCTCGATGGCAGGCTCGAACTCCGCGTCGGTGAAAATGTAGGGCCAGTCGTTTTCGATGCCCTCGCGCACCAGTTCGCCGACATAAAGCGGATCGATGCCGCCGGCTATTCTGTTGACGACCATTTTTGCGAATTCGGCCTGCGGGCCTTCCGTCGACCAGGATGGAAGCGCACCGGCCAACCGCGGCGGCAAGTTGCGCGCGGACGACATGATGTTCGTCCGGATGAAGCCCGGGCAGAGAACCGACACGCCGATCCCGCGCGGTGCAAGCGAGACCCGCAAGCCCTCGGACAACGCGACGACACCGTACTTCGTGACGTTATAAGCCGAGCCGGAACCCGAAATCAGGCCGGCGATCGATGCGGTCGAGACGATCTGGCCGCCTTCACCGTTCGCTTCGATGAGCGGGCCGAAAATTTCGATGCCCCAGATCACCGCCATCAGGTTGACGCCGATCGTCCAGTCCCAGCTTTTGTCGGTCCAGCTGCGATAGTCGCCACCGCCGCCGCCGACGCCCGCATTGTTGACAAGGATGTGGACCTTGCCGTAGCGCGCGATCGTCGCGTCCGCCGCAGCTTGGAGTTCGGCTTTCAAGGAGACGTCCGCCTTCACGCTGTCGACATCGGCGTTGGTCTTTCTCAAGCCATCGAGCGCGGTCTTCAGCGCGGCTTCCTCGATGTCGCACAGCATCACCTTGACGCCTGCCTGGGCGAGCGCGGTCGCGATGCCGAGCCCGATCCCCGACGCGGCGCCGGTGACGAACGCGGTTTTTCCGGCCAGGTTTTTCATGTGTCTCTCCCCATCCTGACTTAATCGTGCACCGGACTGGAGGACCCCACAAGCCTGCCGTTTTCGCGGATGCGCAATCCGCAGTAGTCTTGCGCGCGCCGAAACGAAAGCGATCTTCGGTCCCACATGAAACAGCGACAGGTTCAAAGCTTCCTTGCGGCTTGCGCGTTGCTCTGTCTCGCCGGCTGCGGCTTCAAGGCGAGCGAACCGGTCCGTACTCCACCGCCGCCGACGCCGGCGCCCCCGCTTTCGACCATCGCCGCGACGCTTTCCATTCCGCTCTCGGATATCGCGCGTCTACTGAACGACAAGACGACGGCGAGGATCGCCGAACTTCATGATCAGCCCGTCAAATGCGGCATCGGGCGGTGCCGCCTCACGCTGCACGCGGAACGCACAGCAGCGATCAGCGCGAGTGCGGCACGAGACGGCGTGACTTTGAACATCCCGTTCGCCGCCGATGCGGTTCTGGCGCTGCCCGGACTCTTTTCGTTTGTCCATGCCAAAGCCAATGCCGGCGGGGAGGCCATCGCCACCACCACGGCAAGCATCGGTCAGACCTGGCAGATCGTGCCCAAGACCGAAGGTGTCGTCGAGCTTGAGAGTAGTCATCTTCGCATCGGGCCGGTGGTGACCAACCTCGCCGACATCTGGAATGCGAATGACGAGCTCCTCTCGCGCCCGCTCTTCAAGCTGATCGACAAGAAAATCGCCGCCGGCTTGCGCGAGCGCGCCAGGATTGAGGCGTTCTGGACGCGCGCCTTTACGCCCATCAAGGTTGGAAAAAAGCCGGTTGCCTGGCTCGTCTTGCAGCCCGAACGCATTCGCGTCGGCCAGCCGTCGGTCGTCGACAACAAACTCACATTGTCGTTCGGTCTTGACGTTCGCGCGCGCGTGTCGGTGCAGGATACGCCGCCGTCGGTCCAGCCGACGAAACTCCCCGCACCGGCGAAGTTGGCCCAAGCATCGAACAGCTTTCAGTTCGTCGTGCCGCTGCTCTTTCCCTTCGCGCGAGCATCGCGCCTGGCGATGGAGTCACTTGCCCGAAAACCGCCGCACGTCGCCGGCGCGGCGGTCCGCTTCGAGAAGCTCGAGATCATTCCGTCGGGCAAGGACGTCATTCTCGCCGCGCAATTTTGCCTGGATCGCGACTGGGACGTGTTTCACTGGTTTTCGGCCTGCGGCAGCGGCTACTTGCGCGGCAATCCGGTCTTCGACGCCACGACAAGGACCATCCGCGTTGCCAACGTACATTATGACGTCGCGACCGAAAATCTGGTGCTGGGCGCCATGAGCCTTCTCGCGGGCCCTGCCCTTGGCCGCGATCTCGAAAGCCGGCTCCAGTTCAACGTGGCGAAGGATCTGGACAAGCTCGAAGCGCAGATCGCCAAGGCGATCGCCAAGCCCGAGGGACGCGACGTGACCATCTCGGGAACAGTCCGCTCCTTCGGTCCGCCCTCCCTCACGTGGACCAAGGATGGCTTTCTCGCCATGTTCTCGGCCAAGGGGACGGTCCGGGCCGTGGCGCATATTTGAACCGGTTGCCGAAGCGGTCGATGTCGGTTGAGATAGACCGCAGCGGGGAGCAATGCGGATGAGACGAATCCTTGTCGGGGCAATGATCGCAGCGTCGGGGCTTGCCGCGCACGCAGCGACGGTCGCGACGAAGCCGCCGCCCGAATCGGTGCAGCAGCAGACTCTGACGGTTCAAGGTCTGCAAAAACCGGCACGCATCGTCATCGATCACTGTGGGATCGCGCATATCTTTGCCGCCAACGTGCATGACGCATTCTTCCTGCAGGGTTTCAATGCCGCGCGCGATCGTCTCTGGCAGATCGATCTGTGGCGGAAGCGCGGGCTCGGGCTCCTGGCGAAGAATTTCGGCGCCCAATACGTCGCTCAGGATCGCGCCGCCAGGCTCTTTCTCTATCGCGGCGACATGGCGCGCGAATGGGCCGCCTACGCGCCGGGCACGCGCGAAGCGACGGAGGCTTTTGTTCAAGGCATCAATGCCTATGCCCAGGATGTTCGCGCCGGCACGAAGCCGCTGCCGCCGGAATTCAAGCTTACCGCCACGCTGCCGGACGATTGGCAGACAGACGATGTCGTTCGCATCCGAAGCCATGCGCTGGTCTCGAACGTGCCTTCCGAAGTGGCGCGCGCCTATGTTGCGTGCGCGGCCGGACTTGGCGCCGACCGCTTGCGGCGCAAGCTCGAACCGCCGCACACAACCGTCGTGCCTCAAGGTCTTGATCCTTGCGATATCGGCGAAGACGTCTTGAACGACTATGTGCTCGCCACCGAGCCTGTGAGTTTTGCGCCGCCGCCCGGCACGAAGGGTGCCGACAATGCCAAGCCGCTTCAGGTCGGCGAAGCGGCGGCCGGCGAGGGTTCGAACAATTGGGTGATCGCGCCTTCGCACTCCGCAACCGGTCGCGCCATCCTTGCCAACGATCCGCATCGCCAGCTTGGCGTTCCCGCCTTGCGCTACATCGTTCAGTTGAGCGCGCCGGGTCTGTCTCTTATCGGTGCCGGCGAGCCCGCATTGCCGGGCGTTTCCTTCGGGCACAACGACTCCATCGCGTGGGGACTGACGATCTTCAACACCGATCAGGAAGACCTCTATGTCTACACGCTGAAGCCGGGCGATCCGAATTTCTACCGCTATGGCAACGGCTATGAAGCGATGCGCGTCGTTCACGAGAGGATCGAGGTGAAGGGCGATCAGCCGCGCGACGTCGAACTGCGCTTTACGCGGCATGGACCCGTTCTCGCGCTCGATGCCGCCAAGGGCCGCGCCGTCGCGGTTCGCACCGTCTGGAACGAGCCTGGTGTCTCCGGCTATCTCGGCAGCTCCAGAATGTGGCGGGCGCAGTCCTGGGATGATTTCAAAGCGGCGCGCGATCGCTGGGGCGCGCCGCCGCTCAACCTTGTCTATGCGGACACCAAGGGAAATATCGGTTGGGCTCCCGGCGGGATGACACCGGTCCGTCCCAATTGGGACGGCCTGATGCCGGTACCCGGAGACGGCCGCTATGAATGGAAGGGATTTCTCAGCGGCGATCTGCTGCCGTCAGCCTTCAATCCCAAAGAGGGCTGGTTTGCGACGGCCAACGAAATGAATCTGCCGGCCGGCTATCCGGCCGATGCGCGCAAAATCTCGTTCGAATGGGCCGATCCCACGCGCATCGTCCGCATCAAGGACGTGCTGGGCAAAATCCCGAAAGTGAGTCTCGCCGACTCCATGGCACTGCAGACGGACAGTCACAGCGCCCAATCGGAGCGGCTGACCGCGCTGCTCGCACCGTTGACATCCAAGGATCCCGATCTCAGCCAGGCGCTTTCCTTGCTCAAGCGCTGGGATCACGACGAAACGGTCGGAAGTGCCGCCGCCGCCATATATGAAGTGTGGGCGACGAAGCATTTGAGCCCGGCGACCGTGTTCATGGTCACGCCGGAGGCCGCGCGGCCCTTCGTCGGCTCCGGCTCGCTCGATGCCGTGATCACCTATCTGGAGCATCCCGATTCCGCGCTCGGTGCCGATCCGGCTGCCGCGCGCGATGCGCTGCTTCTGACGAGCCTCAGCGAAGCATTGGGCGAACTCAAATCCGAGATGGGACCGGACATGACGGGCTGGACCTGGGGTCGGCTGCACCACGCGACCTTCGAGCCTGCGGTCGGCGTCCTGGCCGAGCCTGCGCTCAAGGCGCAGATGTCGATGGGACCGCTGGAGGTGCCGGGCTCGGCGTCATCGCCGCGCGCCGCAACCTATCGCGTATGGGATTTCGCGGTCACTGCGGGTGCTTCGGTGCGCCTGGTTGTCGATGTCGGCCAGTGGGACAATTCGGTCGCGATCAATTCGCCGGGCCAGTCCGGTGACCCGTTCAGTCCGCACTATCGCGATCTCTTTCCGCTCTGGGCGGCCGGCGACTACGTGCCGCTGCTCTACAGCCGCGCCGCCGTGGAGCGTGAAGCGGAGACGGTTCTCACCGTTCTGCCTGCTCTGACAGTCTCGCGCTAGCGGCGGAAACGGATATCCCAGCCGAGCGCTTTCCAGTTCGCCTCGATCTTGTCGATGTCGTGCAGCCCGGCAGGATTGGTTTTCGACGGCGAATTGCCGAGGAATGGCGCACGTTCGCGCCGCCAAATCGTCAGAAGGCGACGCAATTCCGGCAGCGGCGTGCCATGGTCGTCGACGCGGATGCTGAGGTCGGGAAAGTCCTCGCTCGTCACCATCACCATGGCAGCGGATTGACGGCCGCGCCGGTCGCCGCCGGCCGCTTCGCCCTGTTCAAGCGCCGCCATCATTCTCTCCGGCAACGGCAATCCCGGATCGGCCTTGAATCCGGCTAGCGTCTCCGCCGCGACACGCTCGTTGCTCAGCATGTTGCCGGCGACGCTGACGCCCATCTCGCCGACGCTGCCGCACCATTCTACACAGTGCTTCCCTGTCCATGCGGCGTGGCGACCGTGACGGTCGACGGCGTGGAGCTGACGGATCTCGCGACCCTCGTCGCCGGCGACGGCCGCGTCGATTGCAAGCTTCGGCGACAATCCCCTGGCCAGTCCGTCCAACACCACCGGCGCCAGATAACGATTGGTCAGCGATTGGGTGCCGACGGCGCCGACGCCGGCGCGCACGAAGGGGACGAAGGAGCCCGACGCGAAGGCCTTGGTGGCGACGGCAGCGCCGAAGGCACCGGTCGCGGAATCGTAGGCGACGATCGACCAGGTCATAGGTTCCTTATGCTCATCTAAGAGACTTCCCTCTTCGGCAAACGCGTTCACCGTAGTACAGACGCACCCCAAACTCGAAACGCGTCGCTTGCGGAGGGGACATGATCCGACTTTATCACTGCGCTGCCGCGCGCTCGTTCCGTGCGCTTTGGGCCTTGGAGGAATTGGGCCTTCCCTATGAACTGATCCTCATGCCGTTTCCGCCGCGAGCGCTCTATCCGGACTACCGCTCGCTCAATCCGCTGGGCACCGTGCCCGTCTTGTTCGACGGCGAGCATCGGATGACGGAGAGTGCTGCCATCTGCCATTATCTCGGCGCGAAATACGGGCCGTCGGAGCTTGTCGTGCGTCCCGAGGAGGAGGCGTTCGCGGACTATGTGAATTTTCTCCATATGGGCGAAGCGACGCTCACATTTCCGCAAACCATCGTGCTGCGCTACACGCGACTCGAGCCGCCGGAGAAGCGGGTTGCGCAGGCGGCCGAGGACTATCGGATCTGGTTTCTCTCGCGCCTGAAAGCGGCGGCCAGCATGTGCGGCGAGCGCTATGTCTGCGCCGACCGCTTCACCATGGCCGACATTTCTTTTTCGTATGCCCTCTTGCTTGCCACCACGCTGGGCTTGCAGAATGACTTCCCGGCGAAGCTCGTTCCCTATTGGGAAGGGTTGCAACGGCGCGAAGGTTTCAAGCGCGCGTTGCGTGCCGAAACGCAGCCGTCGACATCAGCGTAGATGAACCGGAGATGAACGCCGGGGCCGGCAATTTTGGCGAAATTTGGACCGAATTGTGACCAACCTCTTGTTTTCCCTGAAATAAATTCGTGACACGGGCCTTGCTTTAGCAAACGTGAATCTCCACCTTCCCCGGCGTACGAGGTAAACCCTGGGGGCCCAGCAATGACCAATCTGTCGCGTAACACGTCGATTCTGCTCGCGGGAGCAACATTTGTCGCCATCGGCGCAGGCGCGCTTTATGCGACGCATGTCCTGCCGCTGGAAAACGGGCCGGTCGCCGGCACCATCCTTCCGGCCGAACGCTACCATTCGAGCCAGATGTCCGTCAGGGACGTCAAACTCGGCGACACTGGCGTTGCCCAACTGATGCAGACCGACGCGTTCGAGCTGATGGTCAAGAACCCGACCTTCCGCGCGATGGCCTCCGATCCGGGCTTCATGGCGCTGGCGCTTAATCCGGCGGCGATGGCGGCGTTGCAGAACAATCCGCAGGCGTTCGCTTCGATCGCCCACACCCCTGCTGCTTTCTCGCTTCTTGCTCATAACGCACCGGCGCTGGCTGCTCTCGCGCACAATATCAATTTGCTGCAACAGGCGGCGAGCGCGACCGGGACGAACATCGCCGTATCGAGCATCGCAGGGGCCAACACCGCGGCCGATCACACCGGTGCGGCGCTTTCGCGGACCTCGGGTAATCTCGCAGGCACGGCGGGTAATCTGTCTCGCACCGCGGGCGATCTCTCGCACACGACGGGCAATCTCGCAGGTACGGCGGGCAACCTCGCAGGCACGGCGGGTAATCTGTCTCGCACCGCGGGCGATCTCTCGCACACGACGGGCAATCTCGCAGGTACGAACCTGGCGGCCGCATTCACGCACGGAGCCAACATCACCGCGGTTTCGCTTGCAGCGCAGGCAGCCGGCCAGTTGAACGCCAGCGCCGTGTCCCAGACGTCGGCGCAGCTCTCCTCCAACCTCAGCGCCAATGTCATTGCCGCTTCGCAGCTGACGCAATCGGCAGCGGCACTGAACGCAAATGCGGTTGCCGCGTCGCAAGCCGCAAGTGCAACCACGCAACTCTCCAGGCAGGCCGCTGATGCCGTCGCCAGCGTGTTGGCCGAACTGCAGTCGGCGCGCTCGGCGACAAACTTCGGCACCAATGCGGCTGCGACCGGACATGTTGCGCAGGCGCTTGCTGCGGCCCAGAGCGCAGCCGCGCTCGCGCCGCAGGCGCAGGCCGCCGCCCAGGCGTCCGAAGCGGCCGCAACTGCCGCGACGAATGCCGCATCGGTCGCCGCCAACATCGCCGCTCAGGCGACGGGTGCCGCCTTGTCGCCGAACGCGGTCGCTGCCGCTCAGGTCTCGCAGGCCGCAACGGCTGCCGCGACGGCACAGAGCCTCGCGGCAAACGCCGCGGCTGCTTCGGCTGCCGCGCAGGCCGTCGCGTCGCTCTCGCCGCAACTGGCGCACGCGGCGCTCAGCGCGCAAGCTGCAGCGTCGCTTTCGGCGCAAGCCGCTGCTGCGGCATCGGTCGCACAAGCCGCTTCCGCCATCCGCGCGGCGCAGGCAGCTTCGACGGCAAGTTCGGCCATGGCATTCTCGATGGCCAATCCGGCCTTGGCCGCAATGGCGCATGACCCGCAGGCCTTCGCGCAACTTGCCGGTAATCCGGCGGCCATGGCGTCGATCGCAACAAATGCGCAAGCGTTTGCGTCGCTCGCCGGCATCCCGGCCTTCGCCGCACTGGCATCCAACGCCGCATTCGGCCCGATGCTGAATTCGGCGAGCTTCGCCAGTTCGCTGCACGGGACTTCGAACTAAAGCAGACTTGTTACAGTTGAGGGGAAAAAGGGGCCGTCCCGATCAGGGGGCGGCCCTTTTCACTTCCTCCGTAAAACAAAGCAGGTAAGTTCGGGCGGGGACCTCTTTGGGGGGCAAGTATATGCGTAAGGCACTCCTGTGCCTGACGGTGGCGCTGCCGGCTGCTTTTGCCTGCGCGTCGGCGGCGACGATCGATTTGAACGAGCTCGAGACCAAAGACCTCCTGCTGCTCTATTTCGATCCGACCGAGACCTATCTCACACCCTATATCGGGCGGAACTTCGAAAACTCGCTCGCCTTCCAAAAGCGCACCTTCGACTGGAAACCCTGGGAGCCGACCACCATCCTGCTCAAGGATTTCTCGGACTATGGCAACGCGGCGGCGCGCGCGGTGCCGAACGGCGCAGTCCTGATCGATATCGCGCCCTTGCCGCTGACGTTCGAGACCTTCAGCCCCGGCGAGCGCTTCTACACCATCATGAACCACGAGATGGTGCATGTCGCGACCATGGATGTCTGGAACAGCTCCGACGCGTTCTGGCGAACGGTGTTTCAGGGCAAGCCCGAACCCCTTCAGGCGCATCCCGAATCCATCCTCTACGGCTACCTCGCGGCGCCGCGCGCCACCGTGCCGCGCTGGTATCTCGAAGGCAGCGCCGTCTTCATGGAAACCTGGATGGGCGGCGGCTTGGGCCGCGCCCAGGGCGCCTATGACGAAATGGTGTTCCGCGCCATGGTGCGCGACAACGCGCATTTCTATTCGCCGCTCGGTCTCGAAGCCGAAGGCACCCAGGTCGACTTCCAGGTCGGCGTGAATGACTATCTCTACGGCACGCGTTTCTTCTCCTATCTCGCTCTGACCTATTCGCCCGCAAAGGTGGTCGAGTGGCTGAAGCGCGACGAAGACAGTGCCGCTTATTATTCCACTCAGTTCGAGCAGGTCTTTGGCAAGCCTCTCGACGCCGCCTGGAACGACTGGATCCAATACGAACATCAATTCCAGGCCGCGAACCTGGCCACGGTCCGGCAATATCCCAACACGGATGCGAAACGCCTGACCGAGCGTACGCTGGGCTCGATTTCGCGCGCCTTCCTCGATCCCGAAAGCAAGAGTCTGGTCGGCGGCTTTCGCTATCCCGGCGTGATCAGCCATATCGGCGAACTTTCGCTCGCCGATGGCTCCCTGAAGCATCTCGCCGATCTCAAGGGGCCGATGCTCTACCGGGTGACGTCGCTCGCCTTCGACCCGGTCAGGCGGCAGGTCTTCTATACCGACGACAACTATGCCTATCGCGACGTGATGCAGCTCGATCTCAAAAGCGGCCACACCAGGATGCTGCTGAAGGACGCGCGCATCGGCGATCTCGTGTTCGACAAGTCCGATCGTTCGCTCTGGGGGCTTCGCCACCTCAACGGCTTTGTGACGCTGGTCCGCATCCCGGAACCGTATGAAGCCTGGAACCAGATCCACACCTTTCCCTTCGGCGAAGTGCCGTTCGATCTCGACATTTCGCCCGACGGAAAACTGCTCTCGGCCTCGGTCGGAGAAGTGAACGGCGACCAGATGGTGCGCGTTTTCCGGATCGAGGATCTCGTCGCAGGCACAACGACGCCGGTGTCGGAGTTCAATTTCGGCCAGACGGTGCCGGAGGGCTTCGTCTTCTCGCCGGATGGCAAATATCTTTACGGCAGCGACTACTACACCGGCGTCTCGAACATCTTCCGCTACGAGATCGCGACCGGAAAGACCGAAGCGGTGAGCAACGCGGTCACGGGCTATTTCCGGCCCATTCCGCAGGCCGACGGATCGCTGATCGTCTTCGAATATACCGGCCAGGGCTTCACCCCCGTCGTGATCGCTCCCAAGCCGCTCGACAATCTCGGCACGATCAAGTTTCTCGGCACCGAGGTCATCAACAAGCATCCCGAACTCAAGGACTATGCGGTCGGCTCCTCAGCCGATATTCCGCTCGAGTCGATGATCACCAAGGAAGGCAAATACGATTCGGCCAATCATGTTGCTCTCGACGCCACCTATCCCGTGATCATGGGTTACAAGGGCCACGCTGCCTTCGGCTGGCATGTGATCTTCCAGGATCCGCTCGCCTTCGAACAATTTCTCGTCACGCTCGCCTATTCGCCGGCCGGCGATCTGCGCACGCCCGAAACCTGGCACGCCAATCTCGAATACAAGACGCCGGAATGGCATTTCCGCTATTGGCACAACGACGCCAATTTCTACGACCTGTTCGGGCCGGTCGACCGCAGCCTCAGGGGCGACGCCTTGATGGTCGGTTACAAGCATCCCTGGATCTACGATCCGCCGCGCCAGCTCGATGTCACGGCCGATCTCGCCTATTACACCGCTCTCGATCAGCTTCCCGGATTCCAGAACGTTCCCGCCACGATCGACCGCAACATCGTCTCTGCGCACGCCGGACTCAAATACGTCAACACCACGAAGTCGCTTGGCGCCGTCGATCACGAAGAAGGTTGGGGCTGGAATCTCGATTTGTCCGAGGATTATGCGGCGCACGAAGTGTTTCCCAAGGCGCGTGCCGGCCTCGATTTCGGCTACGCGCTGCCCTGGAACCACTCCTCGCTTTGGCTCTACACCGCGGCGGGCGCAGCCGGCGGCAATCATCTCAATCCGCTGACCTTCTTCTACTTTGGCAGCTTCCGGAACAATTTCGTCGACAATGGCGAGGTCAAGCGCTACCGCGAATATGACAGTTTTCCCGGCTTCGACATCGACGAGATTGCCGCGCGGAATTTCGTCAAGTCGGTCGGCGAATGGAACCTGCCGCCGCTGCGCTTCAGCGACGTGGGTACGCCGAGCCTGTTTTTGAGTTCTTTGCGTCCGGCGTTTTTCGCCGGTGTCCTCTTTGCCGACCCCGGCCAGTCGACGGCAAAAACCTATGAGAGCGTGGGTGTGCAGGTCGACTGGAATTTTACTGTCGCGTTGCGCCTGCCCATGACATTTTCCATCGGTTATGCCGAGGGCTTTGTGGAAGGAACGCCCCATCGCGGCCAGATTCTGGCGTCTTTAAAGATCCTGTGATGAACTCACTCGTAGAATGATCAGCATCCTCATTAACGTGACCGTGGCGCTGTCGCCGGTCATCGTCTTCCTCTATGCGATGGTGCATCTCGACAGCTTCAAGCTCGTTCGCTTCGGCTTCGTGCTGCAGATGCTGGTGGTCGGTGCGCTGCTCGCCGGCGTCAGCTATCTCATCAATGGCGCGATTTCGAGCGGCTTTCACGTCGGCATCTCGGACTATACGCGCTTCGTCGCGCCGACGGTCGAGGAGCTCTTGAAGGCAAGTGCGCTGGTGGTGCTCTTTTGGATGAATCGCATCGGCTTTCGCGTCGATGCCGCGATCATCGGCTTTGCCATCGGCACCGGATTCTCCATGGCCGAGAATGCCTATCTGCTGCACGTACTGACGCAGGCGAATGTCACGGTCTGGATCTTCCGCGGCTTCGGCACGGCAATGATGCATGGCGGCGCAACGGCGATCTTCGCGATCATGGCGCAGACGCTGATCGAGAAGGAGCCGAAACTCGGTCCGCTCGACCTTCTGCCCGGGCTCGCGGTGGCGATCTTCCTGCACACGGCCTTCAACTATTATCCGCACCAGATCCTGCTCAACACCGCCGCATCGTTCATCGTTCTTCCGGCGATCCTGTTGATGATTTTTGCCAAGAGCGAGGAACAGATCCACACCTGGCTGTTGTCGGACTATGAAACCCATCAACATCTGTTGTTCGAGATCGAGAGCGGCGAGTTCGTCAACGACGAGGCCGGGCGCTTCATCACCAATCTCGCCAAGCGCTTCGGCGACACGGCGGCGGCGGACATGTTCGAATATGTCAAGCTGCACACCGAATTGGTGCTGCGCGCTGAAAGCATCGATCTGACGCAGGAGCGGGGCGGTCGCGTGACCTTGACGGGCGCCGACGACGCCAAGTTCGACCGCATGCATGCGCTCGAGAGGAAGATCGGCCGCACGGCACTGGCCGCACTCGGTCCGCGCCTCAAATTCAGCCGCAAGGAGCTGTTCGAGATCCACGAACTGGAGCGGCTGGCGCGCGCAACACCGGACTAGCTGCAGGAAGCAAAGTTTACGCAGCGGCGGATCCGACGAAACCTTTGCATTCGAAGCGACCAATGGCAGGCTGACCGGCAAATCGCAATCCACGGGAAACGCTCGATGCACTACCAGCAATTGAAGACCGCCTGGGCCGAACTGACGGCGCCGGGCGCTCCCTTCGAGATCGAGACCATCGAGGTTCGCGGCACCAGGATCAAAAGTTTCAAGAATGCGCTGCCGAACATTCGCGCCTTGTGGCTTTCGACCGCGTCCTTCGCCGAGCGCGAATATCTCATCTACCAGGACGAGCGCATGACGTATGGCGAGGCGCACGCCCAGGTGAACGCGATTGCGTCCTGGCTGTTCAAGGAGGGGGTGAAGCCCGGCGACCGGGTCGCCATCGCCATGCGCAATTATCCCGAATGGCTCCTGATTTATTGGGCGTGCGTTTCGGTCGGCGTCGCGGTCGTCGGCATGAATGCCTGGTGGGTGACGAACGAACTCGAATACGCCATGACGGACTCCGCGCCCAAAATCGTGTTCTGCGACGAAGAGCGCCTCGCGCGGATTCTCGAGCGTCCGGCGATGGCCGCCGGGGTCAAGCTGGTCGCGACCCGGATGCGCACGTTGCCGGCCGGCGTGTGCGCATGGGCCGATGTCATCCGCGAGAAAGCCGCCATGCCCGACGTCACGGTCGATGGCGATGCCGATGCCTGCATCTTCTATACCTCGGGAACGACGGGCTTTCCCAAGGGGGCGCAACTGACCCATCGCGGCTGCATCGCCAATCTCTTCAACATGATGTTCTCCGGTCAGGTTCAGGCGTTGGCCACTGCGCGCGCCACCGGCGTTGCCGTCGATCCCGCCGCGGTTCCGATTCCGGTGGCACTTCTGACCACGCCCCTCTTTCACGTCACCGCCAACAATTGCGGCGCCTACGCCGTGACCGCGGCGGGCGGCAAGCTCGTCATGATGTACAAGTGGGATGCGGGCGAAGCACTTCGCCTGATCGAACGCGAACGCGTGACGGCGATGAGCGGCGTGCCGGTGATGTCGCGCGAACTTCTCGCTCATCCCGATTTCGCCAAGACCGATCTCTCGAGCTTGATGACGCTGGGGGGCGGCGGTGCGCCGTTGCAGCCCGACTTGGTGCACAAGATCGATTCGCAGGTGAAGACGGCGCGCCCCAACACGGGCTACGGCATGACGGAGACCTGCGGCATCATCACGGCCGTGGCGGCGGATTTCTTCGTCGACAAACCGGACAGCGTCGGCCCCGCCATGCCGTCCTATGACGTGCGCTGCGTGAACGACGCGGGCGAAACTTTGCCGCCCGGCGAGCTCGGCGAGCTCTGGGTGAAAGGTGCGCCGGTCATCAAGGGCTACATCAACCGGCCCAAGGAGACGGCGGAATCGATCACCGAGGGCTGGCTCCATACCGGCGATGTGGCACGCATCGACGAAGACGGCTTTCTCTATATCGTCGACCGCAAGAAGGACATGGTTCTGCGCGGCGGCGAGAACGTCTATTGCGCCGAGGTCGAAGCCTCGCTGCATCGCCATCCCGCGGTCGCCGAATGCTGTGTCTTCGGCGTCCCCGACGCGCGTCTCGGCGAGGAAGTGGCGACCGCGATCGTGCTGCGCGCCGGACAAAAAGTGAGCGCCGACGAGCTGCGCGCCCATCTCGCGGCGCATCTCTCCCGCCACAAGATCCCGCGCTATTTCTGGTTTCTCTCCGAGTCCATTCCACGCAACGCGAACGGCAAGTTCTTGAAGCGCCAACTGCGCGAGTCGCTGAAGCTGGAAGAGGCCGCTTAGGGCACCACTCCGTTGTCATGGCCCGCACTCCGGCGGGCCATGACAGTAAGGCTGGCCTTACGCCGTCGCGAAAATCTTTCCCGGATTGAGAATGTTCTTCGGATCGAACGTCTTCTTGAGCGAACGCATGAGCTGGATTTCGTCCGCATTGCGCGAATAGGAGAGATAGTCGCGCTTCTCGAGCCCGATGCCGTGTTCCGCCGAAACCGAGCCGTCGCGCCGTCGAAGCGCGCCATAGATGATCTCTTCGACCGCGCGATGCGCCTCGGGACTGCCGTCTCCAACGCCCGGAATGAGGTGCAGGTTGCCGTCGCCCAGATGGCCGAACACCATCAAGGTCATCGCCGGCCAGCGCGCCTTCAGCGCATCGCGCACCTCGGTGATATACGTCTCCATCCTGCCGATGACGAGGCTGACGTCGAAGGTGAAGATCGGCGCGTTCTGTCCGACTTGCAGGACATCGTCGCGCAACGCCCAGAGCCTGGCACATTCGTCCTTGGACTTTGCGATCGCCGCATCGGCAATCTCGCCATTTTCCAACTCCGCCGCGAGCACCCGCTCGAAGCGCGATGCGTCCTCCTCCTGGTCGCCGCCCAACGCCTCGATGAGGATGTAGTAGGCATGACCGTGCGGCACCGGCGGGCGGCCTTTGGCCGGCGGTGTCGTCACCAGCTTGTAGAAATCCTCCCACATCACCTCGAAGGCCGAGAGCGTGCCGCCGAAGCCGCGTTCCAGATTGCGC
>DATLOU010000073.1:0-4292 GCA_035536115.1 Rhizomicrobium sp.
TTGAGCCATTCCGAGTAGACCTTCAGCGCCTTCGGGTCCGTGTACATGAAGTTGATCGTCTCGCGGTAGGCCTTCATGTAACGATCGACCACGGCCTTGTGGTCTTTCAGAAAGTTGGCGTTGGCGATGTTGAGCCGCACCGTCTGCCCCTTGAACGCAGCGGCGTCGTTGCCGGTCGCGATGATGCGGATTTCCTTCTTGTCGAGCTGATCGAGGCCGAAGGGCGGCGCGGCCCAGCCGACGTCGATCTGGCCCGACATCACGGCCGTGAGATTCGCCGCAGGCCCGCCCATCGCGGTCGGCTTCGCCTTCAGGTCATATTGCTTCATGAAGGCGGTGACGATGCCGTGCGTCGAGGAACCGTTGGTCGAATAGGCAAGTGTCTTGCCTTCGGTGTCCTTCAGCGACTTGATCGGCGAGTCCGTCTTCACATACCAGTAGAGGTCGTTGGCACCGGTCGTTTCCGCACTGATGACCCGCACCGGCGCGCCTTTCGAATACGCGCTCATCACGCCCATCACGCCCGCGGCGATGCCGAGATCGACGCTGCCGGAAATCACGGCCTGCTGCGTCTCGCCGGCGCCGTTGGTGTAGACGATCTCAAGCTCGAGGCCGTGCTTCTTGAAGATGCCGGCGCGCTGGCCAACCTCCGAGACCGAAGTATCCCAGTTGCCGCGCTGGCCGATCGCCAGCTTGATCTTGTCGTCCGCCGATGCGCCGGCGGCCGCGCCGAGCAGCATCACGGTTGCCAGCGCAAGTGTGGTTGACGTCGTCCTCATGCGTATCCTCCCTGATATTTTCTCGTCTTATTTTGCCGGTTCTGTCTGCCTCGTGGAATGCTGGTGCGGCGCCTCGCTGCCGCCCCCGAGGCTGCGCCAGTTCGTCGTCTTGGGCACCACCCCCTCATAGGAGCTGATTGTCGCGTGCCGGATATGCGGTTCGGTCGTGCCGATCGCGGGCCCACCATCGCGTATGGCGCGCGCTGCGTCCACCATCAGCCGGCGGAAGGCCACCACGGCGACATCGCTCGCGCCGACCTTTTCCTTAGAGCGGTCGCCGATCGGCCCCATCGATTCCCACATCACGATGTCCTGGTTCGGGATGCCGCTGATGCCGGTGAAGTTGCCCGTCTTCATCGCGGCGCGATCCTGCTGATAAAGATTGGCGCGGTTGCGGATGCCGTCGAAATTGCGGTCGACGTCGACGCCCCATTGCAGCACGTTGAACTTGCGCCATGTGTCGGCATCGATGCCGGGCTTGTCGGGCCCGTTCCAGGCGATGAAATAGAAAATCGTGTTGGTGTCGTCTTCCGGCGCCAGCAGCGTCGCGACGTTGTGCACGTTGTTGGGCGGGATCAGCGCCGTGTAAGGCGCGATGTATACCGTCGTGCGGATATAGTCGTGCGTGTCCTCGTTCTTGATCGGCCGCCGGATCGCCGCATAGCGGAACCCGTAGCTGGTGCGCTCGATCTGGAAGCGCGGCGCCTTGTCGGTTGAGGGCCGCAGCCAGTTCGCTTCGGTCGCCTTCGCACCATCGACCTGCGCCGGCACCATGTCGGACGAATGCAAATGGGAGGAATGCGCGGAGTCGATCTGCCCCTCGAGGATCTGCGCCCAGTTGCAGCGCACGCGCACTTTTGTCGCGCTCACCCTCGCATCCGGCGTTGGCGCAAAGGCCGGCGGCTCGAATTCGCGCATGTCCTCCGGCGGACCCATATAGGTCCACACGAAGCCGCCCGCTTCGCGCGTCGGATACGACTTGTGCTTGACGCGATCGAAGATGAGGCTGTTGTCCGGCTCCGACGTCATCTCGACGATGTTGCCATCCACGTCGAACTTCCAGCCGTGGTAGAGGCAGCGCAGGCCGCAGTCCTCGTTGCGGGCAAAGAGCAGCGACGCCCGCCGGTGCGAGCAATATTCGTCGAGGACTCCGACGCGGCCCTTGCTGTCGCGAAACACCACCAGATCCTCGCCCAGCAGACGCACCTTGACCGGCGCGCCGTCGGGCTCGGCGACCTCCTCCGACAGGCAGGCCGCAATCCAGTGGCGGCGCATGATCCGCCCCATCGGCGCATCGCCCTCGACGCGGCACAGCAGGTCGTTTTCCTCGGGGGTCATCATGACGGCGCTTCCCTCACGCGCGACAGATTCCTGTCGCGTCTTCTTTCTTAGATATCTAAGATAAGACTAATGAACGCGCCGGACCTTGTCGATGGCTGATGCAACTCCTCTCCGTCTCGGCGTCGCCGGCCTTGGCCGCGCGTTTTCGGTGATGCTGCCGACATTTACCCGCCACCCGGCGGTGCGGCTCGTCGCCGCCGCCGACACCCGCACGGAGGCCCGCAAGCGGTTTGCCGAGGAGTTTTCCGCAACGGCCTATGACACGGTCGCAGCGCTCTGCGCCGATCCGGCCGTTGACGCGGTCTATGTCGCGACGCCGCATCAATTTCATCGCGAGCAGGCGACGCAGGCGGCCGCGGCCGGCAAGCACCTGCTCATTGAAAAACCGATGGCGCTGACGGTCGAAGATTGCACGGCCATCGTCGAGGCCGCCCGGCGTGCCGGCGTGCATGTGGTCATCGGTCACAGCCACTCTTTCGATGCGCCCGTGCAGCATCTGCGCAAGCTCATCGAGAGCGGGGCGTTCGGCAAGGTGCGCATGATCAATGCACTGAACTACACGGACTATCTGTACCGTCCGCGCCGCCCCGAAGAGCTCGACACATCGAAAGGCGGCGGCGCGATTTTCAATCAGGCGGCACATCAGGTCGACATGGCCCGTCTGGTCGCTGGCACCCCAGTTCAGAGCGTGCGCGCGGTGACCGGATCGTGGGACGTAACGCGACCCACCGAAGGCGCCTACGCAACACTCCTTACATTCGCAAATGGCGCCTTCGCATCGCTGGTTTACAGCGGCTACGGCGGTTTCGATTCAGACGAGTTCGAGGGCTGGATCGGCGAGATGGGCCAGACGAAGACGCCCTATGCCGCGCAGTCGCGCCCCCAGTTCAAGACGCAGGGCGAGGAGACGGCATATAAGCGCGCCCGCAGCTACGGCGGCGCCGAATTCCGTCCGCCCGGCGAAGCGGCCGCGCATCAGCACTTCGGCACTTTATTGGTGAGCTGCGAGCGCGCCGACCTGCGTCCGGTGCCGAACGGAGTCATGATCTATCAGAACGGATCGTCCCGGCTTGACGCGATCCCCTCGCCCGGCGTGCCGCGCGCCGAAGTCATCGACGAGCTTTACCAGGCCGTCGCGCACGGCAAGGCGCCCTTGCATGACGGCGCGTGGGGACAGGCGACGGTTGAGGTCCTGTTGGCGATGCTGCAGTCGGCGCGCGATGGCCGAGACATACGTCTCAAATGAGCAAGTCCCCGCCAAGCACGCAGGTCATTCTCCGCCATTGGCGCGAGGCCGTGCCCGACGACCGGCTCGCGCATCTGGTGAAGGATGCGACACGCGCGTTGGTGCGTGCCTTGCAGATGCGGCTTGGCGGGCATGGTGTGTCGTTCGGACATTGGACGTTCCTGCGCATCCTCTGGGAATCCGATGGGCTAACGCAGCGCGAGCTCAGCGAGCAGGCCGGCGTCATGGAGCCGACCACGTTTTCGGCCGTAAGAGCGATGGAGCGCCTTGGATATGTCAGCCGCCGTCGACGGGCCGGCGACCGCAAGAAGATCTATGTCTTTCTGACCGCGACGGGCCGCGGCTTGCGCAAAAAACTTGTTCCGCTGGCCGAAGACGTAAACCGGACCGCCGTCCGCCACGTCCGTTCGGCTGACATTGCCCGCACACGCAAATTATTGCTCTCGATCATAGAAAATCTGGCACGCGACGAACAAAGCGCCGATATGCGGATGCCGTCGACGCGCGAGCTTGGGCGACTGAATGGAACGCGGCGGCGGCGTTCTGTGTACTCTTTCAAATCCCGCTCATCCCCGCGAAAGCGGGGATCCAGATAATCTTGTGCCTACTGGATGCCCGCTTTCGCGGACATGAGCGGAAATAAGAGACGAACGCATGATCGCCCCCCTCGGGGCTTGAGCAAGCCTCTCATAAGGCTATAGTTCGCGCCTTAATCGCTCAGAGCAAACAGAAGCGAAAACGGGAGGATCTTCGAAATGACGCGCACCTCACAGCGCCTGATCAAAACATTTATGTCTGCAATCGCGCTCGTCACGGCGACCGCGACGACGTTTGCGGCCGACTATCCCGACCGGGCCATCAAGCTGATTGTTCCATGGGCGGCGGGCGGCGACACCGACCTGATCTTCCGGCCGCTGGCGCCCCTG
>DATLOU010000074.1:0-7818 GCA_035536115.1 Rhizomicrobium sp.
TGGAATGGTATCGCACGGGCGAACCTTACGAACGCGTGCAGGAAGATTGCCTCGCCGTGCTGCGCCTTGCCGCCGACATCGCCGGCCGGAAAGAGCTCAGCTTTCGCGACCGCGTCTGCGATCCGCATGCGGAGGTCGAACGGCTCACGGTCGCCGAAGCCTTCGCCTATCACGCGGGAATCGAGCTGCCCTCGACGCTCTCGGCCGATGGTCAGGGCGACACCAACCTGTTTGCCGCCAAGGCACGCCGCGCCGGGTTCTCGATCAGTGCGAACGACGGCTGGTCCGACATCTTCAGCAAGGTGCTGGCCGCGGCGATCGAACCCAAATTGGGCAAGGGAAAGCCGACGCTCCTGACCGAATATCCGCGCTGCGAAGCGGCACTGGCGCGCGCCACACCGCACGATCCGCGCCTCGCCGAGCGTTTCGAGCTCTATGCCTGCGGCGTCGAACTGGCCAACGGGTTCGGCGAACTGACCGACGCGGTCGAGCAGCGCGCCCGTTTCGAAGCCGAGATGGCGGAGAAGGCGCGCCTCTATGGCGAGCGCTATCCGTTCGACGAGGATTTCCTCGCGGCGCTGGCAGAGATGCCGCAGGCGAGCGGTGTGGCGCTCGGCTTCGACCGCCTCGTCATGCTGGCGACGGGGGCGCCGCGCATCGACGAAGTGGTGTGGACGCCGGCGCCGTGAACTCTAAATGTCATGGCCCGCACTCCGGCGGCCATGACAAGTCAGGTTATGACTGGCATTCCGATGTCAGCTCTACCGTCCGCGCAACTTCTTGAAGAAGGCACTCACCTTGTGGCGCGTCTGTTCCCACCACACCACGCGGCTGTTCGTCACCCAGTTAAGCTGGATCACGCGGCGCGGACCGTCGAATGCCTCGAAGCCGTGCCAGGCATTGGGCGCGTTCTTGAAGACGAGGAGCGTGCCCTCGTCGGGTGGCACTTCGGCGATGACGTCGTTGAGATTGTCCGGCGAACGCAATAAGCGAAGCCGGCCCGTGGGGCTCTCCCACGTGCCGTTCATGTAGATGAGAACGGTGACGAGCTTGCTTCGGCTGTCGGTGTGGATCTGGCCGTCGCGCGCCGCCGACTGGCCGCGCACCGTCACCATGGTCGGCCGCCCGGAGAGATCCATGCCGAGCTTCTCGGACACGGCCCGCGTGAACTCGGGTCCCTGGATCGCAGCCATGAAGGTGCGAAAGGCCGGCCCATAGTTCAGCGTCGGCAGCGGGAAGCTTCCCGGATGCGTCACGGGCGGAAAGTCGGCGTTGATCGACTCGATATCGGCCGCGCGCACGAAATGCGGCACCATCAGATAGGGGAAGGGCTCGCGCACGAGTTCCGCCCGGCTGACCGCCTCGACATCGATCGGCAACGCGCCCGCCATGGCCTCAGCGATATTCGGCGTTGAGCTCGGAAAGCTTGTCCGCGCCGGGGCAGAGCTCCTTTTCGCCAAGGCGGTTCAGCGGCTCGGGCACCGTGTTGAGGTTGGCGTGCATGTCGTCGGTGTTCTCCTCGATATAGAGGACCCCGGTGAGCACTTCGCCCTTGTTGTGGTGATGCTGGACATACGCCATCGCCGCCGCGCGGTCTGTCGGATCGTAATTCTCGTGCAGTTTGGAGAGCTTCAGGAAGGTGCCGTCGTGCTGCTCGACCAGCTTGACGCTGCCCGGCTCGTAGTCGGCGGTGATCTCCTTGCGGTCGACGATGAAGTCGAGCCGGTTCACCGCCTCGTTGTGCTCGCGCACGAAATCGAAGCTCTTGGTCGAACCGGAATGGTTGTTGAACTGAACGCAGGGACTGATCACGTCGATAATCGCCGAGCCGCGATGCGCGATCGCGGCCTTCAGGATCGGCACGAGCTGCTTCTTGTCGCCGGAGAAGCTCCTCGCCACGAAGGTCGCGCCGAGCACCAGCGCCAGGCTGACGAGATCCATGGGGCTGTCCTTGTTGGTGCCGCCCGCCTTCGAGGTCGAGCCCTTGTCGGCGGTAGCGGAGAACTGGCCCTTGGTCAGGCCATAGACGCCGTTGTTCTCGCAGATATAGACCATGTTCACGGCGCGGCGCACGCAATGCGCGAATTGGCCGAGCCCGATGGAGGCGCTGTCGCCGTCACCGGAGACGCCCAGATAGATGAGCTCCTTGTTGGCAAGATTGGCGCCGGTCAAGACGCTCGGCATACGGCCATGCACGGCGTTGAAGCCGTGCGCATTGCCGAGGAAATAGTCCGGCGTCTTCGAAGAGCAGCCGATGCCGGAAAGCTTGGCGACGCGATAGGGCTCGATGGCGAGTTCGTAGCAGGCCTGGATCAACGCCGCGCTGATCGAATCGTGGCCGCAGCCGGCGCAAAGAGTCGAGATCGAGCCTTCATAGTCGCGGTGCGTGAAGCCGAGCTTGTTCGGCACAAGCCCGGGATGATGCAGCTTCGGTTTGGCGATGTAGGTCATTCTGCCGCTTCCTTGGCTTTGGGCTTGCTCGCATTCATCCGTTCGGCGATGGCCTGGGTGATGAAGCGCGCCGTGATCGGCGTGCCGTCATAGTGCAGGATGGAGATGAAGCGCGCCGGATCGATGCCGCATTCGTTGACCATCAGCTTCTGAAGCTGTGCATCGCGGTTCTGCTCGATGACAAAGACCTGGTCGTGCGCGTTGACGAATTCGAGCACGTCTTCGCTGAAGGGAAAGGCGCGGATGCGCAGTGTGTTCAGATGCACGCCCTGCTTCTCAAGGCTGGCCAGCGCTTCGTCGAGCGCCGGCGTGGTCGAGCCATAGTAGATCGCGCCGTATCTAGTCTTCTCGACCGCGTTGCGCCGGATGGGCTTCGGTACCAGTGCCTTGGCGGTATCGAATTTGCGCAGGAGGCGCTGCATGTTGTCGACATAGACGATGCCTTCCTCGCTGTACTTGGCCATGCGGTCGCGGCTCGAACCGCGCGTGAAGTAGGAGCCCTTGGTCGGATGGGTCGCGGGCAGCGTGCGATAGGGGATGGCGTCGCCATCAACATCGAGATAGCGCCCGAACAGCTTGCCGTCCTCAAGCTCCTGCGCGGTGATGATCTTGCCGCGGTCATATTTGCGCGTGTCGTCCCAGGTGAGCGGCTGGCAGAGCCAGTCGTTCATCCCGATGTCGAGATCGAGCATGACGAAGACCGGCGTCTGCAGGCGCTCGGCAAGGTCGAAGGCTTCCGCCGCGAAGGTGAAGCATTCGTGCGGGTCTTCCGGGAAGAGAAGCACATGTTTGGTGTCGCCGTGGCTGGCATAGGCGGCGAGCAGGACGTCGGACTGCTGGGTGCGCGTCGGCATGCCGGTGGAGGGACCGCCGCGCTGGATGTCGAAGACGACCGCAGGCACTTCCGCGAAATAGGCGAGGCCGAAGAATTCCTGCATCAGCGAGATGCCGGGACCCGACGTCGCGGTGAAGGCGCGCGCCCCCATCCAGCCGGCGCCGATCACCATGCCGATGGCGGCGATCTCGTCTTCCGCCTGCACGATGGCGAAGTTGTTCTTCTTGGTCTTGGGATCGACGCGGAAGCGGCGGCAATGGGCGGTGAAGGCCTCGGCCAGCGAGGTCGACGGCGTGATCGGATACCAGGCGCACACCGTCGCTCCGCCATAGACGGCGCCGAGGCCTGCCGCATCGTTGCCCTGGATGAAAATGCGGTCGCCGACCAGGTTCGAGCGCTCGACCGAGAGCTTGCACTTACCCTTGAGGTTCTTGGCGGCGTAGTCGTAGCCGAGCTTCATGGCGGCATAGTTCAGGCGGATGAGCTTTTCCTTGCCCTTGAACTGTTCGCTGATCAGGCCTTCGACGGTTTCGAGCTCCATCGAGAGAAGCTGCACCACGGCGCCGAGATAGATGATGTTCTTCAGAAGCTGGCGCTCGCGCGGGATCGTGCCTTCCAGCGTGTTGGAAAGCTCGGTCAGCGGCACGCCGAGAAGATGGATGTCCGGCCGCAGCTTCTGCGTCGTCAGGGGCTTGGTCGAGTCATAGAAGAGATAGCCGCCGGGCTCGATGGATTCGACATCCTTGTTCCAGGTTTGCGGATTCATCGCGACCATCAGATCGACGCCACCGCGCCGCCCGAGCCAGCCATGGCCGGAAACGCGCACTTCGTACCAGGTCGGCAATCCCTGAATGTTCGAAGGGAAGATGTTGCGCGAGCAGAGCGGCACGCCCATGCGCAGGATGGTGCGCGCAAACAATTCGTTGGCACTCGCCGAACCCGAACCGTTGACGTTGGCGAATTTGACGACGAAGTCGTTGGTGGCCGTGATTGGCTGCATCGTCATACCTTGCCGCAGCGGCCGAAAATGACACGGCCACCCATTGAACAATTGCGCGCGTACGCGCGCGGGGCACTTATCGGCTGCATGAACCCGCCACCGCAGTTTCGAGATAGAATTTCTTCATGTCCCAGGCGCCCGTCGGGCAGCGCTCGGCGCAGAGGCCGCAATGCAGGCAGACGTCCTCGTCCTTGACCATGACGCGGCTGGTCTTGAGCTCTTGGGAAACATAGAGGTCCTGTGTCAGGTTCATCGCCGGCGCGGTCAGTTCTTGGCGCAGCTTCGGCTCCGGATCGTTGAGCGTGAAGGTGATGCAGTCCACCGGGCAGATGTCGACGCAGGCGTCGCACTCGATGCAGAGCGGCTCGGAGAACACGGTCTCGACGTCGCAATTGAGGCAGCGTTGCGCTTCCTTGAAGCCGAGCTCCTTGTTGTAGCCGAGCTCGACTTCCATATTGACGTCCTTGAGCGTCATCTCCTTGGGCGCGTGCGGTACCTTGAAGCGCAGGTCGAGCGACACGTCGTTGTCGTACGACCATTCGTGAATGCCCATCTTCTGGCTCGACAGATTGACGAGCGGGGAGGGACGCACCTTGATGTCCTCGCCGTTGCAGAGAAGATCGATCGAGACCGCGGCTTCGTGGCCGTGCGCCACGGCCCAGATGATGTTCTTCGGACCGAACGCCGAGTCGCCGCCGAAGAACACTTTCGGATTGGTCGATTGATAGGTCACGGGATCGACGACCGGCATGTCCCACTCGTCGAATTGCAGGCCGATGTCGCGCTCGATCCAGGGAAAGGCGTTCTCCTGGCCGACGGCGACGAGCACGTCGTCGCATTCCATCAAGACGTCCGCCTCGCCGGTCGGCACGAGTTTGCGCCGGCCCTTGGCGTCTTTCTCCGCCTTCACCTTCTCGAAGACGACGCCGATGAGCTTGCCGTTGTCGTGCTGGAACGCCTTGGGCACCATGTAATTGTGAATGGGGATGTCTTCATGCATCGCGTCTTCTTTTTCCCACGGCGATGCCTTCATCTCCTCGAAGCCGGACCGCACGACGACCTGCACATGCTCGCCGCCGAGACGGCGCGAGGTGCGGCAGCAGTCCATCGCGGTGTTGCCGCCGCCGAGGACGATGACGCGCTTGCCGATCTTGGTGGTGTGGCCGAACGAAACGGACGACAGCCAGTCGATGCCGATATGGATATGTTCGGCCGCTTCCTTGCGGCCGGGAATGTCCAGATCGCGGCCGCGCGGCGCCCCGCAGCCGACGAAGATCGCGTCGTAATTCTCGTTGAGCAGCGCCTTCAGACTGTCGATGCGCTGGCCGAATTTCGTCTCTGGCTGGAGCGCCAGGATGTAGTTGCACTCTTCATCCAGCACGCTCTCCGGCAGGCGGAATTTCGGGATCTGCGTACGCATCATCCCGCCGGCGAAAGGATCGGTGTCGTAGATCGTGACGTGATAGCCGAGGGGCAGGAGATCGCGCGCCACCGTCAGCGACGCCGGTCCCGCGCCGATCAGCGCGATGCGCTTTCCGTTCTTGCTCGCCGCCGGCTTCGGCATGCGGCTCGTGACATCGTCTTTCGAGTCGGCGCAGACGCGCTTCAGGCGGCAGATCGCGACGGGCTCTTCTTCGACGCGGCCGCGCCGGCACGCCGGCTCGCACGGCCTATCGCAGGTCCTGCCCAGCACGCCGGGGAAGACGTTGGACTGCCAGTTGATCATGTAGGCGTCGGAGTAGCGCCCCGCCGCGATCAGGCGGATATATTCCGGCACCGGCGTGTGCGCCGGGCAGGCCCATTGGCAATCCACCACTTTGTGGAAGTAGTTCGGATCGGTTACGTCGGTCGGCGCCATACCAGGTCGGCGCGCAGGCGCGGGCGTCGGTCGCCCTTCAGCCGTGACACTCATGTGATGCTATTGATCTCCAAAACAACGCGGTGCCCGCCCAACGATAATGAGGTGTCTTTGGTTAAAGAGCGGCGCACTTATACGCGCGTCGGCCCGGCATTTCCCTCACTTTTTCAGTTTAGTCAGGGAGATAGCGGGTGCAACATACAGGCGCATATGGTGGTTGACGGAATATGCCACCTCAAGTCTTTGATTAGATTAAGTAATCACCTAGTTCCCAGGACCCGGTTCCACTGACAGAATAACCTATGGACATCACGCTTTCCCCTGACCACCGCGCTATCGAGGAGAATGTCGGGCGCATCGTGGCCCGCTTCGGCGACGACTATTGGACCGAGTGCGACCAGACCCCTCGGTTCCCGCACGAATTCCACAAGGCAATGGCCGACGCAGGCTGGCTCGGCATCACCATGCCGGTCGAACTCGGCGGCGCAGGGCTTGGGGTCACCGAAGCCGCCATCATGATGCAGGCTGTGGCGCGCGGCGGCGGCGGTTATGCCGCGGCGTCCTCGATCCATCTCAACATTTTCGGACCGCACGCCATCGTCGTGCATGGCAGCGAGGAGCAGAAGCGGCGCCTGCTGCCGCCCTTGATCAAGGGTGAGCAGAAAGCCTGCTTCGGCGTGACCGAACCCAATGCCGGGCTCGACACAACGAGCATCGAAACCTTCGCGCGCCGCACCAATGACGGCTACGTCATGCGTGGCCGCAAGATCTGGACGACCACGGCGCAGGAAGCGGACAAGATCCTGATCCTGGCGCGCACCGCGAAAAAAGAAGACGGCAAGAAACCGACCGACGGCATGACGCTGTTCTATACCGACCTGGACCGCTCGAAGGTCGAGGTGCGGCGCATTCCGAAGATGGGTCGCGCTGCGGTGGATTCGAACACGGTCTTCATCGACGATCTGTTCGTTCCGGACGAAGACCGCATCGGCGAAGAGGGCAAGGGTTTTCGCATCCTCCTCGACAGTCTTAATCCCGAGCGCATTCTGATCGCGGCCGAAGCGGTGGGACTTGGGCGCGATGCGTTGGCCCGCGGCGCGAAATACGCGCGCGAGCGCATCGTGTTCGGTCGCCCGATCGGACAGAACCAGGGCGTGCAGCATCCCTTGGCCGAAAGCTGGATGGCGCTCGAAAGTGCTTGGTGGCTCTGCCTGCGCGCGGCAGCGCTCTACGATTCAAAACAGCCTTGCGGCGCCGAAGCCAACGCCGCCAAGCTGCTCGGCGCGCGCGCCGCCTTCAATGCCTGCACGACCAGCATGATGACGCATGGCGGCATGGGTTATGCGAAGGAATATCAGATCGAACGGCTATTGCGGGAATCCATGATTCCGCGCATTGCGCCCGTCAGTGAGCAGCTCATCTTGTCTTTCGTTGCGGAGAATGTGCTTGATCTGCCCAAGTCGTATTAGTCCATGATGTCCTCATGAAACGCCTCCTCGAAGGATATCGTGCTTTCAAGGCGGGCCGCTGGCCCGAAGAGCGCGCGCACTACGAAGAGCTGGCACATCTCGGCCAGCACCCGGAGTATCTCGTCATCGCCTGTTCAGACAGCAGGGCCGATCCCGCGACGATCTTCAGCGCCGCGCCGGGCGAACTCTTCGTCGTCCGCAACGT
>DATLOU010000075.1:0-94107 GCA_035536115.1 Rhizomicrobium sp.
TCGAAATCGCCGATCAGCGGCGCGAAAACGGGAACATCGCTCCGCTCGGGCGGGCGTAACAGCAGGCGCTCGGTTTCCAATATGATTCGGGACATGACACGTTCCTCCGTTGCGGGAGGAATAAAAAAGGGAGACGGCGGACCATCTCCCTCCCGTTCATGGGCCGCCAATTTCGTGGCGGCCTATGTCTTCAACCGCCTATTTCGCCGCGTTCTTCGTCGCCGGATTCATCGCGTTAATCACCGATACGTAGGTGCGGCGCTTGAAGCCCGACTTGAAGGCCACTTGGCCGTCGCAAAGCGCGAAGAGCGTGTGGTCCTTGCCCATGCCGACATTTTCGCCGGCCCAGAACTTGGTCCCGCGTTGGCGCACGATGACGTTGCCGCCGGCGATCTTCTCGCCGCCGAACAGTTTCACGCCGAGACGCTGACCTGCCGAGTCACGTCCGTTGCGCGAAGAACCGCCTGCTTTCTTGTGTGCCATGACCTACGATCCTGACTCTTTACGCGGCCGTGATGCCGGTGATCTTCACTTTGGTGAAGGGCTGGCGATGACCGCGCTTGCGATGTGTGTTCTTGCGACGCTTCTTCTTGAAGGCGATGACCTTTTCGCCCTTGCCTTGGGCGAGGATCTCGCAAGCCACAGATGCGCCGGAAATCAGCGGCGCACCGTGCTTGGGCTTGTCGCCACCCAGCATCAGGACTTCCTCGATTCTGAGGGTGGAACCGACGTCGCCGGCAACCTTCTCAATGACCAGAACATCGTCCTTGGCCACCTTGTACTGTTTGCCGCCGGTGCGGATTACCGCGAACATGGGTTAAGTCCTTGACAATAAGTAATTTCCCGAGAAACCCGACTCCCTCGGGAGCCGCGCAATATACTGAGCGAACTTGTCGGGTCAAGGCACAGCGAACGGAATCGGGGTCAGTCCGTCTCGGCCTTCCTGGGCGCACGCAATTTGAAGAACCCTGCCGCGGCGACCGCCAGCAGAACGAGCCCGACCACGAAGCAGACGGTCTTCACGTTGGTCGCGACGAACGCCAGCCCGGCGAGATCGTCGGTCGCTCCGCGGATCATCATGGAGAATTGAAGGGCATTCTCCACCGAGTCCGCGAGTGCGCCCGCGAGCGGCACGAACGCGACATAGTTCGCGGCTCGGCGCGCGAGACCCTTATTGGCAAACGCCTCGCGCGCGATGATGGCGGAATAGTAGAACGCATTGACATAGAGAAAGATGAAGAGAAAATCGAAGCCGAGGCTGAAACCCGCCGTCGCCGAATGCTGACGCGCGATCCAGGCCGAAAAGATCTGGGTGAATTCCGCGGCTGTCCGGGCCGACTGCAGATCGACCGTGCCGAATCCGGTCGCCGCTTTCAGCCCGGTATCGAGCGAGAACAGCACGGCGAACGCCGCGACCGCCAGAAGCGTCGTCCATTGCCAACGTTGCAGCAAAGCCTTAAGCGGCACGATGTCCCCCGCAGGTGTCCGATTGCGGATGATAGCGCGCACCGCTACACAGGCGCCATGCGCGGGCCCGGCGACATCCTCTACAATTTCCATTGGATCGTGCCTGGGGAGGCGGCGCGCGCGGCGCAGGCTTATGCCGGATTTCTCGGTCCCTTCCTGGCGCGCCACGGCATCAAAGGTCTCATCAATCTGCGCGGTCACAATCCGAATTTCGGCTGGTGGCGCTATGAGCGTCGCGTGACCGAGAAACGCGGCGCGGCGCATTTGGATGTCATGCTGGATTCGCGCAACTTGCCCAAACGCGAGATGCTGATAGCTCTATTCGACGCATTCGACCGCGCGCCACGTCCCTTTCTCATCAAATGTTCCGGTGGCCAGGATCGAACAAGCTTTGCGGCTGCGCTCTTTCTCATCCATCGCGGCGGCTGGGCTGCGCGCGAAAAAGCGCTCAGTCAGTTCGCCCGCTTTCCGTATCTGCACTTTCCCAAGGAACATCAGCGCTGGCTGCAACCGTTCCTCGCGTTCGCAGAGGAAGATGCCGGCGGTTTTGCAATCGCCGAGTGGATTCGCCAGCGTTACGATCCCGAGCGGCTGCGCGACTGGCTCGAAGCGCATGGCCACGGCGGCACGTTCAAGGGCATCTTCGAACGGCCGGTGGCCAGTAGATGGCAATGGTGAGCGCGATTGAGCTCGCGCCCGGCGTTGCGTTGTGGCGCGAATATTTGTGTTCGGTGGAACAGAAAAGACTTGTCGATGTGGTGCTGCAGTTGGCGCAAGATGCGCCCTTCTACCGCCCGTTGATGCCGTATTCGGGAAAACCGTTCTCGGTGGAGGAAACCAATTTCGGCCCGCTCGGATGGCTGTCGGAGCCCGGCGGTTATCGCTATTCGACCGTTCATCCAGCAACAGGAAGGGCCTGGCCCGCCGTACCGGCAGCACTTCTGGAGCTGTGGCATGCGACAGCGAACACTTCGTTTGGGCCGGAGTGCTGTCTGGTCAATCTGTATCGCAGCGGCGCCAAGATGGGCGCGCACCAGGACCGCGACGAGGATGCCTTGGATGCGCCCGTCGTCTCGGTTTCATTGGGCGATGCGGCGGTTTTTCGTTTCGGCGGCAACACTCGAAAGGCCCCGACCAAAAGCGTGCGGCTCGTCACGGGAGACGTGCTGACGTTCGGCGGCCCGGCCAGGCTGATGTATCACGGGATCGACCGCGTCCTGTCGGGCAGCTCTTCGCTTGTGCCAGGCGGCGGGAGGCTGAACCTCACCCTGCGCAGGGTCACGAAACCCCCAAACGACGACGCCCGGTCGGGGGGCCGACCGGGCGCCTGATGCGCTTTTACGCGCAAGTGCCGGGAGGGGATGACCGGCACCGCGAAGGCGGTTGTCCAGCTTGCGAGCGGGGGGGCAGTGCTTGCTGGACTTGAATCCACCCTCGGAATCGAACCTATGCACCAAAGACACACATTGCAACTATTTTTTCCAAGTTCCCTGTTATTTGATTATTTTTAATGACTGATGCAAATCGGTCACGAGCAAAACTCCATCGCGGGTGCGGAAAAAGTGCGGCTTTGGGGCCGGCATTTTCGAATGCGCCGTACGCTCTCCGAACACACAAATTTGTGATCGGTTGTCAGTTCTTGGCGCAATCCTTCGCGGTTCGGTCGATTGCGGACTTCAATTTTGCGACGATCTCGTCGATCTCGTTTTCGCGGATGATCAGAGGCGGGGCCAAAACCATCGTGTCGCGAATTGCGCGGCAAATGAGGCCGTCGTTGAAGCAGTAGTTTCGACAGTGCGTTCCGATCGTGCCAGGGTCGGCGAAGAATTTGCGCTCTCTTTTGTCACGCACGAGTTCGACAGCGGCCAGGAGACCCACGCATCGTACCTCCCCCACGATGGGATGATCCAGGAACGTCTCGCGCAAGCGACGTTGCAGGTAAGGCCCGATTTCGGTCTTCACGCGCGGCACGAGTCTCTCGCGCTCGATGACTTCCAGATTCTTCAGCGCGACGGCGCTTGCAACCGGGTGACCGGAATAGGTGTAGCCGTGGACGAGTTCCTCATTGGCCGAGAGGATGGTCGCTGCCATCCGCGTTCCAAGCGAGATGGCCGAGATGGGCTGGTAGCCGGAGGAAAGCCCCTTCGCCATGGTCATGATGTCGGGAGCGATGCGATAGGTTTGCGCGCCGAACCATTCACCCGTGCGTCCGAATCCGGTCACGACCTCGTCCAAGTGAAGAAGAACGTCGTACTTCGCGCAGATGCGCTGGACCTCGTGCCAGTAGGTCGCGGGAGGGAAGATCACACCGCCCGCGCCTTGGATTGGTTCAGCCGAAAATGAGGCGACGCGATCAGCGCCGAGTTCGAGGATTTTGGTTTCGAGTTTCTCTGCGATCAGAAGGCCGAATGCGTCGGGGTCGATGTCTCCGTAGCCGGCCGCCTTCGCACCATACCAGTATGGCGTCGGAATCTTTTCGAAGCCCGGCAGCGGCAGATCCCATTGCGGATGCATAGGCGTGAGACCGGAGAGTGAGGCCGCCGCAAAGGTGACACCATGATAGGAATAGTCGCGCGACAGATGAATCTTCTTTTCGAGTCTGCCCTCGCGATTCCAGAAATAGCGGATCAGCTTGAGCGCGGAGTCGTTGGCCTCGGAGCCTGAATTGGCGAACAGAACATGGTCGTGCCCGGCCGGCAGAAGTGTTGCGAGCTTCGCTGCAAGTTCGATCGTCCAGGGGTTCGACGTCTTGAAGAAGTGATTGTAGTACGGGAGCGTTTTGAGCGCCTCATATCCCGCTTCGGCCAGTTCCTCATTGCCGTATCCGACCTGGACGCACCAAAGCCCGGCCATGCCGTCGATGATCTTCTTGCCGTCGGAATCCCAAAGATAGACGCCCCGACCGCGCGTGATAATTCGCACGCCTTCCTTGTTAAGAGCTGCGGTATCGGAGAAAGGATGAACGTGGTGCGCCGCATCCAGCGCTTGCCAGTGTTTCGTCTGATTGCTGCCGCGGGGCGTCATCCTGCGCGACCTCCGGAAGTGGATTGGAAACGGATTGGGCACCGGACGCGCGCGCGCGTCCGGTGGAACCTACGGGTTGAACCCAATCCGTGCGCAGAGAATGAGCAGGACGCGCTTCAAAGTCATACGGCGAGCATAACAGGGGCCATAGTGCGCGTCACGCGGGTGTACTCAACCTGGAGGGCGCATGAGCGCTGCTGCTTTGGCCCACCCGGGGAGCGAGGCCAGTTCGGTTCGCCAGCGCTGGATGCCACGATAGGACTCGATCGGCATCTTGGCTTGGTCGGCCGAAACGAGCGTGGCGCCTAGCGAGATGTCGGCTACCGACAGCGTCTCGCCGGCGACATAGCGTGTCTTCTGCAATGCGCCATCCAGAACGGGGCACAAGCGCGCCAACAACTCTTCTCCGCGCTTGATTTCGGACTCGGACGCGTCGCCGCGACCGAACAACGGCTTGACGACGCGTTCGAACATGAAGATCGCGCAAGCAGGGTCGAAATGGGAAGTCTCCCAGAATTGCCACTTCACGGCGGTCATGCGTGCCTTCAGGTCCGTCGGCAGTAGCCCCGATTCCGGTCTGAGCGACGCGAGGTATTGGACGATGGCGTTCGATTCCCACAGGACATAGCCGTCGTCTTCCAGAACCGGCATGCGTTGGTTGGGGTTGAGAGCGGTGAAGCCCGGCGTTTTCTGGGCCTGTTTGCCGAAGTCGACGAAGACCATCTGGTAGTCGATACCAAGCTGGTTCGCGGCAAACAAAACCTTGAACGCGCGTGGGCTGAGGGGAAATACGTGGAGCTTGATTGTCATGTTCGTTCTCCTTGATCGTGACGTTGAACCCGGCACAAGCGTGACTACGGTTTGGCCTCAGGTGAGCCGGTTTCGACAAATGCTTTCAGACGGGCCATCTGTTCTTGGAGGACATCGTCGACAGGCGCTGCCCAGCTCGTAAAGCCATCCTTGAGATAGCCGCCGACATTATAAGTGAGTGACAGTTCGGTGCCGTTGCCGGCGGGCGCTAGCGAGAGGGTCAGTGCGCCTTCGACTCCCAGGCCTTGCAGCGGACCAAGCGCACCACGCATGACCACCAACTTGCCCGGCGCTATTTGGACAACTACGAGGTGCTGCACGCTACCGCCGTTCGCGAGTTTCTCGCACCAGCATCCTCCTGCGACAGGATCGAGCGAGAGATTGGCCGCGTCTTGCGAGAAGGTGTGCTTCGAACTCCACCAGCGCGCAGGCGCAATGAACGCCGCATAAACCTTGTCGGGCGAAGCGGTGACATGCGTCCTATCAACGATTGAAAAGCCGTTTTGGGCGGAATCCATCACCACCGCGCGGGCAGGCAGCGTGACCAGAAGTGCAATCAAAAATCCCGCCGCGACGTGCATCTTGCGGTTCATCTTACTCACCCCAAAGCTTCGGCTTTCTTCTTGTACAGTTCGAGCAGTCCGGGCCAGCCACCGTCGACGCTGCCGCGCATCCTTTCTCCGCCAACTTCGCCGAGTGCCTCGAAGTTGCGGTGCTCGAGTTGAACGCGAGTTGTGTGTGCGGATTCGGCGACGAACGTTATTTCGACTTCCGAGGCGACCGTGGGATCGGGTTTCCAATCCGCGCCGATCTCCCAACTAAAGACGATGCGATGCGGCGGTTCCCACGTCAGCATATGACCGACGGTGACAGCGCTGCCGTCTTCATGCGTGGTGTACCAGCGGCCGCCTTTGTGCGGCTCGATGAATGATTGTTTGACCGGCGTTTTGCCGATGCCATGTCCCTTCGGCCACCAGCTGTCGAGCCTGCTGGTAAAAACTTCGAAGGCGTGGCTTTGCGGGACGTTCACCACAAGCGTTTTGCGGACCGGCGCGATGGCGAAAGGCTTGGTCATTTCGATTTCTCTCCTTCGAAAGATTTCTCCGCTTCTCTTTGAAAGTCCGCCAGCGCCTGATTCCAGAATTGGTCCAGCCAGCTACGGAGCGCCGCCAGGCCCTTGGGATCCAAGTAGTAGACGCGGCGCGTTCCTTCGGCACGATCCGTCACCAGACCAGCCTCCTTCAGCACCTTGAGATGCTGCGATACTGCGGGTCGGCTTACCGGCATCCCGCGCGCGATTTCGCCGACGGCGCGTGGGCCAGACCGCAACGACTCCATCACGCTTCGGCGGGTTGGGTCAGCGAGAGCAGCAAAGCTTGTTCCGTAAGCCATGACTTACGGTAAGTCTAAGCTTACGCAATGTCAAGTGCTATTTGGCCGCTTGCGCAGCGCCTCGCCGAAAGCGCCATAAATGGCTCGGGAGACAGAATTTTCGGACCATGCCCATTCGGGATGCCACTGGACGGCGAACAAAAAGCCCTTGGCGGCCGGCAGCGAGACGGCTTCAATTTGCCCATCGGGCGAAACGGCTTCGGCCCGCAGCCCTGGCGCCAGCCGATCAATGCCTTGCGAATGCAGGGAATTCACAGAGAACGATTTGTCGGGCGTCATTTTCGCGAGTAGCCCGCCGTCTTGCACCTGAACCGCGTGCGCCGGGCCGTACTGCACATCGAGCGGATCATCGTCGCGCGAGCGGTGATCACTCCGGCCCGCCACTTCCTGGATGTGTTGATGCAAAGTTCCGCCAAGCGCGACGTTGAGCTCCTGAAAGCCGCGGCAAATGCACAGCACGGGCATGCCCCGTTCGATCGCCCCTTTCAACAGCGGCAACGCTGTCGCGTCGCGATGCTCGTCCTGCAAGACCCCCTCGCGCGGCGCCGGCCCACCGTAGAGCTTGGGTGCGACGTTTGACGGCGAGCCGGTAAAGAGGAGCCCGTCGATGCTGTCCAGCAAGGTCGCCACGTCAAGCGGCGGGTCCAGAACCGGGATGAGCAAGGGAATGGCCCGCGACCCCTCGCGCACGGCTGTCAGATATTTTTCTCCGACCAGGTGAAAGGGATGCTTGCCAAGGGAACGACGGTCACAAGGAAACCCGACTATGGGCAGGCGCGTCATCGCCAGTCACTCCTGTGTGTGCCGTGCAAAGGGATTTCTGTCTGGGAGAAGAAACAACGAGGGCGAGAGCGGGGCACCCGCCACGAGATCGCGCAGCGCGACTGTCGTCGTGAGGCCCTGATTATCGATCACCGTCCACTGCCGCAGTTCGTATCCCGGGTCGGAAAAAACGAGCGAGATATTCGCGCGGCTCATATTGGCATTCGTGCGCGCGCCGACCACGATCGAGCCCTGCTGGTGTTCGACGTCCACAACCGCTGTATCATTTTTCAAATCGACCTCGTTACCGAGCACAAGTCCGAGCGGAGTCTCGGACAGAGGATAGCGATCAACGGTGTTCAGCTTGGTATTGGCAACGGCGACAGTCTTGCCATCGGCGACGATCAAGGTAGGCGTCGGCGGCTTGTATTCGAACCGCATCTTGCCCGGTTTGGAAATGAAGAACGTCCCTTCCGACGTGCTGCCGTCGGGATTTATCTGAGTAAACTCGCCCTTCACTGTCGCCAATTCGTTGAGACGGGCGCTGATCGCGTCGAGTGTGGCGCGATCGGCATCATCAAGTGCGGGTCGGTGCGGCGGCGCGGGATGGCTCGCGCCCGTCAACATGGGAGCGGCGAGCAAAACAAGGAGTGCAAAAACAGAGCGGCGCATGCGCGACTCATACGAAAGCTTTGTGGCGGTAACTAGACCCGGTTCAGGCAGCCGCTTCCTGGCTCGCCTTATGAGGACACAGGCCATCGATCAGCAGGTTCATGACGCCCTCGAGTTCGCGTTCCAGCTTGGGCAGCGTCAGCTTTGACCACAGTTGCGGGTAGCGGAATTTCATCGTCGCCGATTGGACCATTTCGGCCGTGTAGGCCTTGTCGGATACCGTGAATTCACCCCGCCTTTCGGCCTCATCAAGAAGTTCGATAAGAATTTTGCGTTCATTCTCGAGCATCCAGTTGGCGAATTTCGGACGCTCGGTAGCGATCACCCGCGCCATCTCATATGCCCTCGGGTCCCTTTCCAGCTTGTGGTAGGTGCGGCGCAATTCCTCGAACAAGAGGTCGTGCAAGCGCGTGCGCGCGTCCTTGCCCGGCGTTACCGCAAGCTTGCGCAAATGGTCGAGGTGCCTGGAATAGTCTTCGGTCGCAATCGCTTCGGCAATGTCGAGCTTACCGGGGAAGAAGCGGTACAAATTGCCGGGAGACATGGCGCAGTCGGCTGCCACTTCGGCCATAGTCGTTTTGGCGTAGCCAAAGTGCGAAAATCGCTTTTTGGCCGCTTCGATGATCTGGTCGCGAACGGAGTTCTTTTCTGCCATGTCCAGTTTCCAGCCCCAGCGTTTTTCTTCTTGTCACTCGAAAGATAATGGCAAATTCTGAATAATCAACAAAGCGTTCAATCTTCCGCACTGCACCAACAGGAGGTGATATGTCGGAAAACCTTTATTCCTCAAAGACATATGATCACCTTGGGGTTATCGGCGCCGGAGCTTGGGGAACGGCCCTGGCCTGTGTAGCAGCAAAAGCCGGCCGTTCTGTCGCTCTGTGGGCGATGGAGCCGGATGTCCTCGATTCGATCACCCGCACGCGCGCGAATGCGCGCTTTCTTCCAGGCGTGGCCCTGCACGAGAACGTTGAGGCCACGAATGACCTTGCGGCAGCGGCGAAGGCCGACGCCATTTTGATTGCGACGCCCGCGCAGCATCTGCGCGATACTCTCACGCGTCTCTCGCCTCATGTGTCCGACGATCTTCCGCTCGTGCTATGCGCCAAGGGCATCGAACGATCGAGCGGACTGCTGCTGACCGAAGTGCTCGCGGAGATTCTCCCTCGCGTGCAAGTCGCGGTACTGTCCGGTCCATCGTTTGCCCGCGATGTGGCCAACGAACTTCCAACCGCCGTCACGATCGCGGCGCGGATCGACATCGCCAAGCGGCTTCAGGCGACTTTGGGTCATCGCCAGTTTCGTCCCTATGTGAGCGATGACGTCGTCGCCGTCGCACTCGGTGGAGCGGCGAAGAATGTCTATGCAATCGGTTGCGGAATTGCCGATGGACTCGGGTTGGGCGAAAGCGCGCGCGCCGCTCTCCTGGCACGGAGTTTCGCCGAAATGACGCGGCTGGGAGAGGCTGTGGGCGGACGCGCTGAAACGTTCATGGGACTCTCAGGTCTCGGCGATCTCGTTCTCAGTGCAACCAGTCTGTCCTCTCGCAATTTCGCGTTTGGCCAGAGGCTCGGCCAGGGACAGTCGCTGCAGATGCTCCGGGCGCCAGGCATGCCGCTTGTCGAAGGTGCGGAAACAGCGAGGCCGTTGGTCGAGCGAGCACAGCGGCATGGCGTCGAGATGCCGATCGCCACCACCATCGTGGACGTTCTGGACAGTGTCCTGACGCCTGCTGCGGCGCTTGATCAACTCATGAACAGACCTCTAGGACTGGAACGCAAATAATGTTTCTGACCGCCGGCCGCCGCGCTAGAGTTACCATCAACTAGCAAGGCATTTTCCCCATGCTCTTTATCGTCACCGCTTTGGACAAAGAGGACTCGCTCGCTCTGCGGATGGCCGCGCGCGAGGCGCATTTTGCCTATGCTCGCGAATCCGGATGTGTTCGCCTGGGTGGGCCTTTCCTCGATAGCAAGGGCGATATGTCGGGCAGTATGATCATCTTTGAGGCGGAAAACCTCGTTGCGGCACGCCAATGGCACGCGAATGATCCTTATGTGAAGGCCGGGCTGTTTGCGCACTCCGAAGTCCGACCATGGAAACCAACGTTCAACGGCTGCGACGCCAAATTCTAGGAGCCGATGATGGCTTATTGGTTATTCAAGACAGAACCCGAGACTTGGTCATGGGAGATGCAGAAGAAAAAAGGCGCCAAGGGCGAGCCGTGGAGCGGGGTGCGCAACCACCAGGCCAAGAGCAACTTGAAAAAGATGAAAAAAGGCGAACGCGGTTTTTTCTACCACTCGGGAGAGGCTCGCGAAATCGTCGGCATCGTGGAAGTGATCCGCGAATACCGGCCCGATCCGACGGACGAGACGGGAATATTCGGTCTGGTCGATGTGAAGGCAATCTCGGAATTATCGAAGCCATTCACACTTGCCCAAGCTAAGGCAGACCCGAAGCTCGCCGATATGACGTTGGTGAAGTTCTCACGCCTTTCGGTTCAGCCGGTCACTGCCGACGAGTGGCGCCACATCTGCAAATTGGGTGGGGTGCGCGCGGTCTAGCGTCGCTGGTAAATCGTTCCGCCTCCATCCTGCACCAAGCTATAGAGATTGACGCATTTCGGCTTATTCAGGTCGCGGCACATCAGGTCGAACGTGATCTGGTATCGGGCCGCATCCGTCTGAGCGAAACAGGTATAGCGGCCCTTGACCGAGCCGACCTGTATGAGATCGCTCGCCAATTTGGTGTAAGAGGGAACGAGCGCGAAGCCTTGCGCCGAGGCGAGTCCCGCGGTGCAGAGCGCCTGCGCCAGCTGCCGTTGCATCGCAACGTTGCGGGCGGGTGGCGGTGCCACAATCTTTGGCGGCGAGAGAATGGCTACGACCGCGACGGCGATGAGAAGTGCGCTGCCCAGGGCCGCAAAGATACGCGCAGCGATCCATTCTCGGCGTAACCCAGTCACATTGGCTTGATCGGTCATCGCGAACGAATACTCCTCAGGTTTGCGTCAGACGACCCTTCGTTTCAAGCCGCGCCATGATCTCGGAAAAGAATTCCTCGGCAACCATAGCATCATCGCAGCTACCCCAGTGCCTTGACGATCTCTTCCGTCATCTTCTTGGCATCGCCGAATAGCATCATCGTGTTGTCACGGAAGAAGAGTTCGTTTTCGACGCCGGCGTAGCCGGAGCCCATGCCTCGCTTGACGAAGAGTACCGTCTTTGCGCGTTCCACGTCGAGAATGGGCATGCCGAAAATCGGCGATTTGGGATCTGTTTTGGCCGAAGGATTGGTCACATCGTTTGCGCCGATCACATAGGCGACATCGGCTTGGGCAAATTGCGAATTGATGTCCTCCAGCTCGAAAACTTCGTCGTAAGGGACGTTGGCTTCCGCGAGCAGCACATTCATGTGGCCCGGCATGCGGCCGGCCACGGGATGGATCGCGTAGGATACCTTCACGCCTTCTTTCTTGAGAATGTCGGCCATTTCGCGCACCGCGTGCTGCGCCTGCGCCACCGCCATGCCGTAGCCTGGGACAATGATCACCGACCCCGCATTCTTCATGATGAAGGCCGCGTCGTCCGCCGAGCCTTGTTTAACGGGTCGCGCTTCGGTGCCGCTTGACGCCGATGCAGTTTCGCCGCCAAAGCCGCCCAGAATGACCGAGACGAAGCTGCGGTTCATGCCTTTGCACATGATATAGGAAAGTATCGCGCCGGATGAACCGACCAACGCGCCTGTGATGATCAGCGCCGAATTTTCCAGGGTAAATCCGATGCCGGCGGCGGCCCAGCCTGAATAGGAATTGAGCATCGAAATGACGACGGGCATGTCTGCACCGCCGATTGGAATGATCAGCGTGATTCCAAACACAAAAGCGAGAATGGCAATCGCCCAGAATGACCAGACAGGCTGGTACATCGCGAAATAGACGATCAGTCCGACAATGGCGGCAAAGATCACAAGGTTGAGGACGTGGCGGGCGGGAAGCAGAATCGGCGCGCCGCTCATGTTGCCGTTGAGCTTGGCAAATGCGATCAGCGAACCGGCGAACGTGATGGCACCGATAGCGACGCCAAGACTCATCTCGATCAGGCTCTGCATCCGGATCGCGCCTTCGAAGCCGATGCCATAAGCCTGCGGCGAATAAAGGGCAGCGCCCGCCACGAGCACGGCGGCGAGACCGACAAGCGAGTGGAAGGCCGCGACCAACTGTGGCATCGCCGTCATCGCAATGCGGCGCGCGATAATCGCGCCGATTCCCCCGCCGATGGCGACACCGGCGATGATCATTCCCCAGGTCAGCATATCGACGACGTTCGCGACCCACATGGTCGTCGCGGCGGCGATAGCCATGCCGACCATGCCATTGCGGTTTCCTGCACGCGAGGACGCGGGAGAAGACAATCCGCGCAACGCAAGGATGAAGAGAATGCCCGATATGAGATATGCGAGCGCTGCGAAATCGGCCTTCATCGCACGCTCACTTCTCTTTCTTTTTGTACATCGCGAGCATGCGCGCAGTGACCAGGAAGCCCCCGAAAATGTTGACGCTTGCGAGCACCAGTGCGCCAAAACCCAGCAATTTGGACGTCCATGAAGATGCGCCGAGCGTGGTCACGGAAACCGCGATCAACGCGCCAACGACAATCACGGACGAGATGGCATTGGTGACACTCATCAGCGGCGTGTGAAGTGCCGGTGTGACGCTCCACACGACGAAATAGCCGACAAAAATTGCCAGCACGAAGATCGTCAGGCGAAAGACAATCGGATCGACCAGTTCCATGACTCAACCTTTCAGCGCGGGATGCACGACTTGGCCGTTGCGCGTGAGACCTGCGCCTTTCACGATTTCGTCTTCCCAGTTCAACGCAAGCGCCCCGGTTTTCTTGTCGACGAGGAGCGCTACGAAGTTGAACAGGTTTCTGGCATAAAGCGACGACGAATCCGTCGCAAGTCGTCCTGCTAGGTTGGTGTAGCCCATGATCGTGACGCCATGGACTTCGACCACTTGGTCGGGTTTCGTTAGCGGCGTGTTGCCACCCTGCTCCGCCGCCAAGTCGACAATGACCGAACCCGGCTTCATCGCCTTGATCATTTCTTCCGTCACGAGCACGGGCGCTTTGCGGCCCGGTACGAGCGCCGTCGTGATGACGATGTCTTGTTTCTTGATCGTTTCTCCTATCAACGCTGCCTGTTTCGCCTGATATTCCACCGACATCGGCTTGGCATAGCCCGCCGCGGTCTGCGCGTTCTTAAACTCGTCATCCATCACCGCAACGAAAGTCGCGCCCAACGATTCGACTTGTTCTTTCGTAGCGGGTCGCACATCCGTCGCCGAGACGATGGCCCCGAGGCGGCGAGCCGTTGCGATCGCCTGCAAGCCCGCAACCCCGACGCCCATGACCAAGACGCGCGCCGGAGCGATCGTTCCGGCCGCGGTCATCATCATCGGCATAGCCCGACCAAATTGCGCCGCCGCGTCGATGACTGCCTTGTAACCCGCGAGGTTCGCCTGACTCGACAGAACGTCCATCGCTTGAGCTCGCGAAATACGCGGCAGGAATTCCATCGCAAAGGCGTCCACGCCCCGTTCGGCGAGCTTTGCTGGAGTCTCCTTGTCCGTGTAAGGAGCAAGGAGCGCCGCGAGGACGGCACCCGTCTTCATGGCAACGATCTGGTCCGTGTCCGGCGCGCGTACGCAGAGCACGATATCGGCATTGGACAAAGCCGCGACACCGTCCGCAGCAATGACGGCTCCAGCCGCTTCATAGTCAGCGTCCGTCATCTGCGCAGCGGCACCCGCGCCGGACTCGACAGCCACGTCCAGGCCAAGACCTCTGTACCTTTTCACGGTATCGGGCGAGGCCGCCACGCGCGTTTCGCCGTCGCGGCGTTCCTTGAGGATGGCGAGTTTCATGAATTGCGGATCAGCCGTGAGTTCGGAAAATGGCCAGAAAGACCATCAGAACAACAATGCCCAGAATTGACCATCTTGCGAACGCCGTGAAGGCTTCCCAGGACTTGACATGCTCACTGATGTCCATCTCTTCACGTTCGTCAGGTGACTCACCATGTGCGGCCATTTTGTGCCCCGTGTTCCAACGGGCGCGACTATAGCAAGTGACCTCTCGCGCACAACGTTTCAAAAAGCCGCTGTTACTGGACTCTGCGCGTGGCGGTCGAATGCTCCCAATCGGCCAGCAGGGCTCGAAGAGCGGCGACGAGCGCAAGCGGCTGGTCCAACATGATATGATGCTGGGCCTGCGGAATCTCGACCATCGGAGCCGAGCGGCCCAAGAGGTTGAACATGTACTCACCAATCTGCGGCGGCAGTAGCACCGAATGTTCGCCCCTGAAAATTGCGATGCGACAGCGTGTTGCTCTAAGCCTCTCGGCGGCGTCGCCGATCGAAAACCGTTGCCAAATGGCCGGATCGAATTTCCATGTAAACCCGCCGGCGACTTCTTTCAGCGAGTTCCGTGCGACCCAATCGACGAGGTAAAGATTTTCGGACGTTTGTGGCGGCATCAGGCGAAATCGCGCCATTGCCGCGGCGAGCGACGGATAGATGTTGTGCGGTTTAACCTCGCGTTTCGGCGGACCGCCGGGCCGGTCGGGCGGATTGACCGGTGAGTCGACAATTACGACACCGGCCAGCCTGTTCCCGTAGAGGCCGCCAGTCAGCATAGTGACGAAGCCGCCGAAGCTGTGCGCGACGATCACGGGCGGTTCGTCGAGTTTGAACATGCCGGCATCTTCGCAAACCGCGAGTTCCTCGCGCGCGAACAATTCCATGGCGTATCCGTCTCTGCGCCAATCGCTGTCGCCCATACCGGAGAGATCCATCGCCGCAACGTTGTAGTCGCGCGCAAGGAAAGGTGCGATGAAATCCCACCAATGGGCATGCGCCGCGTTCCCGTGAACGAGAAGCAAACCGGGTCGCGCGCGGTCCCCCCAGCGCAAATAGTGAATTCTCGCGCCGGCAACTTCTACGAAGCTGCTTTCGGGTTTGATGGCCAGCGCGTCCTTGAACCACTGCGGCGCGGGAGGCGGGGCGCCATCGAGCGCCGCGAGCGGCCCCTCCGTCGAGGCGATGTTGAACATCTGCCTTTCCGTATCTGGGAGCTGACCCGGAATCGGCGGCATGACCGGCGCGTCGGACATCAGCGCGCCTTTCCTGAAGGCGAAATCATCGAGGCGGGGGATACGTCGCTCATGGCGTCATTCTCTCCGATTATGCGAGCCACTCAAGCCATGTCCCGTGGGGGTGGCAGCTCGCCAGGCGCTTTTCCTCACGCAGACCGTCGGCGTACCGGATCGTGGACAATATGTAGAGTTCACCGTCAAACTCGAAGGAGACCCGCCAGACCGGGCGTCTCAGCCCAGCAACTGCCAACAAATCTTCGAGTGCACGTTTCATCGTGCGCGAAAATTGGTAGACGGCGATCGTGTGGTACACGCACGCAACCGCACCCGGCGGCACATCGGCGAGCGCGTCCGGCAACAATTCGAGCGCATCGCCGGCTCTGATCATCGGCCGATGCGTCATGAAAAGTTCGATCCCGTGATTCAGTCTCGCAAGTCTTGCAGTCTGGTCCGGCCAGATCAGAGCACGCAACCAATCGCGATCGTCCGCCTTCGACAAATCGACGGGATTGAGTTCGAGCCCGATTCGTCCGGCGATATCTGGCGTGGGGCCAACGGGGGGTGTGCGATTTCCGCGCAGTTCACAATCAATCACCAAGTCCGCGGGCTCATTGACGGTCGCCGTGACGGCCTTGTTCCTCAGATAGCGCACTCCGTACGAGTCCCAGATCAAGTTCAGGCCGGCGCTCGGCCCAATTTCGATCAACGACAATGGCTGCGCAGTCTCGCGACCGACTGAACGGAATGCCGCATGAAGAAGAGCGCTGCGACCGATTTCATTCGTGTTTGTTACGCGCGTCTCGATGAGTTTCAGAACCGCACTGCGATGGAGATGCACAAAATCGCGGAAATCGGGAAACGGATCTTCCGCCTCGGCTGAGACGGTGCCACCGAGCGTCCGATAAAATCGCGTGAGCGGATGATCGCTTCCGCGAAGAAGGAGAAAATGCACGGCGCCAAGGATCATATTCGCATGCGGCTGGCCCGGTTGCGCCTGTGAGCAGAGCGCTTTCAACGCCTCGTCCTGGCCGATGCCTGCCGAAATCCGCGAATACAGCGGACTTCCAGTGCGCTTCGCGTCTTGCGCGAAGAATGTCCAGTAGTCGAGTTCCCTCATTCGGCCGCCTGTTCATCACTTGTTAATCCAATCCGAATTGTTCCGCGATAGGACAGGTTTAAACGCAGCATTTACCGGTTGGGCGCGAAGATACCCTGTTCGATTTTGGGAACGCAAAGATGGCGCAGACAATTCTCGTTGTCGACGACGATCCGGTGCAGCGCCGGCTTCTTGAAGCGGCCATCACGCGCTCCGGGATGCAGGTCGTAACCTCGCCGGGCGGCGGTCTGGCACTGGAACTGATCAACGGCCCGCGCGGGGAACAAATTGCACTCATGCTGCTCGACCTTGTGATGCCGGATATGGGCGGCCTCGAAGTGCTTGCGCGACTGCGCCAGACCAATCCCGACTTGCCCGTCATCGTACTCACCGCAAAAGGCGGAATTGACTCGGCCGTCGAGGCCATGCGCGCCGGCGCCAGCGACTTTCTGGTCAAACCCGCAAGTCCGGAACGCATCGCGATTTCGATCCGCAACCAACTCAAGATCGGTACATTGTCCGGAGAAGTCACGCGACTGAAAAAGAGGACAGAGAACCGGCTGACATTCGACGATCTGGTTGCCCAGTCGAACGAAATGAAACAGGTTTTTCGGCTCGGCCGCCGCGCCGCGCAATCCAATATTCCCATTCTGATTGAGGGCGAGTCTGGCGCCGGTAAGGAACTCATTGCGCGCGCGATCCAGGGCTCGTCCGAACGCGCGGGGCGGCCGTTCGTCACCGTCAATTGCGGGGCGATTCCAGAGAATTTGATCGAATCGATCCTCTTCGGCCATGAAAAGGGTTCGTTCACCGGTGCCACCGAGAAGCACCTGGGCAAATTCCAGGAAGCGGACGGCGGGACATTGTTCCTCGACGAGATCGGCGAACTTCGACTTGATATGCAAGTCAAGCTTCTGCGTGCATTGCAGGAAGGAGAAGTCGATCCGGTCGGCTCAAAGCGCCCCGTCAAAGTCGACGTACGCATCATGTCCGCTACCAATCGGGATCTTGCCTTGCGCGTGCGCGACGGGCACTTCCGCGAGGATCTCTACTATCGCCTCAACGTTTTTCCGATTGTCGTTCCCGCATTGCGCGACCGCCGCGACGACATCCCCGAATTGGCCCGCCATTTCATCGCGCGCTTCGCCGCCGAGGAAAACAAGCCGATGTCTGGTCTTACGCCGGCCGCAGCGAGCCTGCTCGAGCGATTCAGCTGGCCTGGAAACGTTCGTCAACTCGAAAACACCATCTTCCGCGCCGTCGTGCTGTGTGAAAGCGAGACCCTGGACATTTGCGATTTTCCGCAAATCGCAACCGCCATGGGGATCGAATCGAACATGCAACGGATCGCAGGCTCGCCTGACCGACCGCTTGCGAACAGCGGATCGAGCCCATATTCGACGGCCGCGCAGCACCATGCATCACCCTACGCACTGTCGGGAACAGATACCGCGGGTCATATGCGCAAGCTGGAAGATGTCGAGGCCGAAATGATCCGCATGGCGATTGCACGCTATGATGGACACATGTCAGAGGTCGCTCGCCGGCTGGGCATCGGCCGCTCGACGCTCTATCGCAAATTGAAGGAACTTGGCCTCGAACACATCGATTCCGGCGAACCGAGCGAAAAGCTCGGTGAGCAAGCGAGACGCGCTGCTGGCTGAGGCGAGCTAGCGGCGCATCCCGAGCGCATTTAGGTATAGATCGAGCATCGCCTCCTGCTCCTGGCGGTCGGCGCTTTCCATCTTGCGCAGCCTGACGACCTGACGCATGACCTTCGTATCAAATCCGGTACCCTTTGCCTCGGAATAGACCTCGCGAATATCGTCGGCCAACGCCTTCTTTTCCTCCTCCAGTCGTTCGATGCGCTCGACGAACGAGCGCAGATGCTCTTTTGCAAATCCGGATTTGGCCATTTCATTCTCCGAAACATTCTGGAAGCTCGGGCGACGACGCGCTCGGCCAGCGACAAGTGTGAGGAAAAACGATGAAACGCGACCCTAGCGGCGCCGTTGGTGAGCGGCAACGCACATCTTGCGTCTAGCTGTGAGTCTTTTCCGTAGTGTGTTGGTGGGTTTCCGCGGCACGTTTCGACGCCGCCTCGAAAGCCGCCTGCTTTTCCGGTGTCACTTCGGTCTGGTAGCGCTTCTTCCATTCGCTTTGCGGCATGCCATAGACCAACTCGCGCGCAGAATCCTTGTCGAGGGAAATGCCATTCTCTGCCGCGGCTTCGCGATACCAGTCTCCCAGGCAGTTGCGGCAGAAGCCCGCCAAAGTCATCAGATCGATATTCTGCACATCCGTCCGAGCGCGAAGATGCGCCACGAGTCTACGGAATACAGCAGCTTCCAACTGTTCGCGCGCGCGCTCATCCATCTTGGTGTTCCCTGAAAGCGGCAATGGGCGGGTAAATTGTATCTTAGGCGCTCCCAACTCGGCCAGCGTACTTTTGATCGCTACGGTCAGACGGCGGACCAACGCCTGAGCGGGTACGTTACCCGCGATCAGATCCTGCCTGATCTCGATCAGGACATGGGGAAGGCCCAACATCGTACCATGGCGATAAAGACAGTCATTCTCGAGTTCACCCGAATAAGGCTCATTGTCGCCGACCTTGAACCCCTCTCGCTCGAGATGCTTGATCATAGGTCGTGCTAGTCGCGCATCGCGATCCCAAAGAATCCCGATCTCCCAGGGTCTTGTCCGACCTTTCCAAACGGGCGTAAAGCTATGAATCGAAATGATGACGGGAACTCGATTCCGACGCTTCATCTCCATGATTTCGCGCGCGATGGCGTCATGGTACGGCGCATGAAATAAATCGATTCGCCTTTGCATCTCGGCGGCGTCGACATTTGCATTGCCCGCAATGATGCTGCCGTCGGAAAGTTTCATGACGAGCGTAGGATCGTCTGAACCGCGGTTGAGATCGATCAGCAGGCGAGACCAACGCGCCATGATCGCTGCCGCGTCAAATTCGGCTGCCAGAATGCGCGTGACCTTTGCTGCCCCGATGTCGGAGGCGATATGGGTTTCGAAGAGTTCCTGTGACAATCCGAGGTTGCCATACTGGTCCGGCAGCTTGTTCGAGGCGTGATCACAGACAAACAGAAGCGACGAATCATGCCGCTGCGAGGCCATCTTTTCGAACGGAAGATCGTTCATGACACGGATCATCGGGGGCGGGCGGAACGACGGCAAGCGCGTTGACAGTCTGACTGCCATGCGCGACACCCGGTCGCTCGATTAGCTCAATTGGACCCAAGCTTACTCGGATTGACGATGAGACGGCGCCGCAAGACAAAAATACTGGCCACGCTGGGCCCCGGGACATCGACGCAAGCGCGCATTCGTGCCCTGTTTGACGCGGGGGCCGACGTATTCCGCGTCAATATGAGCCATACCTCTCATACCGCGCTCGCTGAATTTCATAGCGCCGTTCGTGCACTTGAGCTGGAGGTCAGCCGCCCGATCGGCATTCTCGTCGACCTGCAGGGACCCAAGATTCGCTTGGGCGCTCTGCCCGGAGGCGCGCGGATGCTCAAAGAGGGCGAACGTGTGCGTCTGGTGCGCAAGAGCGCGTCAACAGAAGCAAGCGAAATTCCGATTCCGCATGCCGAGGTTTTCACCGCCATCAAGATGCGCCATTCCCTCCTGATCGATGACGGCAGGGTTCGCCTTCGTCTCTTGTCGGTCGGAGAAAGCTCGGCCGAAGCCGTTGTCGTGGTCGGCGGCGAAATCAAAGACCGCAAGGGCGTGAACCTGCCCGATACCATTCTACCGATCACGGCCATGACGCCGAAGGACCGCAGCGACTTGGACGCCGCGCTCAATCTCGGCGTGGACTGGGTCGCCTTGTCGTTCGTGCAGCGGCCGGAAGACGTGGCAGAACTCAAGAAGGTGGTTTCCGGGCGTGCGGCCGTTCTGGTGAAAATCGAAAAGCCGAAGGCGTTCGATCGGCTGGCGGACATATTGGAGATGGCCGACGCGCTGATGGTGGCGCGTGGGGATCTCGGCGTCGAATTACCGCTCGAGGCCGTGCCCGGCCGCCAGAAACAGATCATCCGAACCGCTCGCAAGGCGGGAAAGCCCGTCGTTGTTGCGACACAGATGCTCGAATCCATGATCGGCTCGCCCGTCCCCACGCGCGCCGAGGTTTCCGACGTCGCAACCGCGGTGTTCGAAGGTGCCGATGCCGTCATGCTCTCTGCCGAAACGGCGTCGGGTGCCTATCCGGTCGAAGCCGTCGAGATGATGGACCGGATTGCAGCATCGGTGGAGAACGATCCGCTCTATCTCACGATTCTCGAATCGCAGCGCAACGCGCCTGAGGAAACGACAGCCGACGCGATCATGGCTGCGGTCCACCAAATCACGCACACAATCCATGCGCGCGCGATCGTGTGCTGGACAAAGTCCGGTTCGACGGGCCTGCGGGCGGCGCGCGAACGTCCCGAAGCCCCCGTCATCGTTTTGACGCCCTTGATCGAGACAGCGCGACGTCTGGCGCTCGCTTGGGGATTGCATTGCGTGATGACGGAAGACGCGCACGACTTGGATGATGTCGTCGATCGCGCCGCGCGGATCGCCTTCCAGGAAGGCTTCGCTGTCGCCGGCGATCGCGTCGTTGTGACAGCGGGTGTCCCCCTCGGAACTCCGGGATCGACCAATCTGCTTCGTGTGACGTTCGTGGGACCGACGGCGGACTAGATGCCCTGCCCTTCCACGTCGCGGCTAAGCGCGTCGACGTGCCTGCGCGCGCCTTCGAGTTGGGGATCAAGTTCCAAGGCCTTGCGATAGAGTTTCAACGCCGCAGCCTTGTTGCCGTAGTCCTCCATCATTCCGCCGAGCTCGAAGAGCGCCGCAAACTGTCGCGGGTTGAGCAGAATGACGTGCTCAAGTGAAACCATCGCGCCGGAATCGTCGCCCGACGCCCGTTGAAGTGCGGCGCGACTGTGCCAGCCTTCGGCATAGCTGGGCGCAATGTCGGTCACCGCTTCGATCAACTTCTTCGCAGTTTCCTTGTCGCCGGCCGTCTGAGCGACAGCGGCGCGCGTCATTAGGAGATCGACGCTGGGACTACCCGATTGCAGGAAAATCGCGGCAATCTGGTCTTCGATCGGCTTTGCATCTTCAGGCGATCCCGCTCGCGCCAGTTGGCCGAACAGGGTTTCCAGCTGTGGCTTCGCGGCGGCGCGAGGCGGGGCGTTCGCCGCCTGCGCGGAAAGAGGGACGATCAGTGTCAGCGCGAGAAAGATGTTTCGCATCACGAAATCCTAACCGGCCTCACCCGCCAACGCCAAGGGTTCGGGCCCGCCTTCGGCCCAATCCAGCAATTCAGCGAAATGCACGACAGGTGGCGCATCGGAGCCGGCAAGCTGATTGAGACATCCGATATTGCTCGTCGCGATGACTTCGGCATTCAACAAAGCGATGTTTTCGAGTTTCCGCGCCCTCAATCGGCCGGAGATCTCGGGTTGCAGAATCGAATAACTTCCGGCCGACCCGCAACAGAGATGGCCTTCGGGAATCGTCAGCACATCGAACCCGGCTGCGGCAAGCAAGGCCTCCCCCTTGGCGGCAAGGCGAAGTCCGTTCTGGAGCGAGCAAGGCGCTTGCCATGCCACGCGCAAGGGGCGTGCCGTTGTCCGCAGAACGGACTGAACCAAGTCGAGGAAGTCGCGCGAGGTTTGCGCAAACGCGCGTGCGCGCGGGAGCCAGGACGGCTCATCGAGGAAGAGATTCTGAAGGTCCTTCAGATGCGCCGAACAGCCAGTTGCCGTGATCAGGATGCCGTCAAACGCCTCCGACCCGCCGGCGTGCTCGAAAGCCTCGATCGCGCGCCGCGCCCATTTCTTTGCATCTTCGCTCCTTCCAAGATGATGGACGAGCGAGCCGCAGCAGCCGGCGCCCTCGAGGGGTACGAGTTCGAAGCCGCGACGTGCCAGACACCGCGCGACCGCCTGATCGATCTGTGGCGCCAGCGCGGGCTGAACGCAGCCCGGCATCAGCGCGATGCGCTTCGCGTTCGGCAGTGTGGCGCGCAGGGGGATCGCAGATGGCTGCACCTTTGCGTGGGCCCCCATGGCGGTCATCCAGGCCAATCGTCCGGGAAGAAGAAACGCAAATGGCGCGGCCCAGCGCGCCAAAAACAAGCCCGCGCGCACAAGCGCCGGCCGCGTCATCACCGTTGCGATGAACCAGCGCAGCAGTCTGTCGCCGAAAGGTCGGCGATACGTGGTTTGAATGTGGACGCGCGCCTCGTCGATCAACCGTGCGTAATCCACGCTCGACGGACATGCCGTACGGCAAGCAAGACATGAGAGACAACGGTCGACATGCAGGACCGCGTCCGCCGACGGTGCAACGCCCGCCTCCAGCATGTTCTGGATCATCACGATACGGCCGCGCGGGCCGTCGCGTTCGTCGCCAAGTAGAACATAAGTGGGACAGGTGGCCGTACAAATGCCGCAATGAACGCACGCACGCAGATTTTTTTCCGCTTCTGTGATGTGCGGGTTGGTCAATTGCGTCGGCGTAAAATTCGTTCGCATCAGACGCCGTCCCACATGCGACCGGGGTTGAAGATCCCCATGGGATCGAACGCAGCCTTGACCGACCGCGTCAGATCGGCGCGAGCCTCCTCCTCGGCTTCGAAGACATCGATGGAGGAGCGCTTCGCGGCATCAGCCTTGACCAGCGTGGCGTGGCCGGCGACCTTTTTGGCGACATCGCGCACCAAATGATGGTCGTTTGCCGAGAGCCAAAGGACCGCCCCGGCGCAATCGCCGATCCAGATCGCCGCAGCGATGCGATCGACAACCTCAGCCGCTTGCGACGGAGGAATCGAAAGCCGCCAGAGATCTTCGCTTGTGTTCTCGAAGGCTCGCGCGCTTCCGATGGCGCAAAATGTCTCGTCGTCCCAGGATTCGAGTGCGTGCCGGCCGCACAGACTCCTCAACATGCTCACCTTTTCCGCAAGCGGTTCGCTCTCACCCTCCAATCTCATGACGATTGAGTCCTCGCAGTAGCCAAGCCCGGTCGCTTCCAACGGGCTCGCCCATACTTTGCGTAAAAGCGCAAAACCTTCCTTAGGCTCGATGTTGCGGATGGCGAGAGTCTGCGTGTGAGACGGCTTCGGAAACACCCGCAAGGTGAGCTCGGTGAGGACACACAGGGTTCCGAATGCGCCGCAGACGAGTTTGGGAATGTCGAAGCCCGTGACGTTCTTGACGACCTTCCCGCCTGCCTTGAACGCTTCGCCCAACCCATTGATGGCGCGAAACCCGAGCAATTGATCGCGAACCGCACCGTAGCGCACGCGCGCCGGGCCGCATGCATCAGTCGAGATCGCACCCCCGATCGTTCCGATGGCCGGCGGAGATCCGAATAGCGGCCCAAAATCCGGCGGATCGAAACCAAGGCGCTGCCCATTTTCGGCCAGCGCCCGTTCAAGCTCGACGACAGGCGTCCCGGGCAAGAGGGTGATGATGAGCTCTTCAGGCTCGTAGGCGACAATCCCTTTGAGTGAACTCGTATCGAGCAGGGTTCCACAAGACATCGGACGCCCATAGTCTCGTTTGCTGCCGGCGCCGATGATCTCGAACGGTTCGCGCTTGGCGCGCGCGTCGCGCACTGCGTCGATGATGTCGGCCTCGTTGGTAGCTGAGATCCGGCTCATGCGTTCAGAAGCGAGGCAAGTTTGCGAACGGCAAACGGCCGTCCTTGACGTGCATGTGTCCTTGTTCGACGCAGGCGGACAGAGTGGGAAAGACCTTTCCCGGATTGAGCAGACCATTGGCGTCGAAAGCGCATTTCAGACGCTGCTGTTGCGCAAGATCAGCTTCGCTGAACATGGCCGGCATCAGTTCGCGCTTTTCCAGACCCACGCCATGTTCGCCGGTCAGGACGCCGCCCACTTCGACGCAGAGTCTGAGGATGGCGGCGCCAAACGCTTCGGCGCGCGCAAGCTCGTCGCTCTTCATCATGTCGAAGATGATGAGCGGGTGAAGGTTGCCGTCGCCGGCATGAAAGACATTGCAGAAGCCCAGGCGATATTCCTTAGCCATCTCGCTCATGCGAGTCAGGACCTGCGGCAGCGCGCGGCGCGGAATCGTCCCGTCCATGCACAGCATATCCGGCGCAAGCCGGCCCATGGCCGGAAAAGCGGCCTTGCGACCGGCCCACAGGCGCTGACGTTCGGCTTCGCTCGTCGCCTCGCGCACGATCGCGCCGTTCTTGCATGCGATGTCGCCAATGCGCGCGATCTGATCGTCGACCTCCGCTGGGATGCCGTCCGCATCGATGATCAGGACCCCTGCCGCCTCGCGCGGATAACCAGGCGCACAGTGTGCCTCGACAGCTTCGATGCACCGCTTGTCCATGAATTCCATCGCGGCAGGCACGATGCCGGCCGCGATGATGTCGGCGACGCATTGGCCGGCGTCGGGCACCTGACGAAACGCAGCCAGCAGCGTTCGCGTCGCCGGCGGCTTGGGAAGAATGCGCAACGTCGCTTCGACGACAATTCCCAACAGACCTTCGGACCCGGCAACCACACCAAGAATGTCGAAGCCGTTCGAGCCGGGCGCCTTTCCGCCCACAACCAACCGATTGCCGCCGGCCATCGCAATCTCGACCCCCAGCAGGTTGTTTGTCGTCAGCCCGTATTTGAGACAGTGCAGGCCGCCCGAATTCTCCGCGATGTTGCCTCCAATCGTGCACGCGATCTGACTCGACGGGTCTGGCGCGTAGTAGAAGCCGTGCGCTTCAACGGCACGCGTGATCGCCAAGTTCGTCACGCCTGGCTCCGCAACCACGCAGCGGTTCTCGAGATCGACCTCAAGAATCCGATTCATCCGGGTCAGGCTGAGAAGAATTCCATCGGCGCGCGGCAATGCTCCTCCCGAGAGCGACGTGCCGGCGCCGCGGGGAACGATCGGAATATTGTGCGCGGCGGCAAAGGCGAGGACAGCGGAAACCTCATCCTTGCTGCGCGGCAGAACGCAGGCGAGAGGCTTTTGCCGATAAGCCGTCAGTGCGTCGCCGTCGAAGGCCGCAAGTCCGGCCTCCTGCCCCACGACGCCATCGGGAACGAGCGTGCGCAGCGCAGCGATAATGGCGCCGCCATGGGCAACGATGTCGGAATTGGCGGTTGGCAGTTCCACGTGAGCGACCGGTCCGGCTACACCGGGAAAGCTATCACAAGCCGCGTTCAGCCCTGGCGCGCCTTGAAGCGCGGATTCTTCTTGTTGATGACGTAGACGCGGCCCTTCCTGCGGACGACGCGGCAGTCCTTGTCGCGCTTTTTGAGCGAGCGCAGAGAGTTGCGAACCTTCATGTCTTGGCCCTGTCTGGGCCTTCGGGCCCCGCAAAGAGGCGCGGAAATTATGCGGCAGCCCCCCACCTGTCAACCGCTCAAAACGCCCGCTTTTCCGGGATTCTCTGCCGGTACGCGCCATGTTATGGCTGGCCCCGCCGCTGGCGAAATTCCGGGGACACACCTTTTGCTGCGAACCGCCACGAAATCCATTTGTCAGCTTTTTCTGATGGCAACCGTGCTGGCGATGTTTCCCGGCGACGCCATGGCGCATCGCGTGCGCCAGACCCAAATCCTCGCGATCGATCCCAGGGATACCGCCTTCGACCGCTTCGTGACGGATTTCCGCACCACCGCGCTCGCCCAGGGCATCAGCCCGGTCGTCTACGGCACCGCGATGAGCGGCATCCATCGCAATGCTCAAGTCGAAGCGCTGAACCAGGAGCAGCCGGAATTCGTCAGGCCGATCTGGTCCTATCTCGACAGCGCCACCTCGCCGCTGCGCGTCGCGACCGGGCAACGCGAGGCGAGCGAACAGGCGGCAACACTCGCCACTCTCGAGACCAAGTTCGGTGTTCCGCGTGAGATCCTGCTCTCGATCTGGGGCAACGAGACGAACTACGGCGCCTATATCGGCAACTTCAATCTGTTCGAGGCGCTGGCAACGCTCGCCTATGATGGCGCCCGCACCGACTTCGCGAAACGCGAACTGCTCGCCGCGTTGCAGATCGTGCAACAGGAGCATCTCGATCCCAAGGAGATGCGCGCCTCCTGGGCCGGCGCCTTCGGGCAACTGCAGATGTTGCCCTCCACCTTCCTGAAAAGCGCGGTCGACGGCGACGGCGACGGCAAGCGCGATCTCTGGCACTCCATCCCTGATGCGTTGGCCTCGGCCGCGTCCGAACTGGCGGCCGACGGCTGGCAGCGCGGCGCCGGTTGGGGCTACGAGGTGCGGCTGCCATCGGACTTTCCCTATGAGCTGGCCGATGGCGAGACGCTGAAGCCGATCGACGCGTGGACGAAGCTTGGCGTTCGCGCCGCCGATGGAACGCCGCTGCCAGCGAACACGGAACCTGGCAGCCTCTATATTCCCGCAGGCCGGCGCGGTCCCGGATTCATGACGTTCGCGAATTTCAAAGTCGTCCTCAAATACAACAACGCCGTGTCCTACGCGCTGGCGGTGTGCATGCTCGGCGATCTGATCGCCGGACGTCCGGGCATCCAAGGCAACTGGCCGCGCGAGGAATTGCCGCTGTCGCGTGACGAGCGCATCGCCTTCCAGACCGCCTTGGCAAAACTCGGTTTCGATCCGGGAAAGATCGACGGTGTCCTCGGCCGCGGCGTGAAGGCGGCCTTGCGCCAATACCAACGCGCGCATGGCATGCCGGCCGACGGCTTTCCCACCCTGGGCCTGCTCGGAGTTATCCTCACCGAAGTTGCCCAAAAACGGCTCTAGCCTTTGTAAATATTGACATTATTCGTTTTCGATTTTGTCGTACCCCCTCCCCCTTGCGCGAAAATCATCGCGCTTTTCTGGAACAATATTCGTTCGCATACGTCGATGCTTCGACAACGGAATTGTTCCGCGATTTTTTGATCCAACGATCGTTTGGTGCATCAGTCTTTTCTCTCGCGCGAAAGAAGTAGATAGGTGCGAGACACTGTCACGGGAACGCGGATAAGTCGGGCGGGCGCGAAAATTTCGCGCAAAGAGTTTCAACGCCTTGCGGTGAAAAGATTGCACTTAGCGGAAAAACTTATCCTCATCCTTCGACATCACGCATTGGCAACCGGTGTCTCGGCGGCTTCCTCGACGATGTCGGCGTCGGCTTCGATGATGCCGGCGTTACGCAATGTCGGCGACAGCCACATGTAAAAGATCAACGCCACCATCAAGACGCCCATGAAAATGTAGGGCACGTACGGCGACCATTCGTACATATAACCGATGAGGGGGCCGGCGATGAAACCCATCGCGCTTGCGCCGCCGATGATGCCCGCGACGGCACCTTGCTCATGCGGTGCCACCGAGAGCGAGGCACCGGAGGTGAACCCGGGACGCGCCATGCCGAAGCCGAGACCCGAAAGGGCCAGTCCCACGACCAGCGGTCCGAACTGGCCGGAGAGAAGGAAGATCACGCTGCACGCGGCCGCGGCGCCAAGGCCCCAATTCGTCATGGCGCGCGCCGAGATGTGCACGCGCTGGATGAGCACGAGCTGGGCGAACAGCGCTGCCATCGACGACGACATCTGTCCGATCATGTTGAATTGCGCCGCAGCTTCCGGCTTCACCTTCAGGACGTCCATGAAGAAGAAGCCCATGGTCTGGATGGGCACGGTGCTCGCCGTGGACAAGCCGATGGCGAAGATCACGAATGGCAGAATCCTTCGGTCATGCCATTTGAGATTCGCTTGGACGGGTTTTCTTTCCTTCGGCGGCGTGCGCTCCGGCAGGAGGAACCAGATCGTCGCCGCGCTCGCCAGCGCCAGAGCCGAGATGAAGTAGAACGGTGCCAGCAGTCCCAGGGCCGCGAAGAGACTCGCGATGGCGGGTCCGACCGTGGTGCCCAAACCGAACGCCGAGCCGACCGTCGCGACGCCCTGCATCCGTTCCGCCGGCGTGGTGCGGTCGGCGACATAGGCCTGGCTTGCCGGCGCCGTGCCGGAGCCGAGAAGCCCATAGAGCGAGCGCGACAGGATCATCAGCGGAAAGACGGCGAACGCCGGTATCCAATGCTGCAAGCCGCCCAGCATGACGGTCGCGAACAAGGCGAAGGATGCAGCGAAGGCCAGGAGCCCGAGCAGCATCACCGGCTTTCGCCCCCAATGATCGCTCTTTCTGCCCCAATAGGTCGAGGTGACGACCCAGACCGCCGCCGAGACGGCGAAGATGGTTGTCGTCTGGACCGCGGAGAGATCAAGCTGGCGCGAAAGCGGCGGCAGGATGTTGAAGAGCACAGTCTGGCCCGCGCCCATGCACACCAGGCTAATGAAGAGGGTGGCGAATGCGCGCCGACGCTCCGACGGCGTGGTGACGCGCAGGAAGTCGTGCGCGATCTCGACTTCTTCCTTGAGGACTTCGGTGTGACGAACGGATTCGGGATCGCGGGGCGGCATTGTTTCTCTTTCCCACCCCAATCCGGCCGATCCGTCAAGGCGCAGTTGCGCGCACATCGCGCGCCATCGCGTCAGCGCGTCTTCTTGAATCTGACCTGCGCGCTATCGCTGCGCCCTTGGGCATCGACCACCGTAAAGCGCGCCACGCCTTCGCCGTCGGGCGTGTAGAGAACCGGCTGGAAGCGATCGAAGTTGCCGAGCAACTGACCGTTGACGAGCCATGTCAGCGGCGCGCGGCCGCCATCGACTTTCAGCACGATCGTGCGGTCCTTGGCGGCGGCGGCCGGCAAAGGCACGAGCGTGCCGTTCGGCGGAAAGGAAATAGTGGGCGGCGGCACGACGATCTCTTGCGGCGGCGCGCTCTCGCGCCGGAAGATGCGCAGCGCTTCAGGCAGCCGATCGGTGGCATTGACCAGAAGCGTCCCGGCGGGCGCGGGATCGTCGCCGCGGACATCGCGCGGCAGAAGCTCGAAGGTCTTCAGGAGAATCGGCGCGGCAGAATCGCGACCGACATGTCCGGGTCTGGGCGAACCGTCGGCCTCGCCGACCCAGACGCCGACCGTGTAGTCATTGGAAAATCCGACCGACCATTGATCGCGGTAGCCGTATGAGGTGCCCGTTTTGAAGGCGACGGCATGTTGCCGTGCCAAGCCTTGTCCCATTGCCCAGCCGTCGGGCAAAGCGACGCCGCGCAGGATCTGTCTCAGGTAGAACGCGGCGACGCGTCCGAACAGACGGTGGTCCGCTGCATCGGGCGCATCGGCGACATAGCGCAGAGCGCGCGCTTTACCGCCGTTGGCGATGGCCGAATAGAGCATGGTGATGTCGGCCAGGCTGATGCCAAGACCGCCGAGCGCAACGGGCAGCGTCGGCGTGGCGCCGCCCGATGGAAAAGCCAGTCTCGCTCCCGCATTCTGCAGGGCAATCGTGAAAGCGAGCGGGCCGACCCGATCGAGAACCATCACTGCCGGCACGTTCAACGACATGCGCAGCGCATCTTGCGCCGTGACCGCGCCCTGGAAGGCACCATCGAAATCCTTCGGTGCATAGTCGCCGAACAAGGTCGGCGCATCGCTCATCATCGTCGCCGGATGCAGAATGAGATCGTCGAACGCTAGACCGTAGATGAAAGGCTTCAGCGCCGAACCCGGAGAGCGCGAACGCTGCGCCAGATCGACCTGACCTGCCGCACCCCAGTAGTTCACGCCGCCGAGATAAGCGAGAACGTTGCGCGTGCGATTTTCCACAACGACGATGGAGAGGGCGGCTCCATCGCCGAAATAGGGCACTTCCTGCGCCGCCATCCGCTCGACCGCGGCCTGAAGCGCGGCATCGAGCGTCGTCACGATGCGCGTTTGTGCGAAGCGATTGTGGAGACGCGATGCCAGGTGCGGCGCCGAGAGCGGCATCGCCTGTCGCGCGAAGGGAACGCCTTCGCGGTGCGCGAGAGCGGCATCGGCTCCGGAGATGATGCTCTCCTGCACCATGCGCGCCAGAACCTTGTCGCGGCCCTTCGCTGCGCGAACGGCATGCCGGTCGGGTCGTTGCTTGGCCGGCGATTGCGGCAACGCGACGAGCAAGGCGGCTTCGGAGAGATCGAGGCGCGATGGATCCTTGCCGAAGTAGGAGAGCGAAGCGGCGCGCACACCTTCGAGGTTGCCGCCGAACGGTGCGAGCGTCAGATACAGCGAGAGGATTTCGTCCTTCGAATAGCGCTCTTCCAATTGAAGGGCGCGCAACATCTGAAACAGTTTGACGGCGACGCCATGAGTGTGCGGCGGCTCGAGCAGGCGTGCGACCTGCATCGTCAGCGTCGAACCGCCGGAGACGACATGTCCGGCCGAGAGATATTGCAGGGCGGCGCGCGAGAGCGCGATGACGTCGACTCCCGCATGGTCGTCGAAGCGTTTGTCTTCGTACGCCTTGAGAAGGGCGAGGTAACGTGGGCTGACGTCCTGAACCCGCGTGCGCATGCGCCAATAGCCGTCCCGCGTGAGGAAGGCGCGCAAAAGCACGCCATGGCGGTCGACGATTTCCGGGGAGACGTTCTCAGCGCGCGTCATATCCGGCGGATTGGCGGTATCGGCCGTCACGAGCGCGCAGGCCAACCCGAACAGGGCGAAAGCGATGACGGTAAATCTCGCGCGCGACAACACTGGCTCGCTCCCCTCCCGTTACGGCGCGATCGTCACATTCCCCATCGCGGTTCGCGCATGCACTGCGGGCGCGTACATATCCATCACCGCTCCGGCGGGCATGACGAACGTGCCCGTCGTGACGGCGCGGGCGATATAGGCCAGGCGGAAGACAGGCTGCGGCTCGGGCTTGCGCCGATCGACGCTGTTCACATATTGCGAACCGATGCCGAACGCGGCGACGAAACGATCGTCACGCGCGTCAGTCATCGTCGTATCCGACAAGGTTTGCAGGAACGGATAGGGCTTGCCGTCTTCGCCGGAGAGCGGCATCTCGATCTCCAATCCGGCCGGAAGCAGATCGATCGCGCCCATCTGGCGATAGCTGTTGTGCTGCATCGTCCCGGACAACTCCACGATGACGCGATCATTCTGATGCAGGCGCGACAGGTCGGCCGGCGAACCGCCCATCGTCCAGATCGTCTTGGTCAAGGTAAGACCGCTCTGTTCTGCCGGCAGCGCCTTGACCGGCGTGCCTTGCACCGACGTGGTGCGCCACACCAGCGCATCGCCGCGATTGAGCAAGGTCAAGCCAGCACTGAGCTGCGCGGTCGACGGTGAAAGACGGATGGCGCCGGCCCTGGGTATTGCGGTCTGGCCGTTGACGGCGACATTGAGCGGGAATTTCTGCCGCGTCAGCGCATAGGCGGCACGCAGCATCCAGGCTTTCTCCTGTGTCGTCGTCGCATTGAGCGTCATGTCGACGTCTTGGCTCTTCTGCAGCAGCGCCGGCACGAGATCGGCTTCGCCGTTATCGGCGGCGAGTGCGGTCGCGCCGGCGAGATCGCGCGTCAGCGAGCCATAGTCTCCCACAGGATAGCCGAAGGCGTTGGCGCGGAGCGCGATGTCGCGTGCGCGGCCGAACGCAGATGCCGCGCGCGAGCGATCGCCTGCCGAATAGGCCGCCGCTCCCAGCAAGGCTTCGCCGATCGCGGCATTCATTTCCGGGCCGCGCGTGTCGGAGAAATAGCGCAGATCGGAAAGATTGACCTGGCCCGTGCGCGCCAGGAGATAGAAGGCATAGGCCCGCGTCGCATCGCTGTTGGAATCGGTGGATGCCGCCACGCGCAACCATGACGCACCGCGCTTCAAGGCATCGTTGGGCACGACGAAGCCCTTCTCTTTCGCCTGGTAGAGGAAATCGAGCGCGAAGACGCTGATCCAGGGATCGGCGTCGGAACCCGGCGCCCACATGCCGAAATTGCCGGAGTAATTCTGCATGTCGAGCACGGCATCGATGGCGTCCTGCACGCGCGGGCGAAGCGCCGCATCGCGCGGCAAGCCGGCGAGATCGGAAAGGTCGTTGAAGACGAGAAGCGGCATGGCGCGGCTCGTCGTCTGCTCTATGCAGCCATACGGATATCTGTCCAGCCACTTCAGGAGTCCCGGCACATCCGCATAGCCGTGCGCCGCAGCGACCGTCAGACCGACCGTCGAGGTGCCGCGAACAAGATCGGCGACGAGCTGGCCGTTCGCCGTATACGTCGCCTTGGACGCAAACGGCAGCGTTTCATCGCGCGCAATGTCGAGCTGCGGCGCACGCGACTCGATCTGCCAGGAATGGGTAACGTTGAAACCGCCGGGGCCTTTGACGTTCAAGGCGATGGTCGCGATGCCGAGGCCGCGACCTTCCAATTGAATCGGGAGCAGAACCCGCTGCCCGACGCGCAGCGCCTGCGTCACGACAGTCTGTTTGGCGCCGTTGGGCAGTGCGACGGGACCGCTCGCCGTCACGCTCGCGACATACGTGCCGGGCCGTCCTTCGACATTGTTGAGATTGAGCGCGGCGGACGCATGATCGCCGGGCGCCAAGAAGCGCGGCAGCACGATGTCGGCGACAACGGGATCGCGAACCGTCAGCGGGCGATCCGCATGGCCGAGCTTGCCGGCGCTGAAGGCGACCGCCATCAGGCGCAGTTCACCGTTGAAGTCGGGCACGTCGAGCGTGACGTTCGTCATGCCGCCTTGTCCGACTTTGACCAAGCCTGAGAACAACGCGACGGTCTTGGTCGGCACCACCGCGAGCGGCCGGCCGCCGAAATTGTCGCCGCCTTCGCGCAAGGCGCCGACGGCGCCCTTCTCCGCCTTGATCAGGCGGCCATAGTCGTCGCGCATGTCAACGCCCAGCTGACGCTTGGCGAAGTACCAATCGTTCGGATTGGGCGAGGAAAAGTTCGTGAGTTGAAGGATGCCTTCGTCCACCGCCGCCAGCGTGAGATACGCCTCCTCGCCGCTCTCGAGACCCTTGATGGCGACGGGAATGATGAGTTTCTGGCGCGGCAGGATGCGCTCAGGCCCGCCGATCAACGTCGTCAGCGTGCGTTCGGAACTGTCGACTTGCAGCCAGGCGAGGCCGATGGAACGCACGGGCTCGCGGCCGGTGGATTCGCTCAAGGGCCGATAATCGGTGACGAGCACATAGGCACCCGGACCCCAATCCGCCGCGATGGGAACATCGACGCTCGTGCCGCTCGCCGGCGCATCGATCACCCTCGACGAGAAGACCTTGTCGCCGGCAACGACGACCAGCGCCTTGCCATCGGCAGTCGGCTTAATGCGCACATGCGCCACCTGGCCGATACGATAGCTCGGCTTGTCGGCGGCAACGGGGATGCGATCAGGCCTGTCGCCGGCCGAACTCGCCGACCAGCCGGAATAGAAGCGATAGGATGCCGCCGCGCCCGAACGCGGATCGCTGATCGTCAGGCGATACGGCCCGAAAGGCAGCGTTTGCGACAACTTGAGCGGTGCGCCGGCGCCAATGTCGACCGTGCCGCTGGTGATCAGCCGGTCGCGCGTCACAGATTGATACTTCCACGATCCTTCGCTCTGGTACCACTGGTAGGACGCGTCTTCACGCACCCAGGAAAAGGTCAGCTTGTCGAGCGCGATACGTTTGCCGTCCGCATCGACGGCGATCACCTCGAAGCCGGCCGGCGCATTTTCCGTGACGGAGCCATATTGAAAGCTCGGCCTCAGTCCGATCAGAACATCGCGCGTCCGCACCGGTATTTCGATGTTCTTGTCGGTGGTGCGCCCGCCGGGCTCGTGAATCGAAATCGTGATCGTCGCCTTTAAGGGAAGCGTCGTATCGGCGAGGTCGCCAATCGACCCCGTCGCTTCCGTTACTCCTGCCGCATCAGTCTCGGGAACGTTCATGGGTACGTCGACGGACTCGAATTTGTCGTCGACGCGGCCGAACTGATAGTCCCTGAAGGCGGCGAAGGGTGCACCGTCGACGACGATCTTCGCGCTGCCTTCGCCGGACAAGCCCGATGCCGGCGCGCCATAGAGGAAGCGGCTCTCCGCGCGGATGCGAATTGCCTGATTGGCGCGTGCAACGCGTGTCTCGGCTGTCAGCGCGACCTTCAAACGTTGCGGCACGAAATCGGCGACGTCGAACTGGACACGCCCGATCGGCGCGCCTTTTGGATCGATGTAGGCGGCGATCTGCCAGCGGCCATGCGGCGCGCGATTGCTGAGCTTCAGCGACCAGGTCGCCGCGCCCGCCGACAGAGAGGCGCCGGGAAACGTCGTTCGCGACACTTCGAGACCGTCGGGACGAGTCGCAACGAGCGTCAGAGGAGCCGTGACGGCCTGAGCGACCCGATCCCGCATCAAGGTCGTCGCCTGAACGCTCTCGCCCGGACGATAGACGCCGCGCTCGGTGTAGAGATAGGCATCGACCGGCCCAGGCGTAATGCGTCCGCTGACGCCGCGGTCGGTCAGGTCGAACGCTGCGCGACGCAGATCCAGAAAGCTGAAGTCGCCGCGCGAGCCATAGGCCATCACGACGACCGGCGCGTCGCCCCCCGACGCACGCAGCAAGCCCGCCGCGAAATCGGCACGTCCGTCGCCATTGGTGCTCGTTGTGGCAAGCACGTTGTTGTCGCGCGCCACGAGCGTCAACTTCACGCCGTCCAGCGGCCGGGCGCTCGCATAGGAGCGTGCAAAGACGGTCAGGCCATTGGTGCCTTGGAACGTCGTCAGCGCGATGTCGGAAGCCACCACCCATTGGGCCGCGATCGCACCTTGGTCGTAATAGTCCTCATCGACCTTCTTTGCGGCATCCATCGCGATCAGCACATAGGCGCCGGGCGGCTTGCCGTTCAGGATTTCGCGGATCGGAACCAGCGTGACGACGGAGTCGTTCTTGACGTTCGCCACATCCATTGTGCCGGACCACACCAGGGTGCCTTGCGACGTCTCGAGGTCGTTGTCCTTCCAGGTATAAAGCGTCGTCTGATCGACGGTGCCGCTCTCGATCTGGGAGAGCAGCCGGTCGCCGACCCGAATGACCTTGAGACGCAGCTTGGCGATGTTCACCGTCGTGACGGGAACGCCGTCGGCATTGTCGCGCGGCAGGATGATTCCGCCGGCGAAGCGCACGAGCGAAGGCTTGTCGCGCAGTTCGACGGGGACGGTCTCTTCGGACGTCAGCTTTTCTCCGGTCGCGGCGGGCAAACCTTCTTTCAAGGCGACGTTGTAGGTCTTGTTGAAGTCCAGACCCGAAAGACAGAGGCGGTTGTCGACCACGTGCGATGCAACGCGCGTCTCGGGATCGACCGAGAAGTAATCTTCGTAATGCGTGCGGCCCGATGCATCGAGATTGCGGGTGAACACCAGGCATGCTTCCGCCTGCGGCTTGGTGGTGTCGATATCCAGACGGCGAAAGACAAAGTCGGGCGCCTCTGCGATCTGAGCCGGCGTCAGTGTACCGGTGACGGAGGAGAGACCGTTCTGCAAGCGCGCGAGAAAATTGTTGCCTGGCTCAGTACTTCTTCCGCCAAGGATGTAAAGCGTCGCGATGACGATGGCGATGACGGCGACGACGCCGCCTGCGATCACGAGATAGTGCCGATTGTTACTGCCCACGTTGGTCCCCCACACGCGAAGAGCTTAACGTTGTGCCCCATGCACAGCAATTCACGGCTGGCAAAACTGAGCGTTGATCAAGGCGGGATGTTGACAGACTCGCGTCAGAGTCGGCGCACGCAAAAAAATATTTTGATTAGTTTGTCGAAGGACAGTTCACGCGACCAGCGGCGAACTGACATTGCCGCTCCGGCGTTCCGGCCGAGTCGTAGAGCTGGATGCTCCAGCCCTTTGCCACCGGATCGCGCCTCAGCATCAGAAAGCCGAAGCCGTTAACGGAGAGTCCGTCCTTCACGCTGATGCCGGAATGACCCTGGAAGATGGTGCCGCGAAGATTGGCCGGCGTTGGGTCGAGACTGTCGCCGCCATGACCGGCGACAATTTGCGGCGGCAGCTTGGCGGCGTAGTTGATGGCCTCGAAGGTATGGATATGCCCCGACAGCATGAGCGAGATGGCTCGGAATGCGCTCAGGTCTCCGGAGGCCTCGATCATGGTCGCGTTGCCGCCGATCGGAATGCCGAGCGGACCGCTGATCGCCGCCCAGATCGGCCGGTGCGACGCGAGCCAAAGCTCCCGCCCCGCCGACGCCATGCCAAGCGTCTTCAGCGCGTCAAAGTCGGCTCGATAAAGCGCGACGGACTTGTCGTCGACGCTCGTATCCGAAGCACTGGCATTGTCCATCACTGCGATCGTCTCGCTGCCGGCGTTTACCGCATACGGCGGCTGATGCTCTGCACAGGGCGCGGCTGGATCGTAAGCCGTCGGACCCAGAAGGCGCAGATAACCGGCGCCGCCACGCGAGCAGTCCTCGTGATTGCCGCGAACGAAAATCCAAGGTGCGGCGGACAGAAGCGGAGCCGCCGGCGCGAAGAAATCCGCCGCCCAACTCTCCCAATTGTCGCCATGGGGCGAGCCGGCGCAGCCGGCATTTCCTTCCGGGCACGGCGATTCGCGGTAGAGGTAGTCGCCCAGATGAATGACCAGGTCCGGTTTCAGGGCGGCGGCCGCCGCCGCCAGCCCAGCGAAAGGCCAAGCGGCGGGATCGTTGCACGCCTGAACGAACGTCCCCTTGATGCGGCAGCCCGTGTCGCCCAGGACGAGGACGCGCTGAGGATCAGCAGCCGGGACAGAAAACGTTTCGACGGCTTCGCCGCCTCTGGGCTCGGCGATATCCACGGTCACACTTTTTGCGGTCGCAGGAATGGCGAGACTGCAGAGCAGCGGAAATTCGCCGTTTGCCGAGGCCCGTTCGGCCATTGGCGCTGATAAAGGACCGCGGTCCGAAGCAAAGTGTGCGGTCGGACATCTGCCGCTCGCGACAACGCGAAGTTCGACACCTCCCGGCACCATCTGAATCCAGGCGTCGGTCGGGACTTGTGCGACGGCGGCCGACACCAGCCACGGCGCAAGCAGCAGGAGAATCGATCGTTTCATCGAGCGACTATGCCGCAATGCCTCGCCCGCCGCAGTCGTGACGATCAGGCCGGGCGCCAGTTGCCGTGGAAGCCGTACGGCACGCGCCGCGGCAGATGGGCCAACCCGACGGGACCTTTTGTGATATCGGTGGCGTCGAACACCGCGAGGTCGCTCTTGTCCGTTGCGCCGCGATAGACCAGCGAGAGAAGCCAGCCGTCGCCCTCCTCCGCCTTCCTGCTGCGCGGAATAAAGATCGGCTCACCCGGCACGTCGCCCGCGGGAAACTCATAGAGCAGCCGTGTCCCGCTTTCGGCATCGACATGCGCAATGCCATTGAAGATGACCTTGCCAGTGTCGGACGAGTCCGCGGCAAAATATCCGTGGCGATAAGGAAGGCCTGCCCGTCTTTCGTCGAAGCGCGGGAATTCGCCGGCCAAATCGTCCAGCGGCGTCTGCTTGATCGCGTTCGTGTTTTGCGAAAGATCGAAGGTCCAACGTACGAGCTTGGCCGATGACGGCATACCCGGTGTTCCGTCCGCGTTGGGAAAAAGCGGCGCCTGCTCATATTGCATGACGTCGGCATAAATCTTGTCGCCGACCTCCCACGCGTTCATGGGATGAAAGACGTAACAAGGGTCGGCCGTGAACCAACGCATCGTGTCGATGCCGGCGTTGCGCGCGACAACGCCGATATGGCTTCCCAATTCGGGCTCCCAGCCGAAGGCCGGCTTGCCGCTCATGGCGCGCTCGAGGCTGCCGGACAATGGCAGAATGGGAAACAGCGCATAGTTCTTGGTCACCAGGAAATCGTGAACCATGCTCGAATAGGGCGCCTGGAAGCGATCGAGCCGCGTCACTTGGCCAGTGCGATCGACGATGCCGAAGACCAATCCGGCCGACAATGGCACCTCTCCGATGCCGTAGCCGAAAAAAACCAACTCGCCCGTTTCAGGATCCAATTTGGGGTGGGCGGTAAATCGACCCGCATTCCCCGCGTAAGAAACATAGCCGCGCGGCATAAGTGTCTCTGGGTCAACTTCGAAGGGTTGGTGACCTTCCTCAAGCGCGAGGAGTCTTCCCGCGTGCCAAATCACATTTGTGTTAGCGACGCCGCCGTCCTTTCCCAGAGTGGACGGGTCACTTGTCAGCGGATTTCCAAACGTCCCGAACAACGATTTGCCCGCCGCGTTCTCCAGCTCCCATTTTTGCGTACGTACGTAACGATTTTTGTAACCAACCCGGCCGTTCCGAAGAATGAAGGAATGGAGCATTCCGTCGCCCGCGAACCAATGGTGGTTCGAATCGCGCGGCGGAAATTGGGGGTTGGGTCCGTTTCGGTAAAACGTGCCGTTCAAATTCGCGGGAATTTCTCCGGTCAGTGACAAGTCTTGTAAATCGTCCTCACATCTCACTGGACCAAAATTGCCGGCGAGGTATGGGTTGATTTGAACAGGAGCATTCATGAAGGGACCTCCCGAAAGAGAGAAATAGACGTTGTAAATGTATCGCATAAACGTTTCGCGTTTGGCAAAACCTTACACTTTGATAAGGAATCGTTATGCCTCGTATCCTCAGTCAGTCAGATGTAGCGGATTTCCGGGAGCGGCTTTGCGTGGCTGCGACCCGAATGTTCGATGCGCGCGGCCCGGAAGGTTTCACGATGCGCGAGCTTGCGGCAGAGCTTGGCGTAAGCGCAATGACGCCGTATCGCTACTTTAAGGACAAGGAAGACATTCTGGCCGCCGTTCGCGCGCGCGCCTTCAATCGTTTTGCGGACGCACTCGAGACTGCTCTTGCGCAGGTCCCGCATAACGACGAGGCGATCTATCGCGCCTATGTCGCTTTCGCCTTTGGTGAACCCGCCGCTTACAAACTGATGTTCGATCTCACGCAGCCAGATGAGAGCCTCTATCCCGACCTGGTCAGGGCCAATGCCCGCGCCCGCGCGACGATGACGGAGTATGTCAGGCTGATGATCGATGCCGGAAAATTCGCCGGCGACGCCGGTCTCATCGGCCATGTGTTCTGGGCCGTGTTGCATGGCACGATCGTGCTCAAACTGGCGGGAAAGCTGACGCCGGAATACTACTTCCATCGCATCAGCGATGAAGCGTCCCGCGTCGTAAGCGACGCCTATCGACCGAAGCGTGCCTGAGCTTACTCCCCTGCTGAAACGGGCGTAGCCCTCAGCGGGGGTTCGGAACCAGACAAGCTTTCAGCGACGCCAAACGCACCGGCGATGGCGTCGCGCGCCGCCAGTTCTTCGCGTATGCCGTCATGCCTCTTGCGGTCGAGCTTGTAGCCCCAAAGCGCGCCCGCGCCGACGAACATGGTGAGAACTGGGACGACGACATAGCAGCCGATGAGCGCATCCAGCGCGACGCCGGAGTTGACGATGCCTTCCTTGGCCTCGAATCCGAAGGCCGCCAGGATTCCGAACGTGATGCCGACCGAGAGTGTCGAACCCACTTTCGATGTGCTCGTGATCAATCCGTACAGCAAGGCCGAACGATCCTTGCCGATATCGAGACGCACTTCATCGCTGATGTCGGCGACCATGGCGCGGATCAGGAACGTGAAACAACTTACGACAAAGCCCGCGAAGAACATGCCCGGAACCATCACCGTCATGTTGCCGTGCGGTGAGACAAAGACGATCATCTGGGCAAAGCCGTAGAGCACACAGCCCGTCATGACGGTCTGGTGCTTGCCGAGTCGCCTGGCGATCAGTGCCCAGGTCGGGGCGCCGAAGAGACCCGCCATGATGTAGATCAGAAGCAGTACGTTCGTCTGCGTGCGCGTGAATTGGAGCGCCTGCGTGAAGAAGAAGATATAGAGCGCCCCGGTGATGGCCGGGCCGAGCGCCAGCGCCAGGTCGGCCGCGAGAACGCGAAGCAATGACGGGCGTGCGAACATCACCCAATAGTCGTGCAGCGTGACGCGCTCGGCTTTCTCGACTTGCTTCGGCTCGCCCACCACGAACGTGCACAGGAGAATCGTGAGCGGCGTAACGCCAATGATGAACCAGCCCATCGCCTGCACCCCTTGCGTCACCGACTTGTGCCAAAGGGTCGATAGCACCGGCTCCAATGCGAGCACGGTGATGGTCGCCAGCACGCCGACCGCCTGCATCCAGCCATAGACGACGGAGCGCTGGTGATATTCCGGCACCAACGCCGCAGCCCAGGCGGAGTGCCCGAGAATGAGCATCGAAAAACCGGCATAAAGCACGAGCAGCCAGCCGACCATGTAGAAGGTCGTGATGCCCGGCTCGGCCATGAAGATCATGTAGGAAGCGATCATCAGAAGCGGCGCGCCGGCGACCATCCACGGCCGGAACCTGCCGAAAGGCGTTCTCGTCGCGTTGATGGCAACACCGATCAGCGGATCGAACAGAATGTCGATCAATCGGACCATGGTGAACGCGAGACCAACCGAAGCCAGGGAAAGCCCGATATGGCTCGCGTAGTAGTTCGGGAGATAGACCGACAATGGAACACCAAGCGCCGCGGCCGGCATGGCCGCGCTCGCAAATGGCGCAAGCAGGCGCGCGGGCAGCCGCTTCATCGGACTCTTGATCGCCTCACGCATCGGCAGGCCTCCCGGATTGCGTCTCTCTCGGACACTCTTGGAGAGAGTTCAGACGGGTTTTGGCTTCGGCGCAACCGAAATTCGCGCGCGGTGTTGCCGGACCAGCTTGCCCGTCACGCCCGCTCGTTGAGCGCACCCAATTCGGGCTCCGGTGGTTCGCCCGTCAGGCTCTGCAATGCGTCGCGCGCGCCCGCGATCGCATCGGATGCCGACAAGGCGATGCGAATGTCGGCATGGCGCTTTTCGTCGAGCTTGTATCCCCACATGGCGAAACCGCCGATCAGCACGCAGACGACAGGCGGCACCAGATAGCAAGCCTGAAGACCCCAAAGCGCGTCAGCCGTGTTGACCGCGCCTTCCGCCGGATTGAAGCCGAAGAGCGGAAGGATCGCGTAGGCGACGCCCACCGATATCGTCCCTCCGATCTTGTTCGTGCTCGTGACCAGAGCATAGAGAAGACCGGTGCGATCCTTGCCGGTCTCGAGCCGCACTTCGTCGCTGACATCGGCGATCATGGCGCGCACCAGGAAAGGGAACGCGCTGGCGACAAAGCCGACGGAGAACATCGCCGCCATCATCGGATAGACCTGCGCCTTCGGCAGCATCAGAAGCGTCGACTGCGCGGCGACGTAGCATACGCTGGCGATGCGAATGCTTTGATGCTTGCCGAAGCGTCTCGCCACCCGCGCCCAGAACGTAGGGCCAAACAGGCCGGCGACGATGTAGAAGAGAAGCAGATAGTTGGCCTGGACCGGGCTGTAGCCGCGCGCCTGTTCGAAGAAGAAGAGATAGAGCGGCGCGGTGATGGCCGGGCCAAGCGTGCAGAACATGTCCGCGCACATGATGCGCAGCATCTCCGGTCTTGCGACGAGCGCCAGATAATCTCTCGGTCCGAACCGTTCGGATTTGGCGAGCACCGGCTTCTCGGGTTCGGGCGCGAAGACGACCGTCGTCAATACACCCACGATCACCGCCGCAAAGATGAAGCAGCCCATCAAGGGCACGCCTCTGAACGGAACGCTCTTCCACAAGAGCGGCAGCAATGCAGGAACGAGAAGAACGCCGATCGCTCCCACGACGGCCACGGCCTGGATCCAACCATAGACGCGGCTGCGCTGGTGATACTCGGCGACGAGGGCCGCGCCCCACGCGGCTTGCGAGAGCGTCAGCATCGAATAGCCCAGATAGAGCAGAAGAAGCCAGCCAACGAGGTAACCCGTGCCGACCCCCTTGTCCGGGAAGTAGATCATCCAGACCGTGAACAGGAGCAGCGGGGCGGAGGCCGCGAGCCACGGCCGGTATTTTCCCATTCCCGTGCGCGTCCAATCCATCGCCACGCCGAGCAGCGGATCGATGGAGATATCGAGCAGCCGCACCATCATGAAAGCGCCCCCGACTGCCGCCAGCGGAATGCCGATGTGGCTCGCATAATAGTTCGTGAGATAGACGCCCAACGTGGTTACCAGCGCCCCGACCGGCAGGGCGCCTGCCGCAAAGGTCACCAGACGGCCGGGCGGAATCGGGCCGGCGGATACGGAGATTTTGTCGGCCATCGCTCACTCCCCAAGGCGCCTCTTGCGGGCGGTGCGATGAGTGAGAGACCTTTTGCGTGCGAGCGCAATACAAAACATTGCACGGCATCGCCCGTTGAGAGAGTAGGCAAGGCTTTGCGGCCCCGATAAGCTCAGATGTCGCACGGGCGGATCCGATGTGAGCGAAGCAAAGCCGGCCACGACCCACCCGATCGTCTATCTGCTTTTGTGCGTGCCGTTCGGCGCGACGTCCGGCTATGTGAACGTCACCCTCGCCTATCTGCTCAGCCACGCCGGCGTGAGTGTTTCGGCGGTCGCGGGTTTGGTGGCGATCAATCTCGTGCCGCAAGCCTGGAAAGCTCTGTGGGCGCCGATTGTCGACACGACACTGACGAGCAAGCGCTGGTATTTATTGGCCGCCATCGTCACTGCACTCACGCTTGGCGCGATCGGCTTTTTCCCGGCCGGTCCGTCGACGTTGTCCATCATCACAGTCCTTGTGTTCGCGAACAGCGTCGCCGTCACTTTTCTGGCGATGGCGGCGGAAAATCTCATGGCGCATGCCACGCGGATGGAGGAGAAGGGGCGCGCTGGCGGCTGGTACCAGGCGGGCAATCTGGGCGGCGCCGGCATCGGCGGCGGTGCTGCGCTCTGGATCGCGCAGCACTCTGTGATCGTCTGGCTTCCGGGCGCAGCGATGGGGGCGCTCTTTCTCGCCTGCTGCATTGCGCTTTTGTTCGTCGCGGAGCCCGAACAGGCCCATCGCAAGTTGCTCTATCTCGAAAGCCTGCGCGAAGTCGCTGTCGATGTCTGGCAGACCGCCAAGTCGCGCGTAGGCTTCCTGGCGCTGTTGATCTGTTTTCTCCCCATTGGTAGCGGCGCCGCTTCGGGGCTTTGGTCCGCGGTTGCGGGAGACTGGCATGCCGGAGCCGATACGGTGGCTCTTGTCAACGGCGTGCTGAGCGGCGTGATTTCGGCGATCGCTTGCGTCATCGGCGGCTATCTCTGCGATCGCATGGATCGCAAATTTGCCTACGCCTTGTTCGGCGTCTTTCTGGCGGCCGTCGCACTAGTGATGGCGGCTGCAGCCCGGACACAGACGATGTTCATCGTCTTCACGCTGTCATACGCGTTCGTGCAGGGCTTGAACTATGCGTCGTTCAGCGCCGTCGTGCTGGAAGCCATCGGGCGCGGAGCCGCGGCGACGAAATACAATCTCTACGCCTCGCTCTCCAATATGCCGATTGCCTATATGACGATCGTCGATGGCTGGGGCTATGGCCGCTGGCACGCGAACGGCTTGCTCGCCGCCGATGCCGTAACGGGATTGATTGCCGTTGGTTTCTTTGCGGTGGTCGCCGCCGCGACGCGGCCACGCGTCGTCGTGCCTGCGGAATAGCGCGCGTCAAGTTCCGCAGAATGTCTGCGTGACGATTTCGTCAGGCGTGGGCGCGTCGGCGTAATGCGCAAATGAAGGCTGGTCATCATAAGGTGACCTGAGCACGCTCAAGAGCTCCTCCAGCGGCGCGAAATCGCCCTTACGCTGGGCCGCAACGATCACCGCTTCGACGCGGTGGTTGCGCGGGATGAAGGCCGGATTGTTTTGCCGCATCAGCGCCGCATGCTCGACGGGGGTGCGCCCTGATAGAGCCAGACGGTTGCGCCACTTCAGAGCCCATTCGTCGAACGCCAGCGGGTTCTCGAAGAGCGAGCGAACGGGTCCGTCGGCGGCGTCTCCCCGCTCAGCCGCGTCGCAGAGCAGGCGGAACGACAAGGTGAAGTCGACCTTGTTGGCGGCCATGCGCTCCAGCAGGTCTCCGGCGAGCGCGACGTCGCCATCCTTCGCGTCATCGATGCCGATCTTGCGCAGGAGACCAGAGAAAAGCGCAGTCTCAAATTGCGCCGGAAACGCATCGATCGCGGCGCGCGCCGAAGCGAGCGCCTGCTCTTCGTTCGCGCCCAGCAGAGGCAGAAGTGCCTGCGCCAATCGAACGAGATTCCAATGGGCGATGCGCGGCTGGTTGCCGTAGGCATAGCGGCCGCCGGCGTCGATCGAACTGAACACTTGCGCCGGGTTGAATGTATCCATGAACGCGCAGGGGCCGTAGTCGATCGTCTCGCCCGAAATGGCCATGTTGTCGGTATTCATGACGCCGTGGATGAAGCCGACCAGCTGCCAACGCGCGACCAGTTTGGCGGTGCGAGAAATTACTCCGTCGAGCAACGCCCGATAGCGATTTTCGTCGCGTTGGAGGGCAGGATAAAGCCTCTCGATCACATAGTCGGCAAGTTGGCGCACGCCCTCGCTGTCGCCGCGGTTGGCGAAATATTCAAACGTACCGACACGAACGTGACTTTGCGCGACACGCGTGAGGACCGCGCCAGGTAAAAGGCCATCCTGCCGCAACACCTCTTCTCCCGTCATCACGACGGCGAGCGAACGGGTCGTCGGAATTCCCAACGCGAACATCGCCTCGCTGACGATATATTCGCGCAGCACCGGTCCAAGCGCGGCGCGGCCATCGCCATTGCGCGAAAACGGCGTCGGTCCGGCGCCCTTCAACTGAATGTCGCGCCTGACCCCATTTGCGTCGCGGAGTTCGCCCAGGAGGATTGCGCGCCCGTCGCCCAATTGCGGAACCCAACTGCCGAATTGATGCCCGGCATACGCCATGGCGAGCGGTTCGGCACCTTTGGGAACTTTGTTCCCGGCCAACGTCTCGACGCCTTCGGGCGAGGCGAGCCACGCTGGATCGAGCCCGAGCTGCCGGGCCAAGGGCACGTTCAGCTTGACGAGCCTGGGCTTTCTGACCGCCGTCGGCGCGAGCTTTGCGTAAAACCGTTCAGGCAATCGCGCATAGGAATTGTCGAACGCGAACGCGGCATCTCGGTTCGGGTTGTCCAGTGACCGTTGCATGTTGCTCGCAGCGCTACACCCACGCGCTTCCCGCCGCAAGCACGCCGTTCGTCAGATAGTCGGCTCGATCTTTTCGGCGGGCGGTGTCGGCGAGCGCTGGAAATAGCCGCGAAGGCCGGCCAAGAAGCTCGCGATAGCCAAACCACCAGTGACGTATTGCACAACGTTTGCGACTGAATCGGGCACCAGCCAGAGCGACAAACCGAACCCGACCGTCGTCACGATCGAAAGCGTGCGCCATGGCTCGCGAAAGCGCCCTCTTCGCTTCCTTCGCGCCGCTTTCCATTCTCCGAGTTCGCGATCGACGTCGGGAGCTTCATCGATTTGAGCGGCCGGAGCGACGGAAACAACGGGCACCGGTGCGGTTGCATCGGGCCGGATCGCTTTCGCGATCAGCGGCCGTGCCGTCTGCCGCGGTTCCTCCGGTAGCGGACGGCGTCCAAAATTCCGCTTCTGTTGCATCAAACCATCCTGTCGGACGCAGGATGATCGCAGCATCCGGTTTAGCGAGTGATTAACAAAGCGCGCGAGGTTTTAACGCTCGAAGACCCGCTCAGGCTGCAATTTTCCGACATAAACCTGAAGTGCTCAGGGATTCAGTCGGCGTAGCTGGCGACGCGTTTCTGCATGTTCGACATCACCGCTTCGATTTGATTGGGCGATCCGATCAAGGCGACCTGTTCGCTGGTCTCGTGCTTCAGAATCGTTTTCTGGTCGGCATCGGCCGCAAGATTGAACAGCCGCTTGCCGGCGCGAACGGCATCGGGGTTCTTGGCTGCGATTTCGGCGGCGAGCTTCATCGCATCGCCGTGCGGATCGTTCGAAACCCGTGTCGCGATGCCCAGCGCCAGCGCTTCCTCGCCGGAGAAAATCCGGCCCGTGTAGGTCAGCTCGCGCGCCACATCCTCGCGTACCAGGCCGCGCAGCAACACCAAGCCGGCCATATCGGGCACCAGGCCCCATTTGATTTCGAGCACCGCCATGCGCGTGTCAGGCGCGACGATGCGAATGTCGGGGCCGAGCGCGAGTTGGAAGCCGCCGCCAAAGGCGACGCCGTGGACGGCGGCAATCACCGGCACCGGCAATTCGCGCCACACCATCACCGCATGTTGCGCACGATTGGAGCCGCCTTCGGTGCGCGGCATTTCGACAAGGCCCGTGCCGCCGCGCCGTTCGCCGGACGCCATCTTGCCGAAATTTCCCATGTCGAGACCGGCGCAGAAGGCGCGCCCCTCGCCCGACAGAACGACGGCGCGCAGTCCCTTTTGCGTCTTGAGGCGTTCGCCCGTCTCGACGAGCGCGCTGAACATCGCATCGTCGAGCGCGTTCATCTTGTCGGCGCGCACCAGACGGACATCGGCGACGCCGCCATGCATTTCAACGCGGATCCGCTCTTCCATCATACCCACTCCAAGCGATTTGGCTGACCGTGCGAGTGGCGGGGCGCGGAGTCAAGAACCGCCGCTCGTCGGGGAAGCTTTGCGGGCCATCAGTCCGCGAGGAACCGGCGCAAAAGCGTTTCGCTCTCGCCTGGGTTATCGCGGTGCACGCCATGGCCCGCGCCCTTGAACACCTTGAGTTCGCCGACACCCGGCGGCAGCGAGGCGACGATTTCCTCCGAACAAACCACAGGCGTGATGGGATCATAGTCGCCAACCGTCACGAGCGTCGGACAACGAACGGCCTTCAGTCCCGCGCGGGCGTCCATCGTTCGCATTTCGCCCAGTGAAAAATGGCGCGTGGTCTCGGGCCGCATGATGGCACGTCGCCGCGCGGCGGCCTGATCTTCTCCGCCGGCCGGGTTGTAGAGCGGCATGCACACCGCAATATACTCCGCCATCGAATTTTCATCAGGCGTGTTCCAGAAACGCTCGGCCACCTGGCGCGCCTTCGTTCCGCCACGCTCCTCCATCATGCGAAAGCTCACCTCGAGGTGCATGCGCGCCGCGGTCGAGGAGAGAATGAGTTTCGCGGGATGCGCCGGATGGCGCGCGGCATAGGACATTGCCACCATGCCGCCGAACGAATTACCGAAGACCACCGGTCTTTCAATGCCGAGTGCGTCGCAGAACGCTTTCACATCGTCGCCCCATTGCGCCAGAGTCCAGGTGTCGGGCGTCCCGGACGAACGGCCATTGCCACGATGATCGATATAGACGACCTGATGCGTGTCGGCGAAACGATCAAAATAGGGCCGCATGGTCGAGTGATCGAAGCCTGGCCCGCCATGCATCACGATCAAGCTCGGCCGTTCGCGCATACGCTCGCCGTCGATGGCGAGCTTGGCGCCCACCGTGTCGAAAAAAATACTTGCTCCGTTCACGTTCAAAAACATGTCGTTCCTCTAGCCCAGAGCGCCGCGAATGCCGACCTTGCGGTCGACGGGATCGATCAGGACGCCGGGATTGAGAATGCCGGCCGGATCGAGCGTCTTCTTCGCACTGGAAAGCGCCGCGCGAAAGAGCGGCGGCGATTGCATTTCGTAGCCGGAACGATGATCGCGGCCGACGGCGTGATGATGCGTCACCGTCCCGCCCAGCGACACCACGATCTCGTTGGTCGCGCGCTTGATGTCGCGCCATCTCGCCAAAGCGTCCGCAAGCTTTCCATTCGCCGAACCCAGCGCGGAATAGGAGAAGTACGGCGCAGGCCCATCCGGATAAATGTGCGTAAAGCGGCAGGAGATGCCGGCGTCATGACCGCAGATCTCGCGGATAGCTGCGTGCGTCTTCTCGCGCACGCCTTCATACAAATTCTCGAACCGGTCCCAGGTGATCGACGTCTCGAACGTGTCCGTGATGACGCCCCTCGCGACCATGTGATCGCGGTAGTAAGGCATGCGGATAAAAGCATTGCGCCATTGCCCCGCCGCTCCCTTGCGATGTTCTTGCGCTCCGCCGGCCGGCGCCAACGACCGCGCCACGGCTTCGGCATCGACTTGTCCGCCGTGATCGCCCACAAGTTCGAGGGCGCGCGCCATCCACGGACCAAGCGGGTGATCGGCCGACTCGAATCCCAGGACCAGGACTGCAGACGTTCCGTGGCCGACGCCATTGTTCCGCGCTTCGGCAGGATCAAGGAGCCGGCAATTGGTCGGGAACAGTGCGGATTGCGAGAGAGCGCGCACGGCCGCGACTGCATTTGTCATCTTTGCGAAGGAAACGCTTGCCGAGGCCTGGTGCACGGGCCTGTCCTGCAGCCGCATCCAAGCGTCGACGATCACGCCGAGAATGCCTTCCGAGCCGATGACTAGACGGTCCGGAGATGGTCCGGCGCCCGAGCCTGGCAGCCGCCGGGTTTCGAGCGTCCCTGCCGGTGTCACCAGACGCGTCGATTCCACGAAGTCGTCGATGTGCGTGTAGAGCGAGGCATAATGGCCGCCGCTGCGCGTGGCGATCCAGCCGCCGAGCGTGGAGAGCTGCAGGCTTTGCGGAAAGTGGCGCAGCGTGAGGCCGTGCGGTCGCAACTGATCTTCAAGTTCGGGCCCAAGCGCCCCGGCCTGGATTTTCGCCGCGCGACTGGCGCGATCGATTTCGAGAACGCGGTTCAGATATTGCAAGTCGAGCGACACCGTGCCCGCATAGGAATCTCCGACATCGGGTTCGACGCCACCCGCGACGCTGGAACCGCCGCCGAACGGGATCACGGCGACATTCGCACGCGAAGCCCATTCGAGGATGGCCACGATGTCGCTTTCCGATTTCGGAAACGCGACAAGGTCCGGCGGTTGAGGCACGTCGCGCATGAACATGCGAACGATGTCGGCATAGGATTTGCCATAGCTGTGGACGAGCCGGTCGTAAGGCGTGGTCGATACAAGCGGGGCGAGCGCCTGGGGAACGGTGACGCGCGGCGAACGCAACTCAAACTCCGTCTCGCGCGGCGGCGCGATTTCCACCGTCGAACCGAAACGCTTGATAAGGTCTCTGGTGCGCGACTCTTCCTCAGGCGAGAGTGCCTCGTCAGCGTAACCCCAGCCGTAGAAGCGCAGCTTCCGGCGACGTGACAGCGTAGCGGTTTCGGTCATGAGATGGCCTCCCGATCCGATCTTGAACGATGACCGGCCCTTCCGTCGAGATCGAAGAACTTGACCTTGAAGTGCATTTCGTCAATCTCGGGCGGGACTCCGACATTCCGCTTGAAATGGAACCCTGATGAACACGCTGTTCGAACCCTTGCCTCTCCAGCGCGGCCCGGCGTGGAAAAACCGCTTCATGCTCGCGCCTTTGACCAATTTGCAGAGTCACGAAGATGGCCGCATCTCCGACGACGAATACAACTGGCTGACGTACCGCGCGAGCGGCGGCTTCGGCCTCGTCATGACCTGTGCGGCGCATGTGCAGCGCATCGGACAGGGTTTCCCAGGTCAACTCGGAACGTTCGGCGAGCAGCACGTTGCCGGTCTCGCGCGGCTCGCGTCCGCCATTCGGGCCGAAGGTGCGGTGTCGTCGTTGCAACTGCATCACGCCGGAATCCGTTCCCCCTCCGAACTGATCGGCGAACAGCCCGTCGGCCCATCAGAGGACACAGAAACCAAGTCTCGCGCGTTGCACGAAGGCGAAGTCGAAACGCTGATCGAAGACTTTATTACCGCCGCCACCCGAGCCGAGAAGGCCGGCTTCGACGGCGTCGAGTTACACGGCGCGCACGGCTACATTCTCTGTGCCTTCTTGAGTGCCCAAACGAACCGCCGCATGGACCGCTACGGCGGCACGCTCGAAAATCGTGCGCGCATCGTGTTCGACATCATTAAGGGCGTTCGCGCCAGGACGCGGGCGAATTTTCAACTCGGAGTGAGATTGTCGCCGGAGCGGTTTGGCTTGCGACTTGCCGAACAACGCGCGCTTGCGACCCAACTCCTGAGCTCCGGCGACATCGACTATCTGGACATGTCTCTCTGGGATGTCTTCAAGGAACCGATCGAGCCTGAGTTTGCTGGAAAACCGCTGATTGATTGGTTCTCGGATCTTCCACGCGGCCGCACGCGTTTGGGTGTGGCTGGAAAACTGACCAGCGCCGAGGATTGCCGCCGCGTCCTGGCACACGGCGCCGACTTCTCCATTCTCGGCCGCGCCGCCATCCTGCACCACGACTTTCCGCGCCGCGTGCAAGCCACGCCGGATTTCCGCGCGACTTCGCTGCCGGTCAGCCGCGAATATCTGCGACAGGAACGCCTGGGTCCCGCGTTCGTGAAGTATATGAGCGGCTGGAAAGGTTTCGTCGCGGAAGAGGAAGTGGCGACCGCGGCGGACTAGCGCCGCCACCGTCCGACCCACAGTCCGTGCAACGGCCGCGAAAATCGTATATTCGTCTCTTCCGGTTGGAAGTGCTGGAGCGGGAATGAAGTCTCGATTGGCGATCATTGTCCTTTCGTTGACGGTGTGCTGGAGCGGCGGCGCCATTGCGCAACAGGGACTCAAAGGGCCTACAGGAAACATCGATCCGGAAGGCCAATCCGACACGGTGCTCAGAGCCCCGCGAGCGCCGCTCGATCCCGAACAACGCGCCGAAGAATTGCGTCTGGCCGGGAAATGCCAACAGGCTATTCCGATCTATCGCCGCATGGTGGCGCGCGGCGGATTCGAGATCGCGCAATTTCATCTTGGCCTCTGCCTCCTGGATGTCAGCAAGACCGAACCCGACGCGCAGCGTGCCGCTGCCCTCAAGCAGGAAGCAGCCGACACGATCATCAAGGCGGCAAATGGCGGTCTTGCCAATGCACAGATTCAGCTCGTCAGCCTCTATCTGGACGGCGTCGGGGTAACTGCAGATCCGGTGGAAGCGGGCAAATGGGCGCTGATCTATCACGCCAACGGCTCGCGCTTTGTCATTCACTTGCCGGACATTTCGCCGGAGCTGCAGGCGCGGCTCGACGGCGTCCTGACCGGAACACGCTGGGCCGAGGCACAATCGCGCGCCAATTCCTGGTCGCCGACCACGCGGGACTGGGACGCTTCCCGCTAGCGCGGAGCACGAAACATCTCGACAATTCAGTTGAAGGACAAATGATGAAATTTGGTGTCGGACAATCCGTGAAGCGCACGGAAGATTTTCGCCTGGTGACGGGACAAGGCCAATTCACCGACGACTACCACTTCGAGAACGAAACCTTCGCAGCTTTCCTGCGCAGCCCCTATGCCCATGCCAGGATCAAGTCTATCGACACGTCTGCGGCACGCGCCGCGCCCGGTGTCGTTCTGGTGTTGACGCAGGACGACGTCGAGGCTTTCGGCGCCAAACCTTTGCCGAATGCGACGCCGCTTAAGAATCGCGATGGCTCCGGCCCCAAGGGGGCGCCGAAAACTTTGCTGGCAAAGGATCACGTGACGTTTGCCGGCGAAGCGATCGCGATGGTGGTTGCCGAGACCTACGGGCAGGCCCGCGATGCCGCCGAACTTGTCGACGTCGTGTTCGACGAACTGCCGGCCGCAGGAACGCTAGACGTCGCTCCCAACCGTCCGCCAATCTGGGATTCCATTTCCGGAAACGAAAGTTTCGACTGGATCGACGGCAAGGAAGCGCTCTGCAACGAGGCCTTCGCGAAGGCCGCGCACGTTGCAGAGATCGAGGTGGTGCAGAATCGCGTCGTCGTCAACTCGATGGAAACGCGCAACGCCATCGGCCTTTATGACAAATCCAGCGACAGCTACACGCTCTATTCCGGCAACCAAGGCTCGGGCGGCCTGCGCGATCGCATCGCCAAGGGGATCCTCGGCATCGACGTCGCCAAGTTGCGCGTCATCAACAAGGATGTCGGCGGCGGCTTCGGCATGAAAGCCGGCGCCTATCCCGAACAGCCTCTGGTCCTGATCGCGGCGAAGCTCAGCGGCAGACCGGTGCGCTGGTCGTCGGACAGGACCGAGGCGTTTCTCACCGACCAGCATGGCCGCGACACCTGGACCAGGGCGGAAGCCGCTCTCGACGGAGACGGCAAGCTGCTGGCCGTTCGCGTAACCGGCACGGCGAACATGGGGGGTTATCTGTCGTCGTTCGCGCCCTTCATCCCGACCCTGGCAGGCGGACGCATTCTGGGTGGTGTGTATCGCGTGCCGGTGATGTTCGTGGGCATCAAGGGCTATTTCACCAACACCGCACCGATCAACGCCTATCGCGGCGCCGGCCGGCCGGAAGCCGCTTACATGATGGAACGCTTGATGGATGCGGCGGCGGCGAAGACGGGAATTGACCGCGTCGAGATCCGCCGGCGCAATCTGCTGAAGCCCGAAGACCTGCCGTTCAAAAATTGGTGGGGCATTCCGTTCGACTCAGGTGACTTTCCCCGTCTGCTCGATGCGGGCGTCAAGCGCGCGGGCATGGCCTCATTCGACGCGCGCCGCTCGGAATCGAAGAAGCGCGGCATGCTGCGCGGATTCGGCTTCGGCTACTATGTCGAGATCACAGCCGCCATGGGCAGCGAACCGGCGCGCGTGCAGTTCACCGACAATGGCGGCGTCGATCTCTATGTCGGAACCCAATCGAACGGTCAGGGTCATGAGACGGCGTTCGCCCAGCTCGTGTCGGAAAAGCTCGGCATACCTTTCGACTCCATCACCGTGAAGCAGGGCGACAGCAATTGGGTGAACGGCGGTGGAACCGGCGGTTCGCGCTCGCTCAACATGAGCGGCGGCGCCTTGCTCGGCGCCTCCGACGAAGTCATCAAGAAAGGCTGCGTCGCGGCCGGGCAGGTTTTGCAGGCAGGCGGCAAGGAAGTCGGCTTCGACGTTGTCGACGGTGTCGGCACGTTTCGCGTCAGCACAGGCGGCGGCGAGATCAGCCTCACCGAACTCGCGGTGACCTTGAAGCGCGACAAGCTTCCCGGCTTCGAAGCCGGTTTGGACAGCGACGCCGTCTACAAGGGTGCTTCGTCGACTTTTCCCAATGGTTGCCACGTCTGCGAAGTGGAAATCGATCCCGAAACCGGAAAGGTCTTCCTGCTCGGTTACCACGTGCTCGACGATTTCGGAAAGGTCATCAATCCGATGCTGGTTGCGGGACAGGTGCATGGCGGCGTGGTGCAGGGCCTCGGCCAGGCGGTACTGGAAAATTGCGTCTACGATCCGAACACGGCGCAACTTCTGACCGCGAGCTTCAGCGATTACGCCATGCCGCGTGCCGACGACGTGCCGGACATCGACTTCGCTTACGAGGAAATTCCGTGCAAGACGCATGCGCTGGGCGCCAAGGGGTGCGGCGAAGCGGGCACGGTCGGTGCCTTGCCGGCCGTCATGAGCGCGATCTGCGATGCACTGGGTGTGGTACATGTCGATATGCCGGCGACGCCGGAACGCGTGTGGCGGGCGTTGAAGGACAAACAGTCGAAAGCGGCGTAACAAGCAAACACGAAAGGAAATCGTCATGGCCTCGAAAATTGCCGAAGATCCCCGCATCGATCCCCGCATCAAGGCTCTGTTCGGCGCGATGGTCCTCACTGCTGCCGGCGACGTCAAAAGCCGCGACGATCTCCTCGCCGAAGAGAACAGCGAGCAGGGAAAAGCGCGCGCGGCGATGTTCAAGGCGCTGATGGAGTCTTTCGACTTCGAGACCGTCGCGCCTTCTGCCGGACTGAAAGTCACGCGCGAAAGCATCCGCTCCGAACCGGACGGCAACATGATCAACATCCGCATCATCCGGCCCGATACGAGCGAGAAACTGGCCTGCGTCTATTACATTCACGGCGGCGGCATGATGATGAGCTCGTGCTTCGACGCCAACTACTTCGCCTGGGGCAAGATGATCGCCGCCCAGGGCGTCGCGGTCGCGATGGTCGATTTTCGCAACTCGATCGCGCCCTCTTCCGTCCCCGAAATCGCGCCATTTCCTGCTGGTCTCAATGACTGCGTCTCGGGACTCAAATGGGTGCATTCCAGGGCCGCTCTGCTGAACATCGATCCGAAGCGGATCGTCATCGCTGGCGAGAGCGGCGGCGGAAACCTGACGTTGGCGAGCGGACTGAAGTTGAAACGGGACGGCGACATCGGCTTGGTCAAGGGCCTTTATGCGCTTTGTCCCTATATCGCCGGCCAGTGGCCTCTGCCGCAAAATCCGTCATCGACGGAGAACAATGGGATTCTTCTCGACTTGCACAGCAATCGCGGCGCCATGAGCTATGGCATCGAGGCGTTCAACAAGCGCGATCCGCTGGCATGGCCTGGTTTCGCCACGGAGGACGACGTGAAAGGATTGCCGCCGACAGTCATCAGCGTGAACGAATGCGATCCGCTGCGCGACGAAGGCATCAACTTCTATCGCCTGCTGATACAGAATGGCGTGCCCGCACGCTGCCGCGAGCTGATGGGGACGATCCATGGCACGGAGCTCATTCCGACCGTCTGCCCCGACATCAGCCTGTCGACGGCGCGCGATCTGGCGCTCTTCTGTACCAGCTAACGCCGTTTCAGTGCCGGCGGCCTTGCAGCATGGCCGCGAGGCCTGGATGCGGCACGAGTTCGGAGCGGTTCTTTGCGACGACGCGGAAGGACTCGTCGGCGGCGGCGACGGCACTGTCGATGTCGGACTCCGTCATCGCGGCGCAAAGAAACATGTTGTGCCAGGGATGCACATAGATGCCGCGCCCCACCATTTCGGCGCACCAACCGTAGCCGACGCGAAAATCCGGATCGTCGTTGAACAGGACCATCGGCATTTGCGACGGCCCGGTTTGACGGATCGAAAATCCGTGCTTTTCCGCTTTTTCCTTCAGCCCGGCGCGCAAACGGTCCCCCAAACGGACAGTCTTCTCGAGATAGTCGGAGGAGCGCAATTCATCCATCGTGACGACGCCTGCCGCCATCGCGACGGCCGCGAACCAGAAGGAGCCGGTGACGAAGATCGAGCCTGCGGCCGCACGTGCCTTGTCGTTACCCAAAACGGCCGAGATGGGATAGCCGTTGGCAATCGACTTGCCCCAGCACGATAGATCGGGCGCAACGCCGACCAAGGCCCAGCCGCAGTCCCGCGCCACGCGGAAGCCCGCCCTCACCTCATCGACAATCAAAAGCGCGCCATGCTCGTCGGCGAGCTCGCGCGCGCGTTTCGCATAGGCCGGATCGGGCAGAGCTTGATCGGCGAACGCATCGTGCTTGAACGGCGAGGCAAAGATGCCGGCGAGATCATCGCCCGCGGAACGCACCGCCGCCTCGAGGCTGTCGGCGTCGTTGTAGGTGTAGGTGATGAGATGGGCGCGATCCTCGGCGACGGTTCCGGCGGGATTGGGCGTGCACCAGGGTGCCGCGCCATGATAGGCGCCTTTCGCGACGAGGATCTTGCGTTTTTTTGTGTGCGCCCGCGCGACCATCATCGCCATGGTCGTGGCGTCGGTGCCGTTCTTGCAGAACATCGCCCAGTCTGCATGCGCGACCATCGCCACCAGCTTCTCGGCGAAGGCGACCATCGCCGCGCCGGGCCCCGTCATCGCGTCGCCGAGCTTTTGTTGTGCCGCCGCCGCGGCATCGACTTTCGGATGGCAGTACCCGAGTAGGTTCGGACCATAACCGCACATGAAATCGAGATAGCGGTTGCCGTCCACGTCCCAAAGATAGGCGCCATCGGCACGCGCGAAAAATTGCGGATAGACGTCGGGCAACAACCGGACGGACTGATGCCCGTACATGCCGTTTGGGATCACGGCGAGTGCGCGTTCGCGCAAGCGACGGTCTTCCGAATTCGTGAGGGTCATGGAATCCGCCTCCAATCAGAAACTCAATGCAGGGCCAGACCTTTCATGTTGCCGTCCGCGCGCCATTGCTCGAGCACTTCGAAGAAGCGCAACGGTCCGGCACCGTACATATCGGAGAAGAAGCCACCCTTGTTTCCGACCATGCCTTCGCTGTTGTAGTAGCCGGGCGTGCATTCCCGATAGAAGCGTTCGCCGATCCGCGCCAGGCTGCGCACTTCCTGCACATAAGCCTCCTGACCCTCGACGGTCGGCTCGAGCGCGGATGCGCCGCGGGCGCGCGACTCGGTCACCATATAGGCGACGTGCTTCGCCTGTTCGTTCAGCGCCTGCGGTACACTGATGGTGATCGCCGTTTGGGTGAAGCCCAGGAAGAAGCAGTTGGGAAAGCCGTGGGTGGTCAATCCATGCAAGGTGCGAAGTCCGTCCGACCAATGCTGCGACAACGTCTTGCCGCCGCGTCCGACGATGTCGTAACCGGCCCGACGCGTATAGGACGTGCCGACTTCGAAACCCGTGGCGAAGATGAGGCAATCGAGTTCGTATTCGCGGCCATTCGCGACGACACCGTGTTCGGTCAGACGTTCGACGCCCTTGCCATTCGTGTCCACCAGCGTGACGTTCGGCCGGTTGTAGGTCTGCAGATATTCGTCATGGAAACACGGTCGCTTGCAGAATTGCCGGTACCACGGTTTGAGCGCTGCCGCCGTAGCCGGATCCTTGACGATCGCGTCGACGCGCGCGCGAACTTGATTCATCTTCTTGTAGTCCGCGAGCACCATGAGTTCGGCGCGTTCCGCGCTGCTGAGCCGGCGCCCGAGCTTTCGTGATGCCTCTTTCGCGGCTATGCCTGTCAGATTGCGGAAGATGTCGGTCCAGCCGTCATGCACGAGGTCTTCGTCCTGGTCGCCGCCGCTGACGAGGATGTTGAAATTCTCCATCCGGCGCGTCTGCCAACCAGGTTGCAGCGATGCCGCCCATTTGGGATCGGTCTCGGCGTTGTTGCGAACATCGACGGACGACGGTGTGCGCTGGAACACATAAAGGTGCTGTGACCACTCCCCGAGATGGGGAACACACTGGATCGCGGTCGCTCCCGTCCCGATGATGCCGACACGCTTGTCCCGGAGACGGGTCAGGTTGCCGGAGCTGTCGCCGCCGGTGTAGCGATAGTCCCAACGGCTGGTGTGAAAGGTATAGCCCTTGAAGTCGTTGATGCCGGGAATGCCCGGCAACTTCGGACGGCTGAGCGGTCCGTTGGCCATGGCGACATACTGCGCCTTGAAGCGATCGCCCCGGTTCGTCGAAATGATCCAGCGCGATTCTTTTTCGTCCCAACGAAGTTCCGTGACGCCGGTCTGCATCAGCGCGTCATCGTAGAGGTTGTAGTGCCGCGCGATGCGCCGGCTGTGTTCGAGGATTTCAGGCGCGAAGGAATATTTGTGCTTCGGCATATAGCCGAGCTCTTCGAGCAGCGGCAGATAACAGTAGGATTCCACATCGCACATCGCGCCCGGATAGCGGTTCCAATACCAGGTGCCGCCAAAGTCGCCTGCGCTCTCCACGACGCGCAGCCGCTTGAATCCCGCTTCGCGCAGTCGCGCGCCCATCAGGAGCCCGCCAAAGCCGCCGCCGATGATGGCGAACTCGACCTCGTCGAAGACCGGTGCGCGCTTGAAGCCAGGTTCGACGTAAGGGTCCTCGACATAGCGGGAGAACTCCGCCTTCACTTCTACATATTGTGCGTTTCCGTCCGGACGAAGACGCTTGTCGCGCTCAGCCAGATACTTGGCCAGCAACGCGTCGGGTTCGAATTCGATCTCGCCAACCAGTGCGGCGATTTCCGGATGGATGGTCATGTCGTCAGGCTCCGAATAGCTTGCCGCGGATTGTACGTGGCCCACCGCGCCGCACAAGCGCGGCGAGCGCCGCTTATTCCATAGCGAACAGCTTCAGTGCCGTCTTCCCCAGGATCATCTGGGCGTTTTCGACGCTGGTGGCCGCGAAAACCGCGTCGATCGAACTGCGCGTATAGCCGAAGGTGCTTTCCTGGTGCGGATAGTCGGACGACCACATCACGGTCTCGGGACCGATGCGATGCAGGAGTTCGAGGCCCGCCGGGTCCGTCATGAAGGTGGCGTAGCAGTGATTGCGCCAATACCAGCTCGGCGGATGCTTCAGCTTCGGCTGCATCATGGTCGGAAACGAATTGTAGGCCATGTCGGCGTCATGCAGCATGGACGCGACCCAGCAAATGCCAGCTTCGACGAACACGACCTTGAGCTTGGGAAAGCGGTCGAACACGCCGCCGAAGGTCAGCATGCCCCATTGATGGCGAAAGCCCTGCATCTGCGCCAGCACCGACGTGCCGGCGGCACCCATGCGCGATTGCGGAATGGCTTCGCCGATATGGAAGCAGAGCGGAATCTCGAACTCCGACACGGCTTCCCAGAACGGATCCATGCCGGGATGGTTGTAGTGAATCGTTTTGCCGTCGGTGTTCTTGCCCGGCTTGTTGGGAAGCATGAGCACGCGGCCACCCAGTTCCTTGATGCGCGCAATCGAGGCGCGCGATTTGTTCAGATCCCAGAAGTTTGGAATCATCACGGGAAAGAGTCGCCCCTTGCCCTCGGCGCAACGCACCGCAATGTCCTCGTTATAGATCGAGAAGATTTCCTCGCGCAGCTGCTCATGGCCCATGATGTAGAGGCCGAAGAGGCGCTGGGGAAAAATGAGCTCCTTCTCGACGCCCTCGATGTCGAGATCGCGAAGCCTGGCCTCGACGTTGGTCAATCCGGGATTGCACTCCATTGCCTCGCACAGCAGACCGGCGAGCTCGGCCGGGACCATGGGCTGGCCTTCGAGCGAGAAGTGATAAGCCCCATCTTTGAACTCGATGCGCGGTGCCTTGTCCTTCAGCGCTTCGGGAAAGCGCTCGAACCAGCAGTCGCGCTCGAGCATATGGCTGTCGGCCGAGACGATTCGCGTGCCGGCAGGCCAGTCATGCGTCTTGGCCTCGGCCGTGCGTTTCGCCGCCAGGGGGATATCGACCATCTTCGGGATTTCAAGAACGAAATCGCCAATTGTCATCGCGACCTCCGAACGCTTCACCGTCGCGCAATTGAGACGCCTTGAACCACGGAGTGCAAGGGTGACGATGCGGCAACTCGGCGCTCGGACCGGACGCCTTGCGTACGCTGCCACCTCGCCTCAAAATGGCATCGGCCGAGCGGGAGAAAGCCGGAATGGCAACGACAAACGATGCGCAGGAAGGCCTGATTCAGGGCGACGAATCGGCGCGGCCAGGCGGCAAGCCGCAAGTATATTACGACCGCATCAAGGAGAAATTCGCGGCCGAGCGCGATCTGCGCCTGAAATACCGCCCGGAGGGAACCGCGCAATACACCTCGGATTTCACCGGCGCACTGGCCAAATATGAAGTCGATCCCTATGCCGACGACGGCGCCTTGCGCGAACCCATTTCCGACACGGTCGAGGTTCTTTTCATCGGCGGCGGTTTCTCGGCGCTGCTCACCGCCGCCCGGCTGCGCGAGCGCGGCGTCGAAAGCATCCGCATCGTCGAGCGTGGCGCCGATGTGGGCGGCACCTGGTATTGGAACCGCTATCCAGGTGCGGCGTGCGACGTGCCCTCTTACGACTATCTGCCGCTGCTGGACGAGATGAAGTACATGCCGTCGCGGCTCTACGCCAAGGGACCGGAAATTTTCGCCCACTGCCAGGCGATTGCGCGCCGCTATGATCTCTACGACCTCGCCGTGTTCCGCACCACGGTCACCTCGACGGTGTGGAACGAAAAGGAAAAGCTCTGGCACATCGGGACCGATCGCGGCGACACGATGAAGGCGAAGTTCGTCATCTGCGCGAACGGAACTCTCTCCAAGCCCAAGCTCACAAAGATCAAGGGCATGGAGAGTTTCGCCGGCCACTCCTTCCACACGTCGCGCTGGGACTATGCCTATACGGGCGATGACCTCTCGAAACTCTCCGGTCAGGTGGTCGGCATCATCGGGACGGGTGCGTCGGCAGTGCAGGCAATCCCGCGTCTCGGCAGGGCGGCGAAGGAACTTTACGTCTTTCAGCGCACGCCTTCAGGCATCGACTTCCGCAACGATCGTCCGACCGATCCCGATTGGGCGGCATCGCGCCGGCCTGGTTGGCAGGAAGCGCGCCGCATGAAGGCGATGCGAATTCGCGAAGGCGACCCAGAGGTGAAGGCACAACTCGCCGCGCTCAGTCGCGACGACAAGATCCGCCGTCAGGAGAACGAGAACATCGAATACATGATGCGCATCCACCGCCGCATCGAGGAGGTCGTCAAGGACAAGGCAACGGCCGACGCGCTCAAGCCCTGGTACATGTTCATGTGCAAGCGGCCCTGCTTTGACGACGAATATCTGCCGGCCTTCAACTTGCCGAACGTCCATCTCGTCGACACGCACGGCAAAGGCATCACCGAAATCGCCAAGGAGGGGCCGGTCTTCGAAGGCCGCACCTATCCGCTCGATCTCTTGATCTATGCGACGGGCTTCGAAGTGCAGAAGACAGGGATCTACAACGAGATCAGAGGACGGAACGGCGTCGAGATCAACGAAACCTATAAGGACGGATTGCGCACGCTTCTGGGCGTGCACACGCATGGTTATCCCAATCTCTTCATCATGGGCGGGTACCAGGCGTCGTTCCAGTTCAATCTAACCTTCATGCTGCAAACCCAGGGCGACCACATCGCCGAATGCATCAAATACGCGCGCGACAAGGGTTACGACACCATCGACGTGCTGCCGGAAACCGAGGAATGGTGGGTGCAGGAAGTGATCGCCCATCGCGGCAAGACGACCCGCAATCAGGACTGCACGCCGGGCTATTACAATTTCGAGGGCGAGTTCAATCGCCGGCAAGACGGCAACTACAACGGCGGGTTCCAGCAATATTTCGAGCACATGACGTCGATCCGCGGCGAGCTGGAAAAGCACTTCGCGTTTTCCTGAGTTTCAGTTTCTCGCCGCCGCCGGCTTGAGGCTCGAAATGTAGTCGCTGATGAGCGCGACCGCTTCCTTGTGCGACAGCGTGCGACCGATCTGTGGCATCATCACGCCAGGTTCAGTGGACGCCATACGATAGACAAGGATCGACTGTTCGGGATGACCCGGCACGATCGAGAACAGAAGGTCGCCCGAGCCCTTTCCGGCTGCGACGGGCCGTTTGCCGATACCGAGCGCAGTGGGATCGGACTCCTCGAATGTCAGATAAAGGCCGCTGTTGCTCGCAAGGCCGGCGCGATTGTGGCAGTGACCGCAATTCACATCGAGATAGGCGCGTGCCCGTGCTTCGATCGGCTCGGCGGCGTTGTCCCACTGCGGTAACCGCGCCGTGACTGAAGGGCTGGGCGCGCCTTGCAGCAAGCCGAGCCTTGTCCAGTGGGCCAACTGGTTTTCCGCATCCTCGCTGTAATCGTAGTCGCGGTTCAGATTTCGCGCCTTCGGGCCGATCGGCACGATCGCGCCGGAGAGCGAGTGGCACTCCTTGCATTGATTGACATTCGGCACCTGATAATCGATCCGCTGCTCCGCACCCGAGGCATCAATGAAAGAGACGGGAACACGAACCCCGGCGCGCTTGAGAACGGCCTCATTCTGGGCGTCATTCCAGACATACGTCAGCGCGACCCAGCCCTGCGGCTTGTGAATTAGGAGTCGAGTTTCGATGAAGCGCAGCTTCTCGTCAGGCGCGCGGAAGTCTGCGGGATAGGCGAATGTCTTGACCAGTGTCGTGCCGACGGGAAAGTCGAGCGCGCCCTGCTCTCGGTACGACACGATGCGGCTGGGCGGCACAAACAGATAGCGGAACTTCAAGGCGTAGTCGCTGAAGAGCGGCGTATTCAAAGTGTAAGGCACAAGCGCGAGGTTCGGCTCGCGCGCACTGGAATCGCGAAAGAGATGATAGCTCGCGAGCGTCGGTGCCGGATCGTCGGCTACGAGCAGCGCCGCATCGACGGCCGTGTCGGGCGGCGGCGCGGCACCCGTCAGCAGCAACGCGCCGGCAAAACCGATCGCGCCGATTGCGGCCAGCTTCAATGTGCGCGTCCCATCTCCATTTGCCCGCCGGCAAGGACGACTGGTGCAGGTTCGGCGAGATTGCCGTCGCTCAGCGTTTTGGTCACGACGGGATCGGCTTTCGTCGCGGGCGTGCCCTGCAGCTTGAGCGCAAGATTAACGACCGGCCCGTCGGAAATCGACAGGTGCACCGCTTCGGAGACAACCTGACCGTCGGGCTTCGGGTAGCTGGTGATGCCGTCCCACAACACCGGTGGGAGCGATCCGCCAAGCGCGGTTGCGAGTTCGGCGCCACCCTTCCAGACGGGCGCATAACCGTTGCGGCCGAAAAGATTGCCGTGCACCGAGATGTCGCGCGGCAGCGGATTGTAGGTCGGATCGGTGAAGGTGTTGAGATAGGCCACCAGCATCACGCCGGAACTGGCATTGCCGTCCAGGTGGTTGTCGAACACATGCACGTCACGATTCGCCATGACCATGATCCCGGTTCCGGTGGGCACGCCCGCAACCGTGTTGCCCTTGGGCGCAAAATTCGGCGTGTCGTTGTCGACGACTTCATTGTGGAACACGCGCGTCGAGTGGCCGCCCATCTGCGGCAGCCCTGGCAGATCGAACACCAGGATGCCGCCGGCATTGTGAGTCGAGACATTGTCGTGCACGTCGGCATTGAAGCTGTTCTCAATCTCGATGCCGGCCACGTTGTATTCGGCACGGCTGTTCTGGACGACGATATTCTTCGACTGTCCGACATAGATGCCGGCGTCGGATGCGCCCCTGACCGTGACCCGATCGATGAGCACGTTCGTCGAGGTGACGGGATAGACACCATACGAGCCGTTCCCCGCCCTGGGTCCGCCGGTCCATTCGACGACCAGATTGATCATGCTGATGCGATCGACACCCTTGGACTTCACGCCGTTGCCGCGCGCGTTCTGAATCGAGAGATCGCGAACAGTGACGTTGTTCGAGGTGACGAGAAGCCCCTCCGCTTCTCCTTTTTGCCTGTCGAACGCGAGGATGGTCTTGCCCGGACCCATGCCTTGAACGACGACATTCGCCACGTCCAGCGACAGACCGTCGGTCAGTTCATAACGCCCCGAAGCCAGCTGCACGACATCGCCGGGCTTCGCATCGATGAGAGCTGCCTGCAAGCGCTCCTGTGCATCGGCGCCTGGCGTAACCTTGAGCGTCTTCGCATCGGCCGCGCCGCTAAGCATCGCGAATGCAAGTACGCCAAAAAGAACCGTCCGCATGATTTCCCCCAGAAGCTTCGAGTGCGAAGAATTCGGTCAAGAGATAGACCAACAGGGGCCAAATGAGAATGGTGTCGCACCTGGCGTGGCAGCATATAGCCGAAGCAGCACTGCTGAATTATGCTCGTGGTGGAAGAATGTGGCGGCGGGGGGCAGGGCCATGAACCAGTTCACGCAATGGATGCGAGGTGTTGTGCTGGCCACTGTGGGCACGGTCACGCTTGGCACAGGCACGGCCATAGCCGCCGACAACGCGCATACGCTGTTGGGCGTCGACTGCGCCGCGCCACCGATCTGGCACTGTCCCGACAGCGATTGCCCGGCTTCCCTCGTGACCCAGCAAGGCGCAACAGTCGAGACCAAGACCCGCCGGCCGTTCTTCCTCGACTGCCCATCGAATTATAAGCCCGGCGACAAGGTCAACATCCTTCTCAGCCTGCATGGCTATGGCTCGTTCGGAAACTGGCAACGCCATTATTTTCCGGCGATGGACGTGAAGGACAAATACAAGCTTGTCGTCGTCACCCCGAACGCGCCGACGCGCTTCTGGAGCGAAGCCGACGACGAATATCTGCACAACATCGTCGATCTGGTGGTGGGAACGGTCGGCAAAGAGAATGTCATGCACTTCATCCTTGCCGGCCACAGCCAGGGCGGACTGACGTCCAACCGCATCATCTGCACCGACTATTTCAGGGACAAAGTCGATGTGCGCATCAGCCTTTCCGGCGGACGCGTCGGCCCGGTGACATGGGCGAACCGCGGCTTCGGCGCCGGCGGGCCGCAGGTTTACAAGAGCGGCGAACCCTATACGCCGCCGCCGCCCTTCCATCTTCCGCCTGAGCCTCCAGGCCCGCCCGGCGGAGCGTGCGACTACTCGTTCATCTTCTCGAATGGAGAATACGAAACGATCCCTGCTGCGACGTCGCCACTCGCCGACAAGTTCGCGTGTGCACCGCGCGTGCAGCTTGCGGACGTGATCGATCCGAAACCCGGTTATGTCTGGGATCCGAGCCGCCAGGATCCGGGCACCGACGGCTGGGGACATTATCCCAAGTCCGGCCGCGCCCTCGTCTATCAGTTTCCGCATTGCAAAGACGGCCGCGTGATCGCAGACATCGTGAAGCTGCAAAAAGGACATACCGAAGGCTACGAACCCAACATCACCGACAAAATCATCGAGCTCGCGGTCTCGGCAAAGGGCGGAAAAATCGCGACAGGCACGTGGACTCCACCACCACCGCCCCCGCCGCCACGTGGTCCGTTCGGTTGAGTTTGAAGTAAAGACTGGCGGCTACTCGGCCGCCGCCTTCACGGGCTGGTGCGCTTTGAGACGCGGCACAACATCTGATGCGAACAGGCGCAGATTCTGTTCCGCCATATCGTATGGCATACCCGCATACGAGAAGACTCCGGTGAATGTCTCGGCGCCGAGCCTGCCGGAGAAATCGATGATCCGTTCGAAGCACTGGTCGGGCGTACCGTAGATCTGCAGGCCCAAGAAAAAGTCGACCATCGCGTCGCGGCCGCCAGGCGCGGTCAACATCTTCTGCATCGCGCCATAATTCTCATAGCCCTTGGTCCTGGTCAGGTGATCGCCAACCAGCTCGTAATGCTTGAGCACCGTATTCCAGTAGCCGCCGATATATTCGCGCGCCATGGCTTCGGCCTTCTTCGCGTCGTGATCGCAGAACACCCAGCCCGCGAGGACAGGCGGCGGCGCTTCGGTGTGATTCACCTGCCGATAGATCTGGCGGTAATTCGTCATTTCGGCCGTCACCGCGTCCCAGGGCTTCTGCGGGATGATGAGCAGTCCTACGCCAAGACGCGCCATGATTTCCGAGGACTCGGGCGATACGGCCGCGGCATAGGTGCGTCCCTTGAACGACTTGAACGGACGCGGACGGATGTCGCGTCGCGCCTGCTTGATGATCTTGCCGTCGAACTCGCACCAGCCGCGCTCGAGGCCCTCGAGCAGCATCTGTGCGGACTCCATGAAACGCTCACGCGCGGTATTCTGGTCGACGCCGAAACCTTCGAATTCGACGCGCCCAAGACCGCGCCCCATTCCGAAAATAAAGCGGCCGTTCGATAGATGATCGAGCACCGATATCTGTTCAGCGACACGCATGGGATCGTGCCAGGGCAGCACGACGACCATCGAGCCGAGCTTGATGTGCGTGGTGCGGCCGGCGAAATAGCTCAAATATTGCAGCACGTCGGGACACATCGTGTAGTCCGTGAAATGGTGCTCCACGCCCCAGATCGAGTCGAAGCCGAGCGGTTCGGCGAGATCGCCAAGCTTGAGTTCGTGACGGTAAACGTCGTGATCCGTCCGCTTGGGATCGGTGGCCTGGAAAATCAACCCCATTCCGACTTGCATGCGAGCCTCCAACGTAGCCGTTGCGGCAAGCCTAGCGCGGCGCCCCTGGTCCGGACAAATCTGCCGCGCGGTATTGTGGAAAGTTGCGCATTACTGAAGGCCCAGAGGCGATCGACCCTTCCGCTGGAGCCCTTTGTGGTGTTTCGTCCGCCATGAGGGACCGGCGTCAAGCACAGGGCTGAGATGGACAAGGCGAATCTGGAAAGGCTGCGCCAGAAGTACGGGTCGGCGGGAGCGGACGATATCCACGATCCCGCCATGAAGAAATTGAGCCAGGCTCTGTTCGAGGGACCAGGGCGGCGCAAATTGCCCTATGGCGGCATGCCGACACTGCTCGATGCGCCCTATAAAGAAGAGCTCTCCGATCTCGACATCGCGTTGATCGGCGTTCCCATGGACCTGGGCGTCACGAACCGGCCTGGTGCGCGCTTCGGTCCCCGCGCGCTCCGGGCGATCGAGCGAATTGGTCCCTATCATCACATGTTGAAAGTCGCGCCATCGACGATGTGCAGATTGGCGGACGTCGGCGATGTTCCGTTCCGGGGCCGCTTCAATCTGGAGTCGGCGCTGGATGATATCGAAACATTCTTCACCAAGATTCATCGCGCGGGAATCAGATCGCTTGCGGTCGGCGGCGATCACTCGATCACTTATCCCATTCTGAAGGCGCTTGGAGCAGAACGTCCGGTCGGCATGGTGCATTTCGATGCCCATTGCGATACGGGCGGCGCATTCGACGGCTCGAAGTTCCATCACGGTGGGCCGTTCCGCCTGGCCGTGCTCGACGGCGTGCTCGATCCCAAGCGCACGGTCCAAATTGGCATTCGCGGTTCGGCCGAGTTGCTGTGGGAGTTCTCCTACGATTCAGGAATGACCGTCATTCATATCGAAGAGGTGGCGGAGCGCGGCTTGGAGTGGGTCATCGCGAGAGCGCGCGAGGTTTTGGGAGAGGGACCGACTTACATCTCCTTCGACGTCGACGGGCTTGACCCGGCATTTGCGCCCGGTACCGGCACGCCGGAGGCCGGCGGCCTCACGGTCCGCGAGGCGCAGACGATGTTGCGCGGTCTGAAAGGTCTCAACATCATCGGCGGCGATGTCGTCGAGGTGGCCCCGCAATACGATGCGACAACGACAACTGCAATTTCAGGCGCGCAGATCCTTTTCGAGATCCTGTCTCTGATGGTCCTGTCGCCGGCGAAGTGACCTCGGTGATTGTCTAACCGCGGCCCGATGCCTGCCGGTCGTCCTCGTGGCGAGCGAGAATGGCGGCGCCCGTCGCCACCAGCGCGCCAAACAAGAGTGAGAACGCAGCCCACAGACTCGCATAGCTGGCAGTTTTGCGCGCGATGTCGGCGGCTTTGCGCGTCGTCGCTTGCACGTCCGCCTGCAGCCGATCGATCCGCGCTGAGGCCTCGTCCTCCGACAATCCGGCCTCCGCCGCCGTCAGCGCCGTCAATCGGACATGATCGGGCGCAGACACTTCTTCTCCGTGGGCGAGGCCGGCATCCAGAATTCGCCCGGCTTCAGCGCGCGCCGCGACGCTTCCCGGACTTGCCGACACCCCTGCGCCTTTGGCCGGCCTGAACAGCTGATCCACCAAATAGGCGGTCGGAGTCGCCTGTGTTTTCAAAGCGGCCGGCGTGACGCCATAGAGGGCGGCCGTCGAAGCGCCGGTCGATGCGGCGGTCAGGCCGGCCAGAGCCAGCATGGTGAGTGTCGCCAGTACCGTGACCGCCCAAGCGGCAAAGCCGTGCGCACCGGCGCGAAAGTCTTCTTGTGCCGGTGTCTCCGATTCAAATCCGAGCAGGCGCCCCGCAAGATGCCCCCCGACTGCAAAGCCAAAGGCTTGCGCAACGAAAAAGTAGATCGCCCCGCCCGTCAGAAACGACGGAATGACCGCCGCACCGCGTGTAAGCGGATGCACGAGCAGAAGACCGAAGCCTGACCCGAGGGTCAGGAGAAAGAAGGTGACAGCCGTCGCGGTGACACCGCCGGCGAACGCCAATCCCCAGGAAAACCGATAGCCGGTGGATTCTTCGCCGGTTTCGGCAACGACGACAGTTTCAGCCATGGCTGTTCAAGGCTCCCGCTCGCGGACGACAAATTGAGACGCCTATGTTGTCGAGATGAACGTGAGACCGTTGCAATTGGTTCCGACGACTTGTAGCGGAGCGACGCGAGATCGCCGGATACGCTAAGGCGCTCGCGTCTTCCTCGGATGTGAGTGCCAGATTTGGCGCATTGGGCCTTCGGCGCCATAGACGGGGTCGCGAGGAGGAACGGGAACTTTCGCGATGTTTGCGCGCGCGGTTTTCGGATCGATATCTTCCGGCTTGGGCTCGTCGTAGCCACTGCCCTCAGGATACGCCCCGACGACAAGTAGATCGTTCGACGCATCGACGCGACAATGCCCGGTGCCGGCCGGCAGGATCACCACGTCGCCTGCTTTCAGCGAAATTTTCCGTCCATGCGCGCCTCCGAAGCGCACACAGACGGTGCCGCGCGCGATACCCAACACCTCATGCGTTTTGGTGTGAAAATGCAGAAAACCATAAACGCCGTCGCGCCAGGAGCCGACCCATTGATAGCGTCCGAAGAGCACTTCAAAGATGGCTGCCGGATCCCATTTCGGGTCGAGCCTCACTGCGCCGCGATAGTGGATCAAGGGCAGTTCGGGATTGTTCGGCGTCTGGCCGTCGTCCTTGAAGCGATGGAGATTGGGCTTTCGCGTCCGGGTCTCGATATCGACCCACTCCGGCCGATCGATGCCGGTCACGGCTTCGGCGATGTGTTTTAAATCTTCGCGCAACGGCATCGTGTTTCTCGATGTTCTCTAAACTGCGCGGCCCGGGCATTCGTTCCTCTCACGGCGGATCGTTCTTCTTGATGATGGAAATCACGCCGCTCGCCTCCAGCACGATACGCTTGGCGGCTCCTTCGTCCTCAAGTCCGCGGGCACGCAAAGCTTCATGAATATCGCTCTCGGAAATCATGGTGCGTCGTCGGGCCCGATGGTCTATCCGGCCGTCAGCCCCAAGTTCGATCGGCCCGCCTTCAATGACACGCGAAAGAGTCCTGCTGGACGCCACCAAATGCCCGAGCAGCACGTGAAGGGCCACCAGCACGGCGGCCGCGGCAAGAGTTCCGGGCAGAGGCGCGGAGCCGGTAAGCGCTCGGCTGAGACTTGAGCCGATAATGATGGACAAGATGATATCGAACGCCGACCAGTCGGCGAATGTGCGCCGCCCGCTCAAGCGAAGCAGAAGAAGGCCGTAAAAGAAGACAAGAACGGTGCGCGAGCATTCCTGCGCGAGCGAGATGTTGTGCTCGCCGCCAAACAAAACATGCCAGAACTGTTCCATTTTCTGTTCCTTTCCGGTTCCGATCCAGACACCGCGCGGCAAAGTCGGTTCTCAGCAGGAGGAACGGAAACAGGCTGCTGGCGTTCCTCTTTTCGAACACTCCGCGCGGTTTGCGCGGCTCGTCGGTTTCAGGAGGCTGAGATGGCCCGCAAATATTCAAAGAGCGCCAGCAAAGACGTTGAGAGCGCGATGCGTCGGCGCAAAAAAGGTAAACTTAAGAGCGGCAAAGGTGGCAAAGGCGGCAAGGTAAAAAGTCGCAAGCAAGCCATTGCGATCGGGCTATCGGAGGCCCGCAAGAAGGGCAAAAAAGTGCCCAAGAAAAAGAAGCGCTGATACACGCCCGGCGCATCGTCTCGCGGGAACGCTCAAGCGCAGGCGGGTAAGGTCATGCTCGAAATCGAGCGATCCAACATTCAAAGGTGATATCAATGGCCAGGACGGCATCTACGGACGCTATCGCGCTTTTAAAAGCCGACCATCGCAAGGTCGAACACCTCTTCGCCGAATTTGAAAAAGCGAAGGCGCAGAGCCGCAAGAAGACGCTCGCGGACCAGATCTGCCTCGAACTTTCCGTGCATACCCGGATCGAGGAAGACGTGTTTTATCCGGCGTGTCGTGCCGACGGCGTCGACGGAGATCTGATGAACGAAGCTTATGTCGAGCACGATGGCGCAAAGGTCCTCGTTCGCGAGATCGAAAAGGGCGAGCCTGGAAGCGATTATTACGATTCACAGGTGAAGGTGCTTTCCGAGATGATCAAGCATCACGTCAAGGAAGAAGAAAAAAAGCAGGGCAACATGTTCGCGAAAGCCAAAAAAGCCGGCGTCGATACCGACGCGCTCGGCAGGCAGATGGCTGACGAAAAGAAGAAGCTGACGGCAGATTACAAGAAGAACGGCCTGCCGGAGCTGTCGACGACAACCTTCAAGGGGACACAACTGGCCTGATGGCGTCCGCCCAGGCAGCGACTCTTAAGGAAAGGGCGACTTCGTCACCGAAGTCGCCCTTTTTTTCTCAGAAGTCGCCCTTTTTCACTAATGATCGTCGCTGTGGGCAGGAACCTCTACCTCAAAGCGATGCCACTCGCCGTTCATGTAATAGCCCTGATCGTCTGTTGGATCGTCGCGCCAGTGATAGCGCACGTCCTTCAGATGGGCGGTCCGCCAATCGTCGGTATAAAACACGACGCCAAGTGTGGTGGGATAAGTGGTGTAGCGTTTGGTGACGTGCCAGCATTCGTCATACCGATTGCAAACGATATCGGCTGAAGCGCTACTTGTGGTCGCTACCAAAGTTCCGGCGGATAGCGCGACACCCAGTGCGCCCGTCATGAGCAAGCTTGAAATGCGCATTTCGAAATCTCCCGTTCGTTAACAACGATGAGGTAACCAACGGTCCAGACATTTGTTCCAAAGTTCCGTTGGTCCGATGACGGTCCCGCACTTTTTTGGAACTCCTGAATTCGAAAAAGACCCGCCTGAGAGCGCGGCGGGGAGCATAATCGCTCCCGCCGCGCTCTCAGCGTTCAAATCGGCGCGCTTACCAGTCCCGCTCAACGTTGTAGTAGTCGTACGACTTGGCGCGGATTTCGCTGAGCTGGCCGTCGTCCCTGGTCAGATCTTCGAGGCGATAGGTCGGCGCCCGATCAAGAACATCCTGAGCGACTGGAATGACGTAGCCGCCTTTGTCCTTGCTGTAGTCGAGGACAGACCAGGGAACAGGATAAAACTTCTCACCCATGCCCAGTACCCCGCCGAAGCCGAGAGCCGCGAAAAGAATGCGGTCGGATTGCTTGTCCAAAACAATGTCCTTCACCTGGCCAATTTTGTCGCCCGCCTGGTTGTAGATGTTTGTACCTTGCACCTTCGAAGCGAGAATGGCGCTGGTGTGACCCGAAGCTGTCGTCATTGATCGATCCTTCCATTGCTTGAGTTTGTAAGACAACGCCGGCCGCCGAGCGCCGTTCCCATAAAATGGATCTGAGACATGAGTCTGCAGGTTTTTTGTCTGGCTCATGCGGATCGCCCTGATTGCGTCGTTGCACGCCTCAGCGCGGCCGGCGTCGAAATTCAGGCATGACCCGTGAGGAGCCACAGGATGATGATAATGGGAATGGGGATCCCAATCAGCCAAAGCAGCAAGGAGCGCATGACGTTGCCCTCAGATGTGTCGAAGGCAAATGCGTTGTTGGGCCGTTGGTTCCTCGGCTGAGCGCCGCAAGCGTCTAGTCCGGCTGAATCTCGTCACACACGTTGCAGACAATGACCGGATCGCCGGAAGGCATTCGCCCGTCTTCCCGATGGAACCCGTCCGATACGCTGATGTAAGTTCGCGTCCCGCCGCGCTCGCGGCCACCACCGCTCCCTTCTTTCCATTGGAGCCGACCCGACTGCGAGCAGGTCGGACAGGTAATGGTCGTCTCGAATTTTGCGCTCGCGGTCATCACGTATCATAACATCCGGAATCGACAAATCCCGGCATGGCGAGCACCAGACGCTCCACCCCAACGCCTCACTTGGGGTGACGGAACTTTTCAATCGCTGCTGGACGAGGTTTCGGACTCGATTGCCTCGACCACGCCGAACTCGCTCGAACGGCGGCCAATGTCTGCGCTTGCGAAGCCTTCCGCCGCCAAGCCCCGTTTCAGCAATTCGCGAACCGCTGCGGCGCGACTCGGCATGCGGCGCGAAAACCGCCAATTGTCGAGCGCCGCAATCTCCTCACTCGTCAACATGATCTGGAGGCGCTCCCCGCGTGTCATATCCCCGACCATTTCGAACACCTTTTGTGTCACTTACTCATTTAATGCTATACGCGCTCTTTGCGCAATGGTTCCCTACGGCGCCGGTTCCCGCGAGCGCCCCTTCTGAAGAAGATGAGCCTAGTTAGCATACAACTCATTGATATTATTACATAAAATTGTTGACTTTCGCGTCGGGTGACCTAGTTTGAACCGGCTGGCGGTGGGCAGACGCATGACATCCGCAGATATTCAATCCCGCGACTGGCTTTCAAGGACGTCGCTTAATTCATCCGGTGGAAACGATCGTCCCCGTGCGGACGATACGTTCGTCACGCTTGCAAATCCGGTCGCCATACGCGAGCGGGTTCCACAATCATGCGATGGAACGCAAATCAGACTCGATACATCTGCGAAAGGACTTCCGAGCGCCACAACAGGTCCGCCGGCAATGAGCGGCGTCGACCTCGCGGGCCATCTTTTGCGCGCGCACCAAACGTCGTTTGCGCGGGAGCCGCGGCTACGCCTCCTTCATCGCCCGACATCCGGCTGCCTGGTCTCCCTGGACCAAGCCCGGCAAATCAGTCTTTTGACTCACGAGGTCGTTGCGAACGCGCTCAAGCACGCCCATCCGAGCGGCATAGCCGTTGAAGTCACGATAGAGTGTCGCCGGTTTGCTGACGGTCGTGTGGTCGTCGAAATCGGCGATGACGGCGTCGGGCTGCCGGAGAATATGGATCCCTATCGCGATGCTGGAGCGGGTTTCAAAAAAATTCGCGCCTTGGCAGAAGCGATGGACGCCGAGCTTCGTATCGAGTCCGATAGTTTGGGCTTGAGGTTCACCCTCACGCTGTCATCCATTGCGAACGAGCGCTTCGCGCAAACGGAGGGCTATTTTCGAACAATTCTCGACGAACTCCCATCGGCAGTCTACGCGACTGATACGGAAGGCCGGATCACCTATTTCAACGAAGCCGCCGCCGCGCTATGGGGCGGCAGCCCAGAGCTCGGCTCGACCAAATGGAGCGGAGCCAAAAAGCTCTTTTGGCCCGATGGCCGTGAATTACCGCTGGATGAAAGTCCAGTGGCGCTCGCAATAAAGGAAAACCGCCCAATCCGCGGTATGGAAGTGATCGTCGAACGGCCGGATGGAACGCGGATACGCTGCTTGCCGCATCCAACGCCCTTGTACAGTCCTGAAGGATCGTTCGTCGGCGCGGTGAATTTCATCCTCGATTTGTCCGAACGCACGCGAGCTGAAGAACTTGCGGTTCGCCTCGCCGCGATCGTCGAATCCTCTGATGATGCCATCCTCTCCAAGAACCTGGACGGTATCATCATGAGTTGGAATGGCGGCTGCCAACGTCTCTTCGGTTATACCGCCGACGAAATCATTGGCCGCTCGGTCGCCATGCTGATCCCCGAGGACCGGCCCGACGAAGAGCCGATGATCCTGTCGCGGCTGCGCCGCGGCGAAAAGATCGATCATTATGAGACGGTGCGGCGGCGCAAGGATGGCAGCCTGATCGATATTTCGCTGACGGTGTCGCCGATCAGAGGTCCGGACGGTACGATCATCGGGGCGTCCAAGGTTGCGCGCGACATCACCGAGCGCAAGCGCGCCGCCGAACAGCAGGAACTGCTGCTGGGCGAGATGCGGCATCGGGTGAAAAATCTTTCCGCCGTGATCGAGGCGCTGGCCAGGCAGTCCCGCCCGCGCGACGTGCCGGCCGTCGATGCCTTTGTCAACGACTTCCTGGGACGCGTACGCGCGCTGTTGTCGACGGGCGAACTGACCCTCGGTTCGCCGAAGCGAAACGTCGAACTCAACCAGTTGATTGAAAAGGTATTGAAGCCTTTCGGAGACTCGAATGGGTCCAGTCGCTTGACCTTCGAAGGGCCGCGGCTTGTGCTTTCCGAGCAAACCGCCGCCGGTTTGGCACTTGCCTTCCATGAATTGGCGACCAATTCCCTGAAGTACGGAGCGTTAAAAGCGGAGAACGGCCGGGTCGTCATCGCATGGTCGATCCAGGCAACGGAAGGCGCGCATCGCGTTGAGATCGTCTGGAAGGAGACCGGAGGAAAGCGCGTCAGGCCCAACCCTGCGCGCCACGGCTTCGGCAGCCGCGTGATCAGTCAAGCCGTCGCGCGCGAGCGCGACGCCAGGACCGAACTGTGCTTCGAGACCGATGGATTGCGTTGCCGGTTCGAATTTGCGATGAGCGGAACTCAGTCGTAACGCCGCGACAAAGTTTCACCCAGCGACGCAGGAACCAAGCTCCGAGTGGAGAGTTGCTTCAAAGTCAGCGGGCAAGAGCCGCAGTGTGACGCGCCCATATGCGCGTAAATTCGATCTAACCGCTGGCACCACTATCTACTGCCCTTTTAGGGGCAAGATGACGGAGACCGGCGATCCATGGATGAGCATCAAAGGATTTGGCCCACCGCCGTGAGCAGCCTTGCTCTGTTCATCGCCGTCACGCTTGGCTGGATACTGACCTTTGACTCTGGGCTTCTGACATCTCTCTTGAAGCCGGACCAGCCGATGCCGGCCAAATCCAGAACACCCTAGCCGTCGACAGAGTCCCAAGGTGTCCTTGCACGAACGCGCATCCGCATAGTGATGGGAACTCAAATCAATGTTCCCGAGAGGCATGGGCTGACATTGGGAACGCCGGTTGAACCGGAGCGTTGTCATTGGGTGGAGAACGCTGGAGAGGTCGATGGACCACGACAAAATCAAAGGAATGGCTGACGAGGCCAAAGGCGCCGCAAAAGAAGGCGCCGGGAAAATTACAGGCGATACCAAGCTGAAGACCGAGGGAAAACTCGATAAGGCGAAGGGAAAAGCCGAGAAGGTCGTAGGCGAGGCGAAAGATAAATTACGCGACCTTCGCGACCGCGAATAATTCCATTTGGTTCATCCTGGACTGGACCGCAGGCGCAGCGCGAGCTGACGGTTGTGCCTGGCCTGTCGAACGACGATTTTTGATCCATATTTGAATAGGTGAATATATGACTCTGCTGTTGATTATCGTGGTGCTCGTGCTGCTGTTCGGCGGTGGCGGCTACTATGGCTACAATCGCTTCGGCGGCGCCGGCCTTGGTGGCGTCCTCGGCACGCTCATTATCGTATTGCTGGTGCTCTGGCTGCTCGGCGCGCTTGGCGGCGTTCACGTCTGACGCCGTCCGCCGAGTCGCGTTTTCTCTAAGAAAAGAGCAAGGCTCCGCGAATTATTGCGGTTTCTTGAAGCGATACGCGAACTGATCGGTCTTTCCGCGAATGGAAGGGTCGAAGACGATTGCGGTGTGCGGGTCGGCCGGGTTGGCGAGAACATTGGTCTCGCCGTCGAACGTGAAGCCCGCTGCCGTCATCTCGGCCTTGACCACGGCTGGATCGATACGATGAAGCTTGTCCGCGGTCTCCACCGCCGGCGAACCCGGCAGCGCGGCATGATCGACGATCACGACCACGCCACCCGGCTTGAGCATGCTGAACCATTGCTTGTCCACAACCGCCATGTCGGCATGCACGCGGCTCAGATGCAGATCGTGATAGTTCCACGACGTCCAGACGATATCGAGCGGCGGCAGCGCTGGAAGCGGCGCGATCGGCACCACCGAAACGTTGGCATATCCGGACTCAGCCGCGATGGCCGCCGCCGCCGGCTCGGCATCGGCCCCCTTGGCGTCGGGTACGGCCGCATAGAGTTTTCCCTTCGGCCCGACCACCTTCGAAAAAATGCGCGTGAAATAGCCTCCCCCGGGCAGCAACTCGAGTACCGTATCACCAGGCTTCATCCCGGCGAATTCCACCATCGCTGCTGGCTTTCGTGCGGCGTCACGTGCCGTGTCAGCGGCGGGTCGGCTTGGATCGGAGATGGCAGCCGTTGTCGCTGCGGTATCGGCCGCTGCCGATGCGCTGAGGGAGATCAATGCGGCAATGGCCGCTGCCACACCCAATTTCATGACCATCTGCTTTCCCCCCATCGGTGTTTCGCCGAGCTTAGCATGCTTCCTTCGAGTTGCGAGACAGAGATGTGGCGGAGAGTCCGATGCTTGCCCGCTGGACGACGCGCGGCGAATTGGTGCTACGATCACCACAAAGCATGCGTCGTGCGATTTGGGGGCGGGGCAAAATGGATCAGTGGACAGCTCCCGTCATATTGCTCGCAGCTCTGCTGATTGCGTCGCTGGGCGTGTTGTTTTTTCAAGACGCTTTGCCGGAATCGCATAGCCACGCAGGAACAGCGGCAACCGTCAGGCTCATCGCCAACCTCTTCACAGTCATGACGTCGCTTGCCTTGGGCCTGTTGATCAGTTCTGCGAAAGGGACCTTTGATACGGCGGATCGCGACCTCCATCAGTTTGCCGCGGCCTCTGTCTTGCTCGATCGCACGCTCTTTCGCTATGGACACGATGCCGATACTGCGCGGCACCAGTTCCAAGTCTATTTGCACGATACGCTCGACCGTAACGCGGCCGGCGGTGAAGGCGGAAATTCCGATTTGAAGTCGGAACAACTGCTCTATGCCGTGGGGGATAGCCTTGCGCGGCTTAAGCCGGGAGATAACCAGCACCTCACGCTCTCGAACGATGCGCACCAGCAACTCGAACAAATCAACAGACTTCGCTGGACCTTGCTTGAAGACGCGCAAGGCGCCATTCCGGTCCCTCTTCTGGTTCTACTCGGCGCCTGGTTGACCCTGATGTTCGCGAGCTTTGCCTATCTCGCTCCGCGAAACTCCCTGGTTCTCGCAAGCCTTTGCCTGGCCGCGTTTCTGGTTTCGGCGGCGGTTTTTCTGATCATCGACATGGACGAGCCTTACTCGGGCCCGATGTCCGTCTCGTCCGCGCCGCTTGAGCGGGCGGTGCATGAAATGCAAAGAATCTAGCCTCGCGTCTTCAAAGACGCGTGAGCCTCTCCACCATTCGCGGGCGAGAGTGGGCGTTGGCAATCGCCGGACTTCGCTCGAGTGCGTCCGCGATCTCCTGCTCAAGTTGCGAATACTGCGTCGCGGTCAAGCTGTCCTCGAAAGCGATCCAGAGATCAATTGCGCCAGTCGCGGGTTCACCGGGCTTTGCACGCTCAAAAAGGCTGAATTGGCGGATGGGATATTTGCCGTTCGCCTGCGTCTCGATGTCGGCCAATTTGTCGCCAATCTGGATCAACTGTCGGCGATCGACCTGGTCAATAGCAGCTTGATATAGCAGCATCGCATACCTCGCACTTTTAGCACGGCCCCGCGGAGATATTTTCCTTCCTTCACCTGAGAAAAAACGCTGATCTCTGCTCTTAGTTGCAGCCATTGGCGAGGCCTTCATCGCAAATCCTAGAGACAGATCAACTGCCTGTGTGCAGATCACAATTTTGTCTCACTACTTGCGCGGCACGGCGAAACCATTCTCCAAGCCGCTCGTTGGCTTCTATTGGGACGTAAGCAGGGAAGACCGCCATGACTGACTTACGAAGGACCTATGCGCCGGAATTCGAAACGGACTCGAGCGCAAGAATCTTCAAGGTCGTTGCGGCGATCATCGTATTGCTCGTCGTCGGTGCAATCGGCGCATTTTATCTTGGCATCGGAGCGGGGTGAGCGCTCGTCCGCCACGGACCTTCGAAGATACCTATAAGCGATCCTAGGGAGCCGTTCGGCTTCCTGTGTTGAGAAATCGCGCGGGCAATTCGTGCCCCTCGGCCGCTTGGACTCTTCGCAATACGCATGCTACGCATGATCGGCGCACTTACTGGGGGTGTCATGCAAAGAAGCTGGCTGGTGATTGTTCTTGCGTCGAGTGTCGCCATTTCGAGCGCGGGCGCGATCGCGCAAGTGTCCCCAACGGTTCCCCCGAGCCCTGTGCCACCCGTGGCGGCGCCGCCCGCCACGAGCAACGTGCCGGCGCCGGCCGTGGCCACGAATGCCAATAACGTCGCAGACCCGATGGCGACAAAGGATCCGGACCAGATCATCTGTCTGAAGGAGAAATTGACCGGGTCGATGCTGCCGTCGACCGTGTGTCAGACCCGGCGCAATTGGATCCGACAAGGCGTCGATTCGCGCGATCTCATTGGACACGCGCAAAATGTTGGAAGCGGCCAACCCGGGGGCAATTAAAGCTCGCCCAACAACGCTATCGCGGAGCGTCTGCTTTGCGCCGGTAACGGACTATGACCTAATTTCTCTCGTTTGCTTGGGAGAAATCCGATGAACCAGAGCGACTATCTGCAGCAGGACGCGACGGCGCTGGCCGATCTGATTCAGAAGCGAGCCGTCAGTGCGGAGGACGTGACGGTTGCCGCGATCACGCGCGCGCAATCGATCAATCCAAAAATCAACGCCATCGTGACCTCGATGTATGACGAAGCGCTCGAAACGGCGCGCGGCGGTGTCTCGGGCAGGTTGGCTGGCGTACCCTTCCTCATCAAGGACCTGAACTTTGTGAAAGGCGTGCGGTGCAGTTTCGGCAGCCGACTATGGGAACACTTCGTCCCAGACCACGACTCCGAGATCGTCACACGCTACCGCAACGCCGGGCTCTTGATCCTTGGCAAGTCCAACACGCCGGAAGTCGGACTGGCGGCGGCGACGGAGTCGGTATTGCTTGGTCCGTGCCGCAATCCTTGGGACTTGTCGCGAACCTCAGGCGGCTCGAGCGGCGGAGCCGCGGCGGCCGTCGCCGCGGGAATCGTTCCGGCTGCCCATGCGACGGATGGCGGCGGCTCGATCAGGATTCCGGCTTCGTGCTGCGGTCTGGTCGGGCTCAAGCCGACGCGCGCACGGACCCCGCTCGGGCCGGACACGGGTGAGGGTTGGGGCGGGATGGCCGTCGGGCACGTGGTGTCGCGCTCGGTTCGCGACAGCGCACTGCTGCTCGACGTCAGCCATGGCCCCGCCAGAGGCGATCCCTATCACCCGCCGACGTTTTCAGGGCATTTTGTCGATGCGGTTTCGACAGACCCTCAGCCCTTGCGCATCGCGATCGATCTGGAGCCGGTCAGTGGTGGCGCCGTGCACCCCGAATGTCACGAAGCCGTGCGGCGCAGCGCCGAGCTTTTGACGTCGTTGGGACATAAAATAGAGACGGTGAGTCCCAAATTCGACAGAACGCAATTCACGCGAGCGACCGATACGCTGGTTCTTGCCAACGTCGCCAACACGATCCACGCCCGGGCCGAAGCCGTGGGCGTTGAACTTGGCCCCGAGTGCGTTGAGCGACTCACCTATCGCCTGGCTACGATTGGCCGGTCTCTGAGCGCGGAATTGTACGCAAGAGCTGTCCATCATGTTCACGCCGTCGGTCGGCAGATAGAGTCGTTCTTCGAGAGATACGATTTGATCCTGAGCCCGACTCTTCTGCAGCCGCCTGTCCCCTTGGGATACCTGGATACGAACAGCGACGATGCCGAGACGTATGGCGAGCATTTCCGTTCCTTTTGGGGCTTCACGAGCTTGTACAACGCGACCGGACAGCCGGCGATCTCTCTGCCGCTGCATTGGTCGGTCGAGGGATTGCCTGTCGGTGTTCAGCTGGCTGCACCCTTTGGCGACGAAGCCCGATTGCTGAAAATCTCTGGACAGATCGAACGTGCCGTAGGCGGATTCACGCGCGCGCCTCGCCTCGAAGGCGCTTGAGGCAACATCGCGTTGCGGCGGCCGCAGCGGACGCCTGCGGTATGGCGGGGCCGAAAGGAGAGATCGATGTTCGTTGCGCTTTATTGGTGGCGGGTGCATCCCGGAAAGGAAGAGCAATTCCGCAAGGCCTGGCGGCGCGGCACGGAATTGATCACGGAAAAATACGGCAGCTATGGCTCCCGGCTGCACCGCGATCGCGACGGACGCTTTGTCGGCTATGCCGAATGGCCGGACGAGCTGACCTGGCAGAAGGCGTTCGCTCAGAAGATGGTCTATGACGATCCCGAAACACGGGCCGCCTTTGTCGATGCGATCGCGGAAACGCCGACCAGCGGCGAACCGATTTTCACCATGACCGTGACCGACGATCTTCTCACGCGGAGCATCGGTCGATAGAGATCCGGCTGGGCCGAATAAGGCCGCGGAAGGCGTCTCACGAATTTTCGGCGCCCGCAGCACCCAACGAAGCGCGCTGGGCCGCCAATCGGGCCTCACCGCTCCGCCGCATTCTTCTTCCGAACCAGACATTCCAGAGCGTCAGCGATCCGATCGTCGCATAACCGACAATGGGGCTGACGACGAGGTAATACGAAATCGGCAGGACGAAGACGAGCAGGATCGACAACGCAGCGTCCGCCAGGAGTCCAAATCCCCAGACGAGGGTCATGATCGTCATCCCGCGCTTGAAAAAGCTGTTGTCGCGCAGAGATTCCACCCGTTCCAACTCGGGGCTCTTGGAGCGCGCCAGGAAAGCCCGCACCAACTCGTACATCAAGGGCCGGCCGATGGCGGCCGAACCGAGAAAGACGAAAGCGACAATGATCGTCACGAGCCTTTCGCGCAATTGGAGCAGACGCACCGACCCGCCGCCCAAATAAGCCAGAAGCGAAAGCGCGATCCCGAAGAGCACGAGAAGCGAAAGCGCATCGGCCCGGCGATGGCGAATAAACTCGGCAATGCTCCAAAGCGTCGGCGGTGCGGAAGACGCGATCAAAGCGTTCACGTCGCCAAGATAGTCGTGGGTCAACCGATAGATCGCGAAGGGAAGCGCGATGTTGACGACGACCTCCCTTGCAAACCTGAACAGGGATTCAAGCTTCATGGCGATGACTCGGCTCGTGCGCGACATTCCAGTCCGCCATCGGCGTACAAGACCTGTCCCGTCATTTGTGAATTTTCGCCGCTGACACACCATGCCAGAATTGCCGCCGCTTCTTCCGCGCGACCTGGAAAAGCCCCACGCAGCGGTACCATCCCACCTGCGGCAGCGCGGGCACTCGGCTCCGAAAGCACATATGCGGCGGCCGGTGTGTCATAGAAACCGAGAGCGACGACATTGAGCGCAATTCCGGCACCGGCCCACTGCGTTTTCGGCGCTTGCTGCCGACACCAGCGTTGCAGCGAATATTTTGCGCTGCCGTATAGTTCGAGGGGAATTTGCGCCTCGTCGGGCGTTCCGCTTGTAGCAGACGGTGGCCCGCCGTCACGCGAAACCATGCTGCGCGCAGCCGCCAGCGCCGCCGGTTCATCCAGGCGCAGGCATGCTTCCGCAATCGACGGATTGGGCGGCCGCAGTGCTGCCACCGAAGAAACGGCGACCGCACGCGGTGCGGGACTGTCTGCCAACAGCGGACGCAATCCGTCCAGGGTTGCAACGGACCCGAAAAAATTCAACTGGATGCTGGTCTGCGGTGGACCGCCGCCGGCATTTGCAATGACTGCGTCTATCCGGCCACCCGAAAGCCGCCTGACGCCCTCGATCAATGCGGCGCGCCCCGCCTCTGTGGCGAGGTCTGCGATCACATCGGCATGATGCAGGTCCGAGGTGATGACTCTGCTGCCGCGCGCCCGCAAATACAGGGCAGTTGCGGCTCCTATCCCGGATGCGGCGCCAGTGACGACGGTGGTTCGGCTCATGGCGGTCTCACCCCGAAGTTCTGATCCAGAGTAAATGATCATTTACCTGGTAGCACACTTAGTAAATGATCATTTACTTGTCAACCGGAATCGAATATCTCTTGCAGATGCCGGCCAAACGCTCAAACTTGAAAACCCGCGTCAGCGCTCCGATGGACGGCACCGCCGATCACGACGGCCCCACTGTGCGATCCCGCTCGACACGAAATCGGATCTTGACGTCCGCGCAGGACCTTTTTGCGAGGCATGGTTTCGGCGGCGTGTCGATGCCCGCGATTGCGAAGGCGAGCGGCATCACGGCGGGCGCAATCTACAAGCACTTCGACAGCAAGGACGATCTCTTCTTCGAAGTCGTCAGTCGGACCGTTCAATCGGTTCCCTTGCCTGAAGCGCTCGACTCGACATCGGCGGCTGCGCCCCTGCCCTCGATCGTCGCCATGTACACAACGCCCAGGCTCAAGCTTTTGCGCCAGCTTGCGCTCGAGATTCACTCCGCCTCCGCCAGGCATCCAAAGGTCCGCCGAATGCTGAGACAGTCGCTTGATCGCACGATCGAGCAGATGTCCTCCGCCATCACGGCCGCCCAGAGCAACGGCGATATCGATCGCTCCCTGAATGCCGAGATGCTGGCCAGCGCCGTCATGGTGTTCATCATGGGCCTGATGCACATGGAGACGCTTCTGCCGCACCGCATTGGCGAGCAGGAGTGGAACAGCTTTGTCCAGGACCGCGTGCGAGCACTGATCGCGCTGCGCTAAGCCGTGGCCGAGCATTCAACTTACGCGAACTGCGCGTACTTTCTGACCCGGCTCGAGCCGTTCTGCCCCGCGGACGATGACGCTCTCCCCTGGGCCGATGAGTCCCTTGATCTCCACCAGTGTTCCTTGTTCGGCGCCGACTTCGACCGCGATGCGCCGCGCGAGGCCCTTGGAATCAACCTTGAAGATGTAGGTGTTGTCCTCCCTCAGGATGAGCGCGTCTCGCGACACTGCCATCACATCGCGCGGAAGCGACGAGGGGATCAGAACCTTGGCCGCGTCGCCCACGAGGCCGGCGCCTGTGGGCAATACGAGCCGCAACTCGATGGTACGGCTCACAATGTCGCCAACCGGTACAATGGCGCGCACGACTGCCGCGAAGAGTTTGCCCTCGATTTCCACGGTCAGTGGCGATGTTTCATGGACATATCTCGTCGAGTCGATCGGCACCTGCGCGCTGACTTCGAGAGAGCCGACGTCAACGAGGCGTACGATCGGCTTTCCGGCAACCGCATACTCGCCGGGGTTGATGAGACGGGCGACGACGCGGCCGGGAAAGGGCGCCCGTATATCGCTATGCGAGAACTGATACTCGCTCTTCTTCAAAGCGGCCTGCGCCTGCGCCAGAGCGGCCACCGCCATATCGCGGGTCGATTGGGCCTGGTCGCGCGTGCTTTTGGCGATCGCATTTTGCTTGAACAGGTTGTCCATGCGCGTCGCTTGATCGCGATCAAATCTGAGTTCCGCCGACAGGCGGGCGACGTTGGCCCTGTCGGAGGCCAATTGGAGCCCGGCAAGACTGCTGTCGATGCGCGCCACCACATCGTTTGCCGCCGCGATCGTTCCCACATCGGCAACCCAGGCGACTCTGCCTTCAACTTCGGAGGCCAATTGCGAATCGCTGCGTGACACGACCGTGCCAGGGACCGGCATGGTCGGTGCCATCCGGACGATTCGCGCCACGACGACTCCGACCGTCGGAGGATCGGTTGCGCGCTGCGCCCACGACGCCGACACAAGGCTGGCGCTGATCGCGGCCGCCGAAAAACCTGCACGCCAGATTCGAGTGATACTCTTCCGTGAAATCACGCAGCCCTCCGGAGTATCGGTGTGATGGGCGCCAAACTTAGATCTTCGGATCGCTCGCCCAAGCGGAGCATGGCGGGCATGAGGACAAGCGTAAAGACATGGCTGACAAGAATACCACCGACGATCACCGCTCCCAACCCGCGGTAGATTTCAGCGCCTGGTCCCGGGACGATCACCAGAGGCAGCATCCCGAAGATCGCCGTCAAAGTGCTGGAGAAGATCGGCCGAAGACGCGTCTCCAGGCTAGAGCGGACCGCATCGACCCGCGTCATGCCCTCTGCCTCGGCCTGCCGCGTGCGCGCCACAAGCAGGATTGTGTTGTTCACGACCAGTCCCAGGACAATGATGAAACCGATCATCGTCAACAGATCGAGCGGCTGAAATACGAACAGCCCCAGGATACGCAATGCCGCCATGCCGCCAACCGTTCCCAAAGGCAGCGCAATCGTCGCGATTGCGGCATCGCGCACAGACTTGAAGAGCGCAGCCATGATCAGAAACAGCAGCAATATGGCGAGCGCGAAGTTCTTCCCCATGCTCCACATGGCGTTGTCGAGGTGATTGGCCGCCGCGCCGTATGTCACGCTTCCGTCTGACGGAAGGAGTTTGCGAATTTTCGGCTCGATCTCGTTGCGCACGATGGTGAGCGCATCTTGCAGAGCCATCCCTCGCGGCGGCTGCAGGTTCAACGCAAAGGTGCGGCGCCGGCCCAGGCGGTAGATTCCACTTGGAGCAAGCGTCTGCTGCATCGTTACGAGGTGACCGAACGACACGACGTTGCCGTTCGGCGTGGCCAGAGGCGTCGCATTCACCGCACCGGGCGATGCGAGTGGCTGAGCTTTCAAGATCAGGAAGAGTTGACGTTCGCCGTCAAAACGTTGCCCGACATACGCTCCTTCGCCCAATGCTTGCAGTATCGTTCCGACGTCGGTGCGAGTCCAACCGACCTCCGCAATCGAGCGATCGTCAGGCAGCAGCCTCAGCTGCGGCTGATCGTAATCCAGCGTCGGGTTGGTATTGACCACCGCGTCCGGAAATCTCTTGGTCAGCAAATCAAATCCGGTCTTGGCGGCGGTTCTCATCGCGTTCGCATCGTTCGACTGAATGTTGATCGAAATGCCGCCGCCCTGGTCGAACCCGCCGAACAGGCTTCCCATCTGAGCGAACCCTTGAGCGTCAGGCAGATCGCGCAAGACGTCGTTCCTTACAATCTGCTCAAGTTTCGGGAAGTCTTCGTCGTTCGGCACCCGGGCGGCCATGTCCATGAAGCCAGGTCCGTCCATTTTGACATAGTAGTTGAGAAGTTTCGGCTGCTTCGTCCCGTTCATATAAGGCGTGAGTCGGTCAATGATCGGTCGGGCAATTTCGCGTTCGACAACATCGACCGTGGCGCTGGCCGGGATCTGAATAAACCCGTCGATCGCGGCACGCTTCACTTGCGGCAGATATTGCAGGCTCGGCAGAAGAAGCCATGTGCCGAGCGCCGAGCCAAAAATCAGGCCCCCGATCCAGATGCCGCGCTTGCGCGGAGTATCGGTCAGACCCATCACGTAGTTCGTGATCCCGCGCCAGACACTGGAAAGATCGGCTTTCTTGGGGTCGACTTTCAGGAACAGGCTCGAGGCCACCGGCACCACCGTGACTGCGACGATGAGCGAGACGAAGACCGCAAAAGCGATGGTGAGTGAGAGATCGGCGAACAACTGGCCTTCGACATCCTTCAGAAAAATGACGGGAAGGAAAATCGCGACGTTCGTGGCGGTCGAGGCTAGCAACGCACCCCATACCTGATCCGTGCCCACCTGCGCGGCTTTTCCCGAATCCATGCCGTGTTCGCGCAGGCGCAGAATGTTCTCAAATGCGACGATCGCCGCGTCAAGGACGATGCCCGTCGCAAAGGCGAGCCCCGCGAGCGAAACGACATTCAGGGTTCGCCCGGTCAGGTTCAGCAGAACAAGAACGGCAAACAAGCAGATGGGAATCGCCGACGAAATTATAAGAGTGCCGCGCCATTCGCGCATGAAGAACCACAGCACACCGACAGCAAGCAATATGCCCAGGATCAAGTCCGACGTGACCATCGACATGGCCTGATTGATGAAGTGCGACGGATCGAAGGAATATTGGAGCGTGACGTGCTGCACACGCGCCGGTCCGTTGTTGATGGACTGAAGCTCCGCTTTCACCGCGTTGACGGTGGACAGAACATTGGCTCCGGAGGCACGAAAGACTTGCAATCCAAGCGCGGGATTTCCGTTCTGATAGGCAAAGCCTTGCGCCTTGCTGCGGCCGATATGAACGTCGGCAATGTCTCCAAGATGCACGGGTTTGCCTGAGCGCCACTCCAGTATGAGGTTTTTCAGAGCGTCGACCGAATAACGTCCACGCAGCGAAAGGCCGTAGCGCCGACGCCCGACGTCGATCGTGCCGCCCGAAACATCCTCAGCCCCGCTGAGCTGCTGGGCCATCTTGGGAATCTGGACGCCGAGTTCGGCAGCGCGCAGTGGATCAAACTGGATGTCGATTTCGTCCACGCCGCCGTTGGCATTGATTTGAACGGACCCGACTCCGGGAATGGATTCCAGCCTCGGAATCACGGTCTCTTTCAGAAAACTGACATATGAATTCACGTCGCGCTTGTTGCCCGGTAGCTTTTGCATGAAGACGTAGAGAAGAAGCGCATTTGCATCTTGCGTGCTTGCCAGTTGAACAAAGGGCTTTTGTGCGTCCGCCGGCAGAGGCGGTAGGCGATTCAATCGCCCGATCACATCCACCAGCGTGTTCTTCATGTCGGTTCCGAGCGCGAATGTGAGTTGCACATATCCGCCGCCGGAATTGGCGAAGCCGTCCATTTCCTGCAAGCCGGGCAGACCTTGGAGCACTTCCTCTTCCGGCTCGACCAACTGAGCTTCAACTTCGCGCGGCGTCTCAGAACGCCAGTCTGTCTGGATGCCGATCTGTGGCCGGTCGATGTCGGGAAAGAGTTGGACCGGCAAGCTGTAGAGCGCGAACAGGCCAAACAGAAGTGTTACGGCAACGCCGACCGCGACAGCCGCCGGACTCTTTAGGCCTGCGCTCGTCAGTACGCGCATCGCAACCTCTCTTCACCGGCGCAGCGCCCTGCTTTGGGAACGGTCCGGCCAACCGATCCGTCCCATTTTTCTGCGCGGGGTCGCCGCTTGCCACCCGAACGGCGTGATTTCACCACTCTTGGCTGGTCGGGGATCGTCACATTCGTGTGAAACCGAGGGCGGCGGCCGCCACGTTAAGCAAGTGAGTCATGCACGCGCTGCACGTTTGCGGATGCAGGTTTCGCCCTAAGCCATGGATCACGTGCGCGAAACAGGGCTGGCGGCGTGCACCCTGAGGTTCAGGGACGAAACTGCAATGCGCGCGGGACAAGACGTGCGGGCTGCGAGACAACGCGCCACGCATTCTCGAGCCACTCACACACAAGTTTTCGCGTCTCGCGCGGATCGATCATCTCCTCCATCTGAAACTTGTTCAGCGGTCCCATCGGCCCGCGCGCGCTCTCGATGCGGGCATTGATCTCGGCGCGCAGCGCTGCAGGATCTTTGGCCTCGGCGAGTTGACGTTTATAGGCAGCCTCGATGCCGCCTTCTGGCGGTATGCCGCCGACATCGGCTGCCGGCCAAACGACTCTCGCGCTGCTTCCTGCTCTCGGCGACGCGAAATTGTTGCCTGCGACACCGAAACTGCGACGCATGATGACGGTGAAGATCGGCATCGTCGTCTGCGCAAATGCAATCATCCATTCGCCGCCTTTGCGGATCGTGCCCGCGACCTCGTGCTCGAGGCCGACCGCGAATCCCGGATTGTCGTTCAAATTCAGCAATGGCAGGTGGAAAACGTCGCACACATCCAGATGCCGCCGGAGTTTGTCGCAACCGTCCGCGGTCAACGCGCCGCCGTTCACGTGTCGGCTGTCGGATGCGATGACTCCCATAGGGTAGCCGTTGAAGCGGACGAAGCCGGTGATCTGGTCGGTGCCCCATAGCGGACCGATCTCGAAAAACGAGCCCTTGTCCGCCATCAGGCGGATGGCGCGGCGCATATCGAACGTCGTCGTCCGTTTGCGCGGAACGATGGTGAAGAGTTCCTCGTCGCGCCGATCGGGCGGGTCCGACGGATCTGGCGGAAGCACCGGGGGAACCTCGAACACGCTTGACGGAAGATAGGAGAGGAACCGCTTGGTTTGGGCGAAAGCGTCTTCCTCGTTTTCGGCGAGATTGTCGACCGAACCATTGCGACAATGGATGTGCCAGCCTCCAAGGTCTTCCTTCGTGATCTCATAGCCCATGGCATGGCTCACGATCGGCGGACCGGCGACGAAAAGTTGCGCAACGTCCTTGACCATGACGGAGAAGTGGCCGAGCACCGCTTTCGCGGCACCAATTCCAACAACGCTGCCAAGCAGCACATTCACCACCGGCACAGTGCTGAGCTGTTCGGCATACATCGAACTGCCAAGATGGCCCGGCAGGAACGATCCGCCGCTTCCTGCGACGCGGGGCCGTCCCGCCGTGATCGCACCGGAGCTCTCCTTCGCGGTGCTCTCTCCCTCCCTTTGCTGCTGCGGCACCATCGCGGCGACACTGCCGCCGCCGGAAGAGCCGTCGAGCAGGCGAATTGAAGGGCAGCGAAACTCGAGCGAGAGTTGGTCAAGGTACCGACTCTTCTGACCGATGGCTCCGTCTGCATGGCCGCCACGCGATGTAAAGTCGTCGGCGCACACGATACTGGTTCTGCGCGCAATCGTGCCCCATCCGCCCACATGATTGGCCGGCGTGAAATCGGATACGCCTCCCCCGCCGTCGTAATTGACGAAGCCCGCGAGACTTCCAACCTCGCGGAAACTTCCCTTGTCGAGCAGAAGATCGATGCGCTCGCGACAAGTAAGCTTGCCGCGGCTGCGCTGGCGGATCACACCCGGATCTTTGGAATCAGGGGCGAAGCGCCGATGCGCCATGTTCTGCAGCGACCGGACCTCTGCAAGCAGCGGCGCCCAGGAGTCCTCGCCATAGATTCGCGGAGCCTGAGCCGTGGTCCCATCAGCTCTCGGCTCGATTGTCGCGAGGATTTGCCCCTCAATAACTACCTCGCCTGCTTTGCCTGCGCCGATACCGGTCACCACGCCGGCTACCGGCGCAGTGATCGCCGTTTCCATCTTCATTGCGCTCAAAACGAGAAGCGTGTCGCCGGCATCGACCGTTGCGCCGATCTCGACCGTGACCTCGACCACCGTACCGGAAACCGGACACTCGATCGCTTCATCGCCTTCCTTGACGCGAAGCGATGATGAGGCAGCGGGTCGCGGCGGGGCGCTTTTGCCTCGACCCAGGGCCAGGGCCTGCTGTCCCAGAAGCGCCAGTGGAACCGAGGGCGCCTTTGCGGCGGCGGCATTAGCGATATCTGGATTCTCGGCAAGCAGCGTCGTTCGCGCATCGCCGGCACGAAAAGTGGGGTTCGAAAGAATGGCGCCGAGCTGGGCAAGGTTGTTCGGAAGCCCTTCGATGTGAAATTCGTCAAGCGCCCGAAGAGCACGATCGACGGCAGAAACGAACGTACCAGTCGAATTCGACTCGCAAATGAGTTTTGCGAACATCGGATCGAATTGCGGTGGTGGCGCAAGCCCGAGATAGCCGCAGGAATCGACTCGCACGCCGGGGCCGGTGGGTTCCCGATAGGCTGTGATCGTTCCGGGACCGGTCGCCAGGATGCGCGCCTGGACGGCGAACCCATGCAGCGGCACCTTGGACTGATCGCCGAGACCGAGTTCCTTCAACGTCAAACCTGACGCAAGCTGAAACTGCGCTTCGACAAGATCAACGCCGGTGACGACCTCCGTGACCGTATGCTCGACCTGGATGCGCGGATTGCACTCGATGAAATAGTGCTCGTCTCGCTCGGGATCGATCAGGAACTCGACTGTTCCGGCGTTCGAGTAATTGGCGTGCTTTGCGATTTTCAGGGCGTCGAGAAAGACGCGTTGCCGCAATTTGGGTTCAAGCCCGGGTGCCGGCGCAACCTCAATGAACTTTTGATTTCGACTCTGAACAGAGCAATCTCGCTCGTAAAGATGGACCACGTTGCCCTGGCCATCTCCCAAAATCTGCACCTCCACGTGCCGTGGCCGAAAGATCAGCTTCTCGACAAAGACGGAGCCGTCGCCGAATGCACTCTGCGCCTCGCTCTGACAGCGCGCGAAACCGTCGGCCATGTCGCGCGCATTTTCGACGACCCTCAAACCGCGCCCACCTCCACCAGCCGCAGCCTTGAGCATGACGGGATAGCCAATGCGGTCCGCCGCGGCCTTCGCCTCGTCCACCGTCGCCAGAATCTTCGAACCGGGAATTATTGGAATGTCGTTCGTCTGCGCTAGCGTTCGCGCCCGGGTCTTGTCGCCAAACAGCGCAAGCGTTTCTGGCCTCGGTCCAATAAAGGCAAACCCTTCCTCGATGCAGCGCTTTGCGAAGGCTGCGTTCTCCGAGAGAAAACCATAACCGGGATGCACGCAGTCGCAGCCCGCACTCTTGCCTGCCGCGATGAGCGCCTCGATGTCGAGATAGCTTTGCACCGGATGCTCCGAAGCTTTGCCGATGGGCACGGCTTTCGAAGTGAGGCGCGTGTGAAGCGAAAGGGCATCGACGGGCGCGAAGACGCTCACCGACTCGATGCCGAGCGACGTCGCCGCGCGGGCCACGCGGATTGCGATTTCGCCGCGATTGGCAATCAATACCCGCCTGAACATGGCGTTCTCCGGACATCCCGTTGCAAATTCTAGGGGTCCCCTGTCCCGTCACGCAACCGTCGGCTCCGACCGTCAGGCGCGTTTGCGCGAGAAGCCTTCCGTCAAGCTCGACGGTTAGCGAACGTTAGAACCTGAAGGTCAGGTCGACGGCGCCAAATTGGTCCTGAGCCGGCTGAGTTTTGTACTCTTTGGTGCGAATGTCATGCGTGAAGGCGAGGCGGAAGGAATCGAAGGTAATTGCAGCGCCCAATACCAAATCGCCGACGAGGTTCAATTTGTCGACACTGCGGCTCCGTTCGAAGCTGTTGCCGTCCAAAAAAAGATTGCGCGCGACCGCGCGTCCTTCGACGCCTGCGAAAACATAGGCCCCCAATCCCGATATCGGCTCGAAGTAATCCGAGCCCGGAAGGCTCGGTGCAATTCGCATCGGTCCATAATCCTTGGGCAGGTTGAAGCCAAAACGCCCCACCGCGCCGACTTCCGCATAGTCATAGACGTTGCCGATGGCTGCGCCATAGTTTGGCTCAATGTCGAACACGCCACCCAAGAAAGATTGCGGCTCGATGAGTTTGATCGATCGGTTATATTCGATGATCAGCCCCGGCTCGTCGCGCAGTTGTGTCGCCCAACCCATCGGCTTGCGGTCATGGAATATGGCGTGGACAAATTTCTGGGCCTCCTCCGCCAAACTCGCGGGACCAACAACGCCCAAGCTGATTTGAAGTTGGTCCAGATCGGTACCGCTGTCATCGACAAGGCCGAGTGCAGCATAAAGAAAACCCGCATAAGGGCGGTCCGTGAGAGGAGGATTTGCGAGCGAAAGATTGTGGGGCGTGAAAATGTCCTGACCCAAAGCGTAACGCGTACGCACATCGCCCGTCTGGTTGAAGAATGGCAGGCTGCGTGCGAGGTCTATCGCCCATCGCGGCGTGTCGCTCGGCGCTGTCGTATAAGCGAATTCGACGCCGTTCGTGTAGTCATGGTCGGAGTTATAGAAAAGGTCGTTCTCAAAGAGAATCGTGAACGATCCTCTCTCGGATACCGGTGGATTGGTCTGGGTCCCCGTTGGATCATCGGCTTGTCCGTAAACCGGAGCGGCGGCGCCGGCCGCAAAAACCAATGCAAGCGGAATTAATGCTGTCGAATGCATTTCGCCCCCTCCATCAAGCAAATGAACGCAAAAACTTGAATTTGGTTGCAAGCGCGAAAAGCGGCGCTTCCCTGAGGCGCATGGGCGCGATGGCGACGGTAGTCGTGCCGCACGGCTGTGGAATTTCCAGCGGCGGATAACTACATGAGGTTGGTTGGAAGCGTCATGTCAAAGAAAACCCGCGCGATGATGGAAGTTGTCACTGGATACCCCAGTGACGTCGTTGCTCTCAATTGGCACGAAAAACTGGATGAGAATGACGTGCGCAGCGGTCTTTCGCTGGGTGAGCGCGACATACGCGCGGGGAAGCACGACCTTCGCTTGTTGGCAAAGCTTCTTCCGTTCGCGGAAAAACGACACAAAACTCTTGCGCTGGCACAGTTGTCGGGGAGCGCCGGTCAATGGCGCGACCTGGGACGGATTGCGATCGTCACGGACGATCTTCTCACACGCATAATGATTCAATTTTTCGGACCCTTCTTTCACAACGCAATCAGGGTGTTTCCCAATGTGCAGAGTTGGCGCGCCCGCGCGTGGCTTGAGGGTCGTGACGTCCGCTACTGACGCGTTTCGATCCCGCGGCGGGCCCAATTCTACTGCTCGCAGAGGTGGTTGTGCCCCGCGTGAGGTTTCACGCGCCAGGCGGGAACTTTTTCCGGGGCCCGGCATCTAGTACGTCGAGACATACGTGACTGCGCCACGCCGTGGTGGCTCAATAACGGCCACCGGGGGCCATCCAGAGGAGCGCAACATGGCAGCTCAAGAGACGCCGCTCAGCGGACCTGATTTTTCTCAAGGTATTCCAGCAAGCACTCTGGCAGACGGTGTACCGCTGCTCGGTCACGTCGGCGATCAAGCCGTCCTATTGGTGCGACGCGGCGCAGACGTGCTGGCGGTCGGCGCGACCTGCACCCACTACTCAGGGCCATTGGCTGAAGGCATCGTCGTCGACGACACCATCCGCTGCCCTTGGCATCATGCCTGCTTCAGCCTTCGCACCGGCGTGGCGTTGCGCGCGCCTGCGCTGAACGCTCTGTCGTGTTGGCGGGTGGAGCAGACGGACGGCCAGGTGTTCGTGCGCGAGGAGCTCGCTGTCGAACCTCAACCAACATTGTCGAGGGTTGGATTACCGGAGTCCGTCATCATCATCGGCGGTGGGGCCGCTGGCAACGCCGCCGCGGAAATCTTGCGCCGCGAAGGCTACACCGGTCCAGTCACGATGCTGAGTGCCGACGACGCTCCGCCCTGCGACCGGCCGAACTTGTCAAAGGACTATCTCGCGGGCACCGCGTCGGAAGATTGGATTCCTCTTCGACCCTTGGACTTCTACGCGCAACATCAGATTGATCTGCGGTTGGGGACGCGGGTCGCCGCGATCGAGCCGACATCGCGCGCGGTTCTCCTCTCGGACGGCACCCGGCTGCCCTATGGCTCTCTCTTGCTCGCGACAGGCGCGGAGCCCGTTCGGCTAACCGTGCCGGGCGCCGATCTGGCGCATGTGCATGTTCTGAGAACGCTGTCCGACTGCAAAGCGTTGATCGCCGCCGCCGGCAACGCCCGCCAGGCCGTCGTGATCGGTGCCAGTTTCATCGGGCTTGAGGTCGCGGCTTCGCTACGAGCGCGCCAAATTGCGGTTGACGTCGTCGCACCCGAGGCACGTCCGATGGAACGCGTCATGGGACCGGCGATCAGCGACATGGTACGCAAGATCCATGAGGCGCACGGCGTGATGTTTCATCTTGGTGCTACAGCGACGAGCATCGACCGCGACTGCGTGACGCTCTCCACCGGCAAACGTCTTACGGCCGATCTGGTGGTCGTCGGCATCGGTGTCAGACCGGCAACCGCGCTGGCCGAGCGGGCCGGACTCGCGATCGATCGTGGGGTCGTGGTGGACAAGTTTCTGGAGACCAGCGTACCCGGCATCTACGCGGCGGGCGATGTGGCGCGCTTTCCGCACTGGCGCAGCGGTGCACCGATCCGCGTGGAGCACTGGGTGGTGGCGGAACGCCAGGGCCAGGTTGCGGCACGCAATATTCTGGGACGCCGCGAACAATTCACTGCCGTGCCGTTTTTCTGGAGCCAGCACTACGACACCGTCATCTCCTATGTCGGCCATGCCGAGCGTTGGGACCGCATCGCTATCGACGGCAATATCTCGGCAGGCGATGGCGCCGCACATTTCTGGCTCGGAAGTGAACGACAGGCGGTCGCGACGGTCGGACGCGATCAGGACAGCCTTCGCGCGGAGCGAGAGTTCGAGCTGGAAACGACGACATGAATTGCGGTTGATCCGCCCGCCGAACCGCGCAAGTTCATCGCCATGAGCAAACAGCCGCCGCCGCAGGAAGCCCATTGGCCGACGGGTGCCATTTTCACGGTCGGACACTCGACTCTGCCGCTCGAGACCTTCATCGCCTTGCTCAAGACTTATGGCATCGAGCGTCTCGTAGACATCCGTACCGTGCCGCGGTCGCGACATAACCCGCAATTCAATAGCGACACACTCGATGACGCCTTGAAAGCGGAGACCATCGAATATGTTCCGCTCCAAAAGCTCGGGGGGCTCAGGCACGCGCGCAAGGACTCACCCAATGCCGGCTGGCGGAACAAAAGCTTTCGCGGCTATGCCGACTACATGCAAACCCCGGAATTTGCAGACGCGCTCGCAACGCTGATTCATATGAGCCGGGAAAAACGCGTCGCCATCATGTGTGCCGAAGCGGTGCCCTGGCGCTGTCACCGCGCGCTGGTGGCAGATGCGCTCCATATCCGCGGCGTGCCGGTGATCGAAATTCTATCGCAAAGCAGTTACCGGCCGCACAAGCTCACGCCCTTCGCGCAGGTGCAAGGGACGCACATTACGTACCCGCCCGAGTAGTCGGCACACCTTTAGATACGTCGAGAAAAATTTGCTCTCAGCCGATATGTATCTTCTTGCGCAAAATGGTGG
>DATLOU010000076.1:0-12510 GCA_035536115.1 Rhizomicrobium sp.
TCGATGAAGAGGATGTCGCCGGTGAAGAGCGTTTTGTCGGAGGGCACGTGCACCAGCGCGTCGCCGCCGGTGTGCGCGGGACCGACTTCGATCAGCTCGACTTTCTTGGCGCCGACGTGCCGCGTCTTATGGCCGCTGAACGTCGTGTCGGGAGCGCGGAACGATGTCTTGTCGAAATCGAAGTCGCCGAAGCAGTGGACGAGATATTCGCCGGTCAGACCGAGCCCCGGCGCAGCTTTCATGAATTGCGCAAGCCCGCGCGGCGTTTCATGTTTCATCGCTTCGGCCGCCGCGGCGGTGGCGATGATCTCGCACCGCTCGAGGCATGCATTGCCGTAGCAGTGGTCGCCATTGTGATGCGTGTTGACGAGAGTGCCGATCCTCGCGTCGGAGACCTTCTTGAAGCCGTCCAGCATGGCGCGGGTATGCGCGGTGTCGAACATGGTGTCGACGAGAAGCGCTTCGCCTTGGTCTGTCACGAGCCCTGCATTGGAAAAGCCCCAGCCGCCATCCGGCTGCAGATACGCGAAGGAGCCGTTACCGAACGCAACGACGCCAGGCTCATAGCTTGCCTTGCGGAAACTCAATCCCATGCCGTCACCCAACTCCTCATCCTGAGCTCGTCGAAGGATGAGCTCGTCGAAGGAGCTTGACCAATTAGCGCCCGCTCTGCTTCCTGACGCAAGTGTTTCGAGGAACGACATGATCGAAGCTGTGATTTGGGACTTTGGCGGCGTCTTCACCACCTCGCCGTTCGAGGCGTTCGCCCGCTACGAGCGCGCGCACGGCATCCCCGTCGGCACGATCCGCAAGATCAACTCCACCAACCACGAGAACAATGCCTGGGCGCAATTCGAGCGCTCGGATATCGACATCGACGGCTTCGATAGGATCTTCGCGGACGAGGCCCGCGCGCTTGGTCATCACATTCCCGGCAAGGATGTCCTGCCGCTGCTGTCGGGGGACTTTCGTCCCGAGATGATCGAGGCGCTGCGCCGCGTCAAGACCAAATTCAAGACCGGTTGCATCACCAACAACATGCCGTCGAACACGGTCGAAGGCCCGTCGTCGGTATCTGCGGGCCGCTCCATCTATGCCCGTGAGATCATGGTGCTGTTCGACGAACTGATCGAAAGCTCCAAGATCGGAATCCGCAAACCCGATCCGCGCATCTATCATATGATGTGCGAAAAGCTCGGCGTCACGCCGGCGGCCTGCGTGTTCCTCGACGATCTCGGCCCTAACTTGAAGCCCGCACGCGCGCTCGGCATGACGACCATCAAGGTCGAGAGCGGCCCGCAGGCCATCGCGGACCTCGAAGCCGCGACAGGGATGAAGCTGACCGACTAGCCCCAGCTTGCCGGCACCGGTGTCGCGCGTTGATTGATGAGCAGCTTCGCGCGCCGTGCTTTCTCGGCGTCTGACAGCGTGGCGGGATCTTCGACCTCCGACGGCGGCAAGGTCGCCTCCATTGCCTTCTTCACCGCGGGACGCGCTTCCATGGCCGCCATCCAGCGCTTCACATTGGGAAACTCGTCGAGGTCGATCTTGCGCAGCTTGTAGCCGGATGCCCAGGGATAACAAATCATGTCGGCGATGGTGTACTCGCCCGCCGCCAGCCACTCCTTTTTATGCAGGCCGAGATTCATCACGCCGTACAGCCGATGCACCTCGTCGCTGAAGCGCTTGATCGCGTAAGTCTGGTCGCCATTCGCTGCATTCTGTCCGGCGCGGAAGAAGTGGCCTTGTTCACCAAACTTCGGGCCCTGATTTCCCATCTGCCACATGATCCATTGAATTACGTCGTACTTCTTCGCCATCTCCTGCGGATAGAATCTTCCGTGCTTCTCGGCGATGTACATCATAATGGCGCCGGATTCGAACAGCCGGATGGGTGCGCCGCCGCCTTTCGGCTCGTCGTCGACCAGCGCGGGCATGCGATTGTTGGGCGAGAATTTCAGGAAATCGGGATGAAACTGATCGCCCCGGCCGATATTCGTGGCCTTGATCGTGTAGGGCACGCCCAGTTCTTCCAGAAGGATGGTGACCTTTTTGCCATTCGGCGTCGGCCAGTAATGCAGTTCAAGCATGAGCGTCTCCTTGTTATTCTGACGAAAGACTAGCATGACGGCCAGTGTCCTGATTACGAAATTCGCCCGCGCTTGGTATGAGTCTCTGGCGATTTTCGTAACCCGAGGGACACTGGCAATCTATTGACTCCCAATGTCGTTCCGGTTTCGAAGTACGCAAGTGCGTGACATCGAGGTCCGGGCGTACTTCGAAACCGCGACACTGGGCGCGTGCTGGCGCTAAGATTTGCAACAGCGCCGATGAAAAAACGACGAGGGATTCTCCATGACCATTTCCATGTATCAGGTATCGGTTCCGGTTTTCTTGCGCAATCTGAACGCTTTGAACGGCATTCTCGACAAGGCCACGGGCTTTGCCGAAGCTAAAAAATTCGATCAGGCCGTGCTGCTTTCGAGCCGCCTCTATCCCGATATGTTTCCGCTGAATGTGCAGGTCGGGCAGGTCTGCACGCACGCGGCGCGCTGCGTCGCCCAACTTGCCGGATTGCCGCAGCCTGATTTCGGAGCACCGGAAACGACGATCGCGGGCCTCAAGGAGCGCGTCGCCAAGACGATCGCCTTCGTCAAGACGGCCAAGCCCGAGCAGATCGACGGCACCGAGGGCAAGGACATCGTGCTCAAATTCGGCACGCGCGAATTGCCGTTCAAGGGCGAGCAGTTCCTGATCGGTTTCACGCTGCCGAACTTCTTTTTCCATTATACGACGGCCTACGACATCTTGCGCAGCCTCGGCCTCGAAGTGGGCAAGCGCGACTTCATGGGCGCGCCTGGTTGAACCGCACGCTCGATCGCCGTCGACTGCTGCAAGCTTCGTCCGCGTTGGCGGCGACGGGGCTTGTCGGTTGCGTGGGTCTTCCTCGCCAGTCGGCATTGAGAGGCGTGGATCGCGCACCGCCGCTGGCGCCGCTGCGCGCACGTGTCGATCGACTGTTCGATATCACCGTGTGTCTGCGTCCCTTCCGCGCGGCAGGCCCGCGTCTCGATGCCGAACAGGTCGGCGACAAGCTCGTGGTGCATAACTATGGACATGGCGGAAGCGGCTGGTCGCTGTCCTGGGGGTCAGGCACGCTTGCGGTGCGCAAGGCGATGGCAGGAAGCCCGCAGAGGATCGCCGTCATCGGCTGCGGCGCGCTCGGTCTGACGTCTGCCATTCTCGCGCAGGAAGCCGGCGCCGAGGTCACGATCTACGCCAAGGATCTCTTGCCCGACACGCGTTCGGCGCGCGCCACCGGAACCTGGACGCCGGATTCGCGCATCGCCCTGACAAGCGCGGCTGCGCCGGAGTTCGCCGCGCAATGGGAAGAGATGGCACGCATCTCCTTTCATCGCTATCGCCGCTATCTCGGCCTTCCCGGAAGTCCGGTCGAGTGGTTCGACCGGTATACCCTGTTCGACTCGGCTCCCGACCAGTCGCGTCCAGCCGAGGATCCGCTCGGCTTCGCCTCCTACAGCGAACGCATCCGCGATCTGATGCCGCGTGGAGAGGAATTGGCCGAAGGCTCTACACCGTTTCCGGTCAAGACCGTGCGGCGCAATTCGCAGATGAAGTTCAACATCGCCGACTATGGTCACACCCTGCTTAACGACTTTCGTGCCGCTGGAGGTAAATTCGTGCGTGCGGAATTCGCGACGCTTTCCGACGTCGCGCATCTCAAGGAAAACACCATCATCAACTGCACGGGCTATGGCGCCCGCGCGCTGTGCAAGGACGAAAGCATCGTTCCAGTGCGAGGCCAGATCGGTTGGCTGATTCCGCAGCCGGAATTGACCTACGGCCTCTACTACAATGGCGTCAGCATGCTCGCCAGGCGCGACGGCATCGTGGTCCAGGTGCTCGAAGGCGGCGACATGCGCGGTTACAACGATGCCAACGAGACGGTCGATCGCGCCGAGTCCGAAAACGCAGTGAAAGTTCTGGCGGATCTCTACGCGCGGTTTGGCGTCGCGACTTGAACCATGGGCTCGACATTGGAGCGTCGGCAGAGTCAGATCGAAGGTGATTCTGGCGGCGGGGGCGTCTCATAGTCAGTCGGCTGGTTGACGACAAACGCCGAGAGTGGGCGCCTGCCGTCTATGGGTTGATCGGCGCGGCTCTCCTCTGCGTGCAGGCGGGCGTGTTGCATCATTTCGGCCAGCCGCCCGTCGCCGCGAGCGGCCGCATCCTCCTCTGGGTGAGCGATCCATTCAGCCCGGAGATGTCGCAACAGCTTTTTGATTGGTACAGCTTTTCGCACATCATCCACGGCTTCATATTTTTCGCCGCTCTCAAATTCGCAGCACCTCGCCTACCGCTTGGCGCCCGCTTCCTGCTCGCCATGGGCGTCGAGGTCACCTGGGAGATTGTCGAGAACAGTCCGGCCGTGATCCAGCACTATCGCGAACAAGCGCTCGCGGCCGGCTATGTCGGCGACTCGATCCTGAACTCGCTCTCCGACACGGCGATGATGTCGCTGGGCTTCTTCGTCGCGTCACGCGTCCGTGCTGGGCACGTCGTCGTGCTCGCTCTCGCCTTCGAAGTGTTCACGGCTTCCATGATCCGCGACAATCTCACGCTCAATGTCGTCAACCTGCTCGCGCCCAATCAGTGGGAACCGATCAAGGCAATCCATCGCTGGCAGGAAGGCGCCAAGCGCTAGTGTCAGGATGGACAAGGCGCGGGCGGCGTTTCAGTCGTCCTGAAACGCCGCTCCATTTTGGTTCAGGCGAGGTCGAAGCGGTCGAGGTTCATCACCTTGCCCCACGCCGCCACGAAGTCCTTCACGAACTTCTCCTTCGAATCGCTGCAGGCATAGACTTCCGCGAAGGCGCGAAGCTGCGAGTGCGAGCCGAAGATCAAATCGACGCGCGTTGCGCTCCATTTGACCGTCTTGGACTTGCGGTCGCGTCCCTCGTACGCGTTCTCGCCCGACGGCTGCCACTCCGTGCTCATGTCGAGCAGATTGACGAAATAGTCGTTCGTCAACTTCCCAGGCTCTTTGGTGAAGACGCCTTGCTTGGATTGGCCAGCATTGGCACCCAGCACGCGCAGACCGCCGACCAACACCGTCATCTCCGGCGCCGTCAGCCGCAGGAGCTGTGCCTTGTCGACCAAAGCCTCCTCCGGCGTCATGAGCGACTTGCCGCGGTAATAGTTGCGGAAGCCGTCGGCGATCGGCTCCAGCGGCTTGAACGATGCCGCGTCGGTCTGATCTTGCGACGCGTCCATGCGACCCGGTGTGAAGGGGACCTTCACATCGACTCCGGCGTCCTTCGCGGCCTTCTCGATGGCTGCTGAGCCGCCCAGAACGATCAGGTCGGCGAGCGAGACCTTCTTCCCGCCGGCGTTGAACTCCTTCTGGATCGCTTCGAGCTTCGCCAGCACCGTCTTGAGTTGCGCCGGCTGGTTCACCTCCCAGTCTTTCTGCGGCTCGAGACGAATGCGCGCGCCGTTCGCTCCGCCGCGCTTGTCGGAGCCGCGGAACGTCGAGGCCGACGCCCAAGCGGTGGAGACAAGTTGCGGGACGGTGAGGCCGGAGGCGAGGATTTTCGCCTTCAGCGCGTCAGCATCCTTTGCGTCGATGAGCGGATGATTCACGGCCGGGATCGGATCCTGCCAGATCAACATCTCCTTCGGCACAAGCGGGCCCAAGTAGCGCTGGATCGGACCCATGTCGCGGTGCGTGAGCTTGAACCACGCGCGGGCAAACGCGTCCGCGAATTGTTCGGGATGCTCGTAGAAGCGCCGGGAGATCTTCTCGTAAGCCGGATCCATCTTGAGCGACAGGTCCGTCGTCAACATGGTTGGCACATGCTTCTTCGACGTGTCGAACGCGTCGGGAATCGTGGCAGCGCCGTTCTTCGCCTTCCATTGCGGCACGCCGGCCGGACTCTTCGTCAGCTCGAAATCGTTTTCGAACAGGTTCTTGAAGAAGTGATTGCTCCACTTGGTCGGCGTCTGCGACCAGGTGACTTCCGGGCCGCCGGTGATGGCGTCGGAGCCGAAGCCGGTGCCGTATTTGCTCTTCCAACCCAAGCCTTGATCTTCAAGGGCGCCGGCTTCCGGTTCCGGTCCCACCAGCGAGGGATCGCCGGCGCCGTGCGCCTTGCCGAAGCTGTGGCCGCCGGCAATCAGCGCGACCGTCTCCTCGTCGTTCATCGCCATGCGGAAGAAGGTTTCGCGGATATCCTTGGCCGCGGCGATCGGATCAGGTTTTCCGTTCGGTCCCGCTGGATTGACGTAGATCAGTCCCATCTGCACCGCGCCGAGCGGTTCGGAGAGCTGGCGTTCGCCGCTGTAGCGCTCATCACCGAGCCATGTCCCTTCGGGGCCCCAATACAGCTCTTCAGGCTCCCAGACATCGGCGCGGCCGCCGCCGAAGCCGAACGTTTTGAAGCCCATCGACTCCAGCGCGACGTTGCCCGCCAGAACCATCAGGTCGGCCCAGGAGAGTTTTCGTCCGTACTTCTGCTTGATCGGCCAGAGCAAACGGCGCGCCTTGTCGAGGTTCGCATTGTCCGGCCAGGAGTTGAGCGGCGCGAAGCGTTGCTGTCCGGCACCCGCGCCGCCGCGACCGTCGGCGATGCGATAGGTACCGGCGGCATGCCATGCCAGGCGGATCATCAAGCCGCCATAGTGGCCAAAGTCTGCCGGCCACCACTCCTGCGAGTCGGTCATCACGGCATGGAGGTCTTTGATCACGGCATTCAGGTCGAGGCTCTTGAACTCCTTGGCGTAGTTGAACTCCTTCCCCATCGGATCGGAGAGCGTTGAGTTCTGGTGGAGGACCTTCACATTCAGTGAATTGGGCCACCAATCCTGGTTCGACATATGCCTGCGCTTGTCACCTGTGACGGGGCACTCGTTTTCGTTTGCCATCGCAAATTCCCTGGGACGATCGTTTTCCGCAGCACAGAAAACTACCTGCGGCCGATGCTGTCAATTGATTAGAATAATTCTAAGGAATTTTTGTCGCGGCGGCGTCAGGCGCGCCGCACACGCACCACGACATCGATGCGCTCGATGTCCATGCCCTTGGGCGGAGCGGGTACGCCGGCAACCGCGATATTCTCGCCCGGAATGTCGATCAGTGTCCCCTCATCCTCGACGAAGAAGTGCTGATGGTCGCCGCTATTGGTGTCGAAGTAGGTCCGGGATGCGTCGACCACGACTTGGCGCAACAATCCGACTTCCGTGAACTGATGCAGCGTGTTGTAAACAGTCGCCAGCGAGACGTGCACGCCGGCACGCGCCGCCTCGGCGTGCAGCGACTCCGCCGTCACATGCCTGTCACCGGCACGGAAGAGAAGGCCGACCAGCTCGACACGCTGACGGGTGGGCCGCAGCTTTGCGCCGCGCAGCCTTGCCAGCGCCACCTGATCCAAATCGCGACTCTTACGCGCCATTAAGTGTCTGATGTCCCAAAGAGGCCGCTGACACTCGGGCCCCATCTTTGCTATTCTGCCTCTAACATCCGTTGTTAGAATGCTTCTAACGTAGAAATCGGCGTTTTGGTCCCTTCTGTCAAGGGCGCGCCGGCAAAGGACCAAGACGTGGATACGCGAAACCCTGCCAAACAATCCAGTTTCGATCTCGCCGGTCTGCTCGCCTGCGCCAGGGGCGAATTGTTCGGCCCAGGCAATGCGCGGCTGCCGCTGCCGCCGATGCTGATGTTCGACCGGATCACCAGGATCACCGCGAAAGGCGGCACCCAAGGCAAGGGCGAGGTCGAGGCCGAACTCGACGTCAATCCGAACCTGTGGTTCTTCAAATGCCATTTCCAGGACGACCCGGTGATGCCCGGTTGTCTCGGGCTCGATGCCTTGTGGCAGATGGTCGGATTTTTCCTCGGCTGGATGGGCGGGCTCGGCAAGGGCCGCGCACTCGGCGTCGGCGAAGTGAAATTCAGCGGCATGGTTTTGCCCACGGCCAAGAAAATCACCTACTACATCGAGCTCAAGCGCGTGATCATGCGCAAGCTCGTGCTTGGCATTGCCGACGGGATCGTGAAGGTCGACGGCAAAGTGGCCTTCGAAGTGAAGGACCTGAAGGTCGGACTGTTCACCGACGCGGCGGCCGCGTTGACCGAGAACGCCGCCGCGCCCGCATAGACACGATGTCTTCCGCTCTCGCCAAGCTCAAGGTGAGGGCCCCTTCAATCCTCATGCTGAGCTCATGAGGGCGCACGTAAAGGCAATGCATCAATGAGACGCGTCGTCGTCACCGGCATGGGCATCGTCTCGTCGATCGGCAACAACACGCAGGAAGTCGTCGCCTCGCTGCGCGAGGCGCGTTCGGGCATCGTCAAAGCCGAGGCGTACGAAAAGATGAATTTCAGAAGCCAGGTGCATGGCAGCCTGAAGATCGATCTCGATGCCGTCGTCGACCGCCGGGCGCGGCGCTTCCAAGGCGATGGCGCGGGCTATTGCTGGGTCGCGATGGCGCAGGCGATCCGCGACTCCGGTCTGGAGGATAAAGACGTCTCCCATCCGCGCACCGGTTTGATCGTCGGTTCGGGCGGACCGTCGACCAAGGCCATCGTGGCGGCAGCCGACACGGCGCGTGCGTCCGGACCGAAACGCATCGGTCCCTTTGCAGTGCCGAAGGCGATGTCGTCGACCTGTTCGGCCAATCTCTCCACCTGGTTCAAGACCAAGGGCGTCAATTATTCGATCTCGAGCGCCTGCTCGACCTCGGCCAACTGCATCGGCAACGCCGCCGAGATGATCCAGTGGGGCAAGCAGGATGTGATGTTCGCCGGCGGCGGCGAGGAACTCGACTGGACTCTTTCGGAGTTGTTCGACGCGATGGGCGCGATGTCGTCCAAGTACAATGCGACGCCGGAAAAAGCCTCGCGCGCCTATGACAAGAATCGCGACGGCTTCGTGATCTCGGGCGGCGGCGGCATCCTGGTGCTCGAAGAGCTCGAACATGCCAAGGCGCGCGGCGCCAAGATCTATGCCGAACTTGTCGGTTACGGCGCAACGGCCGACGGGGCGGACATGGTGGCGCCTTCGGGCGAAGGGGCGGTGCGCTGCATGCAGATGGCGATCAAGGATGTGAAGGCGCCGATCGACTATATCAATCCGCACGCGACGTCGACTCCGGTCGGCGACATTCCGGAGGTCAACGCCATCCGCGAAGTGTTCGGGGCGAAAATGCCGCCGATCAGCGCAACCAAGTCTCTCACCGGCCACAGCCAGGGCGCGGCCGGCGTGCATGAGGCGATCTACACGCTTTTGATGATGCAGTCGGGCTTCATCTGCGAAAGCGCCAACATCGAAGAGATCGATCCCGAAGTCGCCGACGCGAACATCGTGCGCCAGCGCATCGACAATGCGCGGATCGAAACCGCGCTCTCGAACAGCTTCGGCTTTGGCGGCACCAATGCGACGCTGGTGTTCCAGCGCCATAATTAGAACAAGACCCAAAAGGGCGAGGACAAGATGGCAGAGGCGGGACTGATGCAGGGGAAGCGGGGCCTAGTGATGGGAGTGGCGAACGATCACTCCATCGCCTGGGGCATCGCGCGCAAGTTGGCGTCTCACGGTGCCGAGATCGCGTTCACCTATCAGGGCGAGGCCCAGGCCAAGCGGCTTCGACCGCTCGCCCAGTCAATCGGCTCACAGATCGTATTACCCGCCGATGTCGAGAATGACGGCGAGCTCGATGCCGTGTTTGCGCGGCTCGCAACGGTTTGGGGCCGGCTCGATTTTCTCGTACACGCCATCGCCTTCTCCGACCGCGACGAGCTGAAGGGCCGCTACGTCGATACCAGTCGCGCCAATTTCTGCCGCACGCTCTCCATCTCCTGCTACTCGTTCACGGCCGTGGCACAGCGCGCCGCGCACTTGATGAAGCATGGCGGCGCCATGGTGACGCTGACTTATCTCGGCGCCCAGCGCGTCATGCCGAACTACAATGTCATGGGCGTGGCCAAGGCCGCGCTGGAAGCGAGCGTGCGTTATCTTGCCGCCGATCTCGGCCATGAGAAGATCCGCGTCAACGCGATTTCGGCGGGGCCGATGCGCACGCTGGCGGGCTCGGCCGTCGGCGACGCGCGCATGGTGTTCAAGTGGAACAAGAGCCACGCACCGCTCAAGAAGTCGGTCGAACTCGATCATGTCGGCGGTGCGGCGCTTTATCTGCTGAGCGATCTTTCCGGCGGCGTCACCGGCGAGGTGCATTTCGTCGACGCCGGCTTCCACGTCGTCGGCATGCCGCCGACGGCCGATCTCAAGGGCTGGATCGCGCCGGAGAACGGCTACGAAGCGGCGGACGCGACCAAGGCCGACGCCAACGTCTAGAACGCTCCATGGCTGACGCCGAGCTGACGGCGCGCCTAGCCAAAGCGCGCTTTCCGCGCGCCTCGCGCTATGACGGACGCTGGATCGTCGACAATCTGATGGGCCCGAACGTTCTGTGGCTCGCCGAATATTTGAGCGGGAAGCTTTCGCTCCAGCCCGGCATGCGCGTGCTCGATCTCGGTTGCGGCAAAGCCCTATCGTCGATCTTCTTCGCCAAGGAATTCGGCGTCGAGGTCACCGCCGCCGATCTCTGGATCAAGCCGGAGGAAAACCGCAAACGCATCGACGCGGCCGGAGTCGGACATCTCGTGACGCCGGTCCATGCCGAAGCGCACGCCTTGCCGCTGACGCATAAAAGTTTCGATGCGATCGTCAGTCTCGATGCCTATCAGTATTTCGGCACCGACGATCTCTATCTCGGCTATATCCTGAAATTCCTCAAACCCGGCGGCTGCATCGGCATCGTCTGCCCCGGCTTGGCGCACGAGATCGTCGAACCGCCGGCGCATCTGAAGCCCTGGTGGGAATGGGATTTCTGCTGCTTCCATTCACCCGGATGGTGGCGCAACCACTGGCAGAAGACCGGTCTCGTCACGGTCGAATGCGCCGACTGGATGGAAGACGGCCACGCGCTTTGGCTCGACTGGTATCGCGCGACGGTGCATCTGCTGGAAGGTTTCCATCGGCAAGGCGCCGTCGACGGCATCGCCATGCTCGAAGCCGACCGCGAGAAGCTGTTCGGCTTCACCTGCGTCGTCGCCGAGGCAAAAGAGGGCGACTGGTTCTCGCCCAATGCCGTCGCCCAGGTTCCTTAGATAAGAGACGTCTTGAAAAGAAATGAGCCGGGACACCGGAAGGGCGGGTGGTGTCCCGGCTCTCTGTGCGCGCGCACTGAGGGATACTGGGGGGTCGGCGCGCGAACCTCTACTTCACCGTGACAGTCGCCACCATCCTGGGATGGATGGTGCAGACATATTTGAATGTGCCTGCCTTGGTGAACTTGAACGAGAAGGACTCACCGGTGTCGATCGCGGCCGAGCGGAACAGCCCGTCCGCACTGACGACCGTATGCGGTTCGCCGTCGCTGTTGTGCCAGGTCACGGTGCTGCCTGGGGAAACGGTGAGGGTGCTCGGTCCGAAACTGAAATTCTTGATGGTGACGTCGCCCTTCTGGGGCGTCGCCTTGGCGCATGCGAATGCAAGCGTGCTCATGCAAAGGGCTGCAACGATGGTTTTGGCTTTCATGGTCTTTCCTCAAACAGATTTCACGGAGATTCAGGCGAGCGCGGTATCCTTGATCGTCATCGTCACGGGATGCGGCGCGTACGTGACGCTTCTGATGCCGAGCATGTGCGGCAGTTGATCTTTGGGCACGGTGAGCGGTCCTGGACCAGGGCCGACGCCGGCGGCGGGCTGGGGGTAACAGGTCGCCCGTGCCGTATGGAACGTGATGTTGCCTTCCACCTTCGAGACGATCTGGTGGATATGACCGTTCAATACGGTGACGGAGCCGAAGCGGCGCATCAGCGCGAAAGCCTGATCGGCATCGCCGGTTCCCCAGCCCCAGGGCTCGTAGATCGTCCACAGCGGCATATGGGCGAAGACGACAATCGGAGTGCTGGAGGAGCGACCCTTCAAGTCCGCTGCCACCCAGGCGAGTTGCTCGGCGCCCAGCGTCCCGAGGCCACCGGGCTTGAATTGCAGGACGTTGATCAGTGCGATGAAATGGACGCCGGCGTGATCGAAGCTGTAGTAGCCTTTGTTGTTGGAGGCCTTGCCGAAGCGGCTGAAGTATTCCGTCACCGTAGAATCGGTGGTGTCGTGCTCGCCGGGAACGGTGTGCAGCTCGGTCGTCCGTAGGCGGGAGAGCATCTGCTCGGCCAGATCAAACTCCGCGGCCTTGGACAAATGCGTGATATCGCCGGTGTGGATGATCAGCGCCGGCTGCTCGGGCATCGCGTTCACGAGATCAATGGTCTGAGTGAACGTGCCACTGACATCGGGATTGGCCTCTTTATTGAAGCCGATGTGGGTGTCGCTGATTTGCACGAAAAGCGGTTTGCCCGCCTTGCTGCCTCCTCGGCCATATTCGCCGGCCATCGCCAGGTCGACTGGCGTGAACACGCCACCAGCCAGA
>DATLOU010000077.1:0-8261 GCA_035536115.1 Rhizomicrobium sp.
GCATGACGCCCGACGTCGTGTCCGACCAGATGGAACGCCTGGTCGAAGTGATGCAGGCGGACGCGAACAGCGGTTTTCCCGCGCCCGCCGATCTCATCGCCATGTATCGCGTCACCTGCGATGCGCGCGGCGTCGTCCCCTTCGATGTCACCAGCACCGACATTGCCGCGATCCGCGCCGAAATGCGCCGGCTCGAGAAATTGTGGGACGCGACCGCGCCGGGTTCGACACTCGCCCTTTCCTTTGACGACGAATACGCGCACTGAAAAGATAACGGAGAAGAACGATGGATTTCGAAGACAGCCCCGAAGAAGCAAAATTCCGTGCCGAAGTGCGCAGCTGGCTCGACGCCAATGCGAAAAAGCGCGTCAGGCGCGAAATCAGCGCCGACGACATGGAGAACGGCGCCGCCAACGAGATGGCAGCATCGAAAGCGTGGCAGAAGACCAAGGCCCAGGCTGGCTATGCCCGCATCACCTGGCCCAAGGGCATGGGCGGGATCGGCGGCACGCCGATGCAGTCGATCATCTTCAGCCAGGAAGAGGCGAAGTACGACGTGGCTGGTGGTGGGCCGTTCGGCATCGGCCTCGGCATGTGCATTCCGACTCTCATGACCTACGGCTCCGAAGAGGCGAAGAAGCGTTACGTCTGGCCGGCCGTGCAGGGCGATGAGATCTGGTGCCAGCTGTTCTCCGAACCGGCGGGCGGCTCGGACGTCGCGAACCTTCGCACCCGTGCGGAAAAGCATGGCGACACCTGGACGATCAACGGCTCCAAGATCTGGACCACCGGCGCGCAATTCTCCGACTACGGCATCATCCTGACGCGCACCGATCCCAATGTGCCCAAGCACAAGGGGCTGACGATGTTCTACCTGTCGATGAAATCGCCGGGCGTGGACATCCGTCCGATCAAGCAGGCCTCGGGCGGCAGCGGCTTCAACGAGATCTTCTTCACCGATGTGAAGATTCCCGACAGCCAAAGGTTGGGCGAAGTCGGCAACGGCTGGACCGTCGCGCTCACCACGCTGATGCATGAGCGTCTCGCGGTCGGCGGCGGGCAGGGCGGCGGCCTCGACGTGCCGCAACTGATGCAGCTGGCTCGCACGCTCGAACTCGAAGACGGACCGGCGATCAAGAACGCCGCCGTGCGCGAAAAGATCGCCGACTGGTATGTGCGCTCGGCGGGCTTGCGCTACACCACGTTCCGCACCATGACGGCGCTCTCGCGCGGCCAGCAACCTGGACCGGAAGCCTCGATCGCGAAGATCGTCGTCGCCTCCAAGCTGCAGGATCTCTCGGCCTTTGCGATGGATCTCGAAGGCGAAGCCGGAATTTTGCAGGGCGACGCCGCGCCGATGCACGGCATGTTCCAGGGCGGCTGGCTCTCGGCGCCTGGTCTTCGCATTGCCGGCGGCACGGACGAGATCCTGCGCAACATCATCGCCGAGCGCGTGCTCGGCCTGCCGCAGGACATCCGCGTCGATAAAGACGTTCCCTTCAACAAAATCCCGACGGGACGCTAGACATGATCGGCTACACCACTCTCGGCACCAACGATTTCGAAAAGGCGAAGACGTTTTACGACAAGGCGTTCGCAGCGCTCGGTGTGCGGCGCACCCTGTCCAATGATCGCATGCAGGGCTGGGGCATCAAAGGGACGCCTGGCATGTTCGCGGTGTGCAAGCCGTATGACGGCGCCAAGGCGGTTTCCGGCAATGGCCCGATGGTGGCGATCCCCGCGCCCTCGCAGGATATCGTGCAAAAAGTCCATGCCGATGCGCTCGCTGCCGGTGGGAAAGACGAAGGCGCGCCGGGCGATCGCGGCGGCGGTTTCTATGGCGCCTATTTCCGCGACCTCGACGGCAACAAGGTCTGCGTCTTCAAGGTGGGATGATCTCGTCGCCCTGCACCAAAGTGTGTGTGATCGATGGCGCGGCCGGGCTCTGCTCCGGCTGCGGGCGCACACTCGGCGAAATCGCCACATGGGGAAGCCTCAGCGAAGCCGAGCGCCTCGCGATCATGGCGACGCTGCCGGAACGGATGCGGAAAAACAAACTTGTCATCCCCGGTGAGCGCGCGCCTTAGACCCCGCCGGTCGCGGCGATCACCTGGCCCTGCACGAACTCCGCTTCGGGGCTGAGCAGGAATTTCACCACCGAGGCATAGTCGCTGTCGCGCGTTTCGCGTCCGGACGGGTTGGCGCGCGCCGCACGTTCGACGAGCTTGGCCGCACCGTCTTCGCTCCCGACCATCCTGGCAACGGAGGTCGTGTGCACGAGGCCTGGCGCCACGGCGTTGATGCGAATGCCCTTCGGCGCCAGTTCGGGAACGAGATAGCGGATGATCGCCTCGGCCAGCGCCTTGCCGGTTCCGAGCGCGCCATAGGTGGTGGACACGACCGACCGCGCGCCGCTGCTCGAGACGAAGACGACGCTGCTGCCACGGCCCAGAAGCGGCAACGCCTTCTGCACGAGATAAAGCAGCGAAAGGCCGTTGGTGTGCACGGCTTGCGTGAACTTCTCGAGGTCGGCGGCGATGAGCGAGGTGGGATAGATCAACGCCGCGCTGTGCACGATATGCAGCGTGCCGGTGTGCGCCTTGGCGGCTGCGGCGGCGATCCGCTCGCAGCCCGCAATCGTCCCGACATCGGCCTTGACTGTCGTCGCTTGTGCTCCGGTCTTCTCGATGCGTGCCTTGGCGCTCGCTGCCGCGTCGTCGTCGCTGTGATAGTTGAGCACGATCGCTTCACCCGGCTTGGCGAGATAATCGGCAATGGCAAGACCGATGCCCTTCGTGCCGCCGGTGACGAGGATGGTCATCTAGACCGCGTCGCTGAGCTTGTCGCGGCCGAGCGGATAAGGTTCGAGCACGCGCCCGGCCAGCGCGCCGAGCCAGTCGAGACCGTCGCGCAATTTCACATTCTCGCCGATGACGATGATTGCGGGCGCGGCGCTCGCGGCCGCCGCCTCGCCCAGCGTTGCGAGCGTCGTGACGATCACATGCTGCTTGTCGAAGGTCGCATCGCTGACGATGGCGGCCGGCTCGTGTGCCCCGCGCCCCGCCGCTATCAGTTTCGCCGCGATGTCGCCGGCGTGCTTGCGCGCCATGAAGAGAACGAGGGTCGGCGAACCTTTGGCGATCGCCGTCCAATCAAGTTTCGGCAGCTTGCCGTCAGCGCCATGGCCGGTGATGAACGTCACGGCCGAGTTGGTGTCGCGATGGGTCACCGGAATGCCGGCATAGGCAAGTCCGCCGATTCCCGCCGTCACGCCGGGCACGATGCGGAACGGCACGCCGCCGCGCGTCAGGGCGAGCGCTTCCTCGCCGCCGCGTCCAAAGACGAACGGGTCGCCGCCTTTCAGGCGCAGCACGCGCTTCCCTTTCTTCGCGAGTGCGACGAGCGTGCGCGAGATATCGGACTGCTTGCAGGATTTGACGCCGGCGCGTTTGCCCGCGAACACCAGTTCGGCGCGGGCGCGCGCCAGCTTCAAGAGCGCGGGATTGACGAGCGCGTCGTAGAGAATGACGTCGGCATGTTCGATGGCGTGCAGCCCAAGCGCGGTGATCAAGCCCGGATCGCCCGGGCCCGCGCCGGCAAGCCACACCCAACCCTTGTCGAATGCGGGCAGGCGCAGCGCGTCGGCGCGGGCGCTATGCAATGGTGTCGGTCTGACCATTCTACGTCCAGGAATTGTGAATGACAGTATATCACAGCTCAGGTACGGAAATAATCGAGAATTCGTAACTCGACACTCTTCCTATATGGATCAGGCACGCGAGGAGCGCGTTGCCAGATTCTCAAGGACTCCCGGGGAAAAATGCCGAAACGCCGATAAAGTCGAACATGAAACCCAGATCAGACCTCAAGCCCAACACGTTTGACTTCGAGAACCAGCCGCTCGTCACCGCGAACGGCTTTCGCGAATATGACGCGCGCTGGCTGTTCGGCAAGGAACTCAACCTGCTCGGCGTCCAGGCGCTCGGGCTTGGCCTCGGCACGTTTCTGCACGAGACCGGCGTCACGCCGCGCGTCGCCGTCGGCCACGACTTCCGTTCTTATTCTCTCTCGATCAAGCAGGCGCTGATCATCGGGCTGACGTCGGCCGGTTGCGAGGTGCACGACATCGGCCTCGCGCTTTCGCCGATGGCCTACTTCGCGCAATTCGCGCTCGATTGTCCGGCGGTCGCGATGGTCACGGCGAGCCACAACGAGAACGGCTGGACCGGCGTGAAGATGGGCGCCCAGCGCCCGCTCACCTTCGGCCCTGACGACATGACGAGGCTGAAGGCAATCGTACTCGAAGGCCGCGGCCAGGAGCGCGCCGGCGGCAGTTGGCATCGCGTCGCGAATTTCCGCGAGACCTATCTCGACGCTCTCACCAAGGGCCACAAGCTCACGCGACCGATCCGCGTCGTCGCGGCGTGCGGCAACGGCACGGCCGGCGCCTTCGCTCCGGAGGCGCTGAAGCGCATCGGCGCCGACGTCGTGCCGCTCGATGCCGAGCTCGACTACACCTTTCCCAAATACAATCCGAACCCCGAAGACCTGCACATGCTGCACGCGATGTCGGATGCGGTGAAGACGCACAAGGCGGAGCTTTGTCTCGGCTTCGACGGCGACGGCGACCGCTGCGGCGTCGTGGATGACACCGGCGCGGAGATTTTCGCCGACAAGATCGGCGTGCTCCTGGCGCGCGATCTCTCCAGCCGCCAGCGCAACGCGAAATTCGTCGTCGACGTCAAATCCACCGGCATCTTCGAAATCGATCCCGTACTGAAAAAGAACGGCGCGACGACCGACTATTGGAAGACCGGCCATTCCTACATGAAGCGGCGCACGCACGAACTTGGCGCGCTCGCCGGCTTCGAGAAGAGCGGCCATTACTTCTTCAACGAACCCATCGGCCGCGGCTATGACGACGGGCTCGTCGCGGCCATCGCGGTGCTGGAAATGCTCGATCGCGCCGGCGGAAAGAAGATGTCGGAACTGGTCGCGGACCTGCCCAAGACGTGGGGCTCGCCGACCATGGCGCCCTTCGCACCCGACGACAAGAAATACGGCATCGTCGACGCGATGGTGAAGGAGTACGAGGGGTTGCAGGCGAAGGGCGAAACCATCCTCGGCCAGAAGATCATGAAGCTCGTGACGGTGAACGGCGTGCGCGTCACGCTGGAAGACGGCACCTGGGGCCTCGTGCGCGCCTCGTCCAACAAGCCGTCGCTCGTCGTCGTGGTCGAAAGTCCGGTCTCGGAAAAGAAAATGCGCGCCATGTTCGCCGACATCGACGCGCGGCTGAAAAAGCATCCTGAGGTCGGCGACTACGACCAGAAGATCTAGGTGAGCGCGTCGTAGAGCATGCGTGCCGCGGTGACGGCGATGAAGAAGGCGAACAGCATGCGCAGCCGCTTGACGTCGGTCAGATGCGCGATCTGCGCCCCGAACGGCGCCACCAAATAGGACGCCGGAGCGATCAAGAGGAAGCCGAGCAGGTTGACATAGCCGATGGAGTAGGGCGGCAAGTGGCTCGCGTGCCAGCCGGCGATCATCGCGCCGATCGTTCCCGGCACCGCGATGATGGCGCCGAAGGCGCTGGCCGTGCCGACGGCGCGATGGATGGGATAGCCGCAGAGCGTCATCGTCGGCACGCCGACCGTGCCGCCGCCGATCCCCATCATGGTCGAGACGCCGCCGATCGCCGCCGGCATGAGGAGGCCGCCGAGGCCTGTGGGCAGATGATCGGCGATCCTTTTGTGCTCGGCGAAGAAGGCGAGTTGCACCGCGACCGGCATGGCGACGAGCGCGAAGAATAGCGCCAGCCATTGGCCGCGCGCGATGCCGGCGAGCGCGCTGCCGATGAGCACGCCCACGACCATCGGCACGACCCAGCGGCGCAGCAACTCCCAGTCGACCGCGCCCTTGGCGTTGTGCGAGCGCGCCGAGGAGAAGGACGTCGGAATGATCGTCGCCAGAGATGTGCCGACCGCGATGTGCATGCGCACGTCGGGGTCGACGCCCATCAGCGCCAGCACGTGGTAGAGCACCGGCACGATGACGATGCCGCCGCCCACGCCCAGCATGCCGGCGACAAGGCCGCCGACCAGGCCGGCCATGACGAGGCCGAGAGCGAACGTGCCGAGTTCGCCGCCCGACGCACTTGCGAGGAAATCCATGCACCACCCGAAAGAAGGCAGGAGTGAACGTGCATTTGCGGATTCGCGCAAGGATTCAAGAGTGGAAATTCTGCCTGGCACTATGACCGCTTCTGACCAAAAGCGGACATTCCGCCCCACCTGTCAGGCCAACCGTCCTCCCTCTACCATGAGCGCGGTTCAGGCTCATTCGAGGAGGAGGCATCATGGCATTTTCGGACCTTGCGGCGGTCGGCTCGTTCATAAGCGGGATCGCCGTTGTCATCACGTTAGGGTTTCTTCTGGTCCAGACGCGGCAGACGAATAGGAACCAGCGCTCGCTCATGCAGCAGGGTCATCTCACCATGCTGGTCGACGGAAGCATGCGCTGGGCCGAACCCACCATGCAGGCAGTGATCGTGCGTGCCGAAGCCTGCGACGTAACTATGGGGCCGGCGGAGATCGGCTCATTTCTGATCATGATGCAGGCCGTCATGCGAAACTTCGAAGACGGATATTTGCAGTTCAAATCCGGCACGCTCGATGCGGCCGGCCTGGCGAGCGACTTGGAGATGGTGCGCGTGCACTTCGCCGCTCCGGCCTATCGTGCCGCGTGGGGGGTTCTGCGCAACCGCTTCGGCGCCGATTTTCGCGACTATCTTGATGCTCAGCTGCGCGAAATCAAAATAGAAAAGTCGTTCGATCCGGCGACGCAGTGGAAGACGTTGGTTGCCGAGGAACTCGCTGCGGCCTCGTCGCGATGACTGCGCGCACAACCACCTGCTAGGCGGCTTCGGCCTGGTTCCGCGGCATGCGCGCCAGCGCCTCGCGCAGCACCGCGATGCCCGCACCCTTGCGCGTCGCGTTCTCGCTCAGATGGCGGCGGAAGAGCCGCGCACCCGGCCGGCCGGTGAAGAGGCCGAGCATATGCTTCGTCATCGCCGCGAGCGGCTCGCCGGCCGCGAGCTTCCTCGCGACATAGTCGAGATAGTCCTCGACCGCTTCGTCCACGTCGCGTTCTTCCCCGCCGAAGAAGCGGGCATCGACATCGGCCAGCATGGCCGGCGAATGATAGGCGGCCCGGCCGAGCATGACGCCGTCGACCTTCGCGAGATGCGCCTCGCATTCGTCGAGGCTCGCAATACCGCCATTGATGACGATGGTGAGGTGGGGCTTCTCCTCCTTCACCCGATAGACGAGGTCATAGTCGAGCGGCGGCACGTCGCGGTTTTCCTTCGGCGACAGCCCGTCGAGCCAGGCCTTGCGCGCATGCACGATGAACGTCGCAACACCCGCCTTCTCGCAAAGCGCGATCAGCGTCGAGAGCGCGCGCTGCGGCTCCTGCTCGTCGACGCCGAGGCGGCATTTCACGGTGACCGGCACGGCGACGGCGGCGCGCATGGCCGCGACGCACTCCGCCACCAGCTCCGGCTCGCGCATCAGACAGGCGCCGAAGCGCCCGGACTGCACGCGTTCCGAAGGGCAGCCGACATTGAGATTGATCTCGTCATAGCCGACATCGGCGGCGATCCGCGCCGCCTCCGCCAGGCGCTTGGGTTCCGAACCGCCGAGCTGCAGCGCGACGGGATGTTCGCTGGCGTCGAAGGCGAGAAGGCGCGCGCGATTGCCGCGAATGATCGCTTCCGCCGTCACCATCTCGGTGTAGAGCAGTGCGCGGCGCGTCAGGAGTCGGTGCAGGACACGGCAGTGCGTGTCCGTCCACTCCATCATGGGCGCAATGGCGAATTTATGTGTTAGATTTTGCCGCATTATTTGAGGTTCGAGAGAGACTGCTATTTGTCGCTACTGGTCCGCACCGATCTGCTGCATGAGTGAAGAGTTATCCCAGAACAAATACTCTTCGCTCATCGTGCCCTGCTTGTTCCAGTGACCTAACGTGGCCATCGGAAGGTGGTATTTCCGTCCGGTCGGCTGAATGACCTTGCCATTGCCCGGATCCATCGCCTTGGTGAAAGTACAATCGAGATAACCCATGACGGCAGTCCACTCGCCCTCTGCCGTACCAAAACGGACGGGATGCTCGGTAATGCGGTTATCAGGAGCGAAGGTCCACATGAACTTCAACTTCTTGATATGGTCCGGTATGCCGGTAGTGGTGCTGCCATCTGG
>DATLOU010000078.1:0-55693 GCA_035536115.1 Rhizomicrobium sp.
CGCCAGGCTCGGCCTATGTGCTGCTCCATCACGTCTTCGGCGAGGTCAACGGCCATAAGGGCGCCTGGGGTCATGCCGTCGGCGGCATGGGCGCGATCACGCAGGCGATGGCGAAGGCGTGCGGCGAAGTCGGCGTCGCGATCAAGACCGATTGCGCGGTCCAAGAAGTCGTCGTCAAGAACGGGCACGCCAAAGGCGTCGTGACCGAAAAAGGCGACATGCTCCGTGCGCCGCGCGTGGTCTCCAACCTCAATCCCAAGCTTCTCTTCGGCAAGCTCGTTGACGCTTCGTTCGTACCGGTCGATTTCTCCGAGCGGATGGCGCGCTATCGCTGCGGCTCCGGAACGTTTCGCATGAACCTCGCGCTCTCGGAACTGCCGCGCTTCACCTGTCTGCCCGAAGCCGGTCCGCATTTGACGGCGGGCATCATCATGGCGCCGAGCCTCGCCTATATGGACCGCGCCTATTTGGACGCGCGCCAGACGGGCTGGTCCAAGGCGCCGATTGTCGAGATGCTGATCCCCTCGACGGTCGACGACACGCTGGCGCCGCCCGGTCGCCATGTTGCGAGCCTGTTCTGCCAGCATGTGGCGCCCGAACTCTCCGGCGGCCGTTCCTGGGACGATCATCGCGACGAAGTCGCCAAGCTCATGATCGCGACGGTCGACAGCTTCGCGCCCGGCTTCAAGAATTCGGTGCTGGGTGTCCAGGCGCTGAGCCCGCTCGATCTCGAGCGTGTTTTCGGACTGACGGCCGGCGACATCATGCACGGCCGGCTCGATCTCGATCAGATGTTCTCCGCGCGCCCCGTTCTCGGCCATGGCAATTATCGCAGTCCCATCGCCGGACTCTATATGTGCGGCGCAGGCACGCATCCCGGGGGCGGCGTGACTGGCGCGCCTGGCCACAACGCGGCGCGCGAGATCCTGAAGGATGCCGGCAAGGCTTTCCGCTAGAGGTCGGACGCTGGCGAACCTCCGCCAACCGCTGTTTATCTCGTCACCCTGCAGGTGTTTGACAACATTGTGCCACGAAATCTTGAATCGCTCTGTCGAAGCGGCGTAACCAACGCCGCCATTGCTTCGGATACTAATGGCCTCGATCGGTGAGGAGACCCCGCTTGGCCTATGGATTTCTCGAGATTGCCGGGACGAGCTCGAAGCGGAGAACAAGCTCTTGCGGGAACGGCTCGCTGTCTTCGAAAAGGGTTAGCTGCTCAAGCTTCGTCGTTCTCCAGGCGCTGGCGGATCTCGCGCAAGGTGGAGACGGCGTGCGCAATCGGACGGTCCGGCAATCCCTTGACGATCCGGTTGGCCCAAATGTGCTGGCGCTGCGTGATCTTGGCGAGCTTGGCCTCGCCCATTTTCGTCAACACAACCAGCTTGGCGCGGGCATGGTTGGGATTGTCGGTCAGGGCGAGGCAGCCTTCTTCCGTTAGGAGATCGACGGTGCGCTGTACGCTCTGACGCTGCAGACCCATATTGCGGGCAATCTGCGCGACGGTCTGTGGCCCTGCGAACCCGACCGAGCCCAGAACCTGCCAGCGCGCCGTCGTGAGTGCGAACTCGTCCGTCAACACTTCGCCCGCCGCGAGGATTCGCCCGTTCAGGCGAAAGATCTCGAAGACAAGATCGGTAAAGGCATCCGCGGCCGGGGTCCGGTTTACGGATCGCGCCGACTCCGATGGCCTGGTGCGGGGCGGTCGTTTGCCTGATGCCGGTGACATCGATTTTGGAGCCTGTGAAGGAAGACCTCGCAGCTTGCCAGACGCCGCCAGGGGCGGCAATCGATCGTTTATCTATTCGGCGCCGGACTCTGGAACGTTTGATCGAAGGGGAGCATGCGTCATGTATAGTGTGTCCTCATGAGGAGGACGGCCTTGAAGCATTACGACCTGATCATCGTCGGAGCCGGCATCGGCGGCGCTGCGACCGCGATCGTGATGGCGCGCGCCGGCAAGTCGGTTCTGTTGCTCGAACAATCGGTCGTCTATGAGGATCGCGTGCGCGGCGAGTGGCTGGCACCCTGGGGCGTGGCGGAAGTCAAGCGGCTTGGACTGTACGAGCTTTTGATGAAATCGGGCGCGCACCATGTGCAGCGTCATGTGACCTATGACGAAAGCCGAAGCGCCGCCGAATCGGAGTCGCGCGCTCTCGTTCTCGACGCCTTCGTGCCGGACGTGAAGGGACCGCTTTGCATCGGCCATCCGCACCATTGCCAGGTCTTGTTCGATGAGGCGAAGCGCGCGGGAGCGGAAGCCTTGCGCGGCGTCCAGGTGACAAAGATCGTCACCGGATCGGAGCCTTCGGTGACCTATAGCCACGAGGGTGCGTCGCATCGCGTTGCCGCCAAGCTGCTCGTCGGCGCCGATGGCCGCGTCTCGCGCGTGCGCGATGCGGCCCATATCCGCCTGCATCAGGATAAGCCGCATCACTGGTTCGCGGGGCTTCTGGTCGAAGGCGCCAAGGGCTGGGACGAGAATCTGCAGGCGATTGGTACGGAAGGCGATTTCGGCTTTCTCGCGTTCCCGCAAGGCGAAGGCCGCGTGCGCATCTATGGCGGCTATGCGCTCGAACCGCGCAAGCGTTTCAGCGGCGTCGACGGTGCAAAAAATTTCCTCGAGGCCTTCCGCATGAGTTCCGCGCCCGACAACAAGCATCTCGCCGACGCAACTCCGGCCGGACCGTTGCTCAGCTATTTCAACAACGACAGCTGGACCGACGAACCGTTTGCGCCGGGTGTCGTCCTGATCGGCGATGCGGCGGGCTGGAACGATCCCATCATCGGTCTCGGCTTGTCGATCACCTATCGCGACGTGCGCATCGTGACGGACATTTTGGCGTCGGGCGATGACTGGTCGCCGACCGCGTTCAAGCCTTACGCCGAAGAGCGAGCCGAGCGCATGCGCCGGCTGCGCTTCGTCGCCGCGTTGACCGCAACCCTCGACATGGAGTTCGACAGCGTCGCGCGCGAGAGGCGGCGCACATATCACGAGCGTCTCGCGGCGGACATGTCGCTCGGCTTGCATGGCGTCGCCGTCATGGCCGGCCCCGACGTGCTGCCGCCGGAGGTTTTCACCGACGCCTATCGTGCCCGTGTTCTTGGAGTGGAATCGTCAAAGGCAAAGGCATGAGCGAGAAAGTTTGCGTGATTTCAGGCGTCGGACCGGGAACCGGCGCGGCGTTGACGCGGAGATTTGCGACAGGCGGCTATCGTGTCGCGATGCTCGCACGCAATGCGGAGCGCCTTGCAGCGCTCGAAACGGAAATTGCGGGTGCCAAAGCGTTTCGTTGCGACGTGTCCGATCCGGATGAAGTCACAGCTGTCGCCGCCGCCGTCACGCGCGACCTCGGGCCTGCGGACATTGTGATTCATAACGCAGTCGGCGGTGCGTTCGGCTCGTTCCTGGACATCGATCCCGCCGTGCTCAACAGGAATTTCCAGACCAATACGATGGGCCTGCTCTATCTCGCCAGGAGTTTCATGCCGGGTATGATCGCGCGCGGCTCAGGCGTTCTGATCGCGACCGGCAATACGTCGGCGCTGCGCGGGCGCGCCGGTTTTGCCGGCTTCGCGCCGACCAAGGCGGCGCAGCGCATCCTGGCCGAAGCGATTGCGCGCGATGTCGGGCCCAAGGGCGTGCATGTCGCCTATGTCGTCATCGACGCGGTGATTGACGTGCCTTGGACACGCGAGCGCTTCAAGGATCGGCCGGACAACTTCTTCATTAGGCCCGCGGCCATCGCGGATGAGATCTTCCACACCGCGCACCAGGACAAGTCCGCCTGGTCGTTCAACGTGGAAATCAGGCCGTTCGGCGAAAGCTGGTAACTCCCTCAGCAAGCCCAGCATGCGGAAAATAGAACTCACCTCCTCCTGAGCTTGTCGAAAGATGAGCGGGCGCGCTGCTTACATCCTTCGGCAGGCTCAGCATGGAGGATTTGAGTTTGGCTGCTCGTCCTGAGCCCGACTAAGATTCAAACCCGTGGAAGGTGGCGAAGCTTGTGACCGGCTCACGCTCCGAAACCAGCCGGTTGACCGGCGCATTCTCATCCGCATAGCCGAGCGAGATGCCGCAGATGATGTATTCGCTTTCGGGCACATTCAGCACGCGGCGCGTTACGCTCCAATAATTGTTCCAGGCGCCTTGCGCGCAGGTGTCGAGACCGCGCACCTTCGCCGCCAACATCAGCGTCTGCATGAACATGCCGAGATCGACGAAGCTCATGGCGTCGAGATCCTTGTCGATCGTGAAGATGAGCCCGACCGGCGCGTCGAAGAACTTGTAGTTGCGCCCCCATTGCGCCCAGTTCGCGGCCTGGTCGCCCTTGGGGATTCCGATCAGCGAATACATGTCCTTGCCGAGTTTTCGCATGCGCCCGATATAGGGTTCCTTACGCTTGCTGGTGCGGGGAAATTCGGCGCGATCGTCCGGCGGCTGCGTATCGCGATGTGCCAACACTTCGCGCTCGAGTTCGGCGCGAACCTCGCCCGCCACGACATGAACCTTCCACGGTTGCACGTTGGTGCCGGATGGCGCGCGCGAAGCAAGCGCGAGCAACTCCTCGACCAGCGCGCGCGGCACGGGATCGGGTCGAAACGCACGCACGGATTTGCGCGCGTGCAAGGCATCGATGAAATGCACGGCCGGCTCCTACTGCGCGGCGACCCTGGCGTCGTCCACCGGGCGCACGTCGTACTCGGCCGGGTTCGGGGCCCGCGTCGCCGTCCAATAATCCACGATCGGCCACGGCCAGTTCTGCGACACACGGCCCTTCTGGTTCTTGTACCAGCTCGTCACCTGCGGCACGCCCCAGGCCATCTTGGCGTTGCCGGCATCGACCTTTTCGTTGAAGGCGTCGTGCACGTTCTTCTTCACTTCGATCGCGCCGCCGCCCGACTTCAAGAGCAGTTCGATGAGGCCCTGGATGTAACGCACCTCGCATTCGGAGAAGAAGATGATGCTGCCATTGACCACGATGTTGGTGTTCGGCCCATACATGATGAAGAGGTTGGGGAAGTTCGGCACCGTGATGCCGAGATAGGCGCGCGCATCGCCGTCCCACTGCTCATGCAGGTCGATACCGCCCTTGCCGATGAACTTCATCGGCGCGAGGAACTGGCTCGCCGTGAATCCGGTGCCGTAGATGATGACGTCGACATCGATCTGGCGGCCGGTCTTGGTCTTGAGGCCGGTCGGCGTGATTTCGACGATGGCGTCGGAGATCGTTTCCACATTGGGGCGCTTGAGCGCACCAAGCCACACGCCGTTGTCGAGCACGCCGCGCTTGCCGCCGAGCGGATAGTTCGGGACGGCGATCTCGGCAAGTTCCGGATGACCCTCGAGCTGTCCCTTGATGTATTGCGTCACCATCTCGCGGAGCTGGTCGTTCGCCGCGCTGACGGAATCCTTGCGCGTCGTCCAATTCGGATCGGCCTGGACGAAGGCATAGATACCGTCCGTCAGCGTCCACACCAGATAGAAGCGATACCATTTGGCGTAGAAGGGAACGTGCTTGAGGAGCCACTTCTTTCCCTCCGGCACCGGCAGATGATAGCGCGGCGTCGGCAAGATCCAGGGCGCGGTGCGCTGGAAGACGAAGAGCTGTCCGACCGTGGGCGCGATTTCGGGCACGAACTGAAAGGCGCTTGCGCCGGTGCCGATGACCGCGACGCGCTTGCCCTTGAGATCGACCGCGTGATCCCACTCAGCGGAGTGAAACGATTGGCCCTTGAACGTTTCAATGCCCTTGATGTCGGGCAGGCGAGGGCGGCTGAGTTGGCCGACGGCGGTGATGACGACATTGCTGACGAGCGTTTCTTCCTTGCCGCCGGCAGAGCGGACGCGCGTCTTCCACTTGGCCTCCGCTTCATCATAGACCGACTGGATCACCTCGGTCTCGAAGCGGATGTTCGGCCTCAAGCCATACTTGTCCGCCACGCCGCGGAAATATTTCCACAACAAGGGCTGCGTCGAGAAGTGATACGGCCAGTCGTGGTTCGGTTCGAACGAGTAGGAATACATGTGGTTCGGATTGTCGACGCGGCAGCCGGGATAGGAGTTGACCATCCAGGTGCCGCCAACATCCTTGTTCTTGTCCACCACGGTAAAGGCGATGCCGGCTTGCTTCAGGCGGATCGCGGCGAGCATGCCGGACATGCCGGCGCCGACGATCAGAACGCGAAAATCCTTCTTGGCGCTCTCGGGCAGCGTCTCCAAACCATGCACCGCCTTTGCGTCGCTGGCGTCGAGCGCCAGCTCCTCCTCGAGAAACGGGACATATTGTTCGGGAATGTCGCCGCCGGCCACGAACGTCATCATCTTGCGAACGGTGTCGGGCGTCGGATGCGGCGGCAACTTGCAGCCGCCATCGCGGTATTTCTTCAACGCTTCGAACGCGCGCGCCTTGGTCTGCGCGATCTGATCCGGCGTCAGTCCGCCCTGGCCATCGCCCATCATTTCATAGACCGGCTTGATGTCGCCGCTGACGAGGCTCGCATCGCCGGTCACATGAACCAACGCCGCGATCAGCGAGGGCCAATGCGCCTCCTCGATCGCCGCCTTGATGACGTCGTCGCTCTCCGTGATGGTCTGGACGCCGGAGTTGAGCGTATCTGCCATGGCATTCTCCCGATAGTTTCCTGGAGCTTATCCCGCTCTTCACGTCCGAATCGAGTGGGCTCTGACGTTGGGGAACCGGGCGCGGCTTGCATCGACAGGTCGCGTCCGGCGAAAATGGCCGCGGGAGGGAGATCATCATGAGTCGCAACCGGCTCGGACGCGAAATCGGCGCTCTGCTCGCGGCAAAGCTCGTCCTGTTGTGCGCACTCTACTTCGCCTTCTTTGATCCACGTCACCAGGTCGCGGCCGGCGCCGGGGCGACTTCGGCGCAGATTCTGGGCAGGATGGGCCAATAGCGCATGGACGTCGTTCTGCTCTCGCGCCTGCAATTCGCCGTCACCGCGCTCTATCACTTCCTTTTTGTTCCCTTGACGCTCGGGCTGTCGCTGATCCTCGTCATCACCGAATGCGTCTATGTCATGACGGGGCGGACGATCTGGCGCGACATCACCAAATTCTGGGGCGCATTGTTCGGCATCAATTTCGCCATGGGCGTGGCCACCGGCATCACCATGGAGTTCCAGTTCGGCACCAACTGGGCCTATTACGCGCATTATGTCGGCGACGTGTTCGGCGCGCCGCTCGCCATCGAAGGCCTGATGGCCTTCTTCCTCGAGGCGACGCTGGTCGGACTTTTCTTCTTCGGCTGGGACCGGCTTTCCAAGGTCGGCCATCTCATCGTCACCGCAGGCGTCGCGATCGGCAGCAATTTCTCGGCGCTCTGGATCCTGATCGCCAATGGCTGGATGCAGTTTCCCGTCGGCGCCAAGTTCAATCCCGATACGATGCGCATGGAAGTCAGCGACTTCATGGCCGTGCTGTTCAATCCGGTGGCGCAGGCCAAGTTCGTCCATACCGTCGCGGCCGGCTACGTCACGGGATCGGTCTTCGTGCTGGCGATCAGCGCGCTCTATCTCCTGCAGAAGCGCCACCGCCCGCTCGCGTTGCGCTCGATGACGGTGGCCGCGAGTTTCGGTCTCGCGAGTGCGCTCTGCGTCATCGTGCTGGGCGACGAGAGCGGCTACACGGCAAGCGCCAATCAGAAGATGAAGATCGCCGCGATCGAGGCGATGTGGAATACCGAGCCTGCGCCGGCCTCCTTCACGCTGATCGGCATTCCCGACCGCGAGGGACGCAAGACCGACTATGCGGTCAAGATCCCGTGGGTGCTTGGCCTCATCACCACACGATCGATCGACAAGCAGGTTCCCGGCATCGACGATCTCGTCAAGCTGGCCGACACGCGCATCCGAAGCGGACTGCTCGCCTACGAGACGCTGGCCAAGCTGCGCAGCGACCGCAACAACGCGGCCCTGCGGGCACAGCTGCACGAGCATGTCGACGATCTCGGCTATGCGCTGCTCCTGAAGCGCTTTCGTCCCGATGTCGAGCACGCAAGCGAGGCCGACATCGCAAGGGCCGCCCAATCGACAATCCCGAACGTGCCGGTGCTGTTCTGGTCGTTCCGCTTGATGGTCGCGTGCGGCTTCTGGTTCGTTCTTCTGTTCGGCGCCGCCTTCTACCTCGCCGCGACGCGGCAACTGGTGCGCTATCGCTGGTTCCTCGTCGCGGCGGTTCTCAGCCTGCCATTGCCCTGGATTGCCGCCGAACTCGGCTGGATCGTCGCCGAATATGGCCGCCAGCCCTGGGTGATCGAAGGTGTCCTGCCGACGGCGCTCGGCGTCTCAAGCACCGCCGCCGGTAACGTCCTTTTCAGCCTGCTCGGGTTCGTCGTCTTCTATTCCGGGCTGGCCGTCGCCGATCTCTATCTGATGATCAAGTATGTTCGCCTCGGTCCCGATCAAACCATCGGTCATCCGGTTGCAGCGCCCCGCGACATGGTGGCGGCATGAGCTACGAGCTCCTTCGTCTCGTTTGGTGGGCGCTGCTCGGGGTCCTCCTGATCGCATTTGCCGTGACGGATGGTTTCGATCTCGGGAGTGCCGCGCTCCTTCCCTATGTCGCGCGCAACGACAATGAGCGACGCCAGGTCATCAACACGATCGGCCCGGTGTGGGAAGGAAACCAGGTGTGGTTCGTCCTCGGCGGCGGCGCGATTTTCGCGGCCTGGCCGGCGCTCTATGCGGCCTCGTTCTCCGGCTTCTATCTCGCCATGTTCGCGGTGCTGGCCGCGCTGATCTTCCGTCCACTGAGCATCATCTATCGCAGCAAGCTTTCCGACCCGCGTTGGCGTGGCTGGTGGGACTGGACGTTCTTCGTCACCGGAATCATCCCCGCGCTGATTTTCGGTGTCGCGTTCGGCAATCTCTTTCTCGGCGTGCCGTTCGGCTTCGACGCCGACCTTCGCTTTCATAGCACGATCACGTTGCTGTCGCTGCTGCGACCGTTTCCGCTGCTGACCGGACTCCTGAGCCTCTCCATGCTGACGCTGCACGGCGCGACATGGCTGACCTTGAAGAGCGACGGTCCGGTGAGCGCACGGGCAAGGGCAGCGATCCCCGTCTTCGCGGGCGCGTTCATCGTCCTCTTCGTGCTCGCCGGCATCTGGCTTTTGGCGCTCGACGGTTACGTCATCACCTCGTCGCTCAGCCACGACAGCGACTCCAATCCGATGTTGAAGACGGTCATCCTCGTGCCGCGCGGCTGGCTTTTGAATGCCGGTCTGCATCCCGCGCTTTGGCTTGCGCCCTTGCTGGCGCTCAGCGGCGCCTTCGCGGCCATTCTGTTGCGCGGCCGGGCGCTTTTGTCCTTTCTCGGCTCTGCGCTCGCATGCGCCGCGACCATCGCGACGGCCGGTCTCGCGCTCTTTCCCTTCCTGCTGCCGTCCTCGAGCGAACCCGATTCCAGCCTGACGGTGTGGGATGCCTCGTCGAGCAAGCTCACGCTCGAGATCATGCTCGGCGCGGTCCTGATCTTCCTGCCGCTCATCCTTGCTTATACCGCCTGGGTCTATCGCGTCATGCGCGGACCGGTGCGGGCCCGCGATTTTTCCGGCGATCCCGGCGCCTATTGAGGAGGACACGATGTGGTATTTCGCCTGGATCCTCGGCATCGGCTTCGCCTGTGCCTTCGCCGTACTCAACGCGATGTGGCTCGAGTTCGACGAGCTGGAGGACGAGGTTCGAGAATAAAGTCAGATTTGGAACTGGCGGGCGGGATCGTCCTGCTTCGTCTTCACGCCATCCTTGATCGTAAAGGCGCCGTCGGGCGCATACTGCAGGATGTAGGCCTTGCGCACCGAACCCGTCTCGAGGTTCGGACCGGTGCGATGCGGCGCGAGCGACGAAAACGCGATCACGTCGCCCGCCTTGGCCGGCACGGCGACGGCATCAGGGACGTGCTCCAGACACTTGTAGCCGATCGGCGTCAGCCAGTGTTCCAGCGTGCCGCGCTTATGCACGCCCGGCGCGATCCAGGGGCAGCCATTCTTCTCGTCGACATCGACGAGCGGAATCCACAGCGTCAGATATTGCTGCGGTTCGATGAAGGTGTAGCCATTGTCCTGGTGCCACGGAAATTCCTGTTCCTTGCCGGTCTTCTTGTAGACCGACTGGTCCCAATAGAGCCGCACAGCGCCGCCGATCAGATCGTGACAGATGTCTCTGACCTTCGGATGCGCCGCAAAGGCGCGCAGCGTGTCGGAGCGGGTGACGAGATGCGTGGTGAAGGTGATGACGTCGGCCTCCGAGATCATCACCTTGCCGCCCTTGCCGCGCAGCCACTCTTCGCCCTTGTGCTCGATCGGATCGATGGCCTGGATGACGCTCGCGACTTCCTCCGGCGTGAACACGCCTTCGAGTCTGACGAACCCAAGCGCATCGAAGGCGCGGAATTGCTCCTTGTTCAGAAAGCGCAGCGTCGCCGGCTCCGGCATGCGCCAGACGAAATCGTGGCTCAAGGGATGCGGCCTGATTTGGCGTGGTTCGACGGTCGTGGACATGGGCAGCCGATTTTGTTCCCCTTCTAGTGTCGTGGTTTCGAAGTTCGCCCAAAAATCGATATCAGGTTCTGGGGCGAACTTCGGAACCGAAACGACACTAGGATTCAATGAATTGCTAGTGTCCCTCGATTGCGAAATTCGCCGGGAGCGCGATATAGAAGTCAAGCGAATTTCGCAATCGGACACTAGCCAGCATAACAGAACGCAAGTGGGTCGGGAGCATGCTGAAACTCGGTATGAAGGGCCGTTGGTTCGTCGATGAAGCCGGCAGGCGCGTGATCCTGCGCGGCGTCAATCTCGGCGGCGACTGCAAGGTGCCTTACCCTGGCGGCGGCACGAACCATCCTTCCGATTTCTCCGATCATCGCACGGTCTCGTTCATCGGCCGGCCCTTTCCGCTCACCGAAGCCGACGAGCATTTCGGTCGCCTGAAGCACTGGGGCTTCAACTGCCTGCGCCTCTTGACGACCTGGGAAGCGGTCGAACATGCCGGGCCCGGCGCGTATGACGACGCCTATCTCGACTATTTCGCGGAGGTGTCGCGCCGCGCCGAAAAATTCGGGCTCTATGTCTTCATCGACTTTCATCAGGATGTCTGGAGCCGGATGTCGGGCGGCGACGGCGCGCCGGGCTGGACGTTCGAAGCGGTCGGGCTCGACTTCACCAAATTCCATGCTGCGGGCGCGGCGCATGTCATGCAGTACAAATACGACTATGCCAAAGGCGGCCGCCAGGACGCCTATCCGCAGATGACCTGGGCGTCGAACTATCGCCTGCCGGCGAACGGCATCATGTGGACGCTGTTTTTCGCCGGCCGCGACATGACGCCCAACTTCACGATCGAAGGAAAGAACGTCCAGGACTATCTGCAGGATCACTATATCGGCGCGATGCGCGCGGTCGCCGAACGCGTCAAGGATCAGCCGCATGTCATCGGTTTCGACACGCTGAACGAGCCGGGCGAGGGCTTCATCGGGCAGCCGCTCACGCGAGGCCAGGAGCATGACTCGACCGACATGACGGACCTGCGGCCGGGCCTTGCCATCAGCCCGATGGATGCGCTCCTGGCCGCGCGCGGCGTGCCGCGGAAGGTTCCGTTCCTCGCCATGGACCGCGAAACGCGAACCATGAAGGAAGTGCGCACGGAGGTCCTTAATCCGGATGGCATTTCGATCTGGACGCGGGATTGCCCTTTCGAAGCGGCCGGCGCCTATGACGGCAAGAATCGCACAGCGCCGATCGACGAACAGTATTTCACCCATCGCGACGGGCGCAAAATCTCCATCGAGGCCGACTATATGGCGCCCTTCTTCGCACGCGTCGCGGACACCGTGCGCTCCGTGCGCAAGGAATGGATGATCTTCGCGGAAGTAAGCCCGTTTCGCGCCTTCGCCGGCACCGGCTTCGCGCCGGGTGCGCCGCAGCGCACGGTCAATGCCAGCCACTGGTACGACATCCAGACTCTCGCCTCGAAGCGCTTTCGCCCGCGAGAACTGCGCGACAATCCCGACGATGCGACGGCGCAGGACACTGTTGCCGGCAAATACACCGCGCAACTCGCGCACATCACGAAACTCGCAGATGGCCTGAGCGCCGAAAGCGCGCCAACGCTGATCGGGGAATTCGGCATCCCGTATGATCTCGAAGAAGGCGAGGCGTATGGCGCCTGGGCGAGCGGCGATCGCTCGTCGAAGCCTTGGCGCAGTCACGAATTGGCGCTCAGGCTGATGTACGAGGCGATGGACCGCCTGCTGATCTCGTCGACGCAATGGAACTATACCGCGTCCAACCGCAACGAAGCTTCAACCGGCGACGGCTGGAACCAGGAAGACCTCTCGATCTATTCGCGCGACCAGGATACCGGACCGAACGATCCGGACTCGGGCGGCCGCGCAGTCAAGGGCTTTTCGCGGCCATATGCCCGGCGCGTCCAAGGCGAACCGAAGAGCGTGCGCTTCGATTCCGCGAGAGGGACGTTCACGCTCGCATTCGCCGCCGACAGCCGCATCAAGGAGCCGACGGAAATCTTCGTGCCGACGATCCAGTTCCCCAATGGCGTTCATATCGATGCGCCAGGCCTGAAGGTCGTGTCGAACCGGCAGGGCATCGTCGAACTTCTTGCCGAAGCGTCGGGCGACAAAGTCGTGAGGCTCACCCGCGCATGACGTGGCAGATCTGGAGTGCGTTTGCGCTGATCGAAACAGTTTTGTGCCTGACGCCGGGCCCGGCGGTGCTGCTGGTGCTGTCGCAAGCCTTGACGCGCGGGACCGCGAGGACGATCTGGTCGATCCTGGGAATCCTCAGCGCCAACACGGCCTACTTCATCCTGTCGGCGACGGGCATCGGCGCAATCCTGCTGGCATCCTACGACCTCTTCTTCGCGATCAAGTGGATCGGTGCGGGCTATCTCGTCTGGCTTGGCGTCAGCGCATTCCTCGGCAAGTCCAAGGCGTTGTCGGTCCAGCGCGGTTCGGCGACGCCGGCACCGTGGCGGCGCCTCTTCCTCAACGGTTTCATCCTGCAGATGTCGAATCCGAAAGCGCTTCTCTTCTTCACCGCGCTCCTGCCGCAGTTCATCAATCCGCACGCGGCGATCGTGCCCCAGGTTGCGATTCTCGCGCTGACCTCGGTCTTCATCGAGTTCTTCGTGCAGCTTGTTTATGCGATCCTCGCAGGCCGCGCCGCGCACTTGGCGTCGCAACCGCGGTTTTCGCGCTTCGCAGACCGCATCTCAGGCTCGCTTCTCATCACGGCCGGCATCGGCTTGGCCGCGCTCAGGCGGAGCTGAGAACTCATGAAACACCAGAAATATACGTCGTAAATCTCCAGACGGCTCTTGAGGCGTGACGGTCAAATCGCCAGTTCCATTAAATCGCCGCAATCGCGTTCAATATGGTGTAAAGCCGATCGTCATCACCCGGCGCACAGCTGGGGAGCATACATAATCCGTGAGTGGTGAGACCGAAACGTCGATCAGCCTGCCGCAAGGGAGGACACTCGCGATGGATTTCGACAATCCGAATTGGTCTCAGTTACTGGGCGGCCACCGACTGCCGTACGATTCGAAAAGGGCTCTTCAAGCGCTCGATCAGGGAGGTGATCGCGACGCTGCCTGGGACGAACTCTGGAACGAGCTTCACCATCAAGGCGATGTCGGCGAAGCGTCATATGCCGCCGTGCCATACCTTGTTCGCATCCATATCGCGCACGGAATCGCCGACTGGAATACATATGCTCTCGTCGCAACAATTGACGAATGCCGGCGCGAGGGCCGCAATCCGGTGCTGCCGTATGACTTGCGAGGCGAATATGAGCAAGCGATGGTGCTATTGGCGGAACGTGGCCTACTCGAGCTCAAGCTGGCAGGAGACCCGAACTTGTCGCGCAGCATCATTGCGGTTGTCGCGATCTGGAAACATCTGTTCGTTCTGGCCAAGTTGGCAGTGGACCACGATGAGGACGAACTGAGATCACTCATCTTCGACGTCGAGAACATCCGCTTCCGGGTGCGATAGATCTCAGGCTCGTTGCTCATCACGGCAGGAATTGGCATGGCAGCGCTCAGGCGGAGCTAGCCACTTCATTTTCGATGAGCGTCGCCCTCGACATAGGTCTGGAAAGCATCCAGCCTGTCCGACGGCGCGATCGCAAACACAATGTGCAGTCCGCCATCGATACGCGTGAATAAACCAACCTGAATCGTGGTTGGCCAGCACCCTCTCCGACCCAGTCGCCAATCGATACACGGAGAACTGGTCGAGACGGGCGTTGAGTATTTGACGTGAAATAGACATCGTAATTCTTCAGGCGCCCCTTGAACCGTTACGGTCAAATCGCCACTTGACCTATATCCCCATTAGTGCGCGCGAAAATCGGCGGCTTTCATCGCCGGTTTCCGTGCACGTACGCGGGACGATGAAAAAATAGAAGAGGCAAAGTGTTGTCGCCCGGACTCCGTCCAAAACGAATGTGACTTTTTTTTAGTTGCCGCCGCGCATGTAGCTTACACCGCCATCGACAACGATCGTCGAGCCGACGACATAGTCGCCCGCGCGCGAGGCGAGGTAGATCGCAGCACCCGCCATGTCTTCGGCCGTGCCGATGCGGCGCGACGGGATGATCTTGGCGAGGGCATCGCCATGATCGCGCGCGTCGCGGTTCATGTCGGAGGCGAAGGCGCCGGGCGCGATGGCGCTGACGACGATGTTGTCGCGGATGAGCCTTATCGCCATGCGCTTGGTCAGGTGGATGAGGCCCGCCTTGCTCGCGTGATACGAGTAAGTCTCCTGCGGATTGACGGCGATGCCGTCGATCGAGGCGATGTTGATGACCTTGGCGAGTTTGTCCTTGCTCGCGGCAGCGCGCAGTGCGCCATGGAGCGCCTGCGTGAGAAAGAAAGGAGTCTTGACGTTCAAGTCCATGACCTTGTCCCAGCCGCTTTCGGGAAACTCGTCGAAGTCCGCGCCCCAGGCCGCGCCGGCATTGTTGACGAGGATGTCGAGAGATTTTTCGTGCTTGAGGAAGGTGTCCGCCATTGCCTTGGCACCGTCGGCACCTGACGCGTTGGTGGTCAGCGCGATGCACGGACCGATCTTGGAGAGCTCCTTGGCCGTCTCCTCGAGCGGGCCGCCTTTGCGGGCGGAGATGTAAACCTTGGCGCCATGGTGCAGGAAACCTTCGGCGATCATCCTACCGATGCCGCGCGAGCCGCCGGTCACCAGCGCGATCCGGCCCTTAAGCGAGAAAAGGTCCTTCATCATGGCCTCCCTGGTTCGAGGAAGCGATGTTTTATGGTCCCGCTGTTGCTGTCAAACCGGGCGTTGCCTATGAAGGTCGTACGAGGAACGGGGAACAAGCCATGCCTGCCGTCGAACCGGAACTGCAACAGTTGCGCGACAGCATCGACAATATCGACGCCGCGCTCATCCATCTGCTGGCCGAGCGGTTCAAGTGCACCAAGAGGGTGGGCGAGTTCAAGGCAACGCACGGCCTGCCGCCGGCCGATCCGGGGCGCGAGGCTCAGCAGATCGCGCGGCTTCGGGTCCTGGCCGACAACGCCAAACTCGATCCGGATTTCGCGGAGAAATTCCTCAACTTCATCGTCAAGGAAGTGATCCGCCATCACGAGGCGATCCGCCAAAACAAATAGATAGGATAACTAGATAGGATAACGCTGCGGCAATTGTTTTTCCGCCGCGACGAGCCTTCCCTTGAAGCACGCGGAAGCGCGGCTATCATAGTTCAGTGGTTCGCCGAGCCTTCTGGAGTACGCCATGGATTTGAGCTTTTCGCCCGAAGAAGAAGCCTTCCGTCAGGAGGTGCGCGCCTTCATCGCTGAGGCCAAGCCGAAGCTGCCGGATGTCGGCGCGACGGAATCGGCGGACCGATCCAAGGAGGATTATCTCGCCTGGCACAAGCTTCTCTACAAGAAAGGCTGGGTGGCGCCGCTCTGGCCCAAGGAGTATGGCGGCACGGGCTGGAACGTCACGCAGCGCTACATCTTCAACGAGGAAGTCGCCAACGCCGACATGCCGACGACGTTACCCTTCGGCCTCAACATGGTGGCGCCGGTCATCTTCACCTTCGGCAACGACGAGCAGAAAAAGAAGTTCCTGCCGCGCATCCTGTCGGGTGAGGATTGGTGGTGCCAAGGCTATTCCGAACCCGGTTCGGGATCGGACCTTGCGAGTCTCAGAACGCGTGCCGTGCGCGAAGGCGACTTTTATATCGTCAACGGCCAGAAGACCTGGACAACGCTGGCGCAGTTTGCCGACTGGATCTTCTGCCTCGTGCGCACCAACACGGAAGTGAAGCAGCAGGAAGGCATCACCTTCCTCCTCATCGACATGAAAACGCCCGGCATCACGGTCAAGCCGATCATCGTGCTCGATGGCGCGCGCGAGGTGAACGAAGTGTTCTTCGACAATGTGAAGGTGCCGGTCGCCAATCGCGTCGGCGAGGAGAACAAGGGCTGGACCTATGCCAAGTTCCTCCTGGTCAACGAACGGTCGGGCATCGCCGGCGTCGCGCGCTCGAAGAAGGCCGTCGGACGGCTCAAGGAAATCGCCTCCGCGGAGCGCATCGACGGCACGCCCCTGATCGACGACGAGATTTTTGGCCGCAAGATCGCCGATCTCGAAATCGATCTCGCGGCCGTCGAATTCACCGAACTGCGCACGCTCGCAGAGGAAGCCAAGGGCCACATGGCGGGGCCGGAAAGCTCGATCCTCAAGATCCGCGGCACCGAGATCCAGCAGCGCATCACCGAACTGACGGTGGAAGCGATCGGCTATTACGCCTATCCGAACGAGCGCGCGCTCGGCAGCAACGAGTTCATCGGCCCCGACTATGCGCTCGGCCAGGCGGGCCGCTATTTCAACATGCGCAAGGCGTCGATCTATGGGGGATCGAACGAAATCCAGCGCAACATCATCGCCAAGGCCGTTCTGGGCCTTTAGGAAACACGCACATGGACTTCTCTTATTCGGAGGAGCAGACGCTCCTTCGCAATTCGGTTTCGAAATATCTGGCGGACAAATACACGTTCGACTCCTGGCGCAAATTCACGCGTAGCGACTTGGGCCGCGATCCGGCGCATTGGAAGCAGTTCGCCGAGCTCGGGCTTCTCGCGGCGCCGCTTCCCGAAGAGCATGGCGGATTGGGCGGCGGCGCCGTCGACGCCGCGGTCGTGATGGAGGAATTCGGCAAGGCGCTCGTGGTCGAACCCTATGTGCCGACCGTGATCATCGGCGGAGGGCTTCTCAAGCATGGCGGCAGCGACGCGCAGAAGAGCGAGTGGCTGAGCAAGATCGCCGCCGGCGAAACGATGATGGCGTTCGCTTTCGCCGAGCCACAAGGCCGCTACAATCTCGCGGACTTGACGACGAGCGCGAAGAAGCAAGGCTCCGGCTACGTTCTGAACGGCCAAAAAGCGGTCGTGATCGGAGCCCCTTGGGCGGACCAGCTGGTGGTCACCGCGCGCACCGCCGGCGGTCAGCGCGACACCAAGGGCGTCAGCGTTCTTCTCGTCGACAAAAAGGCGAAGGGCGTTTCCAGCCGCGACTATCCAACGGTGGATGGCCTGCGGGCGGCGGAAATCACTTTCGAGAATGTCGAAGTGCCGGCGGCGAATGTGATCGGTCCGGCGGATGATGCGCTGCCTCTGATCGAGCGCGTCGTCGACGAGGCGATCGCGGCAACGTGCGCCGAGGCAACCGGCTGCATGAAGGTTCTGGTCGATACGACGGTCGCCTATTCCAAGCAGCGCAAGCAATTCGGCGTGCCGATCGGCAAGTTCCAGGTGCTGCAGCATCGCATGGTCGACATGTTCGTGAACTACGAGCAATCGGTCTCGATCACGCTGATGGTGACGCTCAAGCTCGATGAGAGCGATGCTGAGCGCGCCAAGGCTGCCTCGGCCGCCAAGGTCACGACCGGCAAGTCAGGCCGCTTCGTCGGCCAGTCGGCGGTGCAGATCCATGGTGGCATGGGCATGACGGACGAATTGAACGTCGGACACTATTTCAAGCGGCTGACGATGATCGATGCGCTTTACGGCAACGCCGACCATCACCTCAAACGTTACGCGGCGCTGAGCTGACAGCGCACGAAGAGCCGGGCTCAAATCTCATCCTGAGCCTGCCGAAGAATGGAAGCAGCGCGTCGGCTCATCCTTCGACAGGCTCAGGATGAGGAATGATGGGAGTTAACCCGCCGCGCGGAGCGCCTCGCGCACGCGTTCCTTGGGAAGGATGATGGTCACCCGTGTGCCTTCGTTGGGCGCGCTGCTCAAAATCACGCGTGCGCCATGGGCTTCGGCCAGACCGCGCACGATGGGAAGTCCCAGTCCCGTTCCCGAGTCCGACACGACGGCATCGTGACGGCCCTGACCGAAACTTTCGAACACCTTTTCGTGTTCCTCGGGTGCGATGCCGACGCCGGTGTCCCAGACCCCGAAGGCGAGCGAACCGTCATGGAGAAGAGTGACGAAGGCCGTCACATGTCCGGCAGGCGGCGTGAACTTAATCGCATTGGAAAGGAGGTTGACGAGAATCTGTCGAAGTGCGCGCTCATCGCCGCTGACGAATGGGCAAGAACTCGATGCCTCGACGCCGAGAACGATGCCGCCAGTCTTCGCCTGCGCGTCGAACATCGCGACCGTATCATCGACCAGCCGAGTAAGGTCGACGTCGACTTCTCGGAGCACGAGCTTACCGGCCTCGATCTTCGCCAGATCGAGAATATCGTTGATGAGAGACAGCAGATGACGGCCCGACCCATGGATGTACCCGGCATATTCGGAATACTGATCGGACACGCCCGGACCCATCGCCTTGGTGTTGATGATCTCGGAAAAACCCAGGATGGCGTTCAGCGGCGTTCTCAGTTCGTGGCTCATATTGGCGAGGAAGGCGGACTTGGCGCGGCTGGCCGTTTCGGCGCGTTCGCGAGCAGAGTCCGATTGGGTTTTCGCCGTCTTGAGACTATCGATCAGACCGCCGCGTTCCTGCTCCAGCCTGATCATGCGCTCGCGCGTGCGGTAGTTGGTCATGAGAAGCGCCCGCATCAGGATCCAGAATGCGACGCAGAGTCCGGCGAGCATCCAATCCCTCGCCGACTTGTCCATCAGCGGCAAGGCTGCGAGCGACACGAGATAGATCGGCATCGGTCCGACGCCGGTCGCCAGATGAAAGGCGCCCATCGAGCTCCAGCCCGACAAGGTGCAGGCGACAATTAGAATGAGAAGCGCGTGGTTCTCCGTATTTCCCGGAACCCAGAAGACGAACGCCACCGAGCACCACACAAGGCCCTGAATGACAGTCAACCTTGCGAAGGCACGGGCGCGACGCGCGATATCCGCCGCGGAGCGATCGGACGCACGCAGCAAATGGCGATAGAACAGGTCGCACGAAATTGTGGCCGTGCTCATGAGGAGCGGCCAAATGATGAGACGAGGTAACGGCACCCAGGCGGAATTCGCCAGTGCAACGAAGAGGGCTGCCAGCGGCAACACGAACACGTTGGGCCAGGTGGCGTTTCGCGCCAGCGTCAACTGTTCGTCGACCAGGCGCAGCTCGGCATCGCTGCGCGGAAACAAGGAGCTGCGCACGTCGTGAAAAAAGGTCTCGATGGGCCGGAACGTCTCGCCGATGAAAGTATCTGAGGTCACGAAATGTCGCCTGGGCGTGACTGGTTCAAGCGGGCATTATGGCTGCTCAGACGTTAATGGAGCTTTTCGCTTTACAGACCTTGCATGGTAAATTCCCGGTTACATTTTTATGAGGAATTCGATGTCTGCGCTGCTCGCCGAGAAAACCGGTCCGATCGTCACACTCACGCTCAACCGGCCCGAAAGTCGCAACCCTCTCGGTGAGGAGGGCGATGGTGATTTGTTCGCCGCGGCCTGCCAGGCCATCAATGCGGATCGCGATGTGCGCTGCGCGATTTTGACCGGCGCCGGTCCGGCTTTTTCGGCTGGCGGCAACGTCAAGGCGATGCGCGAGCGCAGCGGCGCCTTTGCCGGTGCCGGCGTGCATATTCGCGAGCGCTATCGCAACGGGATTCATCGCATCGTCAAGAGTCTCTGGGGTCTGGAAGTGCCGCTGATCGCGGCGGTGAATGGTCCGGCCATCGGGCTCGGCAACGACGTGGCCTGTCTCGCCGACATGCGACTGGCGGCGGATACCGCGATCTTCGGCGCAACGTTTTTGAAGATCGGCTTGGTGCCGGGTGACGGCGGCTCGTGGATTCTGCCGCGCACCATCGGGCACGCGCGCGCCGCGGAACTGTTCTTCACCGGCGACACCATCGATGCGCAAACTGCACTGTCCTGGGGCCTCGTCAGTCGTGTCGTTCCGGCTGCGAGTCTGATGGCAGAAGCGCGCGCGCTGGCGACAAAGATCGTGCGTCAACCGCCCGATGTGCTGCGCATGACCAAGCGCATGATGCGCGAGGGCCAGAATGTCAGCTTCGACATCATAATGGAAATGTCGGCGGCCTATCAGGCCATCGCACACCTGACCGAGGATCACAGCGAAGCCGTGAACGCCTTTTTCGAAAAGCGTCCTGGCGACTATAAGGGCCGTTAGAGCGCGGTGCGCGTCGCCGCCTAGGAGGCCTTCTGCAAGACAGTGGCTCTGTGCACGCGCGCGCGCGGCAGTTCGACGAGAACCGTCGTGCCTTCGCCGATCTGACTCTGCAATTCGATGCGTCCGCCATGCGCCTCGATGAGGCCCTTGACGATGGGAAGTCCGAGGCCGGTGCCCTTGTCGGCCGTGGCGATGTCGTGCCGGCCCTGGCCGAAATTCTGGAACACCCGCTGTTGATCGTCGGGCGAAATTCCCATGCCCGTATCGGCAACGCCGAAACACACGCCGCCGTCGGCAGTGGCGCGTGCGAAGACCGTCACGACACCGCCTTGCGGTGTGAATTTTATCGCGTTGGAGAGGAGGTTGAGGAGAATCTGCTTGATCGCGCGCTCGTCGCAATGGACCAGCGGCAGGTTTGCTTGCACCTCCTGGCGGAGCTCGCAGCCGGCCGCCTCTGCACGCGGGCCCACCATGGTGCAGGCGTCCACGACGGCGGAGCGCAGATCGAAGTCGCGCTCGTTGAGAGTCCAGCTCCCGGCCTCGATCTTGGCGAGGTCGAGAATGTCGTTGATCAGCGTGAGGAGGTGAAAGCCGGAGTCGTGAATGAGAGCGGCATATTCGTAGTGCTTTTGCGGGTTCGAGGCGAACACGCGTGAGGTGATCATCTCCGAAAATCCGAGGATCGCGTTCAGCGGTGTGCGCAGTTCATGGCTCATGTTGGCGAGAAACTGGGACTTGGCGCGGCTGGCGGCCTCGGCCTGCTCGCGGGCCGCGTCGGACTCGCTTTTGGACTTGGCGAGCTTCTCGATCAGATCGTTCTTGTCGTAGCGCAAGAGCAGCATCTTGCGTGCCGTGAGATAGATCTGGCGCGACATGAAGATCATGTAGGCGATGTAGAGGACCGCCAACACGGAAATGCCCTCATAAAGGGCGCCACCGCTCTGCAGCGGGCTGAGAATGAGGGCGAGCCCATAACTTAGATAGGAAGCGGTGAGAAGCGCCGGGCTCGCTCCGACCAGAGCACCGTTGCCTGCGATGGTGCAGGCAAGCAGCATGATCACCATCATATGGTTGAGATCGTTGTTCGGCGCCCAAAGGAATATGCCCATCGATCCCCAGCTCGCCGTGAAGACAAGATAGGCGAGAGCCGACAGGCGGACTTGCGTGTTCACTTCCGGCGCGTCGTTACTGAGTTCGCCGAAGCGATTGCAGACGATGCCGAGCGGCACGCCCGTGATGACCACCATCGTGAACCAGATGACGAGGCGCGTCGTGTCGATCCATTGTCGGAACAGCAAGCAGACGACGGCGGCAAGGGCCGGCATGATCCAGGCGTTCGGCCGCAAACTGCGAAGCGCGAGGCTGAGTTGGTCGAGCGCGAGCTTGCGGTCGCGCGCCGGCGCGCCGATCGATTCCGCGTTGACGGATTTGGCCGTGACCATCCAAGTCCTCTAGCGGTGGTTCTGCCGCCACGGTCATTTTGATGGAGTCCGGTTAAATCGCGCTAAAGAGCCTTTGCGGTCCCTTTACGGACCGTTTACGTTCTTCTCCGGCTAACATTGGGAGGAATTCATGGCCGTAGGCGTAGTGGCGACGATCAAGATCAAACCGGACACGAACGAGGCGTTCGAGGCGGTTGCGCGCGAGATGATGGCGGCAGTGCGCGCCAACGAACCGGGCAACAAGCTTTATCAATTCTGCAAGTCGAAGACCGAGCCGACGACGTATGTGGTGATGGAACTCTACAATGATCAAGCTGCGCTCGAGGCGCACGGCAAGTCCGATCATTTTCGCTCGATCGGACCCAAAATGGGCCCGTCGATGGCGGGACGCCCCGACGTACAGTATTTCGAGACTGTTTAGACTCGAACGAACGGGATGAGCATCGCGGTCCTGCGGGCATAGGCGTCGTATGCTTCGGCTCCGAGTTGCACCCGCAGGAAACGTTCTTCGACGCGTGCCTTGATGAACCAGCCGACGAGCATCAACACGGCGCCAGCGATGGCGACATAAGTGCCCTTGTCGACGGCCGTCGCAAACGTTGCAACGATGATGCCCGTGTAAATCGGGTGGCGAACGACTCGATAGGGCCCGGTGTTCACCACATGATGACCTTCCTTGAGCGTGACGGCACTCGACCAGAGTTGACCGAGGTGAATGCGCGCCCACCAGGTAAACAGGAAACCGGCGCCAGTCAGCGCGGCAAGCCACCAACCCGTGGAGTCGCTGACGCGCCAAAACGTGAGCACCGACACATAGTGCGGAGAATAGAGACCAAAGAGCAGCAACGCACCGATCACGGTGAAGACGCGGCTGATGAGTTCCTCCCCGAACGGGGCGCGGCGCTCCGTGCGCGTGGACCAGAGTGCCGCGGCGGTCCAGCTGATGATCCAGAGCACCCAGAGGAAGTAAATGACGATCTGATGCACGTTCCCTCCGTGAGATCAGATGGGTTGCCAGGGCTAGAATGCAAGCGCCTTTGCCTGCTTGACCAGCGGCAACTTGCGAATTTTTTTCAAGACCTCTTCGCTGACGGCGCCGTCGATTTCGACCAGGGCGATGGAATCCTGGCCTGGGCCGCTCCTGCCGAGATTGAAGTTCGCGATGTTAACCTGTGCTTCACCAAGAAGAGTCCCGAGCCGGCCGATGAAGCCCGGCTTGTCCTCGTTGGTGACATAGAGCATGTGCGGCGCGAATTCGGCATCGAGGTCGATGTTCTTGATCTGAATGAGGCGTGGTCTGCCGTTGGAGAAGACAGTGCCAGCGACGCTTCGCTTGAGGCTCTCGGCAGTCACGGAGATCTGCATGTAACCTTCATAGACGCCCTGCTGGTCGCGGCGCGTCTCGCTTACCTTTATGCCGCGTTCTTTGGCGACGATCGGCGCGTTGACCATGTTGACGTCTGCCAATGCCGGCTTGAGCAACCCCGCGAGCGCGGCTTGCGTCAGGGCGCGTGTGTTCAGCGATGCCGCCGTTCCTTCGTAGAGAATTTCGACGGCGGTCAGGCTTGTGTCGGTCAGTTGTCCGGCGAAGGCGCCGAGCTTCTGCGCGAGGTCGATCCAAGGCCGCACCTTCTGTGCTTCCGAGGCGCTGATGGAAGGCATGTTGAGAGCATTCGTGATCGCTCCGGTCAGGAGATAATCCGCGATCTGCTCGGCGACCTGCAGAGCGACGTTCTCCTGGGCCTCCGTCGTCGATGCGCCAAGGTGCGGCGTCGCGACGACCTTCTCGTTGCCGAAAAGGATATTCGTCTTGGCGGGTTCTTCTTCAAACACGTCGAGCGCCGCGCCGGCGAGGTGTCCGGAATCGAGCGCCGCCTTGAGCGCCTTTTCGTCGACAAGTCCGCCGCGCGCGCAATTGATCAGCCTGGCGCCCTTCTTCATCTTGTTGATAGCGTCGGCCGAGATGATGTTCCTGGTCTCTGCCGTCATGGGCACGTGCAACGTGATGAAGTCCGACCGCGCGAGCAAATCGTTGAGCTCCACCTTCTCGATACCGAGATCGGACGCGCGTTCCGGCGACAGGTAAGGATCGTAGGCAATAACGCGCATCTTGAGACCCCTGGCGCGGTCCGCGACGATCGAGCCGATGTTTCCGGCTCCGACAAGGCCCAAAACCTTGCCGGTGATTTCGACTCCCATGAAGCGGTTCTTCTCCCACTTGCCTGCCTGCGTCGACGCGTTCGCAGCAGGAAGCTCGCGCGCCAGCGCAAGCATCAAAGAGATCGCATGTTCCGCCGTGGTGATCGAATTGCCGAAGGGCGTGTTCATGACGATAACGCCGGCCGCGGTCGCAGCCGGAATGTCGACATTGTCGACTCCGATGCCGGCACGGCCGACGACTTTGAGATTCTTCGCGGCCTTGATCACGTCGGCTGTGACCTTGGTCGCGGAACGGATGGCGATGCCGTCATATTGCTCGACGATGGCGAGCAATTCGTCCTTGGCGAGTCCGGGCTTCACATCGGCGTCGACGCCGCGCTCCTTGAAGATCGCGACCGCGGCCGGCGAGAGTTTGTCGGCGATGAGGACTTTGGGCATGAAAGGCTCCCGCTATGATTGAGATGAGTTCGACTTCACCTTCGCCCAAGCCCAGTCGAGCCATGGCGTCAGGGCTTCGAGGTCGGCCTTGTCGACCGTCGCTCCGCACCAGATGCGAAGGCCGGGCGGCGCGGCGCGATAGCCGGCGACGTCGTAGGCGACGCCCTCTTTTTCCAGAAGTGTCGCCACCTTCTTGGCGGCATCGGCCTGTGCATCGCTGCCCAGTGCCCTGAACCAGGGATCGATGATCTTGAGGCAGACCGATGTGTTGGAGCGCGAACCTTGTTCGCTGGCCAGGAAATCAGCCCAGCCGCAGTCGCGCACCCAACGGTCGAGGACACCGAGATTGTCCTGCGAACGGGCAATCAGCGCCTTGAGGCCGCCGATGTCTTCCGCCCAGGTGATCGCATCAAGATAGTCCTCGAGTGCCAACATGGAAGGCGTGTTGATTGTCTCGCCTTCGAAGATGCCGTCGACGAGTTTGCCGTCCTTGGTCATGCGAAAGATTTTCGGCATCGGCCAGGGCGGCGAATAGCCTTCAAGCCGCGCTACTGCCCGCGGCGACAGAACGATCATGCCGTGCGCCGCTTCACCGCCGAGAACCTTTTGCCAGGAGAAGGTCGCGACATCGAGCTTGCTCCAGGGCAGCTCCATGGCGAACGCGGCAGACGTTGCATCGCAGATGGTCAGTCCTTCGCGATCGTTCGCGATCCAATCAGCGTCGGGAACACGCACGCCGCTCGTCGTGCCATTCCAGAGGAAGACGATGTCATGCTTGGGATCGGCTGACGCCAAATCGGGGAGGGCACCGTAGTCGGCCCTGATGATGCGACTGTCCCTGATCTTCAGTTGCTTGATCGTGTCGGTGACCCAGTCTTCGCCGAAGCTCTCCCAGGCAAAGCAGTCGACTGGGCGCGGACCGAGCAAGGACCAGAGCGCCATCTCGACAGCGCCGGTGTCGGAGGCAGGCACAATGCCGACGCGGAAGTCCGCAGGAATGCCGAGCAGCGACTTGGTGCGATCGATGGCGTCCTTGAGTTTGACTTTGCCTGGCTTGGAACGGTGCGAACGGCCCAGCAGTGCGCCACTCAGGGCTTCTGGCGTCCAGCCTGGCCGCTTGGCGCAGGGTCCGGACGAAAAAAAAGGCCGTGCGGGTCGCACGGCCGGCATAATCCCGGTCATGTTCATTCCTTTCAGAATGATCGCGCCTCGTTGGGGAGGCGTGGCCCGCGATCTATGTAGTGATTCACTCGCCGTGCGTCAATTCCGTGATTGCGCATGCGACATAGTGTGAAAAGCAACCTTCAGAGTGTCTGAAACATGATCAACGCGTCGACGAAACCGTGCGTCGGATGTTCGAACGCGCCGGGCAGTCGGCCCACGATCTCGAAGCCGCACGATTGCCATAGGTGTAACGCACGTGCATTCGTCGAAATGACGAGATTGAATTGCATGGCGCGAAAGCCGCGCCTTCGTGCCTCGTCGAGCGAGTGCAGACACAGTGCGCGGCCCACTCCGTGGCCCCACGCATCCGGCAAGGTCATGTAACCACAATTGGCGACATGTGATCCCGGTCCACCCGTGTTCGCCTTCAGATAATAGGTTCCAACGATGCGATCGTCGTCGTTCTCGGCAACGAAAATCGCGTGCGCCGGTTGCCACCAATAGGTCAGGGCGGCAGCACGACTGATATCGCGGGGCTGGGGATAGGTTTCGCCGGCCCGCAGAGTGGGTTCAAGGATCGTCCAGATGGATTCGTCGTCGGCGCGTGTCGCGGCGCGGATTCGAATCAAATCGTGATCTCCGCAGTCATGTACAAAGCACAAGGCCCCGACAGTATGGTCCGCTCACCCGCGTCGGTGCAAATCAGATCGCCGCCGCGCGGGCTGACTTGCCGGGCCTTGAGCGTCTTCTTGCCGAGACGTTTCGCCCAGTAAGGCGTGAGTGCGCAGTGCGCGGAACCGGTTACAGGATCCTCCGGGACGCCCTTGTCGGGAGCGAAAAACCGCGAAACGAAGTCATAGCCGTCGTCGCCTGGAGCTGTGGCGATCAGCCCCCAGACATTGTGCTTACGAAGCACACGGGGAATTTCGCCAGGGCCCGTCAGTCTGCGCACGTCGCCGGCTTTCTCCCACACGGCGACGATGTACCGACTCTTCAGGGTCAGCACCGGCGCCGGCGACTCGAGTGCTTCGCCCAGTTGCACGGCCAGCTCGGGTTCGTGGAGTGGCGCAACACTGTCGGACGGCAACGACATAATGTGCGAATCCTCGGCACCGCGTTCGACCAGCAAGGTTCCGGACCTGGTTCCGAATGCAACCTGCTTCAGACCGGAATCGAGAAATTTGAAAATTGTCCAGGCGCTCGCCAGCGTCGCATGACCACAGAGTTCGACTTCGGAATTGGGTGTGAACCAACGCAAGTCGTATTGGCCCGCGCCGGTACGAACGAAAAAGGCGGTTTCAGCAAGGTTGTTCTCGTTGGCGATCTTTTGCATCAATCCGTCAGCGAGCCACGACTGTAGCGGCACGATCGCAGCGGGATTGCCTTCGAGGGGCTTGGCTGCAAATGCATCGACTTGCCAGAGCTTGAGGTTCATCGCATCGATCTCCGCTGAGCGCGACAAACGCTAGGGTCGATTGCGAGAGGATGGAACGTACGACGATGCATAGCGGATAAACCATCCGCTCGGGTCATGCTGCTCCGACGGGCACCGGGCGACGATCGTGCTGCGCTTTCTTCATCTGTGTTTGTAGTTTTTCGAAGGCGCGAACCTCGATTTGCCGTATCCGCTCTCGGCTGATGCCGTACTTCTGCGAGAGTTCTTCCAATGTTGCGGGCTCGTCCTGTAGCCGGCGGGCCTGGATGATGTCGCGCTCGCGTTCAGTCAATTCGCCAAGCGCCGATTCCAGCAATGTATGGCGTTCGCCGAGCTCCTCGCGATCAGCCATGCGCGTTTCCTGGTCGAGCGTGTCGTCAGCGAGCCAGTCCTGCCACTCACTCTCGGAGTCGGAGCGCAGTGGCGCATTCAGAGAGGAGTCGGGTCCGGAGAGTCGCCTGTTCATGTCAGTGACCTCTTGGGCGGAAACCCCAAGCTGGTCGGAGAGCGTCGCGACATGCTCCGGCGTCAAATCGCCTTCCTCGATCGCGTTGATCTTGTTCTTGGCCTTGCGCAAGTTGAAGAAGAGTTTCTTCTGATTGGCCGTGGTCCCGAGTTTGACCAGGCTCCAGGAGCGCAGGATGTATTCCTGGATCGCGGCGCGGATCCACCACATCGCATAGGTTGCGAGACGGAAGCCCTTGTCCGGCTCGAAACGCTTGACGGCCTGCATGAGACCTACATTGCCTTCCGCAACGATCTCGGAGACCGGCAAGCCGTAGCCGCGATAACCCATGGCAATCTTCGCCACGAGGCGAAGATGACTGGTGATGAGTTTGCGCGCCGCGCCGGGATCCTCATGCTCCTTCCAGCGCTTGGCGAGCATGTACTCCTCTTCCGGCTCCAGAAGCGGAAACTTCCGGATTTCGGAGAGGTAGCGCGATAGGCCGCCTTCGCCTTGTAGAGTTGGCAACCCGCGGCTGCTCATTCCATGCATCCCATTCTTTTTCGTGTCAGCGCCGAAACGCGTCGGTCGGCTGCGGCACACAGTCTACAACGCGCGGCCACGGTGTTGGATAACTTGAAAGTGAGACTACCCGCCGCAAAACCAGGCAAGATCTAGGTGCTAGCCCCCTCTTTTCAAGGAACGCAAGGCTGAAATGAGCGAAACCATGTCCGCGGGCCAAGACGAGGTAAATCGCATTGTTTTATGCAGGGTGGGGTGTTGGAAGCCAAGAATGTAGGCGTGCAGCGCCTGGCGTGGAAAATTCGACGCTGCTGCGAAAGCCACTTCCTGGGCTGTGGTTTTAGCTCTCGGTGGCTGGCGAGACCTGCCGTAGGAGGCATCCCCGATGAGCGGATGGCCGATGTGCGTCAGGTGCACGCGGATCTGGTGGGTGCGCCCGGTTTCCAGGCGGCACTCGATCAGGCTCGCGAAAGGCCCATCTGGATCGCCGAATGCCTCGACCAGGCGATACCGCGTCCGGGCGATCTTCCCGCCACCGCGCAGGACTGCCATGCGTTTGCGGTCGAACGGGTTGCGGCCGATCGAACCTTCGATGACGCCTTCTCCCGCCCTTGGCGCACCCCAGACAACGGCATGATAGGCGCGCTCGATGGTGTGATTGGCGAACTGCTTGGCTAGGCTCGCCATGGCGCGCTCGTTCTTGGCGGCAACGAGAAGACCGCTCGTATCCTTGTCGAGGCGATGAACGATGCCAGGCCGCGCTACCCCACCAACGCCTGACAACGAGGCGCCGCAATGCGCGATCAACGCATTGACGAGTGTTCCGTCCGGATTTCCGGCCGCAGGGTGCACGACCAGGCCGGCCGGTTTTTCGATGACAACGAGATCCTTATCTTCATAGACGATCTGCAGGGGTATGTCCTGGCCTTGCGGAATGGCGGGCGTCGGAGGGGGAACGCTGACCACGTAGACGTCGCCGGGTTTGACCCTGAAATTGCCGTCTCGTATCGTTTTGCGAGTGTGCGTAACGGCTCCGTTCTCGATCAATTGTTGAAGGCGCGAACGGCTGATGTCGCCGAGTGCGGCGACAAGAAAGCGGTCGAGCCGCCAACCCGCCTGGTCGTTCTCAACGACGGCTCGGCGCGAAGTCTGCGCGGAGGATTTTGTGTCAGACATGCAGGCGCCGGCGGGTCCTCAAAACACGCTCGCATACCGAGCGGCGAAATATGCGGTCATCGTCCTATCCGCGCTTATCATCCTGGCGCTCATCGGGCTAGTCGTTGGCGTCGCGATGAAGCTTTCCGGTCACCTGCCGCGTTCTTCCGGCGGCGATTCCGGCCAGACCTTTTTCCTGCCGCGCGACGCCAAGATCTTGACCATAGACGTCCAACCTGGCCGCTTGGTGCTGCACCTGCGCTCGCCCCAAGGTGATGAAATCGACATCATCGACACGGAGACGGGTAGGCTTGTCAGCCGCGTTGTGCCGACACCGCCTTCGCCTCCCAGGCCATGAAGCACTTTCGCATCGGTCCCGATCTTCGGGAACAAATCCGAAAGCAGGCATGCGTCGCACTGCCGCGAGAGTGCTGCGGCCTGATCGAAGGTATTAGGATGGGCGATACGGTATCGGCGACCACGCTACATCCCACGCGCAACACGGCAAGCGAAACGGATCGCTTTGAAATCGATCCCGCAGCACACATTTCAATTCTCCGGGCCGCGCGCGCCAGAGGCAAGGAAATCGTCGGCTGTTATCATTCTCACCCGAACGGGAACGCGATGCCGTCAGCTCGGGATCTTGAAAACGTCGGCGAGGAGGGATTCGTCTGGCTCATTCTCGCGCTGGCGGGGAGGCCGGAGGGAGAGCTTGCCGCTTTTGTCGTCAGTGCGGGAGGACTTGTTCCGATCGCGTATGGCGCGGCATGAGGCGTGCATGCTTGATCCAACTCGCCAGCGGACGCTATAAGCGCCGACTGCCGCTGGCCCCCATCGTCTAGCGGTTAGGACGCGGCCCTCTCAAGGCTGAAACAGGGGTTCGATTCCCCTTGGGGGCGCCAAGGTTGCAGCGGGACAACGTGTTTGCTCGCGAGAAACGGCCATGAGCATGGATTTGGCGGCAATCTCTAGCGAACTGGAACATCTTCTGCGACTGCGCAGCATCGTCTTCGCCATGCAGATGTTCGGGCGACGCGAGGATATGGAAGCCATTTCGCGCATTCGCCGTCCGAAGGCCGTCCACACTCTGGATCAAATCGTCGGACAGGCGTCGCGCCTTGGCTGGACGGTCGGCGTGACAAGCGAGGATCTGGTCGGCGCACAGTGTCGCGCGGTCGTCGGGCTAGGTGGCGCGAAGACGGATGAGTGGTATTCCGGCTCGCACATGAAGGGCGTTTGGTATCAGAGCCTGGAAGATGCCGGCGCGCACCAACGCGCGATGAATTGCGTACCGGATGGCAAATATGAAGCGCTCGCCGTCGGTCCACTCGGCGCCGGCAAGCTGTCGAACCCGGACATAGCGCTGTTTTACGCGACGCCCGGAGCGATGATCTATTTCGTCAACGGACTGCAGTGGTCGGGCTACAAGCGTTTTGACTGGAGCGTCGTCGGAGAATCCGCCTGCGCCGACTCTTGGGGCCGTGCGCTTTCGACTCGCTTGCCGAGTCTTTCGATTCCCTGTTTCGCCGAAAGGCGATATGGCGGCGTTCTCGACGATGAGATGCTGATGGCGTGTCCGCCGGAATATCTCGTCAAGGCGATCGACGGCATGAAGGCACTGGCGAAGAACGGATTCCGCTATCCCTTCCCGCAATACGGCGTGCAACAGGATGTGCGTGCCGGAATGGCGGTGAGCTACGGCGAAAAGACCTGATCTATCAGGCAACAAGGGCCGCTGGCGTTATCGCGAATTCCTTCAGGAACGCCTCGGCATAGTCGACCCGCCCTGTCATGGATTTGGGATCGCCGGAAGCCAGTCGGTATACCGCTTCGGCAATGTACTCGATCGGTTGCACGCGATCCTTGGTGCGTTCGTTGATCAGGCCATGCACTGCGACCCCGGGCGTATCCACTAGGCCGGGCGACACGACATTGACCGCGATGCCGTCTTCGAAAACCTCCGATGCAAGCCCCGTGCTGAAACGTTCAAGCGCCGCCTTGCACATGCCGTAAACAGTGCCCCCTCTGGCGCCCGGCCCGTAAGGCGGTTTGGGATCCAGCCCGGCAGGCGAGGAAATGTTGACGATCCAGCCTGACTTCCGTGCTTTCATCGAGGGCAGGATGAGTTGCGAGAGATGGAAGGGTGCATATACCTGAACTTCCAGCATCAGTTTGAAGCGTTTTTCGGTAAATTCGACGACCGGCATGAAGTAGGTGATGGCGGCATTGTTGATCAGAATGTCGATCGGACCGAACGCGGATTGAGCCTTGTCGATCAACATCTCACGCTCGCGTGCCTGAGCGAGATCGGCTTTGATGAACATGACCTCGGCCCCGGTTTTGCGCACGCGATCGACAGTTTCGCCCAGCGTTCCGGGTAAGCGGCTCTCGCCGCGTTCGGCGGTCCGCGCGGATGCGACGATTTTCGCGCCTTCCATGCCGAGGCGGACTGCGATGGCTGCGCCGATGCCTCGGCTGGCACCGGTGACCAACGCGACTTTTCCCTGCAGACGTCCAGACATCGTCATCTCCGGATTAGAGAAGAAGACTAGGACCAGCGCCGCGGTGGGTAAACTAGATGCGACTCTTGTGCGTCGCGGCAAACCAAGCAAGAAATATCGCCGGCAGTACCAGCAGGCTTGCAGAATAGAACGGTGCGTCAACGCTGATATTGGAGAAAGTGATCGCCGCGATTGAAGGCCCCACCAGCCTGGCAGCGGCGCCGGTTGCGTTGTTGAGGCCGAGATATTGTCCCTGATGTTCCCAGTCGACATTGCGCGATAGCAGCGCGGAGACATTGGGCCATGCGACGGATTGGCCGAACGCCGAAGTCGCCAGCAGCAACACGATCATCCAGCCGCTCGCCGAGAATGGCTGGAGGAAGGCGCATGTCGTCGTAAGCGCCATACCGGCCGCCAGCACGCGCGCTTCGCCGAGCCGCCTGGACAAGCGTCCGGTAACCGCCACCTGGCAGAAAGCCGAAACTACGCCCGTCACCGCGAAAGCCGTGCCGACTTGTTGCGGGCCCCATTGAAACCTGGCCTGTGTCCACAAGCCGAACACGGACTCGATTCCATTGAAGGCGCAGCCCGCGAGAAAGGTCACGAGCATCAATCGGCTGACAACGGGGTTTGTCACCGCGGTACTGAGCACCGCCCATCGACTCGGGCGCGACGAAATTCGTCGATGCGTGCGGCTCTCCTTGAGGAAGGTCGCGAGGCCGAGGACGCACAGTCCCGACAAGCCCGAGGCGATCAACAGAGGAATCCGAAATCCCGCGTGGCCCGCCGAGGGATGCGCCAGCAATCCGCCGAGCGCAGGCCCGACGATGAACCCGATGTTGTAGGCTGCGCCAAGCAAAGACATTTTTGCGGTGCGCTGTTCGGGCGGCGTGACGTCGGCGATATATCCCTGAATGACGGCGCCATTGCCGCTCGCCATGCCACCCAGAAAACGCACGACAAAGGCAACGAAAATGTTCGGCGCAAAGGCGAGCGCGAGGTAGCAGAGGCAATTTCCGGTGACCGTGCTGATCAGAATCGGCTTACGCCCGATCGCGTCGGAGATTCGTCCCCAGAAGGGTTCCCCAAAAAAGGCGCCCATGGCGTAAGCCGAGAAGATTAACGCGACCTGCCAAGCCGGGGCCTGAAACGACTTGGCGTAGAACGGCAGCAGCGGCACGATGATGCCGAAACCGAGCAGATTGATGAACATTACAGAGAGCAGCGTGGGAAGCGCAGCCGCCGAGACGATTTCGGCGCTCGGATTTTGGTTGACGGCATTCATGGCAATAAAGGTCTATGCGGCGGTTCGCCAACATGAGCAAGGCGCGTCACGTCGCACGTCGTAGCGCGATCAAACCCTGATCATCGATCGCCGGTGTGGTGCCGCCCGGCTGCAGATGTCCTCACCGGTTTCGTCGATTGCGACCGTCGCGTGTTTCCGGATAAGGGGCATCGCCATTGATTCCAGCCCACAGGAGCCGGTTATACGCGACGGTGTTGAGCCTGTCTTCGGCAGAAAAGTCGAACGATGAGGTCTTGGCAGCCCAGTAGTCGGCATCATGACGAGGCTTGACCACGCTCGCACCCTTTTGCGGTGGAAGCGGCAGAGATGTCGACCGCAGCATGTCCGGCACCCGCGCCTGATAGGTCCAGCCGGCTTGCGCGAGGTCGAAGATGTTCGCCATCGCCTTGGCGTTCGCGTCGTGGAAGTTCAATGGTTTCAGGCCAAGCAGAACCTCCATCGTCTTAAGCACGTTCACCGTCGTATAGCGCTCCGAAATCACGGCGCCGTGCTTGACGTAGGGGCCCGCGACAAATGCGACCGATCTGTGGGCGTCGACATGGTCAGGCCCGTCCTGCGCGTCGTCTTCAATCACGAAGATCAAGGTATCTTTCGCGAAGCGGCTATGCGCGACGCGATCGATCAAAAGACCCACCGCGTAATCATTGTCGGCGATCTGCGTCTCGGGCGTATTCACGCCATCGGTGGCCCGCCCGAAGTCGCCCGTGTGATCGTGCATTAAACGCACCGTCTCTAGCTGCGGCAGCGAACCCTTCTTCTCGTAACCCGAGAATTCACGGTCCCATTCCCGGTAGCGCCAATAATCTGCGTACTGATTGTCGAAGCCGCGAAAATAGGGATCTGTAACCGGCGCCAACTCCTTGTTCGTCGGGAAAGCGACGCGCAATCGCAGCGCGGCCGGATTGTGTTCGAGTGGAATGGCGAACTTCGCCGGGGTTTCGGGCGCATAGCGCGCAAGGTCGAGGAAGAAGCCGTAATTGCGGACGGTTTCATGGGCTCGCAACGCCGCGCTCCACAAATACCCTTCTTCGCGCTCACCGTTGGGACCATCCGGCGCGGCCTGGTTTGCGCTGCCCGGGAGAAGATCAGGATCCGGATCGTTGAACGGCGCGGCAGCAAGACGGGCCTTATGCCCAAGCGAGACGTTCACGTCGCGTGTCGTGCCTTCGAAATCGTAAGTCAGGCCGCGATCGGCATAATTCACTGGCATCTGTTTTTCCGTGACGTCGGTCGTGCGCGCGGCAGTCGACCAGACCCAGCCGTCGCCGCTTGCCTCGCCGCTGTCGAAAAAGGCATCGAGCGCCACGAACTCGCTTGCGAGCGCGTGTTGGTTGGGCGTCATCGTGGGCCCGAACTGCACGAGTTCCGGTGCGCCGTCGGTACCTGCCAGGTCTCCGAGGATCTGGTCGTAGGTTCGATTTTCCCGCACAATATAGATGACGTGCTTGATGCGCTTGCGTAGTTCCGCCATCAAACGCGCTTCGTCTACTGAAGCGACTTCGCGAAATCCGTTATTGTCGGCACAGATTGCCGTCAGCCGTTTCAGCGTATCGGAATCAGGAACGGGGATGGACATGACACCCCCGGTCGTCATCTGCCAGATATACTGATTGCCGCTATGCTTCTGAGCGTCGGCGCCGCACGCTGCCGTTTCATGCTTGACGTGCATGCAATTGAGCGGGTTTGGCCCCGCCGGGCTCTTTCCGTTCGTCACGTAAAGCATTTTTCCATCGCCGCTCACGCTGACGTCGTTGGGTTGCCAGGCGGTCGGGATGAGCCCTACGAGGGTTGGAACAGGCGATAGACTTACGACACCGATGGCATTGATGCCGCCCTCCGTGGCGTAGAGCCATTTTCCATCAGGCGATAGCGCAAGAGCATTCGGTGCGACGCCCGGAAGGCGTGCGTTTGGTCCCCATCCGACTGGCGCGCGCAGCGAGACGGAAGTGAGAACGCGATCCGAGCTGGTATCGATGACATGCAGGCTATCGGAATTGTCGGACGTCACGTACAGGCGAGCACTGCCGGCATCGAAGAGCATGCGATTTGGATTGCCTGCGACCTTGATTCGGGCGATGACCCGCAAGGTATCTGTCGTCGCGAGAACGACGATCTCGCGGTCGCGCTCGCTCGAAACATAAGCCTTTCCGTTCGACGCGATTGCGATCGCATAAGGAAATTCACCGCCGGGCCGGCCGGAAGCCTTGCGGTCGATCTTGCCGGGACGAAGATCGAGTTCCTGCACGACCTTTCGCTGCTTTACGTCCACGACCGAGATGGAATCGTTTTCGTAATTGGCGACCAGAAGCCGTTCGGCGTCGGACGTCAGCGCAAGACCGGCGGCCATGGGCTTGAGAAGCTCTGCGTTGCCCCGCACCAAACCGTTGCCCGACTTGTGGCCGAGAGCAATTGGCTGGCCAATTTCGTTCCACTGACCGGAGGACTCTCTGCGATATTCGTGGACATTGTCGTCGACGCCGCCAGCAACGAAAATCGCCGCCCCGTCCGGCGTCAGGGCAAAGCCGCCATAGCTGTTCGGTACATGCACGTCTTGCCGAAGCTTCAATCCGCCGTCGACGTCATAGATCAGGAGGTGTTCGCTCGATGCGTCGGCGATCCGTTTGCCGTCCGGCCCGAGCCAGGTGTTGAAGCCGGCCGTCAGCACGAAGAGCGACTTTCCATCCGGCGACAGCGCAGTTGTCACACCGCCGCCGGCGGTCTGTTTGCCGACGACCGGCAAATCGACTGTCAGAGGGAGAAAGGCAGAGCCGGGCGCAGCCTGTGGCGTTACAACTTGTCCCGTCGGCAGCCAGAGGCGTTCGTCATTCGCGTCCGCTGAGGCGACGCAGAAAAGTGCCGCCGAAACGGCAAGTGCTGCAATAGGTTTCATGCGCGTCGGTCCGGAGTATGTGAGATGGTTAGATGTCAGATTCGGCCGTTGCGCGACAGAGCCTAACGGCCCTTGAATACCGGTTCGCGCTTTTCGAGAAAGCTTTTTACACCCTCACGATGATCTTCCGTCTGGAACAGTCGATAGATCGTATCTATGGCCCAGCTTCCGATTGCACGCGGATCACCCGGGGCGACCCGCCGCAGCCCCTGTTTGATCGCGCGAACCGCCAGCGGCGGATTGGCCGCAATCTTTTCCGCCAGCGCCTGGGCGCGAGGCAGGAGCGACGCGTGCTCCAAGACCTCGGATACCAGGCCGATCCGCAAAGCCTCCCGCGCGTCGATCGGGTCGCCGGTCAAGAGCAATTCCGCAGCCTTTGAAGGTCCAACAAGGGCGGGCAGACGATAGAAGCCGCCGACATCGGCCACCAAACCACGCTTGACGAACAGTTCAGCGAACCTCGCATTTTCGGATGCAAGGCGAATGTCGGCGTAGAGCGCCAGTTCCATGCCCCAACCGACCGCAGAACCGTTGACGGCCGCGATGACCGGCTTCTCGCAGTCGAGTGCGGCCATCGCTGCGGGGGTGGGCGGTCTTCCTTCCTTTGTCGGCGAAGGCCGCTCCGGCCGAGCTTCGCCTGTCATCATCTCCTTCACGTCTTCGCCGGAGCAAAAAGCCGGGTCTGTGCCCGTCACAATGACGACGCGAACGTTCTCGTCGTCGTTCGCTGCACGAAAAGCTGCCTCGATCTCCGCATAGGCGCGGGGATTCAACGCATTGCGGCGCTCGGGGCGGTTGAGCGTGATAGTCAGTACATGGCCACGCAGCGCATAGAGCACGCATTCGAAATCCTTTGTTGCGATCATCAGTCTGCCACCGGCTCCTCTTCATCCTGTCGGACGCTGCTGGAGAATGCATCGTCCGTGCCCGAGCGCCTCATCAGAGCAACAATTTGGGTAACGGCCTGCTGAAGGGTCGTCGCCAGAAAGTCGCACTCCGTTGCTTCGAAACCGTCGAGGAAGTGCGTGTCGTCCTGTATCACGCTCCAAAAGCCTGCGATCAGAGGCACGCCCGGCATACGCTTGCGCAAGCGACGGGCCATATAGCGCGCATTTTTGGGGCTGCCGGGCTCGAGATAGGAGATGCAGATCGCCTGCACACCATCACACGCGAAGTCCTGCACGCTTGTTGGCGTCAACTCTTCCGTGGTGGCGAGGCGCGTTCCCAAACCTTGGCGATCGAGGAGATGGGCCAGCAGCGATGCGGCCGCGTGGTCGAGGAGGCCGCGTCCGCCCACGCACAGGATCGGACGGTCCAACCAATTCTGCGGAATGAGATCGGGCGTGACGGCCGGTTCGCTTTCGTGAGCATCTTCGTGCGCGGCCAGATTGTCGATGAAGCCCTCAACGGTTGCAGCAATACGAACCCGGCCTGACTCGTTGAGCGCGCCGCGATTGACATCGAGTTGCGCCAGCGCGAGAGCCTTGATCGCGACCTGATCGAAGTAGGCGGACAGTGAATGATCCTGCAGAAACGTTTCGGCCTGCTCCGCCGCTTCGTCCGGGTTTCCCGCCAGCATGCGCAAATAAAAGCTCTCTTCGGGCGCCATGGGCGGCCTGTCTCCCAGCATGACATCGAGAAAGCGCAGTTGGTCTACGTGCCGGCCGATCACGACGAGGCACATGGTGAGGGGCGTGGAGAGCAACAGGCCCACGGGCCCCCAAACGAATGTCCAAAACCCGGCGGCAGCAATGACGGCAATGGCGGAAAGCCCCATGTTGCGACCGTAGAGCCAGGGTTCGACGGCTTGTCCGGTGATGGCCTCGAGCACCGAGAACACGCCTAGCGTCCAAAGCATCTTCGACCAGCCAGGATCCACTGCGAACGCCAGCGCCAGTGGAAACAACGCCGCCAACGGCACCCCGACATAAGGCACGAACCGAAACATTCCGGCGATCAATCCCCACAACGCCGGGTTCGGCACGCCGACGGCCCACAGTCCCAATCCGACCAGCGTTCCGAACACCGTGTTTACTGCGGTTTGCAGCAAGAGATAGCGGCTGAGACGTTCGGCGCCATCATCCAGTGCTGATGTCGTTCGCTGCAAGTCGCGCGCGCCTGCGAGCATGATGAAGCGATCGCGCAGGTCTTCCTTCTGCAACAGGATGAAGATGACAAAGACGATGACGATCGCCAGATCGGCCAGCGGTTCGATCAGTGGTCCGCCTACGTTTTGGACAACGTCGAGAGGATTGGCAGGCGGGGCGCGGACGACGACAGGTATTGCAGGATCGGTCCGCTGCGAGGTGGTTTTGGATTCGAGTTTCGCGTTATCGATCTCGTGGGGTGCGTTGACGATCTGGTCGCTCAAATTGTTGAACAGTTTGAGCGCACCTTGAACGATCCCGTTGTTCGTAGCCGATCCTTCGACGGATTGGATCTTCGCCACGATGTTCTGCTGGTATTGCGGCAGGCTTTGCGCCAACCACGCGACTTGTGTGCCGATGAACAGCGCGATGCCGCTGATCAGCAGGACCGCCAGTGTCACGGTCAGGATGACGGCACCGACGCGCCCCAGTCTCAGCTTGCGGAGAAATTCGGCCACCGGAGCGAGCGCGAATGCCAGCAGGACCGAGAGCGCCAGCGGCACAAGCAACGGCCGGCCGAAATAGGCGGTCGCCACCAGTACGGCCGCCACGACGGCCGCGTTGGCTGCTTCCTGCAAGCCGTTGGCCAGGGGCGCAGGCTTGGACGTCTCGGGCAAGCCGTGAACCGGGGCGGTCATGCGGAGGTCCTTGGGCCGTCGGGCAAAGTGTCGCCAAATTGCGAAATTATGCAAATGGCTCGGTTATTCTTGTTCTTGGCAGGCCGAGCGTTTATGTCTGCCGGACCCCTCCGGACTTCGCCATGCCCTTCCTCCGCTTCATTCCCGAAACCACAAACGTCGATTTCGTCGGCTGGCGCTACTACGCATTTGCGATGGACGGGCTTTTGATGCTCGTGGCGCTGATTTCGATCGTGCTGCAAGGATTCAATCTGGGCATCGACTTCACAGGCGGCGTTCTGATGGAAGTCAAGGCGGCTCAGGTCATCGACATCGCCAAGATGCGCACAGATATCGATACGCTTGGCTTCAAGGAAGTGCACATCCAGTATTTCGGCGGCGGCGAGTGCGACGCGCCTGCGAATTCCTGCGTCCTTATTCGTGTCCAGCCGAATGCGTCGCAAGTTGGAGAAACGGTCGCGAACACGATCAAGACGAAGCTTGGCACGAGTTACACGTTTCGCCGCAACGAGGTTGTCGGCCCGCAGGTCAGTCACGAACTCTTCAACGATGGCGTTCTTGCAACAGTGCTCGCCATCATTTTCATCTCGATCTACGTCGCATTCCGGTTCGAATGGCAGTATGGCATCGGTGCGTTGATCGCGACGGGCCACGACGTCTTCGTGACCGCCGGCCTGTTTTCCGTTCTTCACATGGATTTCACCCTCAACTCGGTTGCGGCCTTGCTGCTGCTAGCGGGCTATTCGATCAACGACACGGTCGTCGTGTTCGACCGTATCCGGGAGAATCGCCGCAAGTTCAAACGTATGCCCCTTGCCGAGTTGATCAATCTTTCGACGAATCAGATCGCCACCCGCACGACGCTCGTTTCCGCGGCGACAGCCCTGACCATGATTCCGCTCCTGCTCTATGGCGGACCGGAATTGTTCGGCTTCAGTGCGGCGATCCTGTTCGGCATCCTGGTCGGAACATTTTCGTCGACCTATGTCGCCGCCGCGCTGCTGCTTTACCTGCCCGCGCCGGCTGGCAGCGTCGAATCGAACCCCGCGGAATCCAACGCCTAGAACGCTAGAGCGGGAACCAGTCGCGACGATCGGAATAGACCTGATAGTGCGCATTCACGCCGGCGCGCCAACCCAGACCCGTCCGCATCGGTGCGAGCGTCACGCCACCCGAGCGCAGGTAGTTCACGCCGAGGCCGGCGATGAAATAGAAGCTGCCTTCCACGCCGGGAAAACGTTGGAACAGGCGGCGCTTCTCCTGAAGATTGTAGACCAGCGTGAAAACCTTCGAACCGTTGCCGCCGACGTCGAAGCCGATCGACGGCCCGCGCCAGTAAACTTTCTCAGGATCGAAATTCTTGCGGATGAGCCAACCTGAGCCGTAGCGCAACCCGACGATGACCGCGCCCGATCCTTCTTCGCCCTTGATATAGGCATCGGGCTGTCCAAGATCCTCGAAAACGCGTTGTACTGCTTTCGCCATGACCTCTGTTGAAATGCCGAAGAAGTCGGAGCCGGCCTTGACGATTTCGTTCGGCGAAAAAGTGTCGTCGCTGGCGCTGTTGTCCGCCGCCGTCGAAGTGGCGCTGAGCGTTAGAGCCGCAAAGATGGCGAACACGGCGCCTGCGATCCGCAAAGGTGTCATCGGTTGTTCTCCAGTCGAATCAGTCGAGCCCCGCGAGGCGATACTTGCCCAAAATGCTTGCGCCCGACAAATCGCGCTAGGACGCTTTCGCCGCCGTTCAAGGCCTTTTGATGGCGCATGGCATGCTTATCTATTTGCGCGTTAGTCTGGCCGCAAAGCTCAATCAGGAGAGGAATGCTCAATGGATGGCGCCACGATCTTCGTTCTGGCGGTTCTATTTCTAGCCCTCATGACGATATTTTCGGGGGTCAAAAGCGTCCCGCAGGGGCGCGAGTGGACCATCGAACGGTTTGGACGCTTCACACGCGTGCTCAAGCCGGGGCTTAACCTGATCGTGCCATACGTCGACCGGGTCGGGCGCAAGCTATCGATGATGGAGGAAGTGCTCCAGATCCCTAGCCAAGTTGTGATCACGCGCGACAACGCGACAGTCACCTCCGATGCGATCGCCTTTTATCAAGTCGTCGATGCCGCCAAGGCGGCGTACGAGGTCGCCAACCTGCAAGCCGGCATCACGAACCTCTGCCTCACCAACGCACGTACCGTAATCGGCGCCATGGATCTCGACGAAGTGCTCTCCAAGCGCGATGAAATCAACCAGAGACTTCTCAGCGTCGTCGATCAGGCGACGAGCCCCTGGGGCGTCAAGGTCACGCGCATCGAGATCAAGGATCTGTCGCCGCCCAACGACATCACCGAGGCGATGGCGCGCCAGATGAAGGCGGAGCGCTTTCGTCGCGCCGAGGTCACGCAGGCGGATGGCGAAAAACAAGGTGCCATCCTGCGCGCCGAAGGCGCCAAGCAGTCGGCGATCCTGCAAGCCGAAGGCCGCAAGGAGGCGGCCTTTCGCGATGCCGAGGCGCGCGAACGCCTGGCACAGGCCGAAGCGAAAGCGACACAAATGGTTTCGGACTCGATCGAGGCAGGCAACGTCAACGCGCTCAACTACTTCCTGGGTCAAAAGTACGTCGATGCATTCGCCCAACTCGCCAACGCGCCCAATCAGAAATTCGTGGTTGTGCCCATGGAGTCCGCCGGACTGCTCGGCTCGATTGCTGGCATCGCAGAGATGACGCGCGAAGCGATCGCGAGCCAGGTCGGGACGGTCCCCCACGTAGCGCGCCCGGCAACCGGCTCTGTGCCAAACACCCCTCCGCCGGGCCGTCCGGCAGGAACCTGAGGAGGCGCCCATGTCGTCGATCACGCTCTTCCTGAACAGTCAGCCGGCCTGGCATTGGTGGGCGCTGGGCGCCATTCTTCTGGGCATCGAGATCGCCAGCACGACGCAGTATCTGCTTTGGCCCGGTCTCGCCGCACTCGTCGTCGGTGCTCTCAAATTTGTCGATCCTTCCTTGGATGGACGGCTCGCCGTATTCCTGTTCGCAATCGTTTCGGTTGTGGCGACGGCGCTGTGGAAACGCTCGGCCTGGGGACGGTCGGAACGGACGACCCATGCGACGCTCAACGAGCGCAGTGCGCTCTATGTGGGTCGCACGGTGAGGGCGGCTGAAAACTTCGTCAACGGCAGAGGGGCGGTTCTGATCGACGACACCCGTTGGAACGCCACAGCGACCGACGGATCCACACCGCAAAAGGGTGATATGCTGCGCGTCCTGGCTGCCGACGGAGCCGACTTGAAGGTTCAAACTCAGGCATGACCGGAGTGCTCGGCCATGATTGACAAGCGGCCTTGGCCTCGACTTTCGGCCGCCGGGTGGTTCGCGCTCTGCGCTCTCGTCGGGTTCCTGGTATTTGCCGTCTGGTACGGAGTCGCCGGTTGGCGCGCCCTCGGTGAAGTCGAGATCAGCGCCTTTGGCTGGTTCGCCTTGATCGCCGGATCGCTCATCACGATCGCGGTCGGCGCCGGTCTGATGGCGCTCGTCTTCTATTCCAGCCGTCACGATTTGGATCGCTAGCCACCGCGCGCGACAAAGAACGGATTGGCGAACTCGTCTTCAGTCTTGCCGTACAGGAATGGACTACCGTTCAGCTGTTTGACGCTGCCGCCTGCGGCCAACAGCACGGCATGTCCCGCTGCCGTGTCCCACTCCATGGTCCGGCCATGACGCGGATAGATGTCCGCTTCGCCTGCGGCCACGAGGCAGAATTTCAGCGACGAACCGGCGGACACGAAATCCTTTACGGGATAGTGGGCGAGATATTCGTCCGTCTTCTTGTCGCGATGCGAGCGGCTTGCGACCGCGATCAAGCCGTCTGCTGGCGGTTTGCGCACGGAGATGGGATTGAGGCGCGAGAAGTCCGGCGACTGGTCCGCCGCCGCATGCATTTCAAACGCGCCGCCGGGCGTTTCGCCGGCGAACAGGCGCTGCTTGGCGGGAGCATAGACGACGCCTCGTACCGCGATCCCGCGCTCGATCTCGGCGATGTTGACCGTGAATTCGCCATTGCGATTGATGAACTCCTTGGTGCCGTCGAGCGGATCGACGAGAAAGAAATGTGCGCTTACGTCCGGGATACGCCCGGCGGCAACTTCTTCCTCTGCAACGATGGCGAGGCCCGGGTATTGCCCCCTGAGCTCTGCCAGAATGAAGGCTTCGGCTTCCTCATCAGCGTCTGTGACGGGCGAGTGATCGGCTTTTTGGCGGGCCTCAGTTCCATCGTCGTAGTGCCGCATGACGATGACGCCGGCGTGGAAGGCGACCTGGGCAAGCCGGCGAAGCTCCGGCGAAGGCGTTACGACCATACGAGTTCCCTTTGGGCGCAAATGTTCAACTTGGAGCCAAGGCTCACGATATAGAGCCTTTTCCACTCTTTTGATGCTCCGTCAACGAGCCCGGCGCTTAAGCAATTCGTAACGCCACGATGTTTCTATCGACCGCCGTCTCATCGAGGCGTTCAGGCCGCGGCTTGGCTCACGGCTTTTCAGGAGCGAACGGAAATGTTTTCTCGCGTAATGCGTTTCTTGGCGGATGAGGAAGGTCTTGTGACCCTGGAATGGGTAGCGTTGGCTTCCGGTGTGATCATTCTGGCGGTGGGGGCGGCAAGCGTCGTTCGGACCAACGCGAACACCGCAGCCAGCACCATCGGCTCGAAAATCGTCAGCACGGTCAACTCAAACTCTTGAATCCGCAGAAAGTGGCGCCCGTTTTTCGGAGGGTCACTTTCTCGCAATGAGACAGTGAACGATCAATTTACCACTCTAACTCGACTAAATATTTAATCCCCCTTCATCCCTTCATTTTAGTGTCGGAACAGACCGAACGCGGCAGGTGCCGGGTCGGCGAGACGAGGAGATTTCAATGCAGCTATTTTCGAGATTCATGCATGACGAGTCCGGCGCAACGGCCATTGAGTATGGTCTTATCGCCGCGCTCATCGCTGTTGTCATCATCGGCGCAGTCACGGCGGTCGGTACGAAACTGTCGACCACATTCACGACGGTGTCGACGAACCTTCTTTAATTGACATCCTTAGACGATCAATTCTGGACGGAGGCTCCCAATCTCATGATTGGGAGCCTCTGCGTTTCTGGGCCACATTGCGGCATGTTTTGAATTCGGGTCGAGCTAAAGCATAATTCGGGGGTCACTTCCTCCGGGGATTGTTTCGTTCATGGATGACATCGAATTCTCGGCGTTTCTGGTCAGCCGTGTTTGTCATGACCTTGTTGGGCCCCTCGGCGCCGTCGTCAACGGCCTGGAAGTCATGGAAGATGAGCGCGACGCGGCGATGCGCGCCGACGCCTTGAAGATCGTATCCTCCAGCGCCCTGCAAGCCCTGGCACGGCTGCAATTCATGCGCATTGCCTTTGGCGCGGCGGGGTCGGCGGGCGCTGAACTCGACATCGGCGAAGTCGGGCGGCTGGTCGGCGGACTTCTCGAAGGCGGCAAAGTTCAATTGGACTGGCAATCGCCTCGCGTGAACTGGCCGAAGGACTGGGCCAAACTGCTGATGAACGCAACGCTTCTGTGCGCCGACTGTCTGCCGCGCGGTGGTCATCTCAAGGTCACGACCAGTACCGATCCGATGACCCCGGCGTTCAAGGTCACCGCCACCAATCCGCATGCGCGCGCGCTCGACGAAGTGCAGAAGGCAGTTCGCGGTGAGACCGGGGATGGTCAACTCGACGCACGCTGCATTCAGCCCTATCTGACGCAAAGACTCTCGAGAAGCCTCAACGCCGGGCTCACACTGACCGTCGCAGAAGGCGTCGTCGAACTCGCGGCCGGCTAGGTTCTAAACGCAGCGTTTACTTTCGCGGGGCTAGGCTTTGACCAAGCCGCATCCGGGTCAGCGAGCCATGAAACATTGCCTTGTCGTCAACGACAGCCGTCCGATTCGCAAGGTCGCCTGCCGCATCCTGCAAGACCTCCAGTTCAAAACCGACGAGGCTGAGGATGGAGCTTCCGCGCTGGCCCACTGTCGAAGCCAGATGCCCGAATTGATCCTCCTTGACCTGAATATGAACATGAACAGCATCGAGTTCCTCAAGACCTTGCGTCGTGAGCACGGCGGCAGTCGCCCGGTCGTCGTCTTCTGTACGACCGAAAACGACGTTGCACGCATCTCCGAGGCGCTCAACGCCGGCGCGAACGAATACGTCATGAAGCCGTTCGACCGCAGCATCATCGCGGCCAAATTGGCCGAAGTCGGACTGGCGTAAGAAGCCAAGATGAAGCCGGATGACTTTTCCTATTTGGCACAGCTCGTGCGCCGACGCTCCGGCCTCTTGCTACCGACTCACAAGGCGCCGCTGATCGAAGGCCGCCTTGCGTCCGTCATGCGCCGCTTCGGCTTTCGCTCGGTTCCTGCGCTCATCAACGAGCTTCGGCACGGACACGATGCGCTGGCGCGCGCGGTCTCGGAAGCGATGACGACAAACGAATCGTCTTTCTTTCGCGACAAGGCCGCGTTCGACAAGTTTCGAGACGTGATCTTGCCGCCCCTGATCTCCGCGCGGGCGTCGAGTAAACGCCTGCGCATCTGGAGCGCGGCCTGCGCCGCCGGTCAGGAAGCCTATTCCATTGCGATGATCCTCAGCGACTTGAAGCTTCAGGCCAAGGGTTGGTCGATCGACTTTTTCGCCACGGATCTCAGTCCGGAAATGATCGCGCGTGCCGAACTCGGCGTCTATTCCCACTATGAAGTGCAACGAGGGCTGGCGACCCGAAGGCTGGTCGCGCATTTCACGCAAGAAGGCGCCAGCTGGCGCATCCACGAAAATCTTCGCCGGATGGTGACGTTCCGCCAGTTCAACTTGCTGGACTCCTACGGCTGGCTGGACGATCTCGACATCGTCTTTTGCCGAAATGTGCTTCTCTATTTCGACCACAAGACGAAGACGTCCGTCCTCGAGCGCATCGCCGAAGTTCTGATGCCCGACGGCGCGCTGCTGCTGGGACACACAGAAACACCTGACATTTTGCCAAAGACCTTCGTATCGCTGGCACACGCACCGGACTTCTACGCGCGCGCTCGCCACCAGGTTCCAAAGCTTGCCGTGGTTGGCTGAACAAAACGCTCAAATCGCCTTGGTCAGAAGCTGACTGCCGCGATCGCTCCAACCGAGGCGGCGATACCAATGCTCCGCCCGATTTTGGGGCATGACCTCTAGGTGGATGGCCTTGCAACCGGCTTCACGGGCCCTCTTTTCAAGCTCGTTGATAAACAGGCCGCCGAATCCAAGACCTCTGGACCTGGGGTCGACATAGATGTCTTCGAGAAACGTCTCGCGACCGCCATGCTCGATCCCGTAACCGAAGCTCAAAACGCCATAGCCGCTCACGGTGCCGTCAACTTCGAGAAGAAGAACCAAGCCGTCAGTGAAGCCGCCTTCCAGCATCAACACTAGGGCGCGCACGCCAACATCCGAAAGCGGATGCCCATCCTCGGCATGAAACGCCAGTGCCAGTCGCGTCACGGTATCGGCATCCAAAGCGATCGCGCGCCGAATGCGTATGCCATGGCCGTGCGAGACAGCGACAAAATCGGCGGCGCGGCTGGCATGGGCTGAACCGGTCGCGTGACAAACCGCTTCGATGCGATGACCGTCCGGGTCTAACACGAAGGCTGCAAAATAATCCGGATGATACACCGGGCGGATACCCGGTTCTCCATCGCAAGTTCCACCGCACCTCGTCGCGACGTTGTGGAAGGCGATCACCGATTGTCGATCCGCAGCCCTGAAGCACAGATGCATGCCGCTTGCGGGCCGAACGACCGCCTCGCGGGTGATGGTGAATTCGACACCCAATGGGGCAGAACCGACGCCATAGTCCGAGCCCCGCTCGTCAAAGTCAGCCAGACGCACAATGCCCAACGGCGCCAGTGCGGCATCATAGAAGCGGCGGCTGCGTTCGAGGCTACTTACTCCCAATGAAACATGATCGAGCATCGGCAACTCTCAAGCGGCCGCCATAGCTGGCGCGCGCTTCTCGGATGCAGCCATGAACGCTTCGCCAGCCGTCCACAGCGCCGCGCCGAGAAGGGTGAGGTCCTTCAGCAAAAAGCCCGCATCCGACGATTGCGCGTCAAGCCCCGGGGTCGTGAAGAGAAAGCTCAGCGTATTTGCAAGTGCGAACGCCATGCCAAGGCTGCCAAGCGCCGACAGGAACGCATTCAGCGGCCGAATGGCGACCAGTACGCCGAGCGCGATTTCGATGACGCCGATGAAGTCCGAACCCATTTGCCGGTCGAAGATGTGATAAACCCAGAAGAGGCCGATGCTGTGGGCCATCATAGGCTCGATTCCAGCCGCCTCCTGCGGCGTGAATTTGTAGAAGCCGAAGACAACGAAGAAAAAGACGAGGCTGTAACGCAGGACGAATGCGCCTGCCTTTTGCAGACGCCGAGCTTGTTCTACCGAACCCAATGTCATGGCGAGTCCATTTATGTGTGTGTTGCACATACTGACCTACTGGGCTAAGGTGCTTCCTGTCAAGCAGGGAGCCACGATGTCGACGCTCAGAACTGCCAACCTTCTCGGCGCTCTGGCAGAGGAAGTTTCCGATCGTCTGAACCGATTGAATAAAATCCATCCTAATCAGACGGACTCGAGTTCTGCCGCCTTGAACGTCATCGCGCTCTACGAAGGTTGCTCGAACAACGAGCTCAGCCGTGCGTTGCAGCTGTCGCATCCCGCCACGGTACGCCTGATCGACAAGCTCGAGATCGAAGGCGCGGTGGAGCGGCGGGAAACGAAGGACAAGAGGGCCGTCGCGCTTCACTTGACCCGAAAGGGTCGCGGGCGGGCAAAGGAGATTCTCGTGTCCCGTTGCGCCGCTTTGCGCGACATTGTCGCTCAACTTTCCAGACGAGATCAGGAACAGTTGAGCACGCTACTCGAAAAACTGCTGCGCCCGCTCGTCAAGACGGAACAGGACGGCGATCATATCTGCCGGCTGTGCGATACCGTCGCGTGTCCACCGGACAGTTGCCCGGTTCACCAAGCTGCACTTGCCGTGGCAGCGCGGTAGCGCTCAACCTTACCAGGTATCGACGAAGCTCCTGCGTCTCGTGGCCGGGTCAGGTGGCGGGACGGAGCGAAACCCGCGCAGGATCCAGCGGCGCGTGTCGGCTGGATCGATCACGTCGTCAATTTCCAGATGGGCAGCCATGTTGATCGCTTTGCCGCGGGCATAGGACTGCGCGACCATCTGTTTGAACATTTCCTCCTTGGCTTCCGGTGTCGGCTGCGCGTCGAGTTCCTTGCGATAACCGAGCCGGACCGCGCCTTCGAGGCCCATGCCGCCGAATTCGCCCGTGGGCCAGGAGACGATGAAGAAGGGCGCATGAAAACTGCCGCCCGCCATCGCCTGTGCGCCGAGCCCATAACCCTTGCGCAAGACGACGGTGAAAATCGGTACGCTCAACGCCCCGCCAATGATGAACATGCGGCTGACGCGGCGGACCAGCGAGGCCTTCTCTGCTTCCGGTCCGACCATGAAGCCGGGCGTATCGCAAAGCGAGATGATCGGCAGTCCGAACACGTCGCAAAGCTGCATGAAGCGCGCCGCCTTGTCGGCACAAGGTCCGTCGATTGCGCCCGCGAGATGCATCGGATTGTTGCCGATCAAGCCGAAGGGTTCGCCTTCGATCCGGATGAAGGCCGTGAGCATGCCAGGGCCGAATTCCGGCCTCAGTTCGAGCACAGAGCCCTTGTCCGCCAGCGTCTCGATCACCTTGCGGCTCTCATAGACGCGCAGGCGGTTATCCGGGATCAGATGGCGCAGCTCCTTCTGGTTTGCCGCTTCCCACGTCTTGAGCGGACCTTGGAAATAGCCGAGATACTTCTTGGCAACATCGACAGCTTCGATTTCGTCGGCCACGGCCACGTCGATCACGCCGTTCGGCACCTGGACGGACATCGGGCCGACGTCTTCGGGCTTGTAGACGCCAAGGCCGCCGCCTTCGATCATTGCGGGTCCGCCCATGCCGATGTTCGAGTTGGCCGCGGCGATGATCACGTCGCTGCAGCCGAGCAGGGCGGCATTGCCGGCAAAGCAGCGGCCGGAATTGATTCCGACGCGCGGGATGAGTCCCGACAGCTTTGCGTATTGCCGAAACGTCGGCACATCGAGACCGGCAACGCCCGGAATATCGGTATCTCCCGGCCGGCCCCCGCCGCCTTCGGCGAAACAGACGATCGGCAGCTTCCACTCCTCGGCGACTTTCAGCAGGCGGTCTTTCTTCTGATGATTCATGCCGCCTTGCGTGCCGGCCAGCACGGTGTAGTCGTAGGCCATTACCGCGCAGCGCGACTTGTGTTCACCGAACTCGGACGCGTTCACCGTTCCGATGCCGGTGATGATTCCGTCTCCGGGTGTGTTCTTGATGAGATCCTCGAGCGTGCGCCGCCGTCTCTGTGCCGCGAATGCCATCGCGCCATATTCGATAAAGCTTCCCGGATCGCAGAGTTGCTCGACATTTTCCCGCGCAGTGCGCTGGTTGGTTTTGCGCCGTCGCGCTACGGCTTCCGGGCGGTTGGCATCGAGGCTGTAGGCATGGCGCGTGACGGATTCGGCCAGGTCGGGCCGGATGAAATCCGGATCGCGCGTCGCTTGCGCAGCCGCACCGGCGACCGTCACATCTTCGCGCGAGAGAAAGAGCAACGGTTCGCCTTCCGCCAGAACGACGCCTGGCGCACCGGCGATCGAGTGTACGCGTCCCGAGACCGAAGCGGCGACGAGATGCTCCATCTTCATCGCCTCCAGGACGCCGACCGACGCTCCGACAGCGACGACATCGCCGACCTTGACGTCGATGCTCACGATCTTACCTTGCATCGGTGCGGCAATGGCGACCGTTCCGGCAGGCGCTGCCGCGAAGTTCACAGCCGGCGTCACGCCGGCCGACTCGGCCGGAATGTGGGTCGGCCGCCAGTTCGCCGCTTTTGCGACAAGCTCGGCCGTGTGATCTTCGACGTATTGCGTGCTCGTCGCGCCGCGCAGCACCGCCTCGTCGCTGATCAGTGCGTGCAGGAAGGCGATGTTCGTCTGGACGCCGTCGATGACGAATTCCGACAGAGCGCGCCTGGCGCGTGCCATCGTCGATACGAAATCGGGACCATGCACGATCAGCTTCGCGAGCAACGGATCGAAGCCCGGATTGGTCGTGTAGCCTTCATAGCCGAACGTATCCACTCGCACGCCCGGACCCGCCGGCGGCGCGAAGCGCCGGAGCGTTCCGCCGGAGGGCTTGATGCTTCCGTCTGCGGCGATCTTTTCCATGTTCACGCGCAATTGCACCGCGAAGCCGCGCGGCTCGGGGATTTCGTCCTGCTTCAGACCGAGCTTCTTCAGCGTCGTGCCGCGCAAGAGTTCGAGTTGCAGGGCAATGAGGTCGATACCGGTTACTTCCTCGGTCACAGTATGTTCGACTTGAAGCCGCGGATTGGCTTCGATGAACGCGAACGCCGGCGCGTGACGGGTCGGCTTGGGATCGACGAGAAACTCGAACGTCGCAAGTCCGCACAACGACACGTCGTCTGCCAGCCACACCGCCGCATCGCACAATTGTCGGCGCAGATCGGCATTCAGACTTGGTGACGGCGCATATTCGACGATCTTCTGATGGCGACGCTGCAAGGTGCAGTCGCGCTCCCAGATGTGGATCGCCGACTTGCCGTCGCCGGCCACCTGCACTTCGACATGGCGCGCATTCGCCATGAACGCTTCGGCATAGACCGCATCGTTGCCGAACGCCGATCCCGCTTCCGACCGGCACCGATTGTACGCACTCTCCAACTCGTCGGCCGACGACACGACGCGCATCCCTCGGCCGCCGCCGCCGGCGATCGCCTTGATGACGATCGGGCGCTTCTGCGCCGCGAAGAAGCTGCGCGCCTCCGCAAGGCTGATTGCTCCGGCGGTTCCCGCCAGGACCGGAACGCCGAAACGCTCGGCCAGCGCCCGCGCCCGCGCCTTGTCGCCGAAGACCGAGAGGACATTGGGGCTCGGCCCGATGAACGTCAGCCCCGCCTTCTCGCAAGCGCGCGCAAAATCCGCGTTCTCGCTCAGGAAGCCGTAGCCCGGATGGATCGCATCGCAGCCAGCCTCTTTGGCGCAAGCGATGATGCGCGCAATATCCAGGTAAGCGGCGACGCCGGATGCGCCGAGCGCCTGGGCGCTGTCCGCCGTCTTGACGTGCAGCGAGGTCGCGTCGTCGTCAGAGTAAACGGCGACGCTTCGGATGCCGAGATCCGACGCCGTGCGGGCAATGCGGATGGCAATCTCGCCACGGTTGGCGATCAGGATGCTTTTGAACGTCATGTCAGAGTCCGGAGATAGCGATCCTCGGACTCTGCCATGTCTTCGGCGCCACTAGAAGGCGGCGCGAACGCCGCCGAAGACGCCGATGCCGGGCACTCCGAAGCCCTTGATCTGCTCGGTCCGGTCGTTGAAGAGGTTGTCGATGCGTCCGAAGAGCTGCCAATTCTGCGTCAGATTATAGGACCCGAAGAGGTTCACGGTCGTGTTGCTCGTCAAAGGCGTGAAGTTGCCCGTGTCGTCGAAGCGTTTGCCCTGATAGGTAAGGCTTCCGCCAAGCGTTGCTCCTGGCAGCAGCATCCAGGTGATCACCGCGCTTGCCAGGTTGTGCGGCCGGCGCGCCAGGTCCTTCCGGGTCAATTCATTGGTCGCCGACATATTGGTCCAACTCAACGTTGCGGTCAGGGTATCGTCCAGTTTCGCGTCGAGACCGACCTCCACGCCGCGGGCACGCGTCTTGTCCAGGTTGATGAAATATCCGAACGAGGCCAGGCGGAACGGGCAGCCCGGCGCGTCGCTTGGCGAGAAGCAATTCTGAAAATCGATCTGGTCGGTGGTGTTCCGTTCGAAATAAGTGACGGATCCGCGCACGGCGCCGTCGAGCAGGCTCTTGTCGAAGCCTGCTTCCCAACCCGTCGCGGTTTCCGGCTTGAGCTTCGCAATGGGATTCGAGTTCGCCGAGAAGAGTTGAAAAAGGCTCGGCGCCTTGAAGCCGTTTCCGACATTGGCCCGCAACGTCGCGTCCCATGCGGGAATTTGCCAGGCGGCGTTCAGTTTGAAGGACGTGTGGGTGCCGAACTCCTGGTCGTCGTCGAGCCGAACGCCGCCGACCAGCGTCAGGTCTTCCAAGACCGTCGCCTGGAATTGCGCATAGTAACCGCTCAACCGATCGCGTCCGGTCGTCGTCTGCGGCGGCGAGAAGGAACTGAAACTGTCGCCGCGGAACGAACTTTCCTGCGTCTCCGCACCGAAGGTGAGTTGGGTCTTCGGGTCGAAGTCCACAATGCCCTGATATTCGACGCGCACCGCATTTCCGAAGTCGTCGAAATTGAGGTGAATCGTATCGAATGCCGAGTCGAAGAATTGCCGCGCGCTCGACGTTGCGATCACGGCGATGCGGTTGCGAAACATTCCGCCGAAGAAATCGGCGTTCAACCCGAGATAGCCGGCTTTCAATTCGTTCGTGTTGCTGGCGCCCGAGTCCGCCACCAAAAACGCTGGCGGCGGACCGAAATTGTCGTCGAAGCGGTCATGGCCGTTGGTGTAGTAGCCGCGCGCGTCGAGACTGAGCGTATCGGTGATGTGTACCCGGACGTTCAAACTTGCTCCAAAGTTGCGATAGCCGTCGGCTTCGCGATTTCCGTTGCGGCGGTCGGCGGCCGAGACCCCCGTCGTCGTGAAATAGTTTACTCCTGCGCCATATTCGAAAGCGCCATCCGTTCCGTTTGCCGCCACATTGGCGTGAAACGTGCCGAATGAGCCGCCTTCAGCCGTGGCGTCCAACGCCCATGGCGTCTCGCCGCCACGCCGCGTGACGATATTGATCACGCCGCCGATGGCGTCGCTTCCGTAGAGCGTCGATTGCGGTCCGCGCAGGATTTCGACCCGGCTGACGTTGTTGGCGAGAATGTCGCCGAAGATGGTGCCCTCGGACACGTCGCTCGGATCGTTGAAGCGAATTCCGTCCACCAGCGTGACGGTCTGACCCTGTTCGGCGCCACGGATGCTCACCGTCGTCACCTGACCAACTCCACCGTTCCGGTTGATGACGACCGACGGCACCTGTTTCAGAATGTCGGACAGCACGACAGTCTGCTGCGTCTTCAAATCATCAGCAGTGATGAGCGTGATCGACGCGCCCGTCTTCTCCAAGGGCTGCTCGGTGCGCGTGGCACTGATCACCACCGTCTCGATCGTATCGGCTGAGGCGGAATGGACGACAAACAGCGCCGACAGCGCTATTCCTATCAAAAATTTTTGCATGACCTTCTCCTGGTTGAATCCAGAAGCCGGCACGCGGCGAGACGGCGTGAGCTTGAAGAAAGACGTTGCAGACATCCGGTCCCCGCGGCGACGACTCCACTTGTCGCCGCGACGGTTTCCCCCGCAGTCCCCGTCGCACCCCGAACGGAAACAGGACGACAGCGCGAGGTAGGTATCCTGGCTCCCGGTTCATCGCTCCCCGTCCGCCTTCCCAAGGCTTCTTGCCTCAGTGGCCGTTGGACGGATCGCTCGCCGGTTACAGTTGCGGGGGCAGCCGCGGTGTTACACCGCGTTCCCTAAACCAAGCGCGTGGGTGGAACCTAAGGTGGTTCGGCGCTTGGCGTCAAACCCTTGTCTTGCATATCTCGTAAAAGGCACGACCGGCGCTATGATTTCCACGTCCATGACAAACGCCTGCCGCCTCTTTTTCCCGCTCGCCATGTTGTGCGTCGCGCTTTCCGCTCCGGCAGCGGCGGATCCGGCGCGCTACGCGAGCATTCGACGCGACGAGGCCTTTTTGCGCGAAGGTCCGTCTTATGCACACAAGGTCCTGTGGGTTTACCACCGCAAGAACTTTCCCGTGATGATCATCGGCAGCTTCGATGCCTGGCGGCGGGTGAAGGACGTCGACGGCACCGTCGGGTGGATGCATCACACGCAGCTTTCCGACGCGCGCACGGTCGTTTTCATCGGTTTCACGAAGTCGCAACTGCGCGAAGATGCGAAGCCCACCTCCGGCATCGTCGCCTACGCCGAGCCCGGCGTTGTGGCAAAGCTTAAGGCATGCAAGCTTGCGGAATGCGAGGTCGAAACGTCCGGCGTCGATGGCTGGGTAAGCAAGAAAAACATCTGGGGAGTCGAGTTTAGTGAAGTCTTCTAATGATGTTTCACCTGCGCAAGCCGCCGGTCTAAACGGCCTCGACGCGGCGGCCGGAGCCGAACCCAGCGGCAGCCCGAGCTCCATGGCAGGCGTCGAAGCCACCGGACTGGCCGCCTGGCTTCATCGTCCGGCCGGCATGTCGGCCACCGGCGGTCCAATCGCGAGCCGCCTCGGGCAGATTTCCTGGGCGATGTTCGAATGGGCGCGCATTCCCTATGTGCTCCTGGTCACGATCTATCTGTTCGCGCCGTATTTCACGACGACGGTGGTGGGCGACCCGGTCAAGGGTCAGCAATTGTGGGCGGCATTCTCAAGCTACGGCGGATTCGCCACGGCGGTCTGCGCGCCATTCCTGGGCGCGGTCGCCGATGTCGGCGGCAGGCGCAAGCCCTGGATTGCCGTCTATACGCTCATCATGGCGGTCTCGATGATCCTGATGTGGCGCGCGCAGCCGCACTCGTCGTGGAACGGCATACTCGTCGTCGGATTCCTCGTCGCGCTGACGAATTTCTCGTTCGAATTCTCGACCGTCTTTCACAGCGCCATGTTGCCGACGATCGCGCCGCCTCAACGCGTCGGTCCGCTCTCCGGCCTCGGCCTGTCACTCGGCAATCTCGCCGGCATCCTGATGCTGGCGGCGATGATGTATTTCTTCTCGCTTCCCGGAAAAGTGGATTGGAGTTTCGTACCCGCTCATCCCTGGTTCGGCGTCGACCAGGCCGCCCATGATCCTGAACGCTTGTCCGGACCCATTTCGGGCGTCTGGCTCCTGATCTTCGCCATACCTCTCTTCCTCTTCACGCCTGACAAGCCGAGCGTGGGTCTCGGCATCGGGCACGCCATCGTCAGCGGCGCCAAGTCGGTGTGGCGCACGATCTTGAGTCTGCGCCACTACCGCAACGTCGGCCACTATCTGGGCGCGCGCATGTTGTTCAACGACGGGATGACGGCCGTCCTCACCTTCGGCGGCATCTATGCCGCAGGCACGTTCCACTGGGACGCGCTCACCATGACGATGTACGGCCTCGAGCTCAGCGTGTTCGCGGTCGTCGGCGGCTTCTTCGCCGGCTGGCTCGACAACACGCTCGGGTCGAAGAAGGCTTTGTTCGTCAGCATCGGCGGCACGCTCATCTTCTTCTCGCTCAGCCTGACCTTTGCGCCCGACCGGATCTTCTGGGTCATCCCGTATGACACCACCCAGCCGCCGATCAACGCGCTGCCTTTCTTCAATACCTGGCCACAAGTGATCTTCCTGATGATCGTCAACGGCGTCGCCGTCTTCATCACCGCCGGTTATGCCAATGCCCGCACCATGATGGCGAGACTGGCACCGCCGGAGAAAATGACCGAATTCTTCGGACTGATGTCGCTCTCCGGCACGTCGACGACGTTCCTCGCCAACGTCTCCGTGACGTTCATGACCGCCTATACGGCAAGCCAGCGCGGCGGCATGCTCGCCATTCCGTTCTTCCTGATCGCCGGATTGATCTGGCTCGCCTTCGTGGTCGAGAAACGCGCCGTCGCGGTCTAGAGTTATCCTTCGCGAAAAAAAGTTGCACTTCGGAAAAGACGGAATCCGAGCGTTCCTCCGAGTCCCGTTTT
>DATLOU010000079.1:0-9770 GCA_035536115.1 Rhizomicrobium sp.
CGAAATGGCTAGACTCGAACTTGTTGCGGCGACCAAAGAAGCAAGGGCGCCTCGCGTCCGTACTTCGGCGAGGACCGTTCGTGCCGTCGTGACCCCTCCGGTCAACGACGACCAAAAGAAAGATCACTTCATCACCCGCAACGGCCTGACCTATGCGGGCAGTCACCTGATCATAGATCTGTGGGAAGCCGAAGGACTTGATGATCGCGACCGCATCGAAGCCGCGTTGATCGACGCGGTGAAGGCGGCCGGCGCGACGCTTCTGCACATCCATCTGCACACCTTCACCGAGGGTGGCGGCATCTCCGGTGTTGCCGTGCTCGCGGAGAGTCACATCAGCGTCCATACCTGGCCTGAGAAAGGCTATGCGGCGTTCGACGTTTTCATGTGCGGCGAGGCGGAGCCGAGAAAGGCGCTCGGCGTCTTCAAGGCAGCCTTCAATCCCGGCCGCATCGTCATCGGCGAACACAAGCGCGGCGTGCTGTAGGGCGTTTCAAGCCGCAAATTTGAGAGGGCGGGAGCGGGACCGAAAACCGCTTCCGCCCTTGTCTTTTGGGCCTTTTGCGAGACTTGCTGCCAAACCGGCGCAGACACGAATGGTCTTGCGCAGGCCGGCAATCCCCGCTCCAATTTCACGCATGAAGCACGCAGGCCCCGCCGCGCTCGACCAGATCGAATCGCTGCTCAAGGAGATTCGCAGACGCGAGGGCATCAAGGAAATCGCGCGCGGCCGGTTCTATCGCGGCAGCCGCGCCTTTCTGCACTTTCACGAGCATGGCGAAGATGAACTCTACGCCGACATTCGTCTCGCCGACGACTTCGAGCGGTTGCGGGCAACGACGGCGGCCGAGCGCACGAGACTTCTGCGCTTGATGGACAAGGCCTTGAACGACGGAAAGGCGCGGCGGTCGCGTTGAGCGTCGATCAAGGGGCGGCCGGACTAGAGTCCGGCTCGGATTTCCGTCCAGTCGTTGACGATCTGATCCTTGTTTTTCAGACGCTGCTCGAAGATTCCGGAGCGGAGAAACCTCTCGACATCGCGCGTCAGCCCCAGGTTTTCGAAGGTGGCGTTGCTGACCCGCTTGAGTGCGACTTCGTTGGCCGGTTCATCGCCGACATGCTCGATGATATAGGCCGCCGCCTCGTCGGAGAGGGACGAATCGATCAGTGCCAAGGCCTTGGCCTCGTTCGACGGATCCTTGTGCATCACGAGCCCACAGACGAAGGTCAACATGCCGCCAGGCGGGTTCATGAAGGCGACCGGTCGTCCTTCCTTGTGCAAGGTCGAATAAACGATCCGCCACGACATCGCCGCGACCAGTTCCCCGGAAGCCAGCCCCTGCGTCAGCGCCGTATCCTCGCTCGACACCAGCCGCGAACGCGCGACCACCTCCTTGAGCTTGGCCTTCACGAGCTCGTATTGCGCGGCGGTCATGTTGTAGGCGTCGATGCCCAGAAGATGGGCGATGAACGGAACGGTGTCGTCGACGCCGTCGAGAACAGAAATCCGGCCCTTGTATTTCGGATCGAACAAGATGTTCCAACTGGGCGCGTTGACATATTCGGGAGCAAGGTCCGTGCGAAACGTGATCGAGGTGTTGCCCCAATAGTGCGGCACGAACCAGACCTTGTTCGGACCCGCGCCGATGCCAGCGAGGTTGCGCAGGATCGGCGAGATCTTGTTCCAGTTTTTGAGCTTCGTCGTGTCGATGGGCTGAAGGAGTCCGGCTTCTCGCCAGCGCGGAAATTCGTAGTAGCAGGGCCCCATCACGTCGGGATGATATCCGGCGCGCATCTTGGCGAAGGCCTCGTCCTCATCTGCAAACATGGCGACGTTCGGCTTTTCGCCGTATGTCTTTTCGTAATCGGCGAGGAACGGCTGGTTCATATAGTCTTCCCATTGGAAGAGGGTCGCCGGCTGCGAGCGTGAGCCATGCGGCAGCCCGGAATAGACGATGGCCGAGGCGGCAACGACGCCAAATAGAAGCGCTCCCCAGTATCGCAACTTCATTGTCTGCCTCACGGTAAAACTTGCCGAAAACTAGGGATCAAGTGCGCGGCGCGCAATCTGCTGCCCCTGGCGCGTTAGCTTTCTGGCAAGTGTCCCGCAGCGTATAGTTCCCGCCATGAACAAGGCGACTTCCATACCGAGCTTTGCGGGACCAGCGTTTGTCGAAGATGCGCGCGCGCAATTCGAAGCGCTCGTCGCGCGCGACAAGGATCTCGCCTTCGTCGATGCCGTGGTCGTCGACATCTGCGGCGCCATGCGGGGCAAGCGTCTGCCGCTCGCCGATGCGTCGCGTCTCTTCGAGACCGGCATGCAGTTGCCGAAGTCGGTCTATCTGATGGACGCCAAGGGCGAGATGGTGAATCCGTTCGGCCGCGGGTTCGGCGACGGCGATCCGGACGGAACCGCCTGGCCGCTGCCCGGAACGATCTGCCGTGTCTGGGGCGAAGGTCCCAGCCGCGCCCAGATTTTCACGACAATGCGCAATGACGACGGATCGGCGACGGCCGGTGAACCGCGCGCGGCGCTTGACTGCGCCCTCGATCGCTTCAGGGAACTCAAGCTGACCCCGGTCGTGGCGCTCGAACTCGAATTCTACCTCATCGACCGCGAACGCGACGCCAAGGGCGCGCCGCAACCGCCGCTCAATCCGCGCAGCGGCGCCCGCGAGCGCGACAACGCCGTCTACAGCATCGACGATCTCGATCGTTATCGCGCCTTCCATGCGGCGCTGAACGAAGCGGCGGCTGTCCAGAATGTTCCCGCCAGCGCGGCCAGTTCGGAATATGCGCCGGGGCAGTTCGAGGTAAACCTCGAGCATCAGAGCGACGCGCGCCTTGCCGCGGATCATGCCGTGCTCCTGAAACAGATCGTGCGCGCGGCCGCGCGCGCGACGGGTTTCGAGGCGACCTTCATGGCCAAGCCTTATCCCGAGCGCAGCGGCAACGGCTTGCATATCCATGCCAGCATCCTCGACGAGGCGGGCAACAATATCTTCGACGATGGCTCGGCAGCCGGTTCGCAGCAGCTGCGCCACGCGATCGGCGGATTGCAGGCGCTGATGCCGGAATCGATGGCGCTGTTCGCGCCTTCGCTCAACTCCTATCGCCGCTTTCAGCCGGACATGTTTGCGCCGGTCAATCGTCGCTGGGGCATGAACAATCGTTCGGCGGGGCTGCGCATTCCTGTCGGTCCCGGTTCGGCCAGGCGCGTCGAGCATCGCGTCAGCGGCGCCGACGCCAATCCCTATTTTGCGCTGGCCGCGGTTCTGGCCGGCCTCCACCACGGTCTGGTGAACAGCCTGGACCCTGGCCCGCCCGCGGTCGGCAACGTGTCGCGCGAGCCGGACGCGGCGCTGCCTTTCTCGATCGACGATGCCCTCGCGCACCTCGCTAAAGCGCAAATTCTGCAATCCTATCTCGGTCAGGAGACGGTCGCGCTTTATGGCGAGACCAAACGGCTGGAAGTTGCGCGCTTTCGCAAGATCGTCTCGCCAGCCGAATACGATTGGTATCTCTAAACCTTTAGAGCCTAGGCAGCCTGAGCTCGGCGACGGTGCCTTCGCCGGCGACGCCTCCGATGCGGATTGCGCCGCCCATGCGCCGCGCCAGCGCCATGGCAATCGTCAGTCCCATGCCCATACCCGTCGTCGCGCCACGGCGGGCATGGCTGCGAAACGGCGATCCCGCCGTCGCAGCTTCCGTGCGCGTAAAGCCGGTTCCGTTGTCCGCAACACAGACGACGACCGCGCCTTCGTCTTCGTGCACGTCGACACGGACCCGACCGCCCTCCTGCGTGTAAAGCAGGGCGTTGGACAAGAGACAGTTGACGATGCGCTTGACAGCGAGCGGATCGGCAAGCGCTTCGGCCACTGCCGTGAAGCCGAGGTTCAATGCGATGCGGCGCGAAAAGGCGCGTCCGGCGCATTCGTCGGCGCACGCCGTCACGATCTTCGCGACGTCGATCACCACGGGCTCGAGCGGGTAGCGGCCGGCCTCGATGTTGGCGAATTCGAGAATGTCGCCGATCTTACCGTGCAGGTTCCGCCCGGCCTCGTTGATGTCGTGCGCGTATTCAACATATTTGGCGTGTCCCACCGCGCCGTAGAAGCCTTGCTCGATCACTTCGGAGAAACCGATGATCGCATTCAGCGGCGTACGCAATTCGTGACTCATATGCGCGATGAACTCCGACTTGGCGCGCAGATCGTCGGCTGCGCGGAGCTCTGCCTGCGCGAGCCGCACCAGAAGTTTTGCCTCGACGGGTCGCGTCGCGCGCAGTGAGCGAATTGCGCCATTGGCCCGGGCGCGGCGCTCGAATTCGCCGACGAAGATCACCGCAAGGCCGGCGCCGACGAGAGCGGGACCAAGGATGACAAAGAGATAAAGCGGCAGAGAGCCTGTCCACGCCTTGAGCGCCGACGCTTCGTCAACCGAGGTTCGCACGCCAACGGGCCAGTTGCCGACCGCAACAGAGGCTCCCGTGCCGCTCCAATTCGCATCCTGGATCAGCACCGTTCCATCCGCGGTGGTCAAAGCCGCGCGCTCCAGCATGCGTGCGGGAACCAAGGCGCGGGGATCGAAGGCGATGGCCACGATTCTGCCGGGGAGCGGCACGGTCATGATCGATCGCGCGGAGATGGCCGGCGCGGTCGTCGCGCCGGCTCCGGGCGGAAGCGTCACCACGTCACCCCAGAGACGCGCAATCGGCGCATGATTTCCATCGAACAGCGTGATGTTTCTGATGCCGGACACGTGGGCGGCTTCACGGACCTCCTTGCCGCCGGCAAAAGCGCGACCCAAATCTGCGATACGCGCGAGGCTGGCTTCCGCCACCACCGCGACGTCGGCGGCACGGCGCGCTTCGAAATAGTCCGCCTGCGCCAACGCGTGGGCGCGGTCGTTGCGCATTTGCAGCGCCGCCGCCGCGGCGAAGCTGCCGCAGATGAGCACGACGCTCACCACCACGGTCAGGCGGATGTTGCGCGAGGCGGCACGGGCAACGTCGAACGGCGAGAGTATGGCAGCGTGGCTGTTCGCCATCGCGTTTCCCCGAGGCAAGTGATTCGCCTCACACGATTATGCGAATCGCCGAGTCGCTGTCGATGATCAGCCGAGCATCTTCGTCGCCACCTCGAAGAGGTTGGACGAAAGCCCGGAGAGTTTCGCGAGCGCTTCAAGCTCGCCGCGCAGGAGTGCCTGACGTCCTTCATCGTAGCGGCGCCAGGATTCGAACGCGCCCGCCATGCGCGCCGCCACCATGGGATTGATCGGGTCGAGCTTGGCGATGACATCGGCCACGAGTCGATAGCCGCTGCCGTCCTTGGCGTGGAAGCGCAGGTGATTCGCCGAAAAAGCGCCGACGAGCGAACGCACGCGGTTGGGGTTCTTGATGTCGAAGGGCGGCCGGCTCATCAACTGGCGCACCGTCTCGGCGGTGCCGGGAAGACACGAACTCGCCTGCAGGCTCAGCCACTTGTCGAGCACAAGCAGGTCGGAGCGGAAGCGATCATGGAAGTGTTGGAACGCGGATTTGCCGAGCCCGGACTCCATGCGCGTGAGCTGGGCCAGGCCGGCGATCATGTCGGTCATGTTGCTCGCGCTGCGGTAATGCGCATCTGCGAGAGCCGCAGCCGCTTCGTCGTCCGCCGCCGTCAGATAGCGCAGGCAGGCGTTGCGCAACGCGCGGCGGCCCGCCGATTTCGCATCCGGGCTGAACGTCCCACCGTCAAGCTTGCGATAGAGCATCTCGAACGTTCGTCCATGTGCGGCCGCGAGCGCGCGAATCAGTGCCGTGCGCGCGACGTGGATGGCTTCGGGATCGGGCCGACTGGCGGCGAGTGCGAGTTCGTTCTCGGACGGCGGCATCAGCATCTGCGCCGCGAAGGCATGGTCTTCGTCCGCCCGTGCGAGTGCTTGTCCCACCGCCTCGACATAGGTGGGATCAGCGGCCGGCCGGCGACCGGCTCTTGCCGCTTCGATCATGTCGTCTAGGACGTCGCTCGCCAGCGCCTGGCCGGCTTCCCAGCGATTGAAGCCATCGGTATCGCGCCCCATCAGCGTCGCCAGAGCGCGCCGGTTCACCGGCACTTTGAAGTGTACCGGCGCGGAGAAGCGACGGCCGAGCGACAACAGGGGCTCTTCTTCGACGTTGACGAAGGTGAAAGTCTGCTCGGGCGCATTCAGTTCGAGTACGCGTTCCTCAGGTCCGGTCGCATTCTCGCCTTCCAGCGTGAGCGGCAAGGCAGCCTTGCCGCCGAGCAGTCCGAGACGAACGGGAACGACCATCGGCTTCTTCGTTGGCTGGCCCGGCGTCGGTCCGAGGCTTTGCTTCAGGGTCAGTGCGTAGGTCTTCTTCTCCGGATCGTATGTGCCGTCGGCCTCAACGGTCGGCGTGCCGGACTGCTGGTACCAGAGGCGGAACTGTTTGAGGTCGCGTCCACACGCGTCTTCGAAACATTTGACCCAGTCTTCGACCGTCGCTGCCTGTCCGTCGTGCCTCTTGAAATAAAGATCGGTGGCCTTGCGATAGCCTTCGGGTCCGACCAGCGTCTGCAGCATGCGGATGACTTCGGCGCCTTTCTCATAGACGGTCGCAGTGTAGAAATTGTCGATCGCAATATAGCTCTGCGGCTGGACGGGATGCGCCAGCGGCCCGGCATCCTCGACGAACTGGCGCATGCGCAAGACGCGAACGTCGCCGATGCGGCACACGCCTTCGCTGCGCATGTCGGCGGAAAAGCTCTGGTCACGGAAGACGGTGAGCCCTTCCTTGAGCGAAAGCTGGAACCAGTCGCGGCAGGTGATGCGGTCGCCGGTCCAGTTGTGGAAATACTCGTGCGCCACGACGCTCTCGATGCGCGCATAGTCATCGTCGGTCGCCGTGTCCGGCGAGGCGAGCAAGAGCTTGTCGTTGAAGATGTTGAGGCCCTTGTTCTCCATGGCGCCGAAATTGAAGGCGCTGACGGCGACGATCATGAAGATGTCGAGATCGTACTCGCAGCCATACTTTTCCTCATCCCAACGCATGGCGCGCTTGAGCGAATCCATGGCGTAGCGGACTTTTTCCTCGTTGCCATGCTCGACATAAATCGCAAGCGCGACCTTTCTTCCCGACATGGTGACGAATTCGTCGCGCAGCACGCCGAGATCGCCTGCGACGAGGGCAAAGAGATAGCTCGGCTTGGGAAAGGGGTCGTTCCAGGTCGCGAAGTGGCGTCCATCGGGAAGAGCGCCTTCGGCGATGCGGTTGCCGTTCGAAAGCAACACCGGATAGCGTTCCCTGTCTGCTTCGATGCGCGTCGTATAGACGGCGAGATTGTCCGGCCGGTCGAGGAAGTAGGTGATGCGGCGAAAGCCTTCCGCTTCGCACTGCGTGCAGAAGATGCCGTTGGCAGTGTAAAGACCCGACAACTCGGTGTTCTTGTCGGGCGCGATCTCGGTCACGATTTCGAGCGCGAATTGGGCAGGCGGCGCGTTGATGGTCAGCTTGTCCTCGCCGAGCGCGTAGGCGCTCTCGGCCAATTTCTGGCCGTCGATCGCCACGGAGACGAGTTTCAGCGCCTCGCCATCGAGAACGAGTGGCACCGCGGCGCCACTGCGTGTCACTTGCGAGATCGCGGTGACGCGCGTCGCTCCAGGCTCGAGCTCGAAGTCGAGCTCGATGCTTTCGATGCGATAGTCGGGCGCGTGATAGTCCTTGAGATTGACGGCGCGCGGCTCTTCGGTGCGCATGCGATGATCCTTGCGAGCGGGCGCACGGTTATAGTGCGGCCCGGCGCAAGAGTCATTCTTATCGGCTGGATGGCCCGCTGTGGCGGGTCGCGGGAACTACGCGTCGCCGTTGATCGCGGTCAGCACGTCCTGCGCTTCGTGCGCGATTTCGACGAGCGCGTTGGGCATTTCCTCACCGGATTTGCGCGCCCACTCGATCAGGCTGCTCGCGAACGCGATGAGGCGCGGCGCGCTTGCGATCATGCGCGCCTGCTTTTCGACCTTGACGGGATCGAGATCATATTCGGCGCCCGGCACGCGCCAGCCGCCCCAATCCGTCGGACCGGTCATGATGACGGGATAGGTTCCGGGAAAGGGATGACGCGCGCAGTCTTTTTCCGGCTGCCACTTGTTGCGTTGGCGCACGACGCGCCAATGATCGCCATTCTCGGCGACGTTCTCGAGTTGCGGCTCTTCCGCCTGCAATTCGTCGGCGGTGAATTCGCGACCAAGACCGACGTCGTAGTGCACGCGGATCGGTTCATCGAGTCCTTTGGCCCAATGCGGCACCACGCGCTCGATCAGTGCCCAGGTTCCAACCGGTCTGACATAGACGCGTTGGCTTTTGTGAAACGTAGCTTTTGCCATGGCCGAACCTGCCTTTACCCAGGGTAAGGCTAACAAAGGCGCATTAAGTCGGCGTTAAGACGGCGGACTCGCTTTGAACCATTTGCGTGTTCTATCGTGCCGTTAAGCAGAACAAATAAGGATGTGGGCGGCGATGAATTTCGATTTCTCAGACGACCAGAAGATGCTCAAGGATCAGGCGCACAAATTCCTGTCCGAGAAATGCACCACCAAAACCGTACGCAAAGTTTTCGAAGGCAAGGACCATTTCGACGCGAGTTTGTGGAAGCAGATCGGCGAGATGGGCTGGACCGGCACGGCGATCCCCGAAAATTACGGCGGGCTTGGCCTTGGTCACCTCGAGCTCTGCGTCATCGCCGAGGAAATGGGCCGCGCGCTGGCGCCAGTGCCGTTCTCGTCGACCGTTTATCTCTTTGCCGAGGCATTGCTGATCGCGGGAAGCGAAGATCAGAAGAAGCGCCTGCTGCCCAAAGTCGCCTCGGGCGAAATCATCGGCACATTCGCGCGGGCCGAGGGTCCTGGCGCAGTCCTGCCGAAGAATATTCGCACTACGCTCAAGGGAGGGAAACTGAACGGCAAGAAGATCGCCGTCGTCGACGGTCCGATCGCAGACTACGCCATCGTGCTCGCGCGCGCCTCCGACGAACCAGGCGAGCGTGGATTGCAACTGGCGCTGGTCGATCTGAAAGGTTCAGGCGTCAAGCGCGTCGAATGCACCACGCTCGATGCCTCGCGCGGCCATTCCGACATCACCTTCGAGAACGCCAACGCCGAAGCGCTCGGCAAGGTCGGCGAAGGCTGGAGCGATATGAGCCGCACTCTTGATCGCGCCGCGATCCTGATGGCGTTCGAGCAGGTCGGCGGCGCCGATGTCTGCCTCGCCATGGCCAAGGACTATGCGCTCAACCGCTATGCCTTCGGCCGGCCCATCGCCTCGTTCCAGGCGATCAAGCACAAGCTCGCGGACATGTATGTCTATAATGAGTTGGCGCGGTCGAACGCCTATTACGGCGCCTGGGCGCTGCACACCGGGGCGCGCGAGCTCCCGCTTGCCGCGGCTTCCGCGCGCGTTTCGGCGACGCAGGCGTTCGACTATGCGTCGAAGGAGAACATCCAGACGCACGGCGGCATGGGTTTCACCTGGCAGGTCGATTGCCACTTCTATTACAAGCGCTCCAAGGAGCTTGGTCTTGCACTCGGCCCGCAGCGCGCCTGGAAGGACAAGCTCGTCACCGAACTCGAACTGACCAACGCGGCCTGACGATGAAGTTCCTGTTCCAGAAGATGCGAACCGGAAAATACGACCGCCTTGTCGTCGAGCGCGACGGGCGGACGGAAGAAGTCCCATGCCCGAAGATCGGCGGCATTCCGCACGACATGGTGCATTTCGCCGTCGAGAATGT
>DATLOU010000080.1:0-11131 GCA_035536115.1 Rhizomicrobium sp.
AAAGCATCTAAGCGTGAAACTCACTTCAAAACTAGGTTTCGCTTGAGAGCCGAGGAAGACTACCTCGTCGATAGGCCAGGTGTGTAAGTACAGCGATGTATTGAGCTTACTGGTCCTAATCGCTCGATTGGCTTGATCGCAAGCAGCACCGTTCCATGTCTGGAAACAAAGCCAGGCATCACGTAACTAAAAACCTTCAGCTACAAGTGTCGTATTGCAGGGATCAGATCTGATCCCTGTTTTCTGACGTCTGTCTTTCGCCGGACTGGTGGTCCTAGCGGAGGAATTCCACCCGATCCCATTCCGAACTCGGCCGTTAAAGCCTCCAGCGCCCATGGTACTGCGGCCTAAGCCGCGGGAGAGTAGGTCGCTGCCAGTCCTGCCAAGGACAGACGTCAGAAACCCCGCCTCGCATTGAAAAATCCCGCGAACAGAAATGTTCGCGGGATTTTTTGTTTGCTGCAGAAGTTCGTCACTTCCTCAGAGCTTCCTCGAGTTTCATGCGAATGAAACGTTGATAAGGCAAGCCCGCGCGTTTGGCGCGTTTGCGCACCGCTTCGAGCAATTCGCCTGGAAGCCTGAGATTGACCGACCTGTCCTTCGGCTTCAATTCAAAGCGCACGAATTCCCCGCCCGAAAGATCGAATTGGGATAAATCGGCTCTATCGACAAACCGTTCCGCGTCACGATCGCTTTTGAACGTCGGAAGCTTCTTAAGTTTTGTAGGTCTTGGCATAATGGTCAGCCTCCTTTCTGTGCATGTAGCGCGCGCTGATTGCCCGGATCAGCGTGTCCGTTCCGTGCCGGCGCAAGGTGAACACGACAAAGAGCGCGCGCCCTTCCGATGTCTGGCCTATGGCCCGAAAGCGTCGACATGAGAAACCCAAGCCGGTCAAGCTCTTTACGCTGAACCTGTCGACGTTCGACAAGCTCTGGATGAGGCTCCTTGATCCGTGATCCCTGCTCCCGACCCTCCAAAGACCCCGCGAACCGCATCATCCTGAGCCCGCCGAAGGACGGTTCGCGGGTTTTTTCGTGTGTTGACGAAAATGTTGATCGCGACAAACCCGGCCCCGGCCTAAACTCTTCGGGAAAACTGGGGACACTTCCATGAAACTTGCCACCTTCCTCGCGGGCGCTGCCTGCGCCGCCGCACTCGCCACAGCCGCTCTTGCGGCAACAACTCCTGCAAGCGCTCCCACAACCGCACCGGCCAGCGATCCGCTCGCGCCCGTCGGGATTGCGCCGCAGCCTGCGCCGCTGCCGGAACGGCCCGTCAAGGAGACGATGTTCGGCAAAGAGGTCACGGACAACTACCGCTACTTCGAAAAGCTCGACACGGCCACGCTCGACTGGATGCGCGCCCAAGGCGCCTATACGCGCAACGTGCTCGATGCGATCGCGCCGCGCGCCGATCTCGGCAAGCGCGTCAACGCGTTCACCGGCAGCTTCGGCTTCACCAAGAACTACGCCGAGTTCGGCGGCCGCACATTCTATCAAGAGCGTCCGCCGGGCGCCGACAACTACAATCTCATGGTGCGCGACGCCAAGGGCACGCGCACCATCATCGACATCGCCAAGGTGATGGCGTCGAACGGCGGCAAACCCTACGCCATCAACTACATCCTGGCCGCGCCCGACGGTTCCAAGGTTGCCGCGGGCTTAAGCGAAGGCGGCTCGGAAGAAGCCAGCATCAGCGTCTATGACGCCGGCACCGGCCAGCGCATCGCCGGTCCGATCGATCGCGCCCAGTTCGGCGCCACCTCGTGGAGCACCGATTCCAGGACGCTCTACTTCATCCGCCTGAAGCTTTTGAAGCCGACGGATCCGGGCACGGAGAAATATCGCGATGCCATGCTGGTCGGCTGGAAACTCAAGTCCGAGCCGGTCGCGCTCTATGGGCCGCTCGCGTCCAGCGGGCCGAAGTTCACGCCTGACGAGACGCCCGCCCTTGCCTTCACGCCGACGTCGCCGGTCGGCGTCCTGTTGTCGGTCAACGGCGTGCAGAACGAGCTCAAATTCTGGACGGCGCCTGCTGCCAGTGCGGAAAATCCGAACGCGAAGTGGACGCTCGTCGCCGACCGCGACGACGGCATCACCTCGCTCGATGCGCATGGCAACGAGCTCTTCCTGCTTTCGCACAAGAATGCGCCGACCTTCCAGGTTCTGGCGCTGAAAGCGGGTCAACCCGTCAGCGCCGCCAAGGTGCTGGTGAAGAGCGAGCCCGACCGCGTGATCGAGGGCCTGCACGCCGCAGCCGACGGGCTATATGTACTCACGACGAAAGGCGTCTATTCGCAACTGCTGCGCGTCAACTACGCGACCGGCAAGAGCGACGAGATCGCGCTTCCGACGCGCGGTCATGTCGGCGAAGTCTTCAGCGATCCGCGCAAGCCGGGCGTCGTCGTCGACTATTCGAGTTGGGTCGTGGCGCCTGCGGTCTATTCCTACAATCCCAAGAGCGGCAAGTTCAGCGATCTCAACATCGGCGCCAAAGGCGACATCGATCCCGCGAAGTTCACGGTCAGCGATCTCGAGGCCAAGGCGCATGACGGCGTGATGGTGCCGCTCTCGCTGGTGCAGCCGAAGGGTGTTGCGACTCCGCAAGCGGTCGTCATCGAGGCCTATGGCTCCTACGGCATCTCCAACCTCGCCGACTTCAGCACCAGGCGCGCGGCATTCATGAAGGAAGTCATCGCCTACGGCATCTGCCATGTGCGCGGCGGCGGCGAGCTCGGCGAGGCCTGGCGGCTCGGCGGCAAGGACGCCAACAAGCACAACACCTGGCAGGACGTCATCGCCTGCGGTGAAGACCTCGTGGCGCGCGGCATCACGACCAAGAGCAAGCTCTTCATCATCGGCGGTTCGGCCGGCGGCATCACGATGGGTCGCGCGATGGAGGAGCGGCCCGACCTCTTTGCCGGCGTGCTCGATCAGGTGCCGGCCGCAAACACGCTCAGGTCCGAGTTCTCGCCCAACGGTCCCAACAACATTCCCGAGTTCGGCACCGTCACCAAGGAGGAGGGCTTCAAGAATCTCTATGAGATGGACTCGCTGCAGCACCTCCAGAAAGGCGTGACGTATCCCGCGATCATGATCTCGACCGGGCTGAACGATCCGCGCGTCTCGCCGTGGGAGCCGGCCAAGTTCGAGGCGGCGTTGCTCGCGACGGGTTCGCCCAATCCGGTGCTCTTGCGCATCGATGCGCAGGCCGGACATGGCATCGGCTCGACCCGCACCCAGACCGACGCCTTGACCGCCGACGGCATCGCCTTCGTCAAGTGGCGTTCGGGCGAAGCGGGCTGGTTGCCCAGGGCCAGTGCGAGGACGCAGAAGTAGGTAGGCAAGATGGGTCGCCCGCATAGAGCGGGCGATGACGGGTTTTGCGGATGAAGAGCCCCCGCTTGGCAGCGCGGGAAAAAATGCGCTATTCGGAGTCGCTCGCACGTTTCAAGGAGAGCCGTCATGGCCAATCGAGAACAGCGCTCGAACCGGGAGAAGAAGAAGCCCAAGTCCGACAAGAAGGCCGCGCCCATTCCGGCAGTGAAACCCCCCGCCTATGTCGAACCGCAACTGATCCGCAAACCCCACAAGGGCAAGGATTGGGTATAGCGACAGACGCCGGCCGACACGCTTCGGTCGGCGTTCTTCATTTGCGTCGCGCCATGTACAAGTGCGTTTCGTACGGCCAATCGAACACGTCGCCCTCGGCAGCAATCGCGATTTCGAGCGCAGAGAGCAACGCCTCCAGCTTCGCCTTAGGCATCATCTGATGGTCGGAGCGCGTGCGCGCGAACGCGACATAGCTCTGTGCGGTGTGTCTCCAGGTCCAGCGATATATGCGATGGACGACGGGCTCGAAACGTCCCGATGCTTCGAACCAAGAGGCGAACGGCCCACTCGGCAGATACCCCGACTCCGGCGGCGGCCCCCAAGCGCCCATATGTTCGAGGTAGACGCGTTGGAACGCCGACGCGTGCGGCTCGGTCAGCGCGCCTGGAACGTGACCGAACACGGCCAATGTGCCGGACGGAACCAGCAGGTCCGCAGCCTTGGCGAAGGAAATCTCGCGCGCAATCCAGTGCCAGGATTGGGCGGCAAAGATCAATTTGAACGTCGCGCCGGCTGCGTCGAAGGCTTCGAAGGGCGCGACCACGAACGACACGTTGGGCACGTCGGAAAGTCTTTGCTTTGCCACCGCGATGAGCGCTGCGCCGGGATCAAGGGCGGTCAAGCGAATGCCCAGAGCGGCAAAACCCGCCGTCGCCTGACCCGCGCCGCAACCCACTTCGAGAACCGGATCGCCCGCTTTCAGCGCGGCGAAGCTGCCGATGTCGTCGATCAAGTCCCGGCTGTACCCAGGCCGCGCCGAGCCATAAAGGGTCGCAACCCGATCGAATGTCGACTTGTGCTCCATCGCGACAACCTAGCCGAAGTCATGCCGTTCGTGCATGGGGCTCAGACCCTTGCGCACGCCATGATCGTGCTTAGGTTTGCGGGCAGACCGGACAAACGCCCATGAGCCAATCCGCCTTAGCCGCCGACGCCGCCATCCGCGCCAGCCTGAACTACATCGTCGATACCGGCGTGAAGCCGGTGAACGAGACCTACGGTCCGAACGGCTTGATGCGGGTCCAGTCGGCGAGCTTCGTGCGCCATGTCGTGCCGATCACGAACGGCCGGCCCCTGCGCGACAGCTTCAGCCTCGACACATCCGGCTTCGTGCTCGCCGATCATCCGACCAAGGTGAAGAACTTCCTCGACGCGGACGAACTCAAATCGGTGTACTACGCCGAGATGGAAAAACTGATCGCGCTGCACAGCGGGGCTTGTCGCGTGCATGTCTTCGATCACACGCTCCGCTCGGGCGACAAGGAGACGCGCGACGCGCTCAAGATCCGCGAGCCGGTCAGGGTCGTGCACAACGACTACACCGAATGGTCGGGCCCGCAGCGCGTGAAGGATCTTCTGCCCGACGAAGCGCCCGATCTTCTCAGCCGCCGCTTCGCCATCATCCAGGTCTGGCGCGCCATCAACGCGCCGATCGCGAAGGATCCGCTCGCCATCGCCGAAGCCGGATCCCTGGCGCAGCGCGACTTCATCGCCGCCGAACGCCGCTTTCCCGATCGCGTCGGCGAGATCTACCAGTTCGCCTACAATCCGGCGCACCGCTGGGTTTATTTCCCGCGCATGCGCCGTGACGAGGCGCTGGTCTTCAAGGTCTATGACTCGGCCAAGGATGGCCGCGCGCGCTGGGGCGCGCACACTTCGTTCGACGATCCGACGACGCCGCCGAACACGGGCCCGCGCGAAAGTATCGAAATCCGCGCCTTCGCGTTTTTTTGAACCTCTCCCGCCTGCGGAAGAGGTCGACGCGGCGCGAGCTGCGTCGGGTAGATAGCGGCGCACCCACAACATCTCGTGGCTGGACCTTGGACCCCGACTCACCCCCCAATCTGGGTAGGCGGATGGCGACGCTGCACGGTGTTTTTTTTCCGGAGCGTGCCATGGGCGGCAAGATCGAACTCGATTTCAAGGTAGAGCAATGGAGCGAGCGCGACGTGATCGAGCGCGTGTTCGCGATCTGCGACCGCGCCGACGTCGGGCTGGCGGCCTTCGAGGCCTCGGTCGCGGCCTATCCCGACAAGCACATCACGCTGCGCCACGGTGCGCGCGTCATCCGCGATAGCGGCAGTGCGAAAGCGCGGGGATCCGCTAGGTGAGGGGACGGGGCCGGCTCCCCTCACCCGCTCGCTGCGCTCACGACCTCCCCCGCTCGCGGGAGCGGTCGTGAAGACCTACTTCTGTCCCGCCTTCCACGCCGTGATCGCCGCCATCATGTTGTCGACATGGCGCGTCGGATCCAAGTCGGTGTACTCGGCGAGGATGTGCCCGTCCGGCGCGATCACATAAGACGTGCGGTTGGCGTATTCGGGATGCGCCGACAAAACCGCGTCATAGGACGTCATGATGCGCTGATCCGCGTCCGCCGCGACGGGAAACTTGCTCTTGCATTCGGTGGTGGAGAATTTGTCGAGCGTTGCGATGTTGTCGTGGCTGACGCCGATCACGGTGACGCCGAGTTCCTGGAAGCGCGGCATCGCGTCGGCAAATTCGTGCGCCTCGATCGTGCAGCCTTTGGTGAACGCTGCCGGATAGAAATACAGCACGACCGGCCCCTTCTTCAGCGCATCGGAGAGCGCAAAGGTGAACTCCTTGCCGCCGAGCGTCGCAGGCGCGGTGAAGTCGGGCGCTGCGGCGCCGATCTTGAGCGCGGCAGAAGCCGGTGCGAGCGAAAAGGCGGTGGCGAAGACGGCGGCGAGAAGTCGTTTCATGGGGCGGTTCTCCGATCGAACTGTTGGATAATTTGCGCCTTTGGAGGCCCTCTGTCACGGCCAAGTCCTTCACACCTCGGCATATTCTTTTATTTACACAGCAGTTTATCCAACACCCTTCGGGGCGGCCGCATAATCCGCGCTCAAATGGAGAACAGGACTATGGAAAAGATTGAAGTGGCAGGCGGCGCGGCAGAGAACGATGCAGACGTCGACGCTGAAGCCGTGACGGAGGAGACTGAAGCCCTGCGAGAGGCGTTCCGCAAGGGATGGGACAAAGCTCTTTCCTATCGCCGAGAGCACGGCACAGAGGAAGAAGCCGCGCGTGCGGCCGCCGAGGCGTCGACTGACGATCGCGAGCCGTCGCCCCTCGTCGACGATCCGATCACGCGCGAGATCCACGAGAGGGCCGAACGGGCGGCGGCGCGCGAAGCGCTGCTGGCCACCATCATGAGCGGGCCGGATTTGGCGTCGTGGGTCGCGCCGAGGGAGAGTGTGGTTTCGGACGAGCTTCTCGCCGAGCATCTGGCGCAGCTTCGCAATACCGTGCGCTACGCGTTGTCTTGCGCGTTCGACGGTGATTACGGGCTTGGGGAACGCCTCTCCGCCGCCAACACGGCGACGCGCATGATCCGCGCCAACATCGCGCTGGCAAAGGAATTGAAAGCCTCAAAGTCGAAAACAGTACGTGGTGGAAAGCGCGTGCGAGGAACACAAGATTGAGTGGTCGGGGCGCTCCCTTGGGCAATCGGCGCGCGTTGAAGCACGGCGCCTACAGCGCCGAGATGCGCGCCTTGCGCAAACTCGCGCATCGTCTGATCACCTCGGCAAAGCTTGCGCTGCAGCGGCGGCGCTTGGAGCGCAATCGGGTGAAGCGTGTAGCAGTTCACCCGCAAATTGCGCGACAATCAAAAGACCTAGAGCCAAATCGCGTTTCGAAGAATGGCGATTTGGCTCTAGACGCCGTAATGCACGTACGGAAAGCAGCGCTCGCGGTTGAGCGTCAGCCCGTAATGCTTGGCCAGCGCCTGGATCGCCTCGTCATGCGTCGCGAACGGATCGCTGTTCGAAGGCCCCACGATGATCATGCGGAAATCGTCGAACTCCTTGCCGTTCGGCGGCAGCATGGCGGTGGCGATCGGCGTGCCGTCATGCTCGCGCAAGGTGAGGAAGACCGGCATGGTGCGAAGGATATGCGCGCCGAGCCCGATGTCGCGCTCGATGTAAGAGGTCGCGGTGGGACGATAGCTGCCGACCGCGGCATCGCGCTCGCGGCGAAAATATTTTTCGACGGCATGGTGCATCGCTTCGGATTCGACGGCGGCTTCGGCTTCCGTTTCGATGCGGAACCAGGTCCGCCGGCCGGGCGCATCGCAGATATAGTCCATCGTCGTGATCCCCCCGCGAATCAGTGTCGACGTCAAGGATCATATGCATTTCACGCGGTTGGCGCTTCTCAGGTGAAGTGCGTAATCTGTGGTGGAGTGCCTCAGGAGTGGTCAAGCCATGCCCGTCGAAATGCTCGAGCACTACACGATCCGCTGCGCCAGCCTGGAACGCACGCGCGATTTCTATCGCGACGTGCTTGGACTTTCCGTGGGCGAACGGCCGCGATTTCCCTTCAAGGGCTATTGGCTCTATCTCGGCGGCGTACCGATCGTGCATCTGGTCGATGCGATGGAGTCGGAAACGCGCGATGGGCCGCATGGCAAGGGGGACACCGCGGCCTTGGATCACATCGCCTTCCGCGGCAAGGACCTGGAGGCGACCCGCGCCACGCTCAAGAGTCACGGCCTGAAATTCCGCGAGAACGAGGTCCCGGGCGGGCGGATCCATCAGATTTTCGTGCCCGACCCGGACGGCATCCTGATCGAGCTCAATTTCCGCAGTTAGCCGCTGTTGTCATGGCCCGCCGGAGTGCGGGCCACCCAGTTGGGGCAGAGCGCCACATCGAAGACTTAAACTGCGCCTTTGTTTCGCGATACCGCTCCCAGCGTCACCTGGGCGGCCCACACCAAGTGGGCCGTGACACAGCGGCCGTCGCAATTCCACACAAATGACAGCGGTTTAAGCGCCTTTGCTGCTGGGCGTCCGATGTGATTTTATGGCCCGCAGAATTCAGGGGATCGAACCCCTAAGCGCCTCACAACAAAAGGGAGTCAAGGGAATGCAGGAACGTCTTCAATTCTATATCGACGGCAAGTGGGTGAACCCCACGACGCCCAAGACCATCGATGTCATCAACCCCGCCACCGAGGAGCCCTTCGCGCGCATCTCGCTCGGCTCCAAAGCCGATGTCGACAAGGCGGTCGCCGCCGCCCGCAAGGCGTTCGAGACCTTCTCGAAGACGACGCGCGAAGAGCGCCTGGCTCTTCTCGGCAAGATCATGCAGGTCTACCAGACCAAATATAATGAGATCGCCGAAACCATCTCCAAGGAGATGGGCGCGCCGATGTGGCTGTCGAAGGCCGCACAGGCCGCGACCGGCATGGGCCATCTCGCCGAGGCCGCCAAGATCCTCAAGGACTACAAGTTCGAGGAGACGCGCGGAACCACGGCGATCGTCAAGGAACCGGTCGGGGTGTGCGGCTTCATCACGCCGTGGAACTGGCCGATCAACCAGATCGTCTGCAAGGTGGCGCCTGCGCTCGCCGCCGGCTGCACCATCGTGCTGAAACCGTCGGAAGTGGCGCCGATGAACGCCATGCTGTTCGCCGACGTACTGCATGAAGCGGGCGTGCCGCCGGGCGTCTTCAACCTCGTCAACGGCGACGGGCCGACGGTCGGCGAGGCGCTCTCGGCGCATCCCGGCATCGACATGATGTCGTTCACGGGTTCGACGCGCGCCGGCATCGCGGTCGCCAAGGCTGCCGCCGATACGGTCAAGCGCGTGGCGCAGGAGTTGGGCGGCAAGTCGGCCAACATCGTGCTCGACGATGCCGATCTGACCAAGGCGGTCTCCGGCGGCGTCATGCAGATGATGACCAACTCGGGACAGTCCTGTAACGCGCCGTCGCGCATGTTCGTGCCGCGCGCCAAGAACGATCAGGCCATCGCCATCGCCAAGGCGACGGCGGAGAAGGTCAAGGTGGCGCCGCCCGACTCGCCGGAATCCACTCCCGGCACGATCGGTCCGGTGGTCAGCGAGGTCCAGTTCAACAAGATCCAGGGCCTGATCAAGAAGGGCATCGACGAGGGCGCCACGCTCGTCGCGGGCGGCCTCGGCCGTCCGGAAGGCTTGAACCGCGGCTATTATGTGCGCCCGACGGTCTTTGCCAACGTCACCAACGACATGACGATCGCGCGCGAGGAAATCTTCGGGCCGGTCCTCGCCATGCTGCCGTACGACACCGAGGCGGACGCCATTCGCATGGCGAACGACACCGTCTATGGCCTCTCGGGCTATGTGCAGTCGGGCGATCTCGCGCATGCGCGCAAGGTCGCTTCGCAACTGCGCAGCGGCAACGTGCATCTGAACGGCGCCGGCGCCGATTTCACCGCCCCGTTCGGCGGCTACAAGCAGTCGGGCAATGGCCGCGAATGGGGCGAGCATGGCTTCGAGGAATTCCTCGAGACCAAGGCCGTGCTCGGCTTCGAGGTCAAGGCGGCTTAGCGGTTCAAGCAAAATGCGAAGAGGCCGTTGCGCAAGCAGCGGCCTCTTTTTTTGACTATCTTCTCAGATGTCATGGCCCGCCGGAGTGCGGGCCACCCAGTTGAATTTGCAGCCTCCGGCCGAAGATATACACGGAGGAGGTTTTCGCTTCAGGAGTTTGGCGAGTGCGACGGTGCCTGGCTTGCCTGTTGCCCCATCAGTCAGTCCTTCGCCCGCTCGACGTACGAGCCGTCGGCGGTCATCACCACCACGCGCGTGCCCGTCGTGATGTGCGTCGGCACCATCGTCTTGACGCCGTTGGAGAGCAGCGCCGGCTTGAACGAGCCCGACGCGGTCTGGCCCTTCACCACCGGTTCGGTGTCGACGATCTCGAAGGTGGCACGCTGCGGAATCTCCAGACTGATCGGCAGGCCGTTGAAGCTCTGCAGCGTGACGTCCATGTTCTCGGTCAGGTACGGCGCCATGTCGCCGACCACATCGGCGCCGACCGAAACCTGTTCGAACGTCTCGGGCTGCATGAACACCCAGTGGTCGCCGTCATGATAGAGATAGTTGTACCTGGCCTGATCGATGAAGGCTTTCTCGATGCTGTCGGTGGTGCGAAGCCGCTCGACGACCTTCACGCCGTCGCTGATGCGGCGCATCTCGAGATGCGTCACCGGCGTACCCTTGCCGGGATGGATGTTCTCGGCCGTCAGGACGACATAGAGCTTGCCGTCCTTCTCGATGACGTTGCCCTTGCGCACGCTGCTGGCGATGACGGAAACCACGTTGATCCTTCCGGAAATGGACGGCGGCTCATAGCAGGGCCCGCCCAATCGGCCAAGCGCAATCGTGGCGCATTTGCGCATCCCACTTCGGCGCAATAGAAGAAGCCCGAAATTGCCACGCCAAGGTTTCAGGAAATGACGCCGTCCCCCTGGTGGTCGAGGCACATCCACGACGACCGCCGGCCGCTGCTCTTGCAGCGCAATCGCATCAAGCACGCCTTTCGCCAATACTTCGAGGTCGAGGGGTTTTGCGAGGTCGAATGCGGCGCGCTCGCGGTTTCGCCCGGCAACGAGGCGCATCTGCATGCCTTCGTGACGGAGTTGCGCACGCCGGCCGGCGACAGCCGCACGCTCTATCTTCACACCTCGCCGGAGTTCGCGGCGAAGAAGCTGCTCGCCGCCGGCGAAACGCG
>DATLOU010000081.1:0-7042 GCA_035536115.1 Rhizomicrobium sp.
GCCAGTCCGTAATGCGCAGCCGGGCTATCGGTCAACGCGGACCAGAGCTGATCGCCCCAGGAAAAGTGCCACCATTCGTCCGGGTGCCCGGCAAATCCGGCGTCCGCCATGACCCAATGCAGCAGCCGACGATTGGCGCGCGCTTCTTCGTCCGAATAGGACAGCGATGGCGCGGCCGCGCCCGATTTTTCGAAGTGGTCGCGATGGGCAAGCGCCGTCACGTCGTCGAAGATCGATCCCATCCAGAGCTGATCGCTGCCGATCCAGCGGATCGTGAGATCGAGCGCTGCGCCGGTCGCGTGCGGCGCGGGAGAGGACTCATCGACACTCGGCGCCGCCCAGTAGCGTTCCACTTCTTTCGTGAGAGCGCTGCCGGTTAATTCCGGATTACGCCGCCTGAGCTCGGCCGGCATCCAGACGTCATGGAAATAGGCTTGCACCGCAACCGGACGCCAGGCGTCGAACACATAAAGCTCGAGCCCCGCCAATCCCAGAATCGCATTGATGCCGACGAGCTTGTCGCCGACGCTGCGTCGCACCAAGAGGTCTGGAATCGCGCCGACGATGCGCCGCCAATAGGGCGGGTTTCTCGGCGTGTGATAGTAATTCTCGCCCGCGATGCCCAGATCGCGAAGATCGATCATTTCTTCGAGATAATATGTGTTCGCGCGATCGATGCTGCGCGAGCGAAAGTCGACTTTGCGCACGCGAGCATCCGACTGATCGACGATCGGGCGGCAACGTAGTTCGTCCAATGCGCCGAAGAGGGACATATCCAATTCCGTTGGCCGCGCTAAAGTATAAGTCATGAGTCTCGACCCGGCAGAGCATTTTCCGGCCGACTATCGCGTCGGCCGGCACAATTTCATCGCGGCATGCGAACAGGCTCAGATCGACGTCATCACCCGCGTTCATCCGAAGGCAAGCGGCCGCGACGGCAAGCCGCTCTTCCTCGACACCGCGATCATTGGTCCGCGCGAAGCCAAAAAGGCGCTTCTGTTGATCTCGGCCACGCACGGTGTCGAGGGTTATTTCGGCTCGGGCGTTCAGACGGGCCTGATGCGCGAAGGATTGGCGAGGCGCGCGCCACCGGGCAGCAAGATCGTGCTGTTGCATGCGCTCAATCCCTATGGCTACGCCTGGGACAGGCGGGTGAACGAGGACAATGCGGACGTCAACCGCAACTTTGCCGACTTCCGCCATCCGCCGGAAAACAAACCCTATGAGTTGCTCGCGGCGGAAATCGCGCCACGCGACATCTCTCCCGGAGCGATGAAGGTCGCCAACGCCAAGCTGACGGAGTTTCTGAAGGCGCATGGCGCCTTCGCGCTGCAGGAAGCGATCTCGCGCGGCCAATACAAATTCTCCGACGGTCTTTATTACGGCGGCTCGAAGGAGAGCTGGTCCGCAAAGATGCTGAAGGACGTGATTGCAGAGGACCTGTCGCACGTCGAGAGGTTGATCGTCATCGATTTTCACACCGGTCTTGGCGCATATGGCGCGGGCGAAATGATCACCGAAGATTTGCCGGGCTCGCCTGCCTATCAGCGCGCGCGCAGCATGTGGGGTCAGCGCGTAGCGTCGAGCGAGGCCGGCGAGTCCGTCTCGGCGCCGCTGTCCGGAACGATCGACAAGGCATTTCCCCATTGGCTGCCCAAAACCGAGCTGACGTTTGCGGCACTCGAAGTCGGCACCCGCCCAACACGCGAAGTGTTCAACGCGCTGCGCAAAGACAACTGGCTGCACTGCTTTGCCGAAGACAGGCACAAGCATAGGGACGGCGACGCCATCCGACGCGAATTGCGCGACGCGTTCTTTCCCGACGAAGCGGATTGGAAGAGGATGGTGTGGACCCACGCCGGCGACGTGGTGAAAGCGGCGCTCAACGCGCTTTGACATGTCCGGTTTGCCGGGCGCCTACCGCCTGAGTTATACCAACGCAACGCACCCGTAGCTCAGCTGGATAGAGTGTCGCCCTCCGAAGGCGAAGGTCACAAGTTCGAATCTTGTCGGGTGCGCCAGCTCAGGCGGAGCGATCTATTGGCGACGGCCGATTCAGGCTGTCGAAACAATCCAAAAGGCAACTTGCTTTCTCAATGACCATAACCATGCCTTTCGACCGCGTTGCAGCGGGCCATTGGACCACGACCGCCGGGCCGGAGTGGAGCAATCCGGGTGGCGAACTTTGGGGAGGTTACGCAATCGGCGCTTGTGTCCGCGTGCTTGAGAACGAACCCGAGGCGCGGGGTGAAGCACTCTCGCTCAATCTTACGTACACCGCTGCGTTATCGTCGGGCGAGGTCGATGTCCGTACAAAGCGACTCAGGCAAGGTGGATCGATCGGCGTTTGGGAAGTAGCGCTCCATCAGAAGGGAGCAGGGCAGATTGCGGTCCACGGCGTCGTCACGCTGGCACGCCGTCCGAAGACCACACCGTTTGCCTTCGCCAGGATGCCGGCCGCACCTGACCCAAACTCACTTCCGGCGCTCGAGATACCCGGCGTCATGGATCGCTACGGCGCGCAGGCCTTTGAGCGGCGCATCGTCGACGGCTTTCCGCCCGCGCCAGGCAAGAGCGCGCGATCTCTCGCCTGGGTGCGTGCGCGTTCCGGTCGGTTCGACAAGGTTCTGCTCGCCATGGTCACCGACAACTCACCGCCGCGCGTGATGTATGCCCTTGGGCGAAACGTCGATAGCACGACGCTTTCGTTGACGGCCTACCTGCACGCCACCGAGCAGGATCTTGCCGAGATCGGCGAGGACTTCGTCCTGATCGAATGCGATGGCCAGGTCGGCAATGACGGTGCGTCGGATGAGCGCTCCAATTATTGGAGCCGCGACGGCAGACTGCTCGCCACCAGCACGCAGCTTGCTTGGTATCGGGACGCCTCGCGTGTGATGCCGGAATAGCGCCTGCGCAATTGCTCAGTGACGATTTCGCGGCGTCGTCGCGGCAATCGCGGCAGCGGCGGCAAGTTTGTGTTTGGCTTGCCAAGGTGGGCCGATCGACCGACCCATGGCATTCAGGAAGGCCTCGACATCCTTCTTGCCGAGCACAGCGCCAGCATCGCGGAAAACGCGATCGCGGTCGTACCAATGAACGGACCAGCCGCGCGCCTCGGCAGCTTTTGCGAGAGCTTCGCGATACATGACGGAATCCGCGACGTTCGCCGCGCGACTGTCGGCGATCCGCTCTTCCGTCGTCGGCGGAAGCTTCGGACAGACGCGGATCGCGATGCTTGTGATTGGCGCGGACGTCGTTGCGGCCAACGTCTCGAGGCTCTCTTGTGCGCCTTTTGCTGCGGCGACACGCACGCGTTCGACGAGTGCGATGGCGTCGGCGAGCGAGATGGGTCGAGCCCATGCGCTGTTCACGTAGCGGCCCACGGCCCACGACCCTTCGTGGTGATAGGGGTGCGTCGGCAATCCGTGGGTGAGATCGATGCGCCGGCGATCAAGAAGTTTGCCGTCCGGCGCGATCGTGATGAGTTCTGCCGAATTGCCGTGCTCGGCAACGCCGACGGCCGCGCCTGGCTGGGTTCGCTTTTTCGCCACGTCTTCCTCGTAACGGACTAGTCGTCCGAATATACTCTGGTGGTCAGCGCGCTCCTTTCAAGAGCTAGCGACTGGAACGCGGTCCTTTGGCGAGACCCAGATGGGCAGTACGCGCGATTGCCGGCGTACGCCCCAAATACTTCTTGAAGGCCCGGTTCATGTGGCTCTGATCGCAGAAGCCCGTTTCGGCCGCGATTTCTGCAAGCGGCTTGTCCGAGCTTTCCAGCAAGATCGCTGCCGCTTCGACCCGGCGGCGGCGCAGCGCTTCGCAGAGTCCCTCGCCGCGCCAGCCGCGATAGGCCCGCGTGAGCCAAGGTCGCGTCACTCCGATTTTCTCGGCCCATCGTTCCGAGTCCGGGGAGCGATACTCGGCATCGACGAATTTTTCCAACTCATCGAGCCACCGCGGCGCGGCAGGTGGGGGCGCACTCTGAAGTGCAATGTTCAAGAATGAAGTTGTGTGGGCGAAACGCTGTGGCGATGGTGTCCCAGCTAGCCAGCTATGCGCCAAGCGTCGCGCTTGACGGCCGACTTCTCCGCCCAGCCAGAATTGCGGTCTCTTCAATTCATCGATTCCGGCGATCGCTTGGTGAAGAGCTTCCAATTCGAATTCTATGATGATTGTCGCCAACCCGGCGTTACCGATGGCCATCTCGTGCATCGAACCTGCGGGAAAGAATAAGGCCGCAGGACCATTGACTGGCGCTTCGCCGCGATCGTCGCAGTCGCGATAGCTGCCGAGGACATGCAACGCCAGATAGGGATTGGCATGAACATGGCCGGGTACGATGCGACCGGCCGGAAGCACGGTCAGGCTTGCGATGGCCGTCGGCGCGCGTCCGAGTTCCTCCCGGACATCGTGGATTTTGCCGAGACCCTTTTGCACGCCACGAACATAATAAGACGAGGCATGGCATGCACTATTTCGCTCCCATGACGCTGTCGCATTGCAGCGTCAAGAGGCGCTTGAATGTCGAAACGTCCAATACGAGCCGGTACCGGCGACCTATTTTCGCCAAGACTACCAAGGGCCTGCCCTATGAAATGGAAACTCGTGCTCGCGCTTCTGGCGGGCGTTGCTATTTGTGGCGTTGACGCCGTAAGCGCTGCTGAAGCAGCCGGCGATGTCGACGCCCAAATCGCACATATCGCTCAGAGTGTGCCGGCCGGTGTTCTGGGTCGAATGTTCGGCGGCCAAACTCTGGCTAGGCGCATGCAGATTTACCATGCGAGCGCAGTCAGCATCGCCGTCATCGACGACTACAAGATCAAGTGGGCACGGGGCTTCGGTGTCGTCGCGCCCGGCAGCACAATAGCCGTTACCGACAAGACTCTGTTTCAGGCGGGATCGATCAGCAAGACGGTCGCGGCCGTCGGCATCTTACGTCTCGTCGACAACCATCGCTTGTCGCTTGACGACCACGCCAATGACCGCCTTCGTTCGTGGAAACTTCCGGAAAATGACTTCACCAAGAATTCGCCAGTCACCATTGTTCGCCTGTTGAGCCACACTGCCGACACCACCGTGCACGGATTTCCCGGTTATGAGCGCGACGTCGCGCATCCGACGCTGGCGCAAGTTCTTGACGGCGCGCCGCCGACAAACACACCGCCGATCCGCGTCGAGGCTGTGCCGGGAAGTCGCTGGCAGTATTCCGGCGGCGGCTATCTGATATTGCAGCAGATCGCCATCGACACGACGCACCAGACATTTCCGGATTTCATGCGCGAGCAGGTTCTGCGTCCTGCTGGCATGCAGGACAGCACATATGAACAGCCTCTGCCGCCGGCGCTGCAATCGCGGGCGACCTGTGGAGTCTGGAGTTCGGGCCAAGTCGTCAAAAGGTGTTGGCACGTCTATCCCGAGATGGCGGCGGCGGGGCTCTGGACGACACCGTCGGATCTCGCGCGCTTTATGATACTTTTGATGCGCGCTCGCGCCGGACAGCCGAACGCACTGCTGTCGGCAGACATGGCGCGCCAGATGTTCACTACACGCGCTTACGCATCCGAAGACTATATGAACCAAGGGCTCGGCATCTTCATCGATGGTCCGCGCTTCATGCATGGTGGCGACGACGCAGGCTTTACCGCGATCGCCCTGGGATATTCTTCCGGTCAGGGGGTCGTGATCATGTGCAACGGCGATGGCGCGCTTGGCCTGTTGGACGACATCGCGCGCGCCATCGCCGCCGAAAACCGTTGGCCGGACTCCGACCCATTGGTACCGGGCTACAGAGGGACGGCGCTGCGAGTGCTGAACGCCGTGGGCCTGCTCAACTGAGTCCTTAAACACGCCAATTCCTCGTTGCACCCAGGCAAACTGACAAGTCGTCAGAGGTGAACCGGCGGTGAACCGCCTCTCCATCTCCGGTTCAGCATGCCTGGACCATTCTCCTGTCGGCCGGAAAACGGGTTGGAGACAGGACATGGAACTTTGGCCGCTCAGAATCGTTGCGTATGCGAGTCGGCAGGTTTTCTGTCCGGGCTCGAGCGCCAACAATTTTTCAAAATCGATTTGAGATGGAGATCAACATGCGACATCGACTTCGCACTACGCTGCTGGCGACCGCAATCGCACTTGCGGGGATCGGCCCGCTGCTCGCCCCCGACGTGGCACAGGCGCAGGGCTATCGGGGTCATTCGCATCGCAACTATCGCGATTTCCATCGGATTCTCGCGCGCTATGGCGACTGGGTTTACAGCGACCGTTGGGGCGTCGTCTGGATTCCCGACGTCCCCGGCGATTTTCGGCCGTATCGCACAGCCGGTTATTGGGTGAACACCAGCCAATATGGCTGGTACTGGCGTTCCAGTTATCCCTGGGGCGACATCGCCTTCCACTATGGGCGCTGGGTGAACGATCCCTATGACGGCTGGCTCTGGATCCCAGGGTATGTCTGGAGTCCGGGGTGGGTCGTCTGGCGCGGCAACAATCGCTATGTCGGTTGGATGCCGATGCCGCCGGATCGCGACTTCCTGCGCGGCAATGAAACAGCGTTCCAATTTTCCATCAGCGGCGGCGGCATCTCGCTCCGGTTCGGACAAGGCGGCGATTACTATGGCTATTCGAGCTGGTATGGCCGCGACTATGACCAAGCTCGTTTCGCATCGAACTGGACCTTCATCGGAGCCGGAAGCCTTGGCGATCGCGACTATGGCCGAGCCGTCGTTAATCAAACCAACGTCGTGAATGTCATCCAGAACACGACGAACATCACCAACTACACTGTCGTGAACAACATTGTCGTCAATCGCAGCGTCGATACACGCGTCGTCGAGCGCGCGAGCGGCCGGCCGGTCGCGACAGTGAATGCCGCTACCGTCGTCAACCCGACGCTCGTCACCCGTGTCGACGAAGCGCGTCAGGTACAGCAGCAAGCGCCGATCCCAATCGTGCGAGGCACGGGCCAGGCGAACAGCGCGCCGCAGCCGACCGCCGCGGTGGTGTCGACGTTGACGGACAAGCCTGTCGAACGTCATGGCCG
>DATLOU010000082.1:0-9655 GCA_035536115.1 Rhizomicrobium sp.
TTCTGGGCGTGTCCAAGACCGCGAGCGAAGCCGAGATCAAAAAGGCGTTTCGCAACCTCGCCAAGAAGCACCATCCCGACGCGCACTCCGCGGACAAGGACGCGCAGAAGAAGTTCCAGGAAATCTCCGGCGCCTACGACATCGTCGGCGACAAGGAGAAGCGCGCCAAGTTCGATGCCGGCGAAATCGATGCCGGAGGCAATCCGCGCGGCTTTGATCCACGCCAGGGCGCTCGCCCTGGCGGCCCGTTCGGCGGCGGCCAGGGTGCGCGCGACTTCCACTTCACCTGGGACAATGCCGGCGGCGCGCAGGAAGGCTTCAGCGCCGAAGACATCTTCGCCGATCTTCTCGGTGGCCGTGGGCGGCGCGGCCGTTCGCAACCGATGCGCGGCGAGGATTTCACCGTCGCGACGACGATCAGTTTCGACGAAGCCGCGCGCGGCGGCACGCGGCGTGTCGTGGTGCCGACCGGCGAGCAGATCGACGTCAAGATTCCCGTAGGCGTGAAGGAAGGCCAGCACATTCGCGTCAAGGGACGCGGCGGACCCGGCCGCAATGGCGGTCCTGCCGGCGACATCCTGATCCAGGTTGCGATCGCGCCGCATCCCTCGATGACGCGCGATGGCAACGACATTCGCATGGACCTTCCGGTCACCCTGAAGGAAGCGGTTGTGGGCGGCAAGGTGAATGTGCCGACATTGAGTGGAACGGTCGCGCTCAGCGTGCCGCCGAACTCGAACACGGGAACGGTCCTGCGCCTCAAAGGAAGAGGCATCGCGCCGGCCAATGCTCCGCCCGGCGATCTCTACGTCAAGCTTGTCGTCACGCTCCCGGAACGCCTGGACAGCGAACTCGCGAAGTTCGTAGAGAGCTGGAAGGCCGACTACGACCCGCGCGCGAAGATGAAGTGACGATTATCGGCCAGGCATCGGTGAATTTCCGCCCCTTCAATTCTATTCGCAATTTTTCTGCTGCCTGCCAGAAGTCGTCGCTGGCAGGTTTCAGCGCTTCCAAAAGAATCGCACAATGCTCTGCTCCTGCGCTGCGGCCATGCTTTTTCGCCCGCCTCTTTAATTCGGCGGCGATATTCTCGGGAACACCACGAACAAGAAGCTGTGTCATGGAGAAGTGCCATCACGTGATAGCGCTTCCTGCAAGTCGCTTACTTCACCGGGATCATCGTGTGCTGGTACGGCGTGCCCGCCCACATGACGTACGGCATCGACGTATCCGGATCGGGTGAGCGCGGATAGCTGTGGTAGTAGCCGGCGTCCGCGCCGACGACCATCACGTGCGAACCGGTCTTGATCCAATGGTTCGTCGCAGTCGGCTTGGTGGCGTATGGATCGGTGTTGCTCGCGTCCGTGCCGCCGGCCAGCATGTAGATGAAGCCGACCCGACCGGGCGTGGGCGTTTTGTGCGTCGCCCAGGCTTGCACCCATTCCATCGCATAGCGGTCCATGCACATCGGATCGGGGCCGGGCGTCGTCGGATTGTCAGGCATGCAGGTAAAGCTGCCGGTCCCTTGGCGAACGGTGCGCATGGTTCCGTCCGGGCCCATGACGACGATGGTCGCGATCGCTGCGACGGACCTGGGCGCGGCCGTCATCGCGCTTGAGATCAATTTCCGGTCCGACGCCGCAACTGCGGCAGGTTTCATGGCCGATGCGGGCATCATGGCGTTTTCCGCAGCAGCGGCAAGCGAGAGTGAAATCAACGACGCGCCGGCGAAGGCGCAACTCCGTACGATCGACTTGTGCATCTTGCTCCTCCCTCATCACCCTTGGTTCGAGCGCGTGACAAGCACGGCGGCGCCCATTCTACGCCTCGCGCACGCGTCGAACGAGGGCAAAGCGCGAGACCCAGGCGGCCGCGGACCGCGGACTTGTTGTGACTTCCGAGCGAAAATCACGCAGAGTGCGGGCGCACTGAGCGGCTGGGGCGGTCATGGCGGCGTTGAACGCGGAGAATAGCGGCCGCCCGGGTGCCGTCGCGATTTCCCTGCCCTTTCGCCAGGTTGCCGCTGTCGTGGTCGGCAACGGCCTCGAATTCTACGATTTTCTAACCTACGGCTATTTCGCTCTCTATATCGGCCGCGCCTTCTTTCCGAGCCACAACGCCTCCTCGAGTTTGCTGTTGTCGTTGGCGACATTTGGTGCGGGGTTTCTGACGCGGCCGATCGGAGCAATGATCATCGGACCCATGGGCGACCGCATCGGCCGCAAGCCCGCCATGATGCTGTCGTTCGGTCTGATGGGCGTCGCGATCGTGGGACTGGCGCTCACGCCGTCCTATGCGCGTATCGGCGCGGCCGCGCCGTTCCTCGTCCTGCTGTTCCGGCTCGTCCAAGGTTTCGCGCTTGGGGGCGAAGTCGGACCGACGACCGCCTATCTTGTCGAGGCGGCGGCAATCGAGCGGCGCGGCTTCTATGCCTCCATGCAGTATGCGACGCAGGATGGAGCGATCCTTGCGGCCGGACTCGTAGGAACCCTCCTTGCCTATCTGCTCGACGCGCAACAATTGCAGGATTGGGGCTGGCGCGTCGCCATGCTGATCGGCGCAGCGATCGTGCCGTTCGGCCTCATCGTCCGGAGTCGATTGCCGGAAACGCTCCATGCGGCCGACGATGCGGCGCTCGCGCCGGACGCGACCACCGGCGCGCTGGCCAGCAAGCCGGGCGCCCGATCCTATCGACGCGTCATCGTGCTGGGACTCATGATGCTGACGGCCGGCACGATTGGCAGTTATTCGATCAACTACATGACGACCTATGCGCTGACGGTCCTGCACATGCCGGCCGTCGTGGCATTCGGCGTCATCATCGTCGGCAGCGTATTTTCGGTTCCATTCGAGCTGACCAGCGGATGGCTGTCGGATCGCTTCGGGCGAAAGCCGGTCATGCTGATCCCCGGCTTCATCCTCCTCGTCTCGATCCTGCCGGCGTTTCTGGCGATCACGCATTTTCACACGGTCGCGACTTTCTATGCCGCCGTGGCGTGGCTCAACTTTCTTGCCGCCTTGTCGACGACGCCGGTCATCATCACGCTCACAGAGTCGTTACCGCGCAGCATCCGCTCCGGCGCGGTCGCGACCGTGTATGCCTTCGCCATCTCGATCTTCGGCGGTTCGACCCAGTTCACCCTGACCTGGCTGCTGAGCGTGACGGGCAATGCGCTGACGCCTGCGTTCTACTGGACCGCGGCCAGTGTCATTGGTTTGACGGCGATGGTGCTGGTCCGGGAGTCGGCGCCCGTGAAACGCGCCGGCGGCCCGACTGACAGATAATTGCGCAAGTCCCGACGTCGCAATTGGCAATGCATGAAGCCGCCGCATGTCTCGGCGCCTTAGCCTACATGGCTTCGCACTAGTGAATCAGTGCCACAAAACTCACGCAACCGTGTTTTTCGATTTACAGCGTTCACGCTTTTCTGTTTTGCGAGGCCGGAGGCGCGAACTTTAACGTAAGCCGAAGCTCGCCATATATCGCATGTGAGCACCACAGGATGAATGCGGCGCTGAGAGGGCGAAGTGGAAAAGAGGGGGCCGGCGGATTTTGAACGGGCGCTGAGCCTTCAGCGCGCGGGGCAATTCGACCAGGCCGCGCACCATTACCGGCTCGTCCTTCAGACCCATCCGACGCATTTCGATGCGGCGCACATGCTGGGCGCCACATTGTTGCAGCTGGGCCGCTTCGACGAGGCCGAGCGCCAACTCCGCCGCGCCCTGCAGATCGCCCCCCGTTCGCCCGAAGCGCGCAACAATCTCGGCTTGGCCTTGCGCTATCTCGACCGGTACGAGGAAGCGGTCTGGGCGTTCGACCGCGCCATTGCAGTCAGGCCCGACTACGCCCAAGCCTATTGCAATCGCGGCAACGCGCTTCGGCTGCAGGGGCGCCCTGAGCAGGCGCTCGAAAGTTACGATCGTGCCGTGGCACTCGATCCTGCGCTCGCCGACGCGTTCTACAATCGCGGTGGCGTCCTTGAGGAGATGCAACTCTGGGACGATGCCGTCGCCAGCTACGAAAACGCCATCGCGCTGAGGCCGATCTTTCCGCAGGCGCTGAACAATCTCGGCAATTCGCTGTTCAACCTCGCACGCTATGAGGAGGCGCTCGACAAGTTCAACCGCGCGCTTGCGCTCGCACCTCCCAACGCCGACGTGCTCACCAATCGCGGCAATGTCCTGCGCGAGATGCGCCAGTTCACCGCCGCTCTTTCCGATCACAACGCGGCGCTCGCGCTCAATCCCTCGAATGTCGAGTGTTTCAACAATCGCGGCAGCGTGTTTCGCGAAATTGGGCGTTTGGACGAGGCGCTCGCGGACTACCATCATGCACTCGCCCTCAACCCCGACCATATCGGCGCCCGCGCCAATCTCGCCCTCACCGAACTTCTCCTCGGCGATTGGGCCAAAGGCTTCGAGGGCTACGAATTGCGCTTTCGCAAGTGGAAGAACCGCATCTTCCAGCCCAACACGGGCGCGGGCCCATGGCGGGGCGAAGCCTTGGCGGGGAAAAGCATCCTACTCTACGGCGAACAAGGTTTCGGCGACGCCATTCAATTCATCCGCTATGTGCCGCAGCTCGTTGCACAAGGCGCGCGCGTCACGGTCCTGTGCGATCGCAGGCTCCATCGCCTCTTCTCCACCATCGCGGCAGGCGTGGACTTCATCGCCTCGGCGGAGACCGGCAGGACGTTCGATTTCCAGATCGCGCTCATGAGCCTGCCGCGGGTGCTGGCGATCCGGCCCGATACGTTGCGCTCGGAGGTTCCCTATCTTCGTGCCGAAGCGGGGCGCTGCGAATATTGGCGCCTGAGGCTCGGCGAACATGGCTTCAAAGTCGGTCTCGCCTGGCAGGGCAATCCGGCGGGCAGCATCGACAATGGCCGCTCCATTCCTTTGCGTGCGTTCGCGCCCCTCGCGAAGATAGACCGTGTACGGATCATCAGTTTACAGAAGAATCACGGCACCGAGCAGCTCATGAACCTGCCCCCGGGAATGACGGTCGAGCGGCCGGGTTTTGACTTCGACGAAGGCAACGATGCCTTCATCGACACGGCGGCCATCATGGCCAATCTCGATCTTGTCATCACGTCCGACACCTCCATCGCGCATCTGGCGGGTGCGCTCGGCCGGCCGGTCTGGATTGCGCTGAAATACGTTCCGGACTGGCGTTGGCTGACGAAGCGCTCCGACAGCCCCTGGTATCCGACCGCACGCCTCTTCCGGCAGACGACACTCGACGACTGGCAAGGCGTCGTCAGCGAGATTGCCGCGGCCTTGAGGCTCACAGCCGGTCGGAACGGCGGCTCATCCACCATGAACTACGTGGCCTGACGATGCGCGTCTATGTTCCTGTCTCGGCCGGCGATTTGATCGATCGCATCACGATCCTCAAGATCAAGACGGAGCAAATCCCCGACGCCGCCGTGGTCGCGCGTATCGGCGACGAACTCGAGCATCTGACGGCCATTCGCAATTGCTTCGCCAAGCTGAACACACCGGCCATGGCGCAGAAGGAAGCAGCGCTGCACGCGGCCAACAAAGCGCTTTGGGACGCGGAAAATCGCGTTCGAACGCTGGAAGCCCAGAACGACTTCGGCGCCGGCTTCGTGGCATCGGCGCGCAGCATCTATCGCGGCAACGGCGAGCGGGCGAAGTTGAAGCGCGAGATCAACGAACTCGCCGGCAGCGCGCTGCGCGAGGAAAAGTGGTTTCCCAACGCCTAGCTTTGGTCAGATGCTGCGCGCGACCCGCTCATCGGCCAGCTTGAACAGCAGCTCCTTGCGCCCGAAATCGATCGAGAAAGCGGAGGTCTGGCCGAGGAAATTCATGCCGATGAACAACGCCGGCCGGTCCGCCAAGCCCCACACATTGAAGACTTCGAGATCGGAAATCAAAAGATTGGCCCGGACGAAGGTAATCGCGCCCAGCCTGATCGTCGAGAATGAGGTGATCCGGCCCGGCGAGATTCCGCCGGTTACATCGGTGACCGGCACGATCCTGTCGCTGACATATGTCGCGCCGCGCTTCGCGAGCTCAGCGAACAAAAGCGAGTTTCCGATGGTGACCTGCGCGCCGGAGTCGATGAAGGCCGCGGCCGGCACGTCGTCCACGCGGCAATCGTAGGCCGTCAGTCGGCCATTGGAGCCTCTGACGCGCACAATCAGGTCGCGGCTGATTTCGAAACCGTGGATCTGGTTCGAGCGGTCGATCGTCAGCGTCTGGTAGCGGAAATCGAACGTCACGCGCCGGCGGTCGAGAATATCCAATCCGAGATAGCCGTCCGCGCCAAGCCATTCACGCGAGAGCACCGGCACCGCAATGTCGCTAAGCTCGATCGAGCCGACCTTGATGCTGTGCAAGAGCGCCGTCGAGGCCGGGATCGAGCGCGAGATGCCTTGCACGACGACGTCCTCGCCGCCAAGAAGGCCGAGCTGTTGCGCCACATCGGCAGCGAGAACCGAACGGTCAGCTCCCGTGTCGACGAGAAAGCGGAACGGCCCTTTGCCGTTGATCAGTGCCGCAACCGTCATGCGGTGATCGCGTTCGGCGTCGCCGTGGATGGTTTCCGGTTCAGGCGTTGCAGAGTCTGCGAGGGCGCCGGCGCTTTCGCCGGCCTGAAGGACAGACGGCGCGAACGCAAGCGCCGCCGCGCTCGCTCCGAGGAGCCGGCGTCGCGAATAGCCGAACTTCGAATTCATGCGCCCTCCCCGACTTCCGATTGCGCCACGACGCAGGATCATACCACCATTCGCACGCGGTGGCGTTTTCGACTTCGCGTGAGAGTTAAGGATCTTGCCGCCGGAGCGCGAGCCAAATCGGAGAAGCCAAGAACCCGATCGCACAACTTGCGCAAGGACTTCAGCGCGGAATCCTTGCACGTCATCGGCGCCGCCGAGACGTGCACGAACGAACAAAGGTCACGCGGACGTGAAGGCTCGCCTGTCCTTCGACACCTGCGCCGTCTTCGTGCTCCAGCTAAGCTGGGCCCGACGGGGAGAAGTCCAGCCATGAAGATCGTACTGCTGGTTGTGGGGACGCTGCTTCTACTCTTTGGACTGCATTGGATCGGCCAAGGCACGGGCACGTTCATCTGGCCAGCCAATCCGGCGATGGACAACCACATTGGGTGGGCCTATTTCGGCGCTTGCACCGTCATCGCTGGGATCCTTCTCATCTGGTACGCGCGCCGGCGGGCGACCTAGCCGCGTTCGCTTGCCGCCGACTATGACTCCTTGCTAAATCTCTCTCGCCGCGCGACTGGCGAATTGATGGGTCACCATCGGGGAGCGCGGCTTGAACCCGCCGTTCGCCTGGGCAGCCGATCGCAGGATCGGTTCATCTTCCAAAAGGGAGACGCCCATGGACGCGCATCGCCAGCAGCTTCAGGCTTTCGATCCCGATATCGCGAACACCATCGCAGCCGAAGAATGTCGTCAGGTCGACGGTGTCGAGATGATTCCATCGGAGAACTACACCTATCCCGAAGTGCTCGCTGCACTCGGCTCGGTGCTCACCAACAAATATTCCGAAGGCTATCCCGGCCGGCGCTATTACGGCGGGCAGGAGTTTACCGACCGGATCGAAAATCTGGCTCGCGAGCGCGCCTGCGCCCTGTTCCGCGCCGAACACGCGAACGTCCAGCCGCTCTCGGGCTCGCCGATGAACCAAGCCGTCTACTTCGCTTTTCTCAATCCGGGCGACACGGTCCTCGCCATGGATCTTTCGCACGGCGGACACCTGACGCATGGCGCGCCCGTCTCGCACATGGGCAAGGTGTTCAACTTCACGCGCTACAAGAGCGCGCCGCATCAGGGCGGCGCCATCGATTTCGACTCGCTGATGAGCGTCGCCAAACAGACGCGACCGAAAATCGTCCTGTGCGGCTACTCCTCCTACCCGCGCGACTATGATTACGCGGCGTTCAAGAAAGTCGCCGACGAAGTCGGCGCGCTGACCATGGCGGATATCTCGCATATCGGCGGTCTCGTCGCAGCGGGCGCCATGCGCAATCCCTTCGACGCCGGCTTCGATGTCGTGACGACGACAACGCACAAGACGCTGCGCGGTCCGCGCGGCGGGCTCATCTTGAGCAAGAAGGAACATGCGAAGAAGATCGACGCGGCGGTGTTTCCCGGCCTGCAAGGCGGCCCGCATATGAACAACATCGCGGGCTCCGCGATCACGTTTCGAAAAGCAGCGGAGCCGGAGTTCAGAGGTTATGCTGCCGCCATTCTGCGCAACGCGAAAGCGCTGGCGCAGGCTTTGATGGCGGAAGGCGCCAAGCTGATCACCGACGGGACCGACAACCACATGATGGTGATCGACACGGTTGCGAGCTTCGGTCTCGATGGCCGCACAGCCGAGGAAGCGCTGGACCGGATCGGCATCACAACCAACAAGCAGATCATCCCCGACGATCCGCGCCCGCCGCTGAGGCCGTCAGGCGTCCGCTTGGGCACGCCCGCCTGCACCACCCGTGGCATGGACGAAGACGATATGCGCAGGCTCGCCGGTTGGATTGCGCAAACCTTGCGTGCGCCGGACGATGCCGCAGCCATCGAACGCCGGCACCGTGACGTCGTCGCATTATGTCGCAGTCATCCGGTGCCGGGGATCGGCTAAGGCCCCAGTTCAAGGTCTTGACGGCTTCGCTTTTGAACGACCCCTAGCGCCTCTTCGCCAGTTGGGCCATGGTTGGGGCAATCCACTATTCTTCAAGGAAGGAAGACCCATGAGCAGAGAAGCCGTCATCGTTTCCTACGCCCGGACCGGGCTCGCAAAGTCCGCGCGGGGCGGGTTCAACATCACACCGACCATGTCGATGGCGGCGCACGCGGTGAAACACGCCGTGGAACGCGCCGGCGTGCCGAAGGACTTCGTCGAAGACTGCTATATGGGCAACTGCGCGCACGGCGCCGGCAATATCGGCCGTCAGGCGGCGCTGCTCGCCGGGCTTCCGGTCACGACCGGCGGCGTGTCGATCAACCGATTCTGCTCGTCTGGCCTGCAGTCGATCGCAATGGCGGCCAACTCCATTCGCGGCGACCAATCGCAATGCATCGTTGCAGGCGGCGTGGAGTCGATCTCCATCCCCAACCCCGGCGCAGGACCGAACAACGTCGATCCCAAGCTGACGCAGGAATATCCGGCGATCTTCATGCCGATGATCGACACCGCCGACATCGTCGCCAAGCGCTATAAGGTTTCGCGCGAATATCAGGACGAATATTCGTTGGAATCGCAGCGCCGCATGGCGGCTGCGCAACAGGCCGGAAAGTTCCGTGACGAAATCGTCCCGATGAAGACGAAGATGAAGACGGTCAACAAGGAGACCAAGGAAGAAAAAATTGTCGACTATGTCGTCGAGCGCGACGAGTGCAATCGTCCCGACACGACGATGGAAGGTCTCGCCAAGCTCGAGCCGGTGAAGGGCCCGGGCAACTTCATCACGGCAGGCAATGCCTCGCAGCTTTCCGACGGCGCAGCCGCCGTCGTGCTCATGGAGGGCAAGGAAGCCGAGAAGCGCGGCCTGCAGGCGATGGGCCGCTTCATGGGTTGGGCTTCGTATGGTTGCCAGCCCGACGAGATGGGCATCGGTCCGGTATTCGCCGTGCCGCGCCTGCTCGAGCGTTTCGGCATGAAGGTCGAC
>DATLOU010000083.1:0-14017 GCA_035536115.1 Rhizomicrobium sp.
CACCGTCGTGGTGGCCGGCAAGGAGTATGGCACGGGCTCGTCGCGCGATTGGGCCGCGAAGGGGCCGAACCTGCTTGGCGTGCGCGCGGTCATCACCGAGAGCTTCGAGCGCATCCATCGCTCGAACCTCATCGGCATGGGTATCGCGCCGATGGTTTTCGCCGAAGGCAAGACGCGGCGCGACTATGCGCTGAGCGGCCGCGAGACGATCGATATCTCCGGACTTTCCGGCGACATCAAGCCGAACATGCGGCTGACGGCGACGGTGCGCTATCCCGACGGGCGCACGGCCGCCATGCCGCTCGTGTTGTTGATCCTCACAGCGGACGAGGTTGCTTACTACAAGAACGGCGGCATCCTGCAATATGTGCTGCGCAACCTCGTGGCGGCGTGACTATCGCGAGCTCGCGGCGTAGGTCGTGAGCTCCGCGACCAGGTGGTCGAACAACAGACGCATCCTGCGCGTGTTGCGCAAGTCCTTGTGCATGACAAGCCACATGTCGAGCTCGTAGCGGAAAGCGCCGTTCAGCACTTGCACGAGTTCGGGATCGCGCCGCGCGATGCCGAGCTGACAGACGCCGAGGCCATAGCCCGCGCGCAGTGCCGCAAGTTGTGCGAGATCCGCGTCGCAGCGCAGCGCGAACATGTCGCGCGACAATGCTAGTCCCATGCCGCGCAGTGCGCGCACGACGGCAGTTTCCTTGTCGAAGCCGATCAAGGCATGCTCCGTCACCGCGGCGAGCGATTTCGGCGTGCCGTGACGCTCCAGGTAGCGGCGATGTGCGAAAAGGCCGAGTGCAATGCGGCCGATCTTCCTGGCGACAAGTGCTTCCTGTTTCGGCCGCACCATGCGCACCGCGATGTCGGCATCGCGGCGCAGCAGATCTTGCGTCTGATCCGAAAGCACAAGCTCGATGGCAATGTTGCGATGTTTTTCGCTGAAGGCGGTGAGTATGGCAGGCAATACTTCGCCGCCGATCATCACGCTTGCGGTCAATCTGACGGCACCGCGTTCTTCCGCTTCAGCGCCTGAGGAGGCGCGCACCAGCGCATCGGCCGCGCTTTGCATCGCCTGCGCGTGCGGCAAAAGCTCTCGCGCCGCCTGCGTCGGGATAAGACCCGTCTGCGAACGGGTGAAGAGAGAAAGTGCGAGCGCGGCTTCGAGCTGATCGATGTGACGGCCGACGGTCGGCTGCGTCAGCGCGAGCCTCCGTGCCGCGGCAGAGAGGCTTCCCTCCGTCATCACCGCAAGGAAGGAGCGGTAGGTTTCCCAGTCCGGTTCGCGCTGAGCCATACGTTTTCGTATAGCACGACGATCAGCTTCCCGTGCTCGTGTAGTGCCGCACACCGACGCGCCACGCCGAAAAGGCGACAAGCAGGAAGAGGAAACCGGCCAAGGGTGTGATGGCGCCCACCCAAGGCGCCACGCCGGCAGCCTCGCTCCTGCCAAGCACGGCTGCGACCGGAAAATAAACGACGCAACCGAGCGGCACGACAAAGGTGAGGAATTTGCGGAACCAGTTGGCATAGATGTCGAGCGGATATTGCGCCGCTTCGATGCCGCCATAGGTCAGCGTGTTGACGATCTCGAGACTCTCGACGGTCCAGAACGAGAGCGTCGCCTGCAGGAGAAGAATGGCGAAGAAGAGCGCGAACCCGCCGGCCATCGCCCATATGAGCAAGACGGCCTTCCCGACGCTCCAGTCGAGATGCAGCAAACCGATCGCGATCGCCAGCGCGACCAGACCTTGAATCACGCGCCCGAGCGAGGTGAAGCCGAACTCGAAACCCATGAGCTGCAGGGTCGCCGTTCTCGGCCGCAACAGGACGCGGTCGAAGTGGCCGGTCTTGACGAATTGGGGACCGAACATGTCGAAGCCGCGACATGTTGAATCGGCGACTGCGAATGCGACACTGACGACGCCATAGAAGAGCGCGATCTCGGGAAAGGTCCAGCCGCGGATATGGCTGAAGCGGAGGAACAGCGCGTAGAGCCCGCCGAACTCGGTGATGGTGATGACGAATTGCGAGCCGAAGCGAAGCAGGAATGCCGTCGGATATAGCATCTGCGCGCGCAGGCAATTCCTGAGATAGCTCAGATAGAGCGAAAGAGCGTTCACGTTCAGCTCCCCTGCATGTCGACGCGGGCCATGACGCGCGCCATCCACGCACGGCCGATCACGATGAAGCCGACGACCCAGATCAGTTGCGCCACAATCCCTGCAAGCGCACCCGCGCCGGTCAAATTCGCGAAGTAGATGCGATAGGGAATATCAACCAGGCCCGCAAAGGGTTGCCAGAACAGGAACGGCTGCGACCAGGCCGGCATCAGGACGAGCGGCACGATCATTCCGGAGAGCGGCGAGACGAGAACGGGAGCGAGGTTCGCTGCGCGCCTCGTCTTGAGGGCGGTGACTGCGATATTGAGCAGCACGGTGAAGGACGATGAGAGAAGGACGGTCAGCGAAATGGAGAGGGCGAAGAGCGCCGCCGCCGAAGCCGTCGACGGCATATGCCAGCTCCAGGCTCCCAGACCAACCAGGGGCAGGAGAATCGCTGCCACGACGAACATCGGGATGACGCGCAAGCTGGTGTTGGCAGCGCGGGCGGCGATGGCGCGCGCGAGCCAAAGCGTATGGGTGTCGACCGGACGAAGCCGCTCATAGGCGACATTGCCTGTCTCGACGGCTTCCGAGATTTCGGCATCCGCCTGCCAGGGAAGGAGGCCCAAGAGACCTTGGCCGAGCCACGTATAGGTGATGACTTGCGCGAGAGTGATCGGTTGATGGGCGGCACCGGCATAGAACGCCGCCATCACCATGATCTTGATTGCGCCCCACCAGCATTGCGTGGCGAAGCCGGCGAAAGCCGCCGCGCGATATTGCAGCATCAGCACGAAGCGCGCGCGCAGAATGGCGAGATAGGGAAGCGCCATCACGACTCCACCGCGCCGTGCAGCGCGTAGAAGCGCGCGATCACTTCCTCGATCTTGGGGTCTTCCACGCGGATGTCGACAACGTCATGCGCCGCTGCAATGCGCGAGATCAGCGCGTGGGCGGCCGTGCGCGCGGGATCGAAGGCGTATTCGACCGAGCGCCCGTCGCGGGCGCGGATCGTCGCGCCGTCGATCGCGATGTCGCCATTGTCGCTCGCAAAGTCGACAAATAGTCTTCGCTCCGCGAGCACTTCGCTGCGCATGGACTCGAAGCTGGAATCGCGCAGCAACTTGCCGTTGCCGATGATGATGACGCGCTTGGCGAGCGCTTCGATGTCGTGCATGTCGTGGGTCGTCAGGATCACGGTGACGCCGTCCGTGCGGTTCAAATCCTTGACGAACTCGCGCAGCGCCAGCTTCGACACGGCATCGAGACCAATGGTCGGTTCGTCGAGGAACAGAATTGCCGGCGCGTGCAACAGTGCAGCAGCGATCTCGCACCGCATGCGCTGACCAAGGGAGAGTTGACGCAGCGGCGTATCCAACAGCGGTGCGATCTTCAGCATCTCGACGAGGCGGTCCCTTGTCTTTGCGAATTGGACCGCGTCGACGCGATAAATGTCGCGCAAAAGTTCGAAACTCTCGACGATCGGCAGATCCCACCACAACTGCGTGCGCTGTCCGAACACCACGCCGATGCGCGCGACATGCGCGATGCGTTGTTCCCACGGTACCAGCCCGTCGACCTCGCAACGCCCCGAGGTCGGCCGCAATATTCCCGAAAGAATCTTGATCGTCGTCGATTTGCCGGCTCCGTTCGGCCCGATGAAGCCGAGAAGTTCGCCGCGTGCGAGCGAGAAGCTGACATTGTCGAGCGCCGCAATCTCGCGGACGCGCCTTTGGAAGAGTCCGCGCAGCGCACCGCCAAGCCCGGGATCGCGCATCGCCACGCGGTAGGTTTTGCTGAGATTTTCGACGTTTATCTGCGCCATCGCTGCGGTTCCCCCAAACGCCGTCGCGGCGGACGGGAAATCCCGCCACCGTTCGTCACTGCAAAAATGGGCGCGGAACCTATGGTCTGGCTTGTCCGGCGTCAACGGTTTGGCATAACGCGCGTGATCAAAATGCGGCGAATTGAGCCTCAAATCGACACGCGCTTATGATCGCCCGCTCCGCGCAACGGCGCCGCGATCCCCCTGATATAGATGGTCTTTCCCGCTGCCCCGCGGTGTCGAAACATCCTACAAATTGAAGTGACTGGAGCGAGTGAGGCTCTGGTCTTATGGTCGCGCCATGACACGAACGACGCGCGCTCTCGCGATCGCCGGGATGTTTGTTTTGGCCGGCACGGCTGCGCAAGCCGGAGGCGTGCGTCCTGTGGTGGTCGAACTTTTTACCAGCCAGGGATGCAATTCCTGTCCACCGGCCGACTTCTTTCTGGGCAAGCTCTCCCAACGTTCGGACGTCCTGGCGCTGACGCTGCCCGTGACTTACTGGGACATGCTCGGCTGGAAGGATTCGCTGGCGAACGAGGCAAATACGCGGCGCCAGAAGGCATACGCCGCCACCATGGGTCATGGCGGTGTCTATACGCCGCAGATCATCGTCGACGGCGTGCAGGATGTGGTCGGCAGCCGCATCGCCAGCGTCGAGGCTGCCATCGAAGCGCGGAGCGAGGCCATCGAAGCAGGCATGGCGATCGCCGAAGTGCACAATGCGGAAGGAACCGTCACCGCCTCGCGCATCGCCTCCGGTTATGAGCCGTCACTCGCACCGTCTTCCCATCATGGCGACCCGCTCGTCCCGGTTGCGCTGAGCGAAAACGGACAAGAGCTCCACATCAACATCGGCGCGGTCGAAGGCCAACACAATGCGACCGTGTGGCTGCTGCATTTGCGCTCGGCAGTGACCGTCGCCATCAAGGCGGGCGAAAATGAGGGGCGCTCGGTGACCTATCACAATGTGGTCGGCGATATCCGCGCGGTCGGCATCTGGAAAGGTGGTTCATTGTCATTGACATTGCCGCGCGCGGCGATGGCTGGGCTGCCGCACGATACGGTCGCGGTTCTGGTGCAGCATGGCGGATACGGCCATGTCATCGGGGCATCCTACATCTCGCATCCGGATTTCTATCCGTCGCACTAGCGTTTTCAGCATCGGCGAACGCGCCTAGACTTCCCACGCTATGGCATTGTTCTTTGATTCTGCCTGGTTCGATGCGCGGCTCGCGGAGCTGGGGCTGGGCCAAGCCGACGTTTCGGCTGCGCTGGGCTTGACGTCGCAACAGGTGAGCGAACTGTGGAAGGACCAGCGGGAATTGAGCGCGGCCGATGTGCGCGCGCTTTCGACGCTCCTGCGTGTCTCGACCAGCGAAATCGCGACGCGCGCCGGCGTTTCGACGCCGGTGCCTGCGCCTGATGGCGACGAAGCGCTGGTGAGGCTGAACGAACGGCTGGATCGGCTCGAACGCACGTTGGCCGAAATCAAGGCTCTGGTTCTGGATCTGCGCGCGCGAGCACAATGACGCGAGCGCTTCGCGGCTTTGTCGCTCGATTGTTTCGTTCTGGCACGCCGGCAGCGAATTCCTCAACAGCCGCCGTCAAATTGCGGTCTTGCCCGAAAGGTTCCTTACCTTCTGTTAAGGCAAAATACGCAGCGCAGTCAGCCATCCTGACGCGCGCGAGTTACGAGTTTTTTAAGGCGCTGCGACGACACTCACCGCACAAGGCCGACAGAACGGCCAGCATGGTGGGTCATGAGTCAGCCGCTTCAGAAAAAGCCCGTTAAAGGTCTGGATGCGCTGAGCGGATCCGAGCGCGCCGAATTGTTGCGCTACTCCATGCTCGCTGCCGGCGTCGCCTCGTTCGACTGGACGCTCTCGGACGACCGCATCAATTGGGACGGCGCCATCGATCTCTTGCCCTATCACCATGACGAAACACGTCTTGCGCGCGGCTCCTCGTTTCTCGGATGGCTCAATCCCGAATCGCGCGCCCGGCTCTCGGCACTGATCGAGACGCGCTCGGCGCAACATTCAAATTTCGAACTTGCGCTGGACGCCAGCGCTGCCATGGGTTCGCTCTGGCTCATGATGGTGGGCATGCGCCAGACGCGCGCCGACGGCCGTACCGAGCGGCTTTCAGGTCTGGTGCGCGTGACGACCGAACAGCAACGTGAGATGCAGCGGCTGACCTATCTGGCGACCCGCGACGAACTCACCGGTCACCTGAATCGCAATTCGCTGCGTGCGGAGCTGACTCAGACGATCGAAAAGGCCCGCACCGAAGACAGAACCTGCGCCTTTCTGGTCGCATCCATCGATCGTGTCGCGATGATCAATGACGGATACGGCTTCGACGCCGGCGACGAAGTCATCGTCGCGGTCGGCGAGCGGTTGGCATGCTCACTGCGTGCCAGCGACATCATCGGGCGCACGGCCGGCAACAAGTTCGGCGTCATTCTGCGCAATTGCAAGGAACGCGAAATCGCCCTCGTCGCCGAGCGTCTGCGCGCCGCCGTGCGCAGCAGCGTGGTCGATACGCGCTGCGGAAAGGTTTCGGCGACGTGTTCGGTCGGCGCGGTGTTTCTGCCATCGGGTGCTGCGTCAAGCCAGGAGGCCATGCTGCGGGCCGAGGAGGCGCTCAACCGCGCGCGCAGCGCCGGCCGCGACGGCTTCTCGGTTTACGAAAAGTCGCCGCAGCGCGAAGGCGCGAGACTGCGCATGATGGCGATCGCCGATGAAGTCATGGCGGCTCTGAACGACGATCGGCTGCTGTTGGCGTATCAGCCGATCATTCGCGCCGGTGATCGCAGTATCGAGAAATACGAAGCCTTGCTTCGCATGCGACGCAAGGATGGCTCGATCGCGACGGCCGGTTATTTTGTTCCCGCGGCCGAACAGCTCGGCATCGTCGGGCTGATCGATCGCAAAGCTCTTGAAATCACGGTCGCAACGCTTCGCGCCAATCCCGAGGTCAAGATCGGTGTCAACGTCTCCGGCACCGCGGCCGGCAACCCCGCATGGCTGCACAGTTTCGTCGACTATGTCCGCACCAACAGCGATGTGGCGTCGCGGCTGAACGTCGAACTGACGGAAACGGCCGCGCTCGACCACTTCGAAGAAAATGCGCAGTTCGTGTCGCAGCTTCGCGAGTTGGGCTGCACCGTCTCGATCGACGATTTCGGCGCCGGCTACACCTCGTTTCGCAATCTGCAGATGATGCATGTCGACATGGTCAAAATCGACGGAACCTTCGTTAAGGGGTTGTCGACGTCGCCGGACAATCAGGTCTTCGTGCGCACGCTGGTCGGTTTGGCAAAGAGCTTCGATCTGTTGACCGTGGCTGAGTGGGTCGAATCCGAAGCCGACGCGCAATTGCTGCAGAGCATGGGCATCGACTATTTCCAGGGCTTCTTCTTCGGAGAGCCTGAACTCGAGCCCGACTGGAGCAAGAGCACAAGCTGAGCGGCTATTTGCGCTGGCTGAGTTCGGCCAGCTGCCGGCGCATCGCCTCGATCTCGTTCTTGAGTTCGCTGATTTCTTCGGACGGCTTGGCCCGTTCGCCCGAACCGTTGCCTTTTCCTTCATCGTCGCCGCCTTTGTGCCCGCGCGCGGCGGCGAAAGGCGAGAACATCTGCATCGCGCGTTCGAACATCGCCATGTTCTGGCGGGTCATGTTCTCGATGACCTGTGTGCTGCCGCCAAAGGCCTCGGCCAGGCGGTTGCGCATGGCTTCCTGGTTCTTGGTGAACCCATCCATGCTCATGTCGAGATAGCCGGGCACGAAGCTTTGCAGACTGTCGCCATAAAAGCGGATGAGCTGGCGCAGGAATTTGATCGGCAAAAGACTTTGCCCCTTGGCCTCTTCCTCGAAAATGATCTGGGTCAGGACCGAGCGGGTGATGTCTTCGCCGGTGCGCGCATCGCGCACCTCGAATTCCGTGCCTTCTTTGACCATCAGGGCAAGATGATCGAGCGTCACGTAGCTGGAGGTCTGCGTGTTGTAGAGCCGCCGGTTCGCGTATTTCTTGATTACGACAGGGGCCTCAGCCTTGGGGCTTTCTTCCGACACGCTTGTTTACCGTTGATATGAGGGCGTTTCGCGCTTCTGCAGGCGCCAGATTGCGGTAAGCTGAACATCACTGCTCTTCGCCTGTCCAGTCCCATTTGAGCATGCGCAGCATGACCGGACACAATTTGTGGGCTCTAACTCGCTGAAATAGAAGTCCGATTTGCCGCAGTTTACCCTAGCTCGCATTCGCGGCATTTTGGATGACGGCATGACAAAAACAGTTTCGTGGAGGTTCCGGTGGAAGAAGTTGTGATCGTTTCGGGCGTGCGCACGCCGGTCGGCGCATTCAATGGCTCTCTCGCTTCGCTGCCCGCCCACGACCTCGGCAAGGTCGCGATTAAAGCCGCGCTCGAGCGTGCCCAGGTCAAGCCGGAAGATGTCTCCGAAGTGATCTTGGGCCAGGTGCTCACGGCGGCGCAGGGACAAAACCCGGCGCGGCAGGCCGCGATCAACTCCGGCGTGCCGGAAGCTTCGCCGGCCTGGTCGGTGAACATGGTATGCGGCTCAGGCCTCCGCGCTGTGGCGCTCGGCGCTCAGGCGATCAAGAACGGTGACAGCACGATCGTCGTCGCCGGCGGACAAGAGTCCATGAGCCAGTCGCCGCATGCCGCCCATCTGCGTGTCGGACAAAAGATGGGCAATCTCGATTTCGTCGACACCATGATCAAGGATGGATTGTGGGACGCCTTCAACGGCTATCACATGGGTGTGACGGCAGAGAATGTGGCCCGCGAATGGCAGATCACGCGCGAACAGCAGGATCGCTTCGCCGTCGCATCGCAGAACAAGGCGGAAGCGGCCAAGAAAGCCGGCAAGTTCAAGGATGAAATCGCGCCCGTCACGGTCAAGGAGCGCAAGGGCGAGAAGATCATCGACACTGACGAATATATCCGCGACGGAGCAACGCTCGAGGCCATGGCAGCGCTCAGGCCCGCTTTCCAAAAGGATGGCACGGTCACCGCGGCCAACGCCTCCGGGATCAATGACGGCGCCGCCGCATTGGTTCTCATGAGCGCGAGCGAAGCGAAAAAGCGGGGCCTGAGGCCCTTGGCGACGATCAAGTCTTGGGCGCAGGCCGGTGTTGATCCCAAAGTGATGGGATCGGGTCCCATCCCCGCCTCGCGCAAGGCGCTGGAGAAGGCGGGGTGGAAGGCGAGCGATCTCGATCTCGTCGAAGCCAATGAAGCCTTCGCGGCGCAGGCCTGTGCGGTTAACAAGGACATGGGCTGGGATACATCGAAGGTGAATGTGAATGGCGGCGCCATCGCGATCGGCCATCCGATCGGAGCGTCTGGCGCGCGCGTGCTCGTGACTCTTCTCCACGAGATGCAGCGCCGCGACGCCAAGAAGGGTCTCGCCACGCTCTGCATCGGCGGCGGCATGGGCATCGCCATGTGCGTCGAGCGCTAGACTTTTCTCACTCCGGAGATTGTTCGAGAGGGGCGGCTGAGAGATCAGCCGCCTTCTTTTTTTGGGACAGAAAGTATCAAGGCGATCTGTCGCGGCGGAATTTTATTGCGTATTCTCAAACGCTCGGTCTATCTGTGGTAAGCAAACGGAAAATCCGGAAAGCGGGAGTTGGACATGGCTCGGGTGGCATTGGTGACGGGTGGTACGCGCGGCATCGGCGCTGCCATTTCGGTCGAACTGAAAAATGCCGGCTACAAGGTCGCCGCGAACTATGGCGGCAACGACGAGGCTGCGCAGAAATTCAAGTCCGAGACCGGCATTCCCGTTTTCAAGTGGGACGTCGGCAATGCCGCCGCCTGCGCTGCGGGCATCAAGAGCGTTGAGGACGCGCTCGGCCCGATCGACATCCTGGTGAACAATGCGGGGATTACGCGCGATGCGATGCTGCACAAGATGACGGCGGAGCACTGGGAAGAGGTCATCCGCGTCGATCTCGGCTCCTGCTTTTACATGTGTCGGCCGTTGATAGACGGCATGCGCGAGCGCGGCTTCGGCCGCATCATCAATGTCAGCTCGATCAACGGGCAAAAGGGCCAGATGGGCCAGACGAACTATTCCGCCGCCAAGGCCGGCGTCATCGGCTTCACCAAGGCACTGGCGCAGGAAACGGCCAAGAAAGGCATCACCGTCAATGTGATCTGCCCAGGCTATATCGATACCGAGATGGTGTTGGCCGTGCCGCCCAAAGTACTGGAAGGCATTGTTGCGACGATCCCGGTCGGTCGCCTCGGCAAGTCCGGCGAGATCGCCAAGATGGCCTGCTTTCTCGCGAGCGACGATGCGGCCTTCATCACCGGTGCCACCATGACGGTCAACGGCGCGCAATATATTGCCGGATAGTTTTTTGACCCTCATGGTTCTTAAGGCTCACCATGGGGGATTCGCGATGTCCTCGTCCTGAGCCCGTCGCTGGATGGGGATGACGTTGAGTACTCTCACTTCAGTCGCGGTTGAGAAGCTCGCCTGCATCCGCGGCGGGCGTTTGCTGTTTCGCGACTTGAGTTTTTCCGCTTCCGCCGGCGAGGTGCTTTCCATCGAGGGACCGAACGGGGTCGGCAAGACCTCGCTTCTGCGCGTGATCGCTGGATTCCTTCCGCTCGCCGAGGGATCCATCGTGATCAACACGGAGCGCGCCATCCGCGAACCAGAGGAGCGGGGCAGGCAGGCGGGCTGGTTGGGCCATCAGGATGGCGTCAAATCGCAGCTCACCGCCGGGGAGGTGCTGCACTTCTTCGCCTCGCTGCACGGCATCTCGCCGGACATCGCCGGTTTCCTCGCGCGGGCAGGGCTCGAACGCTGCGCGGAACTGCCCTGCCAATATCTCTCGGCGGGGCAGAGAAAGAGACTGGCGCTCGCGAGGCTCGCCATGACGCGGCGTCCGCTTTGGTTGCTCGACGAACCTTTGGCGGCGCTCGACAGTGGCGGAAAGTCATTCGCCGCGGACTTGATGACCGCACATTGCGCATCGGGAGGCATCGTATTGGCGGCGACGCACGAGCCTCTCGGAATCCCGTGTCGGCGTCTTGCGTTGGGCGTCACATGACAGGCGCGCTTCTTTGGCGCGACATGCGTCTGGCGACACGCGCGGGCGGCAGCTCGGCATTGGCGCTCGCTTTCTTCGCCGCCGTCGTGACGCTCGTCCCTCTGGGCATCGGCTCCGATCTTGACCTCCTGGCGCGCATCGCCGCGGGCGTGCTCTGGGTCGCGGCGGTCCTTGCGGCGCTGCTCTCACTCGACCGGTTGTTTCAGGCCGATTTCGAGGACGGGAGTCTGGATCTTCTGGCGCTTTCGCCGCTCTCCCTTGAAACGATCGCCGCCGTCAAGATCGTCGCGCATTGGTTGACGACGGGTCTGCCGCTGACGTTGTTGTCGCCGCTACTCGGTACCATGTTCGGGTTGCCATCCGGCGAGACCGAAACATTGGCCCTTTCGCTGCTCATCGGAACGCCGGCGGTCAGCGCGCTCGGCGCGATCGGCGCCGCTTTGACGCTGTCCGTTAGGCGAGGCGGACTGATCCTTCCGCTTCTCGTCTTGCCGCTTCTCGCGCCGGCGGTGATTTTTGGCGCCGCAGCGGTGGAAGCGGGGCCGCAAGGCATGTCGGGCAGCGCGCTCCTTCTCTTGTCAGCCTTTTCGGTCGCGACGACACTGTTGTCGCCGTTTGCCGCCGCCGCCGCCGTGCGGCTCAATCTCGCAGGTTGATCCAGATGCTTGCGGCGCTTGGAGTGTCAGCCTAGATGGCCAGCATGTTCGCACTCGCCAATCCCAAACGTTTCATGGATATGAGCGAAAAGCTGCTGCCCTGGCTCAGTGGTGCGGCAGCGCTCGCGTTGGTCGCGGGATTTGTGCTCGGCTTCCTGGCACCCCCGGATTATCAGCAAGGTATGACGGTGAAGATCATGTTCCTGCATGTGCCCGCGGCTTGGACCGCCATGATGGCATATGGGCTGATGGCGTTGATGTCGTTTGTGAGCTTGATCTGGCGCCATGCGTTGGCCGATGTCGCCGCCAAGACCGCCGCCCCGCTTGGCGCGGTCTTTACGGGACTGGGTCTGGTGACGGGCTCGCTTTGGGGACGGCCGATGTGGGGAACCTATTGGGTGTGGGATGCGCGGCTGACATCATTTCTGCTGCTGCTTTTTCTCTATCTCGGCTACATCGCTCTTAGAACCGCGATCGAGGATGAGACGCGTGCGGCTCGCGCCGCGGCGATCCTGGCGCTGGTCGGAGCCGTCAATTTACCGATCATCGAATATTCGGTGAACTGGCACACGCTGCATCAGGGCGAAAGCATCTTGCGTGCCGACGGTCCGCAGATCGCGACCGTATTCCTATGGCCCTTAGGCATCTCCGCGCTTGGCTACAGCCTCTTGTTCCTGACGCTCTGGGTCGTGCGCATTCGGACCGAAATCCTTGAGCGGCGCGCGCGCTCGATCATCTTATCGGGCCAGCCATGAGTGTCCTCTTCGACATGGGCGGCTATGCGGCGTTCGTCTGGCCGGCGTATGGCGCCACACTTGTCGGGCTCGGAACCGTCGTGATCTTGACGTGGCGCGCCTATGGGCGGGCGAAGGCGCGCCTTGCCGCGGTGGAAAAAACATGAGGCGATTGATCTACATCGTTCCGGTTTTGGCGTTCGGCGCGCTCGCCTGGTTTCTGTTCGAGGGTTTGCGTGGACCGCCGCCCGATGAGTTGCCGTCGACTTTGATCGACAAGCCGGCGCCGGTTCTCACATTGCCCGCACTTGATGCCCAGGCGGAGGGCTTCGGGCCGCGCGAACTGGCAGACGGGCGCGTCACCGTGGTTAACGTCTTTGCGTCTTGGTGCGTGCCTTGCCGCGCGGAAGCGCCGCAACTTGCCCAGCTCGGCCAGGCGCGCGGCGTGCAGCTGTTCGGTCTGGTCTGGAAGGATACGCGGGCAAAGGCACGGGCCTTTCTGACCGATGTCGGCAATCCCTATGCGCGCATCGGCTATGATGGCGAGGGGCGTGCCGGCATCGATTGGGGCGTATACGGAGTACCTGAGACCTACATCATCGATCGGCACGGCGTGATCCGCGAGCGCTTCGTCGGACCCATCACGCCGGACAGTCTCGTGCTCGACGTTCTTCCCGCAATAGCCGCCGCCGCTCGCAGCTGATCCGCGGGTGGCGTGAACGGCGTGCGCGACGTGAAGGCGAAAGCCTGAGCGCGACGCCACCGGGCGGCGCGGATGAATCGGCTGCGTGTTGACGCGACAGGAGTCGCGCATATCGATGACCTTGAATCGCATTCGAAGTCGCAGTCAGAGACGGCTCGTCCGAACGGGGTTCAAGCCTGCGGGCATCGCGTGACGCGCCGCGGACCGAACCCGCAGTCGCTCACGCCCGCCGGGATGGTTGCGCCGTCGACGGCGCAGGGAAGCCAGTCGATATTCGTATGGGATAAGAAGGGATTAGCCCCGCCGGCGGCGTGGCCTGCCGCGCGGCGCAGCATGGCCATTGGCCACGTATTCTTCCCCCGCACCTGCGATCTGCGCGAGGAGGCGAACGAACCTTGGCCGTTCTGCCAGCGGCAGGGCTTCCAGCAGCGCTTTTTCGGCACGCTCCGACGCAGCGCGGGCCGTGCGCAACGCCTTGCGTCCTGACTGCGAAATCGCAACGGCGTTTGCACGTTGATCTTCTTCCGTGCGCTCGCGCGAAAGCAAACCCTTGTCGAGCATGCGGCGCACCATCTCCGCCAACGTCGAGCGATCGATGCCGGTGATGTCGACGAGTGCGGTCTGACTCACACCGTCATTGTGTTCGAGTGCGGAGAGCAGAGTGTATTGCTGCTTGGTGAGATCGCTGGTGCCAGCTTCGTGCGCGTAGAGGTCACCGAAATATTGGGCGCAGCGGCGGATCAGGTGCGAGGGTGACTCCGAAAGATCGAAGCTCCCGTTCGCCCTGCGCTGGCTCTTGGTCATTCACGTCCCCTGCTCAACAACCGGTCGACTTTTGTCGCTGCCAGATTGCCAGCCGCCCCAATGCGGTTCTCTTGCCGAGAGAAAGTTTAGACGGCCCCAT
>DATLOU010000084.1:0-77096 GCA_035536115.1 Rhizomicrobium sp.
CTCAACCCGTTCGATTATCCGGCGAGCTCGCATCACTCCATGCCGGAGGGCTTCGTCGTGTTCGACGATGTTTTCGTGCCCTGGGACCGCGTCTTTCTGGCGGGCGAAGTCCAGCTTGCCAGCAAGCTCGCGCAGTCGCTCGGACTATGGGAACGCACCGGCGGCGTGATCGGCGCAGTCGAATCGTCGACGCTTTTTGTCGGCCTCGCCCAGCTCGTCACCGAGATGCAGGGCAAGGAGAGCGATGCGGTGGCGCAAGCCTCGATCGCCGAACTCATCACTTATGCGCAGATGCTGAAGATGTCGCTCGACTATGCCTGCCGCCACTACGAGAAGACCGAGACCGGCATGGTCTATCCCAACACGCTCGCGATCAACACGGCCAAATACTATTATGCCGCGAACTATCATCAGACCGTGCGTTACCTGCACGATCTCTCCGGCGGCTTGGTGCTGACGCTTCCGGGCGAGGCGGACCTGCGCAATCCGGAGAGCGGCAAGTACATCCGCAAATATCTTCACACCAAGCCAAGCGTCGATGTCGAAACGCGCATGCGCGTCTACAACCTGATTCGCGACCTGACGGCCGACGCCTATGGCGGCTGGCATTTCGTCGTCGCGCTGCAGGCGGGTGGCGGGCTCTCGGCGCAGCGCTTCATGATGAGTCGGACCTTCGACATTGCCGCGGCGAAGAAGAAGGCATTGCTGGCGGCCGGTGTGAAAGTCTGAGTCCGACGCCGACGCGATGCGGTGAACATGAAATCGGACGTGACGATAGACATAGAAGGTCACGCGACAGTCTCTGGTCTCTGGCTGGCGCCGAAGAATGCGCGCGCCTGCCTCGTCTTGGCACACGGTGCCGGCGCGGGCATGGCTCACCCCTCCATGGCGGCCATCGCCGAAGGTCTCGAGGAGCGCGGCGTCGCAACGCTGCGCTTTCAATTCCCGTATATGGAACGTGGTTCGAAGCGCGTCGATTCACCCCGCGTGGCACACGCCGCAGTGCGCGCAGCTGTTTCTGAGGCGCGACGGTGCGCGGGAACGCTGCCGCTTTTCGCGGGCGGCAAGTCCTTTGGAGGAAGAATGACCTCGCAAACGCAGGCCGAAGCGCCTCTCGAAGATGTGCGCGGTCTCGTGTTCTTCGGTTTTCCCCTTCATCCGGCCGGTGCGCCGTCGGTGGAGCGTGCCGCCCATCTGAAGGACGTCGGCATCGCGATGCTGTTCCTGCAGGGCAGCAACGACCCGCTTGCGGATGTTTCGCTCATGCGCCCTGCCGTCGCCGCACTTGGACGACGCGCAACGCTCAGGCTTTTCGCGGACGCGGATCACTCCTTCCACGTGACGAAGCGAAGCGGACGCACGAATGCCGCGGTCATGGGCGAAGTGCTCGACGTCGCCGCAGAGTGGATGTTCAAGACGTAACGTCCGTCTTCCGTCATCCCATCTGCAGCATGATCGCACCAGCCGCGATGACGAGCGCGGCGAGCCAGCGGCGAGGCGTCATATGCTCGCCGAGAAAGCTCATGGCGAGGGCGGTACCGAAGAGAACGCTGGTCTCGCGCAGCGCCGCAAGCTGTGCGGTTGCGCCGAAACGATACGCCAGCATCGCCGAGCCATACGTGACGATCGAAAGCGCGGCGGTCCCGACGCCAAGCCGCCATTGGCGGCGCGCCTCGCGCACGACCGCCATGCCGCGAATACCCGGCGCGGTGAACACCACGCTCACGCCATGGGCGACGAAGAACCAAAGGACGTAGGTGAAAGGCACTGGTACCGCGCGCACGCCAGACGCGTCGATCAGCGTGTAGATGCCGATCGTCAGGCCCGTCCCGAGGGCATAGAGCAACCCCGTTGTCGCGCCTTCGCTTGCGCGATGCGAAACACCGATCGCGATCACGCCACTGCAGACGAACACGATGCCGGCCAACTCGACCAGAGGCGCATGCTCGTGCAAAATTAGAATTGCGCCGAGCGCGGTGAAGAGCGGCCCGGTGCCGCGCGCCACAGGATAAACAGCGGAGAAAGCGGCGCTCTCGTAGGATTTTACCAGCAGCAGCTCGTAGATCGCGTGCACGAACGCCGTCGCGATCAGGAACCAGATGGCCGCTCCTGTCGGCAGCGCCACGAAGAACAAAGCGGGCGCGACGAGAACGGCGGAGAACACGCCGATCAGGAGCCGCATGGCGTACTTGTCCTCGGCGCGCTTGGTGAGCACGTTGACGACGGCATGAACGACGGCGGAAAGAAGGATCAGGACGAGGGCGAGGCTCACCCGGCGACCTTATAATGTGGCGCGGCTTGCGCAATACTGTGACCGGGCGCGGCTGCGAGCGAGACATGGGTTACCTGAACGAAGCGATGGTGGGAATTGCGGGCGGGCGGGCGCGCCTGCAGACGCCCGCGCTGGTGATCGATCTCGACGCCTTCGAGCGCAATGTCGCCAAGATGGTGGCGCATGCGAAGAAGGTCGGCGTCGGCTTGCGACCGCATGCCAAGACTCACAAGAGCGCGGAGATTGCGCGGCGCCAGATTGCAGCCGGCGCCAACGGCATCTGCTGCGCCAAGCTCGGCGAGGCCGAAGCACTGGCAGCGGCCGGGATCGATTCGATTCTCCTGACGTCGCCGGTGGTGAGCGACGCCGGCATCGCGCGCGTCATCGCGTTGAACGGGCGCATGCGCGAGCTCATCCTGGTCTGCGACAATGCCGATGTGGCGGGACGGATCGACGCTGCGGCACAAGTCTCCGAAAAGAAACTCAAGGTGCTTGTCGACATCGATCCGGGCATGAGCCGCACCGGAATCCGTTCGTCGAACGCCCCGGCGCTTGTTACGCAAGTGGTCGAGGCGCGGGGTCTCGAATTCGTCGGTCTGCAATGCTACGCCGGCCAGGCGCAGCACATGGAATCGCCGAACGAACGGCGCGACGCTTCGCTCCAGGTGATGAAGGAACTTGGCGCGCTCAAGGATCTCCTGGCAAAGTCGGGACACGCCGCCCACATCATCTCCGGTGGCGGCACCGGAACCTTCGACATCGATCCCGACGCGCATGTTCTGAGCGAACTGCAGGTCGGCTCCTACATCTTCATGGATAAGCAATATAACGACGTCTGGGAGAAACCGGGCGATCGGGTCCCGTTCGAGGTTTCGCTGTTCGTGCAGACAACCGTGATCAGCGCCAATCGTCCCGGCCTTGCCACCACCGATGCCGGATTCAAATCGTTCGCGACCGATGCCGGTCCGCCGTTGTTAGCTTCCGGCGCGCCGAACGGCGCCACGTATTTCTTCTTCGGCGACGAACAGGGCGGCATCACCTATCCGCGCGATGGTGCAATGCTGACGCCTGGCGACATCGTCACGTGCATCGTGCCCCACTGCGATCCGACGGTGAACCTATACGACGTCTATCATTGCGTGCGCGGCGACACGCTGGAGGCGATTTGGCCCATAGAGGCGCGCGGAAAGTCCGCCTGAAGCCCAAATTGGCGCCTTAATTCTGAATCCAGCGTTCATGTGCGGTTCAGCCGCGCCGACGCATTCTCAAGCTCGGCAACTGATTCACACACGAGGTTAGCCATGAAAATTCTTGCAAAAGCAGCGCTCGGCGCGTTGATGCTGGCAGGCGCGACGGCTTTGACGGCAACTCCGGCAGCCGCACGCGTCGACATCGGAATCGGGTTTGGCTTTCCGGGCTATTACTACGGCCCGCCGGCCTATCCGTATTACGCCTACTGCGATCGGTGGAGCCGCTGGTACGATCCCTATCGCTGCGGCTACTACGATGACTACGACTATTATGATGGACCGGTCTTCATCGATGGCTTCTGGTTCGATGGTCCGTTCCGCTCGCGCTTCTTCCACGGTCATCGCGAGTTCTTCCACAATGGCGGTTGGCACAGCGGCACGGGCTTCCGTGACGGCGGCTTCCGTCACGGCGGCGGCTTCAGCGGCGGACGTGGCACCTTTAGCGGTTCGGGCGGCACCTGGCACGGCGGTTCGGGTGGCGGGAACTGGCACGGCGATTCGGGCGGGAGCTGGCATAGCGGCGGCATGGGAGGCGGCCACCGCCATTAGGCGCTTTGGTCTCAGTTGACGTTGGATGCGGACGGCGGTCGCAAACCGGAGCGGCGCCGTCCGCAACGTATGGAGTGAACGTTTTTCCGGTCGACGATCTGGTGGGGTTCGGCGTTTCTTTGAACGGAGTCATCATGAAGACGGGATTGCGGTTGTCGGTGGCGACACTGGCATTGGCGGGGACTTCATTATTCGCAAGCGTGCCGGCGCGCGCCGACAGTTATGGCGACGGGCCAAGCGGCGGCATCGGGTTTTCCTACGACACGGGCGGCTATTGCGACAGCACGGGTTGCCCGGACGATTTCTGGGATTATCCGATCGCCTACTGCCCGGTCTATTTCGCGGGCGAGTGGTATCGCGGACCGTTCTATTATCGCTATTGGCGAGGCGACTACTATTATTGGATTCGCGGCGACTGGCGGCGCGACGAATGGAGGGGCGACAGGCCGGACGATGCCTGCGTCGGCCGCTTTGGACCGCCCGAGGACTACGACTTCTACGTCGACAACGGATTCATCTGGCTCGATACGTGGCGTTTGAGCTTCTTCCGCCATCACCACCACCATCACGATCACGACGGCGATCATGGCCACGATCATGACCACCACGGCGATCATGGCCACGGCACTTGGGATCACAGCGGCGATCATGGCGTCGTCTGGGATCACGGCGGCGACCACAATCCGCAGTCCGGCGGATCGTCGGGCACGCCGCCCGCGAGCGGCGCACCGACGCCGCTTGGGGGGTCGGGAAGCGGCGGTGGCTCGAATTCCGGCGGACGATTCCGCGACCATTTCAAGGGCGATGAGTCGGGGCCACACCATCACGAAGACGGACCTTCAGCACCCAACACGGACTCTGCCGGCGGCAACGGATCGGGCGGTCATCATTTCGACGGCGGTTTCAGGAATGCGCCTCCACCGGCAAACAGCGCGCCGCCAAGCCCGCCACCGCCTAGTCCGCCACCGCCTAGTCCGCCACCGTCATCGAGCCCGCCGCCAAGCAGCGGCGACTCGCATCACGACAGCGGATTCCGCGGCGATTTTGGACACCACACGCAAAAGCCTTAAGTCCCAACAGACGATGCAGTAGAAGGCCCCGACGGATTTCTGCCGGGGCTTTTTTTGGATTCCAGATGCTGACGATCACCGAACTGCGCGAAGGCGACATAGCGGAAATCGCGAAGGCATTCGCCGTGCTCAATAAGAGCGAGCAGCAATATCGGCGCTACTTTACGGAACACGAAGCGCTCTCGCGTCTCGTGCTCGTCGCTCGCAGCGACGACGCAATCGCCGGGTATGTCACCATCGCATGGCAGTCCGACTACGCGCCGTTTCGCGAAGCGGGCATTCCGGAAATTCAGGACTTCAACGTGCTGCCCGATTTTCGCCGCCATAGGATTGGTACGCGGCTGATGGACGAGGCGGAGCGACTTATTGCAAAGCGCTCGCGCACCTGCGGGATCGCCGTGGGACTGCACCATGACTATGGCGCGGCTCAGCGCCTTTACGCGTTGAGGGGGTATATACCTGATGCGCGCGGGATCACCTCACATGGCAGACGCATGAATTGGGGCGATGAGGCAAAAATCGACGACGATCTCGTCCTATGGCTTACAAAGAAGGTTTTCTGAAACATTCGTTCGGCGCTTCGCGGTAGCGCGCAATGCTAGTCGATTGAATGTCCGTTGCCTGATCGCTAGTTTGCGCGCCTCTTCCGAGGCTGGCGCATGAGCCGACCCAACGATCTGTCCGCCTTCTGGCTGCCGTTCACGCCGAATCGCAATTTCAAGCGCGAGCCGCGCCTATTGACGCGTGCCGAAGGCATGTACTTCTACGACGAAAGCGGGCGCGCGCTGCTCGACACCTGTTCGGGACTCTGGTGCGTCAACGCAGGTCATGGCCGCAAAGAGATTGTCGACGCCATTCGCAAGTCCGCGGGCGAACTCGACTTCGCGCCGACGTTCCAGTTCGGCCATCCCGCTGCCTTCAAACTGGCGGAGCGAATTGCCGCTTTGGCGCCCGAAGGCCTGGATCACGTCTTCTTCGTCAATTCGGGATCGGAAGCGGCGGACACAGCACTCAAGATCGCGCGCGCCTATGCCCAAAAGAGCGGGCAGGGCAGCCGCTTTCGGCTGATTGGACGTGAGCGCGCCTATCACGGCGTGAATTTCGGCGGCATCTCGGCCGGCGGCATCGCCAACAACCGCAAGCCTTATGGTCCGCTTCTTCCGGGTACGGACGATCATCTGCCGCTGCCGTATGACAAGGCGAAGATGGCCTTTACGCGCGGCGACCCGGACGGCGGGGCGGTCTTTGCCGATGCGCTCGAGAGCCTCGTGGCGTTGCATGGAGCCGACACCATCGCCGCCGTGATCGTCGAACCATTTGCAGGTTCCGCGGGCGTCTTCGCGCCGCCGACGGACTATCTGAAGCGCCTGAGGCAATTGTGCGACAAACACGGCATTCTCCTTATCTTTGACGAAGTCATCACTGGCTTCGGCCGGGTCGGTCACGCGTTTGCGGCGGAGCGTTATGGCGTGACACCCGACATCATCACCTTCGCCAAAGGCGTGACCAATGGAGCGGTTCCGCTGGGCGGCGTGATCGTATCCAACCGGATCCACGACGCCTTCATGGGCGGGCCCGACCACGCGATAGAATTCTTTCATGGCCACACCTATTCGGGCCATCCGCTGGCGTGCGCGGCGGGTCTTGCAACGCTTGACCTTTATCGCGACGAGCAACTGTTCGCGCGCGCGCTGAAGATGGAGCGCGTGCTGGAAGAGGCGGTTCACGCGCTGAAAAATGCTCCGTTCGTGACCGATATCCGGAACTGCGGCATGGCGGCCGGGATCGACATCGAGCCAGACGCGAACGCGCCGGGCCGGCGCGGGCTCGAGGTCCTTGCGCGCGCCTTCCATGACCAGGACATGGTCGTGCGTGTCGGCGCCGACACTCTGGCGCTCGCACCGGCCTTCATTGTTTCCGAAGACGAAATCACCCGCATGGTGGAGGGCGTGCGCGCCGTCCTCATGCAACTGAGCTGAAGAGGAACATCCCATGCGCGTCGGCGTGCCGAAGGAAATCAAGAACCATGAATACCGCGTCGGCATGACGCCGCCCGCGGTGCGCGAGTTGACGTCCAGGGGTCATGAGGTGTTCGTCGAAACCATGGCGGGCGAAGGCATCGGCCTGCATGACGATCTCTATACGCGGGTTGGCGCGAAGATTCTGAAGACGGCGGATGACGTGTTTGCGTCTGCCGACATGATCGTAAAAGTGAAGGAGCCACAGCCGGCAGAGATCAAGCGCCTTCGGCCCGGTCAGGTGCTCTTCACCTATCTGCATCTTGCGCCCGACCCGGAACAGACGCGCGGTCTGCTCGAAAGCGGCGCGATCTGCATCGCCTACGAGACGGTGACGGATGCACGCGGCGGCCTGCCGCTGCTCGCACCGATGAGCGAGGTGGCGGGACGCATGTCGATCCAGGCCGGCGCGCATTGTCTTGAGATCGCGCAAGGTGGACGCGGTCAGCTCCTTGGTGGCGTCCCGGGCGTGCCGGCAGCCAAGGTGGTCGTGCTCGGCGGCGGCGTGGTCGGGACCAACGCGGCGCGCATGGCGATGGGTCTTGAGGCGCATGTCATGGTGCTCGATGTCTCACTGCCGCGATTGAATGAGCTCGATCAGCAATTCGGCTCACGCATGCACACATTGTTTTCGACGCTCGACGCGATCGAGGAACAAGTGGTCAGCGCCGACCTCGTCATCGGCGGCGTGTTGCTGCCAGGCGCAGCAGCGCCGAAGCTGATCACGCACAAGATGGTCAGCCAGATGAAGAAGGGCTCGGTCATCGTCGATGTGGCCATCGACCAAGGCGGCTGCGCCGAGACGAGTCACGCGACGACACATGCCAATCCGACCTATGTGGTCGACGACGTCGTGCATTACTGCGTCGCCAACATGCCGGGCGCGGTGGCGCGCACGTCCACCTTCGCGCTCAACAACGCGACGTTGCCTTTCACGATCGCGCTCGCGCAGCAGGGCGCCGAAAAGGCGATGGCGGCGAACCGTCACCTACTGGCCGGTCTCAACGTCTACAAGCATACGCTGACCTACAAGGCCGTGGCGGACGCGCAGGGCTTGCCGTGCAAGAGCGCGGAAAGCGTCTTGGCGGCCTAGCCACGGCCGCTCGTTTAACGCGGTCGCTTATCCTAGGGCTTCGCGTCGTCGCGGAGCTGCTTGATGCGCTGGTTCGTGAGTTCCGTCATGCAATCGGCATGTTCGAGCGGCCAAAGGGTTCCCCCCTTTTCACCCTCGCTCTGATAAGCGCATTCTGCATCGCGGAAGGCGAGCCAGGCGCGTTGCGCCTTGCGCAAATTGTCATCGCTCTTCCCAGCGATCTCTCGGTAAGTCTTATTCAGAAGAGCGTCCGCTTTTGCGAAGTCTCTGCGGGCGCACTGATTCAATCCCTGCTGACCAATGTCGTTGGCGCGCGATCGCCAGTTCCTGCAATTGAGTTCGTCACCATTGGCGCCGCTCGCGACTGCCAGCAAGACAGATGTTGCAGCAATCAGAAATGCTCGCATCAAATGTCAAGCCAGCGAACCGCCATCGACGACGACTGCCTGTCCTGTCATCCATGCCGCTGCTTTCGAGGCGAGGAACACCGCCGCGCCGGCGATGTCGTCCGGCTCGCCGAGGCGGCGCAGCGGCGTACCGCTGCTCGAGCGCTTTTCGGCTTCAGGCGTGTCCCATAGCGCGCGGGCGAAGTCCGTCTTCACAAGTCCGGGCGCAATGCAATTGACGCGGATATTGTGCGGGCCGTTCTCGATCGCGAGATTGCGCGCAAGCTGCAGGTCGGCGGCCTTCGAGATGCAGTACGTTCCGATCACGGGGCTGCCGCGATACCCTCCGATGGACGATACGATGATGATCGCACCGTCCTTCTTCTCGATCATGTCGGGAAGCACCATCTGGGCCAGCCAATGGTTCGAGCGGATGTTCGCGCCCAGAATCTTGTCGAACGCCTCGTCGGCAATTTTCGACATCGGGCCATAGGCGGGATTGAGCGCGGCGTTGCAGACAAGAATGTCGATCTTGCCGAGTTGCTTGCGGGTTTCATCCACCAGCATCTGCAACTGTTCCTTGTAGTTGATGTTGCAAGGAATCGGCACCGCGACCTTGGAACCGCGCTCCTTGTTGATGTCGCCGGCGACCTTGTCGCAAGCGTCGGCCTTGCGGCTGGAGACCACCACTTTGGCGCCATGCTCGGCCATGCGATGGGCAATCGCTTCGCCTATGCCCTTGGTCGAGCCCGTGATGAGCGCCACTTTTCCGGACAGATCGAAGAGATTCATTTCCCCACCTCGTCATTTTGGATAAGAGTTCTGTCATCTGTAGCAGGGGCGGGAGGAAGGGCCAAATTGCGCCCCGCCTCCCATGCGGGTTCCTGGACGGGTGGTTCATGAAGTCGAATACCGCGCGGCGTTTGCGCAAGCACGCCGTCTTGCTCCTCTGCACTGCCATGGCAGCCTGTGCCGAAGAACCGCCGCCTGTGCTGGCGCACTATCCCGCTCCCTCTGCGCCGCGCCCATTGGCGAAGCCGGTGGAACGGCGCCAAGCTCCGGCCGCGCGCGTGATGGCGCCGATCGGTCCAGGCGGACCTTCCGGACCGCTGGTGGCAGCCCGCGTCGGTTCCTATATGGATGCGCTTGAAAGCGATCTGCGACGGCACGTACACGGCAAAGGCATCACCGTGGTGCGCATCGGCGACGACATCGCCGTGGTCGTGCGCAACGATCGGTTGTTTGCCCCGTCGGGCGCGCTCGGCGGCGACGATGTTCTCGAGCCACTGGGCGCGATCTTGGACGGTTATGTCCATACCGTCGTGTGGGTCAACGGCTTTACCGATACGGCAGGTTCGCCGGACACAAACCTGGCGGTGTCGCAGAAACGTGCCCGCACCATCGCCGACGCGCTGATGCACGAAGGCGTCGCCGCGCAACGCATCACCGCCCAGGGTTTCGGCGAAGCGCATCTCAGGATCGCGACGGGCGACGGCAAGAAAGAACCGCGCAATCGCAGGATCGAAATCGTCCTGAAAGCAAGCCCGGAACGGACGACCGCTACACGATAAACTGAAGAGCTGCGTCTTGCGCCGGGGCGGGAACTGGTGTGCATTGCCGCCACAAAATTTGGGGGAGACGCCGATGAAATTCCGTTCGTTGCTGTTGGCTTCGGCTTTCGTATTGGGCGCTGGATCCGGCTTTGCCGCCGAGGCTCCGCCGGCGGTGCCGATGCTGGTCCGCGGCACGATTGCAAGCATCGATGCCAAATCCGTGACCATCACCAAAGCCGATGGCACGACGGTGACGGGCATGCTGGCGCCGACGACGAACTATTCGGCGGTCGAACCCAGACGTCTCGATCAGATCAAGCCGACGGACTTCGTCGGCATCACCTCCGTTCCGGCACCGAACGGCGATCTGATGGCGGAAGAAATCCATATCATCCCGCTCAAGGGTCTCGGCGAAGGGTCCTATCCCTGGGATCATCATCCCGAAGGCGCCAAGCCCGCCGGAATGGGCAGCATGACGAATGCGACCGTCGCCACAGTGCATAGCGGCTCGACGATGGCGGGCAGCATGACGAACGCAACTGTCACCGGTGCCGGCGCCAACCAGCTGCAGGTGACCTATCACGGTTCGGCAATGATGAACGGCAAGTGCGTCGGCCTCGCGGCCATGGCGAAAGACAAACCTTGCACCGGCTTGGCCACGATCGACGTGACTCCAACGACGGCCATCGTCGCCATCGTGCCGGCGAAGAATACCGATGCGAAGACGGGTCTGGCCGTGTTCGCGAACATGATGAAGGACAAGGACGGCAATCCCGTCGTCGGCGGACTGGTCATGGAAAAGAACGGCATCAAGCCGGAGTTTTAAGATCGGCTGAAAGCTATTTCGCCAGAGCCCTGTCGATTTCGGCGTTCATCGCCGCGTCGTCCGGCGGCGTGCGCGGTCCGAACACGCCGGCGATCGTGCCATCCTTGTTGATCAGGTACTTGTGGAAATTCCACTTGGGCGCGGCATCTTCGCCAAGCTCGCTCGCAAGCCACTTGTACATCGGATGGGCGTCCGCGCCGATGACGTCCTCCTTCGAGGTCATCGGGAAATCGACGTGAAAGCGAGTTTCGCAAAACGTCTTGATCTCGGCTTCGGTGCCCGGTTCCTGGGCGCCGAAATTGTTTGCCGGCACGCCGAGAACGACAAGGCCCTTCGCGCCCTTGTCCTTCCAGAGCGCCTCGAGACCGGAATATTGCGGCGTCAGACCGCACTGGCTCGCGACATTGACGACGAGAACGGCTTTGCCCTTGAACTTCGACATCGGTAGCGCCGCGCCATCAATGGACTTGAAATCGAAATCGTGTGCGGTGGTCATGTTTTGCGTCCCTGTGTGTGCAGTGGAATAGTAAAGCGGAGAAGCAAGGGCGAAGCCAGATGCTCGAAACGCCGCCGAAACCGGACTGGCTCAAAAGCATGTTTCCGTGGGAACAAAAGTCGCTCGCCGTCAACGGCCGTAGAATGGCGTACGTCGACGAGGGCGGCCGTGCGGCGCCTATCGTGCTCTTGCTGCATGGCAATCCGACCTGGGGTTTTCTCTACCGCGATTTTGTCGAGCCCCTGAAGACGCAAGGCTATCGCGTCATCGTGCCGGACTGCATCGGCGCGGGGTATTCCAGCAAGCCACGCATGGATACGGCGTATTCGCTGGCGCATCACATCGCCGACCTGGTTTCGCTGATCGATCAGCTCGAACTGAACGCCATCGCAATCGTCGGACAGGATTGGGGCGGCCCGCAAGGCATCGGCGCGGCCCTTCAGAGATTGTCCCGCGTCAAAGCTCTGGTGTTGATGAACACCTGGTGCTTTACCGACTATGTCGGGCCGTTTCACCAGAGTCCGCGGCCATGGACGACATGGCACGCGCCTCTGATCGGTCCGATCTTCCAGAAGCGTTTCAAGGCGCTGAGCCACGGCGGACCGTCCACCATCAGCAAGCGCCGTATGCGCAGCGAAGAGAAGCGCGGCTATCACCACATCTTTGACGAACCGGACTCCGAGACCGTCGTTCTGACCTGGCCGCGTTCGATCCCCTTGCAGGAGGCGGATCGCGGCTGGGCCGATATGCGCGCGATCGAAGCGCGAATTCCAGACCTGCGGGAAATCCCAACCCAGATCGTCTGGGGCGTCGACGATCCGGTGTTCAACCTCGAATATCGGGACCGCCTGATGCAGCTCTTTCCCCATGCCGAAGGCCCGGTGAATTTCGCTCGCGCCTCGCACTTTCTCCAGGACGATCGCGGAGCTGACATCGTCAAGACGATCATTCCATTTCTTGCGCGCGTGACGAGGCCATGAACTTCGTCATTCCCACCGCGACCGAACTCGGCAAGCTTAGATCTGATCCCTTGATCTTCGAGCAGGAACTGGACGTCCGGCCGAAGGTTGCGGAAGCGCTGGAACGCGTTGTCGGGTTCCGCGCCGGGCGAAGATACTGGCGCAGCGCCCGGGGACATCTCTACGCGTTGGAACTCGGCGATCTCGGACGCGGGCGACCCTCGCTCGCCTTCATCCACGGTTTCTGGGATCGATTTGAACCGCGCCCGCCGGAAGACCAAATCGACGCCGATCTGCTGGAATTCGCGCTGTGGATGGCCAAGGTCTGCGACGGACTGGACCCGTTGGACGTCGAGGCGACGTTCGCCTCCCTCGCCATCATTCGCGAGCGCGCGAAATAGTCGAGTCGCCGGCACCGAGTCTGTAAGTCGCGATCATTCGGAGACTAAGCATTTGCCGTTCGTTCACCATCGCGAAAGCGGCGTGGCCTGATTCGATCTGGTTAAGGAATTGGAAATATCGAATCGGCAATGATCGTTTGCGAATCGAGCGGATGCTGTGATGACGCGGCTCTTGATTACTGCGACATACCTGCTCTTCAGCGCCACCGTGGGTATTGCGGTGTACTTGTTTGAGGGCGCATCGACGGGTTTTCTTACGGGCGTCGTGTTGGCGCTTGGCAGTTTCCAGATACATACCAATAGACGCCATCGCCGGGCGCGGAGAATCACAAATGGCGAAATTGCCGGCCTCAAGCGGCGTCTGGAAATGGCGTCGGAGGAACTTCACGCCCGAATCGATGACACCAACAAGGTGGTCGAGTCCCGCGCGTTCGCGCAACACCGCAAGATCGTAAACGAGCTTCAGGCCCTCGAGGGCTTGATGCACGACTTCGCTGCCAAAAGCTCTGAAAGCCGTGCGCCGATCAAAAGCGCCGCTGCGCCCATTCTGCGCGGAGGTTCGACGAAATCCAGTTTTGAGACGCCAGAGACCGAACTGCTCGAGACCATCCGCAACGCGCTGAAACACAGCCGCGTCGATCTCTATCTGCAACCTATCGTCAGCTTGCCGAAGCGCACATTGCGTTTCTACGAGGCGTTGTCGCGACTGCGCACTGAAGACGGAGCGGTGATCATGCCGGCGGAGTACATCAAGCTCGCTGCGCCGGCCGGCTTGATGCCCGTTATCGACAATCTCCTGCTGTCCCGTTCTGTGCAGATCGTGCGCCGCCTCACGCAGAAACAACGCGACATCGGTATTTTCTGCAACATCTCCGGCGACTCCCTGAACGACGGTGCATTTTTCCCCCGACTTCTCGAATTCATGCATCACAATCGCGATCTTGCCGGTCAGATCGTGTTCGAATTTGCCCAAGAAGCGCTGCAGCGCTCCGGCGCCGACGCAAACCTCGAATGCCTGGCGAGCCTTGGTTTTGCGCTCTCACTGGACCAGGTGGGCTCATTGGAAATCGATTTCGCGAGACTGAAGAAACTGGGCTTCCGCCACATCAAGATACGCGCCAGCGCGTTGACACAAGTCGAGGACAATGGGCGCGCCACGGTCGAATTGATGAAACGTCTCGAAAGGCTCGGCCTCGATTTGATCGCCGAGCGCGTCGAGGACGAAGGAACGGCCAGGCAACTTCTGGATCTCGGAGTCGATTTTGCGCAAGGCTATCTGTTCGGCGGGCCGCGCGCGGTCCGGGACGACTCGCTTCGAGCAATGGAGAAGGAAGGCGCCGCTGCACCGATCGTTCCATTCCGTAAAACGGGCTGAGCCCCGGGTGATGGACGCGCTGAGCGCCTTCGGGCTTTTTTCGGTCACGGCGATGCTGGTGTTCTACGCCCTGGAATCGCGTGGCGCCGTGTTCACGTTCGGATTTGCGTGCGCCTGTGCATTGGGCTCGCTCTACGGATTCTTGCAGGGCGCCTGGCCCTTCGGGCTCGTCGAAGCGGTGTGGTGTCTGGTGGCGCTGAACAAGTGGCGCGGCCGGCCGTCTCGGAGCGCACCCAGCCCGCATTGACCGGCCGTTGGTTGCCATGCGACCGCTAGGGCATGAACGACGAACCGCAGCTTCTCACGCACCTTGCCGACATCGCGCCCAAATATGACGCGCTGATCTGCGACATCTGGGGCGTTCTGCACAATGGCGCGACGGCGTTCAGCGCTGCTTGCTCGGCGCTCAAGCATTTTCGCGAGCGGCACGGCAGGGTCGTGCTTCTGACGAACGCGCCCAGGCCTGCGAAGGATCTCGAAGACCAGTTTCGCCGCTTTGGCGTGCCACTCGATTGCTTTGACGCGATCGTCACGTCGGGGGAAGCCGCACGCGCAGATCTGGCGCGCCGTTCGGCGGCCGTGCGATTGGCGATGCTTCATCTCGGGCCGGAACGCGACCGCAATGTGTTCGAAGGATTGAACATCGCATTGAGCGATCATGCGCACGCGGAGTTGGTGCTCTGCACCGGCCTCTATAATGACGATCACGAGACGCCTGGGGACTATGCCGGCTTGCTCGCCGGCTTGCGCAAGCGCGATCTTGTCATGTTGTGCGCCAACCCCGATCTTGTCGTGCAGCGTGGCGGCCAACTCGTCTATTGCGCAGGGGCGCTGGCACAAGCCTACGAAGAGATCGGCGGCTCCGTCGTCTATTACGGAAAACCGCACCGGCCCATCTACGACGCGGCGTTGGCGACGCTCAAGGGTGCGTCACGGATGCTTGCCATCGGCGACGGCCTTCATACCGACATCAGGGGCGCGAACGCAGCGGGGATCGATGCGCTCTTCATCGCCGATGGCATACATGGCGAAGATGTGGCGGAGTTTACGGCGCGTCACATCGCAGAATTGTTCGCCGAAACCGGCGTCCATGCGGTCGCGGCGATGCGGGCGCTTGTGTGGTAGGCGTCGAAACGAATAGAAACGGGCGCCGCCGCGGGACAGTGCCATGACCTACTATATTGACGATCTAAAGCCGGGCATGTCCGAGAGCTTCGCAAAGATCGTGACCGAGCGCGATATTGCGCTGTTTGGCGAAGTGTCGGGCGACGTGAACCCGGTGCATTTCGACGAAGACTTCGCGAAATCCACGATCTTCAAAGGCCGCATCGCCCATGGTGTGTTGAGCGCCAGCTACATCTCGACCGTGCTCGGCATGAAGCTGCCGGGCCCCGGCACGATCTTCATGTCGCTGACGACGCGCTTCAAGGCACCGGTCAGGATCGGGGATATGGTAGTGGCGACCTGCACGGTTCGCGAATTGAACATGGAAAAGCGGCGCGTCGTGCTCGATTGCGTCTGCAAGGTGGGCGAGGTGACGGTCGTTGACGGTGAGGCAATGGTGATGGCGCCGTCGCGGCCTAAGGGCTGACAGGTCGCAATGCGAATCTTTCGTCACTACAACGACGTGCCAGATGGTTCCAAGGGAGCCGTCGTCGCGCTCGGCAATTTCGATGGGGTTCATCTCGGTCATCAGGCTTTAATCGGCGAGGCGAAGCGGCTTTCGCAAGAGCGCGGGGTGCCGCTGGGCGTCGTAGCATTCGAGCCGCATCCGCAGGAATTCTTCCATCCCTCGGCGGAATCGTTTCGTCTGACTCCCTTTCGGGTGAAGGCGAGACTCATCGCCGAACTCGGAGCCGATATTCTTTATGCGATTGCGTTCGACGCCGAGATGGCGGCCAAGAGCGCCCGCGATTTCGTCGCGGACGTTCTGGTCCACGGACTCGGCGTCAACGCGATTGTCGTCGGAGAGGACTTCCAGTTCGGCAAGGGACGTTCGGGGACCGTCGCGCTGTTGGAAACGATGGGCAAGGAAGCGAACTTCGGCGTCAGCGTGTTCAAGCCCGTCGCCACCAGCAGTCACGACAAGATTTCCTCGACGCAAATCCGAGCCGCGCTGAAAGAGGGCAGGCCCGATGTCGCCGCGCGCCTGCTCGGCCATCACTGGAGTGTCGAGGCGCGGGTCGAGCATGGTGACAAACGCGGCCGCACGATCGGTTTTCCCACCGCGAACATGCGGCTCGGCGATTGCCTAAAGCCGGCCTTCGGCATCTATGCCGTGCGCGCCAAGGTTTTGGAGGACGACAAAGTCCTGTCCCAACAGGATGGGGTTTCGAGCTTCGGCATTCGCCCGATGTTCGAAGTCGACACGCCGCTGCTCGAAACCTACCTTTTCGACTTCGACGGCGATCTCTACGGCAAGCACCTGGCCGTCGAGCTGATCGCTTATTTGAGACCCGAGGCGAAGTTCGAGGGCCTGGATGCGCTCAAGGCCCAGATCGCCAAGGACAGTGAAGGCGCTCGCAAGGCTTTGCGTTCTGCCTCGGCGTGAGCCATAGGCTGGACCGTTAACCGTTGCGCTGGTAGAACGGCCACGTGATTTGCAGGCACGCCGCAATGGGTTTTCGGGGTTATTCGCGAATTTGCCGCCCGGCTTTGCACCGGGGGTAAGCCTCGTTCGCGAAGACCGGGTTGAAGTGTGCGCAACCTCGAAGGCCTGAACGAAATGTCCGACACCAAAGATCCCGACACCAAGCCGCGCGACTATCGCGCCAGTGTGTTTCTGCCCAAGACCGATTTTCCGATGAAGGCAGGCCTGCCCGAAGCCGAGCCCAGATTGCTCGCCCGATGGGAAGAGATGGACCTCTATGGCCGCATGCGCCAAGCGGCGAAGGGCCGCCCGCTCTTCATCCTGCACGATGGCCCCCCTTACGCCAACGGCGAAATCCACATGGGCACCGGCATGAACAAGGTGCTGAAGGATTTCGTCGTGCGCTCGCGCGGCTTGCTCGGCTTCGATGCGCCCTATGTTCCAGGCTGGGACTGTCATGGGCTGCCGATCGAATGGAAGATCGAGGAGAAGTATCGCGCGGAAGGCAAATCCAAGGACGAAGTGCCGATCGAGCAGCTCAGAAAGGATTGCCGCGACTTCGCCAACCATTGGATCAGCGTGCAACGCGAACAGTTCAAGCGGCTCGGCTGCATCGGCGAGTGGGACAAGCCCTACACAACGATGGACTTCCGGGCCGAAGCGACGATCGCGCGCGAGCTCTTCAAGTTCGTCGACAATGATCTGCTCTATCGCGGCTTTCGCCCGGTGATGTGGTCGCCGGTCGAGAAGACCGCGCTCGCCGAAGCCGAGGTCGAGTATCACGAGAAAAGTTCACCGACGATCTATGTCAAGTTTCGAGTGACGGTCACGCATGGCTCCCATGGTGACAGATCACAAGAACTTCTCGGCGCGTCGATCGTGATCTGGACGACGACCCCTTGGACCATCCCCGGGAACAGAGCGGTTGCCTATTCCAAGGACATTGCATACGCGCTCTATGAGGTCGTTGGTGCTGAAGACGGAAGTCTCGGCAAGATCGGAGAACGACTTCTCCTTGCGGTTGAGCTTGCGGAACAGGTCGCCAAGCACGCAAAAATTTCTTTAAGGCTCATTCGCACTGTGCCCTCCAACTTTGAGGGCTTTCACTGCGCACATCCGTTGCGCGGCTCAGGTTACGACTTCGAGGTGCCGCTGCTCGCGGGGGACCATGTCCTGGCGGATACCGGCACAGGTTTCGTGCACACGGCGCCCGGCCATGGCGAGGAAGACTTCGAGCTCATGCTCAAGACCTTCCCTGGTTACACGGTTGACCATCCCGAAGCCTTCAACGTCGTTGGCGAAGACGGCTCCTTCAATGCGCATGTGCCGCTCTTCGCCGGCAAGCGCATCATCACGCCCGAGGGCAAAGACGGCGATGCCAATGGCGCAGTGATCAAGGAACTGATGGCGCGTCACATGTTGCTCGCGAGGGGTACGCTGCGCCATTCCTATCCCCATTCCTGGCGGTCCAAGGCACCCGTGATCTTTCGCGCCACGCCGCAGTGGTTCATCGGCATGGACAAACCGATCACCAAGGATCCGAACGACACGCTGCGTGCCCGAGCCATGAAGGCGATCCACGATACCAAGTGGTATCCCAAGTCCGGCGAAAACCGGCTTGGCGGAATGGTCAAGGATCGTCCCGACTGGGTGATGTCGCGCCAGCGCGCCTGGGGCGTGCCGATCGCGATCTTCGTCGAGAAAAAGTCGGGCAAGGTGCTGAACGATCCCGCGGTCAACGAGCGCATCGGACAGGCTTTCGAAAGCGAAGGGGCGGACGCCTGGTACAATTCGCCGCCGTCGCGCTTTCTCGGCAACGATCAAAATCCCGACGACTACGAGCAGGTGACGGACATTCTCGATGTCTGGTTCGATTCCGGGTCGACGCATGTCTTCACGGTCGAAAACCCCATCGAACCGAGCTGGCCCAAGAAAGCGCACGCCGATCTTTATCTCGAAGGTTCGGACCAGCATCGCGGTTGGTTCCAGTCGTCGTTGCTGGAAAGCTGCGCCACGCGCGGCCGCGCGCCGTTCGACGCCATCCTGACGCACGGCTTCGTGCTCGACCGCGAAGGCGACAAGATGTCGAAGTCGGTGGGTAATGTGATCTTGCCGCAGGCGATCGCGGAGAAGAATGGCGCCGATATTCTGCGACTTTGGGTGGCGTCCGCCGACTTCACCGAAGACACGCGGATGGCCGGCGACATCATCCAGGCGACGGTCGATTCCTACCGCCGGCTGCGCAATACGATCCGCTTCATGCTGGCGAACCTGTCCGGCTTCGCCGAAAGCGAGCGCATCGCCCACAAGGAGATGCCGGAGCTCGAGCGTTACATGCTCGCGAAGCTCGCGGCACTCGATCAAACCGTGCGCGACGGATACATGGAGTACGACTTCAATCGCGTGCTCAATGCCATCTTCATCTTCTGCACCAACGATCTTTCCGCATTCTACTTCGACATCCGAAAGGATGCGCTCTATTGCGACGGAAGGGACAGTGTGCGCCGCCGGGCCGCACGCACGGTGGCCGACGAAGTTTTCCGCCGCGTGGTCACGTGGCTGGCGCCAATCCTGTGCTTCACGATGGAAGAGGCCTGGCTTCTGCGTTTTCCCGGCGAGAACGAAAGCGTGCATCTGCAAACGATCGCCGACATTCCCAGGGGTTGGTCAGACGATGCGCTGATCCAGAAATGGAACCGCGTGCGCACGATTCGCCGCGTCGTCACGGGGGCGTTGGAAATTGCCCGCCGCGACAAGGTCATCGGCTCCAGCCTCGAGGCCGCGCCGACTGTCTTCGTCGCCGAGCCGGACGATGCGGCGCTGCTTGCGTCGGTGCCGCTAGCCGAAATCGCCATCACGTCGGCGGCGCATGTCTCCACGCATCCGGCCCCGGCGGACGCGTTTCGCCTGCCTGATGTCTCGGGCGTGGCGGTAGCCTTCCACCACGCGCAAGGCAACAAGTGCGCACGCTGCTGGATGATTTTGCCCGATGTCGGCCCGAATCCGAGGCATGAGGATCTCTGCGATCGCTGTTCGGCGGCGATCGATGCCATGGGAGGCTTGGCGGCATGACGGCGCGCGATTGGGGCCTTGTATCCGCTGCTGTCGCCATGTTCCTCGATCAGGCGACGAAAATCCTGCTGCTCTATGTGTTCGGGTTCCGCATGATGCTGCCCGGAGATGCGGTAACAGTGTTGCCGTTTTTTAACCTGGTCATGACCTGGAACCCGGGAATCAGTTATGGGCTTTTTCCGGCGACCGGGCTGATGGGAACCGCACTCCTGGTGCTGTTCTCGCTCGGCGCGATCACCGGGCTTGGCTGGTGGCTATGGAATGCGGAGCGCCGCGCCCTTACAATCGGCCTTGGCCTCGTCATCGGCGGCGCATTGGGCAATCTGGTCGACCGGGTCGTTTACGGGAAAGTGGCGGATTTTTTCCACTTTCATGCCTTCGGCTATGACTGGTATGTGTTCAACGTCGCCGATGCGGCCATCACCTTCGGGGTGATCGCGCTTTTGTACGACACACTGGCACGACCGGGAACGCGCACGGGGAACGAGACCGGCTAGATTGGGAGAGTTCATGCGTTCACGGCTGCTTCTACAATGTGTCCTGGCCGGATCGGTGGCCGCCGCCCTCGCAGGCTGCGACACCATTCGCGACGCGGCAGGCCAGACCAAGGATTCGCCGGATGAATTTGCGGTCGTCACCAAGGCGCCGCTGGTCATCCCGCCCGATTACAACCTGCACCCGCCATCTGCCGGTGCCGCGCCGACCAATCAGATTGCGCCGACACAGGCCGCACAGGCCGCGCTCTTCACCTCCGATCCTGCAACTGTCGCCGCATCGCTTCCGGCCCAGATGAGCACGGGCGAGCGCTATCTGCTCGTCAAAGCGGGCGTACAGAACGCCGATCCTGCGATCCGCCAGGAAATCGCATCGGATTCGGCGGCAACGCGCGCAGCCGACGAGAGTTTTACCAACAACCTCCTGTTCGGCAGCAGTACGCCGAGCGCCGGAGCCGCAGTCGACGCCGACGCGGAAGCGCGCCGCATCGATGCCGAGAAAGCGGGCGGTGCCGCCGCTCCTGCACCGAATACGCCGCCTGCCGCCACGCCGCCGCCTGAAGAACATCATGGAAGCTGGTGGGACGATCTGTTCAACTGGTAGCGCATTTCTTTCAAGGCAATCGGACGTTGATTGATCGCGAGACAGCCTGCCGCTGCATCTTCGCAGCATTCCTCATGGTCGCGAGCTCGGCGGCGCGTGCGGCGCCGCAAAAGATCTCTCAGTTTGCTCTTCCCAATGGCATGCAGGTCGTCGTGATTCCCGATCACCGAGCGCCCGTGGTGACTCAGATGGTCTGGTTCAGGGTAGGGGCGATGGACGATCCGCAGGGTCTCTCGGGCCTGGCGCACTTCTTCGAACACATGATGTTTCGCGGCACCAAATCCGTGCCGGGCGATCAGTTCGCGCGCACGCTGGCGCGCAACGGCGGCGAGGACAACGCCTTCACGACGCAGGACTACACTGCGTTCTACGAGCAAATTGCGCGCGACCGGCTGAAGCTCGCCATGGACCTGGAAGCCGACCGCATGGCGGAACTGGATCTTTCCGAGCCGAATGTGAATACCGAGCGCGACGTGGTGTTGGAAGAACGGCGCATGCGCATCGACAACAGCCCCCAGGCTCTTGCCGGCGAGCAGGTCGACGCGGCGCTGTTTCTTTCGCACCCTTATGGCCGCCCGGTGATCGGTTGGCCCGGAGAAGTCCGCCGCATCGGCCGCGCCGAAGCGCAGGATTTCTACAATCATCACTACGCGCCGAACAATGCCATTCTGGTGATAGCGGGCGACGTCACGGTGGATCAGGTCCGGACGGATGCGAATGCCACCTTCGGTCGGGTCGCAGCGCGGCCGCTGGTGCCACGCGTGGAATGCGCCCAGCCCGCAAGGCTCGGCGAGACGCGTCTTGCGGTCACGGACCCCAATGCAAAGGTCGCGTATTTCTCGCGCGACTATCGCGTGAAAAGTTATGCGGAAGCTGCACCGGGCCAGGCGGAGGCATTGGACGTCCTGGCCGGCCTTCTTGGTGGCGACTCGAATTCGGCGCTCTATCGCAGGCTCGTGGTCGAAAAGAAGCTGGCGACGGAAGTCGGCGCCTCCTTCGATGGCGATTCGCGCGACGATGGAAAGTTCAGCATCTATGCCATTCCGGCACCGGGCGTCAGCCTCGAAGCTGTCGAGCGGGCAAGCGACGAGGTCATTGCGAAATTCGTCAACAGTCCACCGGGAGCCGCGGATTTGGCACGGGTGAAGACGCAGCTTGTCGCCAGCGCCATCTACCAGCGCGACAGCCAGTATGCCTTGGCATCCGCATACGGACAGGCCCTCGCCATCGGGCTGACGGTTGCCGATGTCCAGTCCTGGCCGCAGCGCATTAACGCCGTGACAGCGCAAGACGTGCGCGGCAATGCCGTATCCAGCCTTGTCAGGCGCGAGGCCGTCACGTTGTTCCTGACACCGGGGCAGAAGTGAGACGCCTGACACTCCTATTTGTGGCGGGGCTGCTCGGCCTTGGCGTTGCACCGGCGCTGGGTGCGCAGCCCAAGACACTCGATATCGGGGCCAACCAATCGGTCTGGTTCGAGGAGGATCACACGGTTCCAATGGTGGCCGTTTCCGTGTCCCTTCCCGCCGGTTCGGCCTATGACCCGCCGGCGAAGGCGGGGCTCGCCGCGCTCGCGGCCTATCTCTTCAATGAGGGTGCGGGGAATCTCAATTCGACGGCATACCAGGATGAATTGGCGCGGCGCGCCATCCAGCTCAATCTGTCTCCCGATCGCGACTACTTCACGCTGTCATTCGTAACGCTTTCGACGAATCTCAAGGATGCATTCCGCCTCATCGGACTGGCGCTGCAGCGGCCGCGGTTCGACGGCGACGCAATTGCCCGCGTGCGCGCGCAAATGCTCCAGAGTCTTCAGCAGGAAGGCGAAGATCCGGAGGCGATGGCTTCCCGGCGCTTCTACGAATTGTTCTTCGCCGGCCATCCTTATGGGCATGAAGTCGGCGGCACGGCGCAGGGACTTGGCGCCATCACCGCAGCCGACCTCAAAGGCTTCGCAAAGACGCACTGGGTTCGCGGCGGCGTGAAGATCGCGGTATCGGGCGACACGGACAGCGTCACGCTGACGAGCCTGTTGAAGTCCGCGTTTGGTCCTTTGCCGGCGACGACGCCGCCGGCGCCGCCACGCGTCCAGCGAAGCTCGGCTCCAAGCCTGACGACCGTAGCGATGGCCGTCCCGCAATCGACGGCGCAGTTCGGTCTTCCCGGCATCCTGCGCAACGATCGGGACTACTTGGCCGGTTATGTTGCGAATTACATCGTCGGCGGCGGTGACTTCTCGTCGCGCCTGACCAACGAAGTGCGCGAGAAGCGCGGTCTCACCTATGGCATCTCCACGAGCTTCGGGACGTTTCGTGGCGGTGGCTATATCATCGGGCAGGTCGCGACCAAGCGCGAGAGCATGAGTGAATCGCTGGCCGTCGTCCGTGACGTGTTGCGCTCCTATGCCCAGGATGGGCCGACCGCAGACGAGCTCGCCGATGCCAAGACTTATCTGACGGGTTCCTATCCTCTGGCCTTCTCATCCAATTCCGGCATTGCCGCCCAGCTCAACAGCTTTCAGCGCGATGGCCTGCCGATCGAATATGTCGCGCGCCGCAACAGCCTGATCAATGCTCTGACGCTGGACGATGTGCGTCGAGCGGCGCGCCGTCTGTTCAATCCCGCGCGGCTCACGATTGTTGTCGCAGGCGCCCCGCCGGTCGCAAAAAAATCGGGCAAGCCCAGTAAAACCGCGACCCCGCGCTAAGCGTTGTTGATGACGTCAGCGCCAACGGCGCCCAACTCCTCAACTCTGCTAGGATCGAACCATGTCCCACGAATCGCTTCCTTTCACGGTTTCGCTTGATCTTGCGCTTGGCGGACCAGGCGCGTGTCCAAAAGCGGCCTTTGAAGCCGCATTGGCAGAGGCGGAAAAGGGGCTTGACTGGCTCGCCGCTCAGCAAAAGGCCAACGCACTTGAGCTCTTGAGCGTTCCGTCGCGACGCGATGATCTCGCCGCCGCGCAGACCATCGTCGACAGCTACTGCAAGGACACTTCGGATGTGGCAGTGCTGGGCATCGGGGGCTCGAGCCTCGGCGGACAGGCGTTGAAGGCGCTTGAACCATCCGGCCGCAAGGGTCCGCGCGTCAGGTTCCACGACAATCCCGACCCGCAAAGCTGGCAGCGCGCGCTATCCGGTTTCGATCTCAAGACTGCCCGTTTCGTTGTGATCTCCAAATCCGGCGGAACCGCCGAAACGCTGATGCAGGCACTGACCGCGGCAGACGCCATCGAGAAGGCGGGAGGCGGTAAGTATCTCAAATATCACTTTGCCGTCGTGACCGAGCCCAAGAAGAGCCCCTTGCGGGACTTCGCACAAGCGATCGGCGCGCCCATTCTCGATCATCCGACGGGAGTCGGCGGCCGCTATTCCGTCCTCACAATCGTCGGCGCTTTGCCGGCGCTGCTGATGGGTCTTGATGTGGTGGCGCTGAGAGAGGGCGCGCAGAGCGTGCTTGATCAAGCGTTTTCAGGTCCGGCACGAAACGTGCCGGCGGCGCAGGGCGCGGGTCTCCACCATGCGCTCGCCAAGGAAAGTCGCCTGCGCGAGACGGTTCTTTGGGCCTACGCGGACAGGCTCGCGATGTTGAGCGGTTGGTGGCGGCAGCTATGGGCCGAAAGCCTTGGCAAGAACGGCAAGGGTTCGACGCCAGTGGGCGCGGTTGGGCCGGTCGATCAACATAGCCAGCTGCAACTTTTTCGTGATGGCCCTGGTGGCGCACTGTTCACGATCATCGCGGCGCAAACGCGCGGCCAAGGTCCGGTCGCGCCGGCGGAACGCGCGAACGCGCTTGGGCTTCAGTATCTCGCGGGCAAGCCGATGGGCGATCTCGTCGCCGCGGAGGCACGCGCCACCGCTCAGACGCTATCGCGCAACGGCCGGCCGGTGCGTCAGATCCAGTTGCAAACGATCGACGAACGCAGTGTCGGCGCGTTGATGATGCACTTCATGCTGGAGACGATTTTGATGGGCCGTCTCATGGGTGTTGACCCGTTCGATCAGCCTGGCGTGGAAGAGGGCAAGGTGCTCGCGCGTCAATATCTCGGCGAAGAGACATGAAGATACGCCGCCTCGCCGAAGGGACGATCAACCGCATCGCTGCCGGCGAAGTGGTGGAGCGTCCGGCAAGCGCGGTCAAGGAGCTTATCGAGAATGCGCTCGACGCAGGCGCGCACCGGATCGAAATCGCAACGTCGAACGGCGGCGCGGATCTGATCCTGGTCGAGGATGACGGCGAAGGCATGGAGCGCGACGATCTCGCGGAGGCGGTGGAACGTCATGCGACATCCAAGTTGCCCCGCATCCAGGGCGAAGACGATCTGACGTCCATCGCGACATTGGGTTTTCGTGGCGAGGCCTTGCCATCGATCGGCGCGGTGGCGCGCTTGACGATTGCAAGTCGCTCGGCGCTAGGAGATGCGCACCAAATCCGCGTGGAAGGCGGCAGTACGGCCGAGATCGAACCGGCCGGCTATCGCGCAACGGGACAAAGCGGCACGCGGGTCGAGGTTCGTGATCTCTTCTATGCCACGCCGGCGCGTCTCAAGTTCCTCAAATCGGCGCGCTCGGAAGATCTGGCGACGCTCGATGTCGTCAAGCGGCTCGCCATGTCGCGCCCCGATGTCGCGTTCACGCTCACGATGGACGGAAGGCGCACCCTCGTCCTTGAATGTGAAAACGATCTGTTCGAAGGACGATTGAAACGCCTCGCCCAGATCATGGGCCGCGAGTTCGCCGACAATGCCACCCGCGTCGATGTGCGGCGCGAAGACCTTGGCATGAGCGGCTATGCCGGCCTTCCGACCTACAACCGCGCCAATGCACAGATGCAATTCCTGTTCGTCAACGGACGGCCGGTGCGCGACAAGCTCCTCGTCGGCGCCGTGCGTGGTGCTTATGCCGATTTTCTCGCGCGCGACCGCCATCCCGCGCTCGCGCTGTTTCTGGAATGCAATTCAGCGTTCGTCGACGTCAACGTGCATCCCGCCAAGACGGAGGTACGTTTTCGCGACGCCGGACTGGTGCGCGGGCTCATCGTCTCGTCGCTGAAGGCGGCGCTGGCCGAAGCCGGCCACCGCGCGTCCACGACCGTGGCGAATGCAGCACTTGCCTCGCTTCGCCCGCAGACCGACGCGATCTATTATCAGCAGGATTATGTGGAGCATCCGCACGCGCGTGATCCGGGGCGTCGTTACGATGCTCCGCTGTTGAACGGCCACGCGCCGCCTGCCGCGCGGATCGAAGAACGCCAGGACATCGCAACGCCTGATCTACCGCTCGGCGTCGCGCGTGCGCAGCTGCACGAAACCTATGTCGTGGCCCAGACCGAAGACGGGATCGTCATCGTCGACCAGCACGCGGCGCACGAGCGTCTCGTCTATGAGCGAATGAAGAAATCTCTTGAATCTGGAGGCGTGGCGCGCCAACCGCTGCTGATACCGGAAATCGTCGAACTTGATCCTGCCGAGGTGCAACGCGTTGCGGCTCGTGCTGAAGAACTCGCCGAGCTTGGGCTCATCATCGAGCCGTTCGGTCCCGATGCGGTGATGGTGCGCGAGTTGCCGGCATTGCTCGGAGACTCTGACATCAAGGCCTTGGTCCGCGATCTCGCAGACGATATCGCCGAAACCGGCAACGCCTCATCGTTGAAGGAGCGGCTGGAAGACGTGGCGGGAACGTTGGCCTGCCACACCTCCGTGCGGGCAGGTCGGCGGCTCAGCGCCGAGGAGATGAATGCGCTGCTGCGCGAAATGGAAGGCACCCCGCATTCCGGGCAGTGCAATCACGGACGTCCAACCTATGTCGAGTTGAAGCTTGCAGACATCGAGCGCTTGTTTGGTCGGCGCTAACCAAAGCCGATGTAAGTCAAACTCTCTGGCAGGCCTTTTCCGTCTTTACAGCGCATATTGATTGATTTCGCCGCTTACCGTGCTGCACTCAGTGCGAGGCGAACTCGGATGAGCAGCGTATGTCACCCAATCTACCGGCATTGCATGTCGAGCGCAGGCCGGAGCGCAGACGCCGCACCCTCCTAGGGGGTTGTGTCGCGTTCGACGACGGCAAGCAAGCAGTCGACTGCACAATCCGCAATTTGAGCACAGGCGGTGCCCGAATCACCTTGCCGCCCGGGCGCGAAATTCCAGGCCACGTCTTTCTCATCCATATGCGTGACAGACTGGTGTACGATGCAGTCATTGTGTGGAAAAAGGGGAGCGAAGCGGGGCTCTGTTTTAGCAAGGTCCTGCAATTGGGCGAATTCTCCGATCCGCGACTCGCCTATTTGCAAGAACTTTGGCTCGAGCGCGCGGCGCGCCGCTGAACAACAGGCTTTTACGTCGCCCTAGGTTGATCTAGTTTGGGTTTACGGCGTCGCCCGGCGGAGTTCTGTCGGACCTTGTGCGTATGTGAATTGTTCCAACAGGAGCGCGCACATGGACCGGATGTATTACGTCACCAATCGTCAGCTCGTATCGGAAACAACGTCTCCCTGGTTCGGAATCGAGCCGTCCAAATCGCTTTCCGATCTACGTATCGGCTGGAGCGAACTCGACCTCGGCGTGACCCCGCCGTCGATTCATCAGGTATTCGTCTCGCCGGAGAGCAGGCAGCCAAGCCCCAATGCGCCGGCAGGGCAGCGCGTGGCTCCGCATTTCTCGCTGTTCGGCGAAATTCAAACCAATATGAAGGCGGACGTACAGGACACAGTCCTGTTCATTCACGGCTTCGACTACAAGTTCAATGAAGCGCTGGTCGGCCTTGGACTATTGCGGCAACGTCTTAACCTGGGAGAGTTCAAGGCGGCCAATATGGTTGTGTTCACCTGGCCGTCGGACGGCTCGATGACTCCGTTCCTGTCTTATGCCAGCGATCGACGCGATGCCAAGGATTCCGGGGAAGCCGGAGGACGAGCGCTATTGCAGTTGAGCGATTTCTTGAATGCGCTCAAACCCGGCGACTTCTGCCGTGGTCGTATTCACATCGTCGCCCACAGCATGGGAGTCTATGTGCTGCGCAATGCAATCCAGGCATTGATCAAGAACTTGCCTGCGAGTCCGCCGACCTTGTTCGACCAGGTTCTCCTGATTGCGGGCGACGAGGACTATGACGCGCTCGAGCTCGACTACAAACTCGCGCCGCTCTCTCACCTCTGCAAACGTATACACGTCTACTACAATCCGGAAGATATCGCCCTTGACATCAGCCGGACCACGAAGGGCAATCCGCGTCGCCTCGGCTCGCGCGGCCCGAGAAACTCCGCCGCCATTCCCGACTCCGTTGTGTTGGTGGATGCTTCCAATATCTCGCGCTGGAACGACTCGGATTGGGATTATCACCATTACTATATCCACGCGCCGGAGATGGCTTCGGACATGGCTCAAGTATTGTTGGGAAAGCCGGAGGACAAGATCGCGGGTCGAACGCCCTTGCCGGGCCGCAGCGGCTCATACCGCCTGGACGCCGCGTGAATGGCGTTCGCTATCGGAACGACCGCACCAGTCTTCTGATCCCGGGAACGCCCATCGCGGCTTCGAATTCTTCCGACGTCTTGTCTTCGGCAAAGCTGAAGCCGCAGCCGAGGTAGCAATGCTCTGCCGCTTCGTTGCCGATCAAAAAACTGATCTGCGCCTTTCGCGGACCGTTGCCGAAGAAACCGGAAACGAGATGCCGAACGAGCTCGGTTGCGATACCCTTGCCGCGCATATCGGGGCGCGTCGCGACATTCTCGATGGTCCAGCAATAGTCCTCGCCACTCGTGGCGCTCATGATAAACTGGCCGCGCGGCCAGAGCCCTGACTGTTCGGCGGCTTCGATACCGCTCAGCTGCGCTGCTTCGGCCATCGCCTCGCCCGAAACTGTGTAGGGCGTCTCGTCGGGAAAGGCGCACGCCGCCGCGGCGACCACGCCATCGACCTCTGCAACTGTGAAAAAGCTGTGGTGCCACCAGGATTTTGCCTGCGCATTCGCGAGACGCGCGCAAAAGGCGATGCAGAACTCCTCGGGACGTTGCAGGACAATGTCGAACCAGCCGCGCGCCAGATGGCCGCGCGCCGCCATCACGATCGCCCAACCCAGAAATGCCGCATCGTCAGGCGTCGCAGGACGAAAGCTTGTGTTCATTGGCACACAGTAACGCAAATTCGCACACCTGCCGATTGAAGGCGCGCGCGAACGGGGTTAGCGTCCCGCCGTTCAAAAGAAGGATTGCCCCAAAGTGGCGGCCGGTCGACTGAGATAGAACCCGCTCCGGTGCAGAGGCCCGCCTGGCCCGCCCGGACGATGACTCACGTCGACTCCGAACAACCATTTTCTGCGGGACAATCATGGCTTTCTTTCACAATCGCACCGTCAATCTTCTCAATCTTCATTACTGGATCACCAGCATAGCGCTTGGCGGGGGCGGCGCATTCTGGTCCGTCTATCTGCTTAAGGCTGGGCTCAGCGTGCCAGGCGTGCTGCTGATGTCGGCCACTACTTTCGGCTTGCGCCTGATCTTGCGCAGTTTCCTCCTGCTGCTGGGAGTCCGCATCGGCTTGCGCTGGCTTGTCGTGATCGGCACCGTTCTGATGGGAATTTCGTTTCCCTTTCTGACGCCGGTGCATGGCGTCGGCTGGCCACTGGTGTGGCTGGTGATCGTGACCGCTTTGGCCGATACCGTCTATTGGCCGAGCTACCACGCCTACTTTGCCGCGTTGGGCGATGAGGAGCACCGCGGACAACAGCTCGGCGTTCGCGAGGCGATCTCAGCGCTACTCGGAATCGTCAGCCCGCTCGTTGCGGGCTGGTTACTCGTCAGCTTCGGGCCGCGCGTCGCGTTTTTCACCACAGGCGTTGTCCAGGCGCTCGCGGCGTTACCGCTGCTTTGGACGCCGGACGTGCCTATCGCGCGCCGCGCACCGGGCGCGTTTCGTGCTGCACTCTCCGGCGCCATGCTGTTCGTCGGCGACGGCTGGGTTTCGTCCGGCTATTTCATTGTGTGGCAAATCGCACTGTTCATCACGCTGGGCGAAAACTATCTGGCCTATGGCGGCGCGCTGGCGGTCGCTGCCTTCGTCGGCGCCATAGGCGGATTGGCGCTCGGCCGCTACATCGATTCGGGAAAAGGTGGGCAGGCAGTCTGGCTGTCGGTCGGTCTCCTCGCGCTCGTCATCATGCTTCGTGCAGGGGTGCAGGACCATCCCGTGCTGGCGGTTGCGGCGAACGCGATGGGGGCGTTGGTCGGGTGTCTCTACGTGCCGACGATGATGACGGCGGTTTACAACCAGGCGAAGCGGTCGCCCTGCGTGCTGCGCTTCCATATCGCGGCCGAAGGCGGTTGGGACGTCGGTGTCGCGACCGGCTTGTCGCTTGCCGCCGCCATTACCTGGTATGGCGGTTCGCTGTCGCTGACCATCCTGATGGCGTTGATCGGCGCGGTGTTTGTCTTCATTCTGTTGCAACGCTACTACGCGACGCACCCGGCCGATGTCGTCAATGCGGCGCTTGAATCGGGAGAGTTCCAGACTCAGGTAGGCGATATGCCAAAGGTGTGAACCGACGTTTCACCGTAGGTGCGGCGGTCGACGCATTTGAAATCAGGCGACGCCGTCAGCAATTCGTCTGCTGCGGTCTCGGCGACGATAAGTGCATTTCTTGCGAGCCACCCACCTTGCGCGAGACACGCCAGCGCCCGTTGCGTCAAATCTTGCCGATAGGGCGCATCGAGGAAGGCGAGGTCGAACGGACCCCCGGCGCCGGCTGTGAGTGGTCCCAACGCTGTCCCATCACGTCGCCAGATTTTGCTCGCTCCCGTCAGGTTGAGCGCCTCGATGTTCCTGCGGATCAGTGCGCGACTGTCCGCATTGTCATCGACGAAGAGGCAGAAGCTTGCACCGCGGCTCAGCGCTTCGATTCCCAGCGCACCCGTACCTGCGAAGATGTCGATGACCTTTGCGCCCTCCAGCACGAAGCTTGTGCCAAAATCATTGTGCGCCAGAATATTGAAGATCGCCTGGCGCACCTTGTCCGATGTCGGGCGCACGCGGCCGTCCCTGGGTTCAATAAGCGCGCGGCCACGAAACTGCCCACCGCTGATCTTCACGGTTCTTCCGACACCTGCACGAGTAGCTTGCCCGTGTTTGCGCCGGTGAAGAGCATGTTGAGCGCGCTCAGTGCATTCTCGATCCCTTTGACGACAGTCGTGTCGTATTTGATTTTGCCTTCGCCAACCCACTTGCTCATGTCGGCGACGAATTCTCCGAGTCTGGGGAAGTAGTCGATGATGATGAAGCCCTCGATGCGGGCGCGCTTCATCAGAACGTTCGTGAGACTTGGCCCTGGCCGTGGTTCTTTGTCGTTGTACATCGAGATCATGCCGCACAGGACGATGCGGGCCTTGAGGTTGATCTGTTCCAGTACTGCCTCGAGAATCTCGCCACCGGCATTCTCGAAGTCGACGTCAATGCCGTTCGGGCATTCGCGCTTCAAGGCCGCGCGGATGTTCTCCTTCTTGTAATTGATGCAGGCGTCGAAGCCGAAATCCTTGACGAGGTGGCGGCATTTCTCGTCGCTGCCGGCGATGCCGACGACGCGACAGCCCTTGAGCTTGGCGATCTGGCCAACGATGGAGCCCACTGCACCGGCCGCCGCGGAAACGACTACAGTCTCGCCGGCCTTCGGTTTACCGAGATCGAGCAGCCCGAAATAGGCCGTGGCTCCCGTCATGCCAAGCACGCTCATATAGGCGGGCAGCGGCACCGGCCCTTTGGTCATCTTCTGTGCGGCGTCGGTAACCACGTATTCCTGCCAGCCCGCCAGACCGTTCACGATATCGCCGACTTTGTAGTCGGGATTGTTCGATTGCTCGACGACGCCGAGCGTGCCGCCGCGCATCACCTCGCCAAGTTGCACGGGCGGCATGTACTGGTCCATGTCGCTCATCCAGATGCGGTTTGTCGGATCGAGAGACAAATAGAGTGTCCGGACCAAAATCTGACCGGGGCCAGGCACCGGAATAGCTGTCTCGACGAGTTCGAGATCGCCTTGCCTGATGTCGCCCACGGGACGTTTCTTCAGGATCCATTGCCGGTTGCTGTTGCGCATGTTTCTCTCCTCGATGGCGGGCGCGCAGCCTATCGCCGCGGTCACGCCTGCGCGAGGGGTGCTGGCGGGAGCGTCCGGTCAACGCTATAGCCGTGCCATGAAATGGCTCGTCACCGTTCTGGTGTTTCTCGGCATTACATTTCCGGCCGTGGCGCAGGTCGACGGTGGGCCCAAAGTCCATGCCCGCCTCGTCGCAGAAAGCGCGAGCGTTGCTCCTGGCGGAACTGTCACCGTCGCATTCGAGCAAGTGATCCGTCCAAAGTGGCACACCTATTGGCTCAACCCAGGCGACGTTGGTCAACCGACGACGCTGAACTGGTCGCTTCCCGGAGGCTGGAAAGCGGGCGCGTTGAAGTGGCCCTATCCGATGCGTCTGCCGGTTGGACCTTTCATGGACTATGGCTACGAAGGAAAAGTCTGGATTCTCACGACGCTGACCGCACCAACCGACGCTGCAACGGGCAGTACCATCACGTTGAGCGCCAAGGCGAGCTGGCTGGTCTGCAAAGAGATCTGCATTCCCGAGGACGCCGACTTGGTACTGCCGATCAAGATCGGCGCTTCGGCTCAGAGTGCTCCGGCAGTCGCGGCGTTCACGGCCGCGCGTGCGCGTCTCCCGGTGCCGTCGCCATGGGCGATGCGTTACGCGCTCGGACCAGCACTCGAACTTTACGTCGCGGCCAAGGCGCTCGTGGCTGCCCATCCCGTTGGCGCGCAGTTCTTCCCGTTTGCGACGGGCGTCGTCATCGCCCCCGCGGCCCAGACGATGGGTTTCGCGAACAATGGACTCGTGTTGCGCATGACGCCAGGCAAGTCCTTTGCCAAGAAGGGTGGCGCCCTCGAAGGTGTGCTCGTGCTTTCCTCGTCTGACGGTTCTGTGTCGGCGCTGCAGGTCAAAGCGTTGCCTGGGCCTGTTCCGCCTGCGACGTTCGATGACGGGGAAAAGTCGGACGTCGGTTTGTTGCTGGCGCTCGCCTTCGCATTTGTCGGCGGGCTCATTCTCAACCTGATGCCGTGCGTCTTGCCCGTGCTGGCGATGAAAGCCTTCGCGCTTTCCTCGCAAGCCGGTCGGGATCGCGCGGAAGCAGTGCGCGAGAGCCTGGCATACGGGGTAGGCGCGATCCTGAGTTTCGTCGGTTTCGGCGCGTTGCTGATTGCGCTGCGTGCCGGAGGACAGACAATCGGCTGGGGCTTTCAGCTGCAGGAACCGATCGTGGTCGGCGCTTTTGCGCTTTTGATGTTCGGCGTTGGCCTCAATCTTTCCGGCGTCTTCGAACTCGCGGCATTTGGCGGCGGTGAAGGGCTGACGCGAAGAGGCGGCGAAGCGGGCTCGTTTTTCACGGGCATTCTCGCGGTGGCTGTGGCGGCGCCCTGCACGGCACCGTTCATGGCCAGCGCTCTTGGTTATGGCCTCACGCAACCGGCGGCCATCGCGCTCGCGATCTTCTTTGTGCTTGGTCTGGGATTTGCGGCTCCGTTTGTGCTCGTCGGAATTTCTCCTGCCGTGATGCGCGCGCTGCCCAAACCGGGCCCTTGGATGCTCTATCTCAAGCAGGTGCTCGCCTTCGCCATGTATGGAACAGCGGCGTGGCTCGTCTGGGTGCTCGCGCAACAGGCTGGAGCGAATGCAGTTGCCTGCGCGCTCGCCGCCATGGTCGCCGCCGGCTTTGCCGCCTGGGTCTGGGGCACGAGCCGGAATGCCTCGCCACGTGGTCGGGGGATCGGCGCACTGATCACACTGCTTGCGATGGTCGTGGCATTTTCCTGTCTCGCGCTACTCAAAGCGGTTCCGGCCACGACCGGAAGCAGCGTCAACGTTACCGGTTTGGCATCGGAGCCTTACTCGGCCGCACGATTGGCCGCGCTGCGTGCAGCAAACCGCGCCGTATTCGTCAACGCGACAGCCGCCTGGTGCATCACCTGTCTAGTCAATGATGAGGCGGCGCTTTCGGGCGCTCGCGTGCGGCAAGCTTTCGCGCAGCACCACGTCGCCTACGTCGTGGCGGACTGGACACGCCGCAATCCGGAGATCACCGCGCTTCTCGCGGAGCATGGCCGTCCGGGCGTGCCGCTTTATCTGTATTATGCGCCCGGCGCCGTCGAGCCGAAGATTTTGCCGCAGATTCTGACCGAACGCGCCGTGCTGGATGCGCTGAACGGATAGGGCGCCGCACCCCGCAGCGCCTTGACCTTCTTTTAGAAAGATGTTACTTTAGAAAATGAAGGTTGGGAGTCTCGGTCATGAGCATTGTCCTCGACCACACCATCGTTCCCGCGCACGACAAACTCGCTGCCGCCAAATTCTTCGCGGAGATCTTCGGTCTCCACTGCGGGGAACCTTACGGTCCGTTTGTTCCAGTTGCGATCAACGAACACACCACCTTTGATTTCGACGACCGGCGCAAACCCGTCGAAGTGCATCACTATGCATTCCAGGTGAGCCCCAGCGAGTTCGATGCCATTTTCGGCCGCGTGCAAGCCAAGGGGCTCAAGCACGGCAGCGGTCCCTATTCGAACGAAGATATGCGAGTGGGAGAATTCAACGGCGGTCGCGTTGTCTATTTTCGAGAACTCGGCGGTCACCTGCTCGAAATCCGAACGAAAACCTCGGCTGAGGACATTGCCGCGATGAGGCACTAGCCCATTTACTCCGCCGCGTGACTGCCGCCGACATAGGTGTGCGTGCCCTTGGTGTAAAGGTGGTCGGTCGCCAGGACGTCACCGGGTTTGTAGCTCGGCCCGTTTGCGAGCTTGCGATAGAGCGCGGCGAAATCCTTGTATGTTTCGGCGAAGAGCTCCTCGAATGAGTGAATGACGAAGTAGCTCTCCTGGAAATCATCGATGCGATATTCGGTGCGCATCACGCGCTCGAGATCGAACCCGATGCGATTCGGCGATGCGCTTTCGACCGCGTAGACCGACTCCGCGCGCGACGAGACAATGCCCGAACCGTAGATGCGCCAACCATCGGGCTTGGCAATCAGCCCGAACTCGACCGTGTACCAGTACAACCGGGCGAGGTTTTTGAGCGCGCCGAATTCGTTCAGCGCCCGCTGGCCGCCCTTGCCATAGGCTTGCATATAGTCGGCAAAGACGGGATGCGCGAGCATCGGGACATGCCCGAACACATCGTGGAAAACGTCCGGTTCTTCGATGTAGTCGATCTGGTCGGGCCGTCGGATGAACTGTCCCGCCGGAAAGCGGCGGTTGGCAAGGTGGTCGAAGAAAACCTCGTCGGGCACCAATGAGGGGACGGCGACGACCTTCCAGCCTGTCAACCGCAGCAAATCATCCGACAACCGGTCGAACTCGGGGATATGGTCCGAGACCAAATTGAGTTTCTTCAGCCCCTCGAGAAACTCCGCGCAGGCGCGGCCTGGTAGGATCTTGGCCTGATGTTCGAAGAGGGTTCGCCACATGCCATGCTGGGCGTCGTCATAGCGCTCCCAATGCTGGTCGATCGTGTAGTCCGGGCGGATTTCCGGATGCTTAGGTCGAAGGGATTCAAGACTCTGCATGGGGCAATAGAGAACCGGCGGCCCTCGACTGTAAAGCGTGGCCGCAGACGATGTATTTATTGCTCGGCGTGCGCGCCGTTCGCACCTCTGTTGCGACTCCAGCCCCCAAATGGCAACCCAATTGCGATGTGCAAAAGGTATGTTCGCGCAACTTCCGATTAGAGTCGGGCAACCCCATATTAGGGCACCAGGACAAGCACATGACACTGATGCCCATCTCGCTCGACGACAAATATGAAGTCGAGACCGGCCGCGTATTCCTCACCGGCATCCAGGCGCTCGTCCGTCTGCCGATGATGCAGCATGAGTTGGACCGTCGCGCCAAATTGAAAACGGCGGGCTTCATTTCCGGCTACCGCGGCTCTCCGGTCGGCGGGCTCGACCAGCAACTCTGGCGGGCGCAGAAGTTTCTCGACAAGCACAGCATCGTGTTCAAGCCCGGTCTGAACGAAGACCTGGCGGTCACCGCCGTATGGGGTTCGCAGCAGGCAAACCTTTATCCAGGCGCCAAGTATGACGGCGTTTTCGGCATGTGGTACGGCAAGGCACCGGGCGTTGATCGTTCGGGAGATGCCTTCCGTCATGCCAACGCGGCCGGCACCTGGAGCAAGGGCGGTGTGCTCGCGATCCTTGGCGACGATCACGCCTGCAAGTCGTCGACTCTTCCGTCCCAGAGCGAATATGCGATGGTCGATGCCGAAATTCCGGTGCTCAATCCGGCCGGCATCCAGGAAGTGCTCGACTTCGGCATCTATGGCTGGGCGCTGTCGCGCTATGCCGGCACCTGGGTTTCGATGATTGCGCTGGCCGAGACGATGGACGCTTCGGCGACCGTCGAAGTGCATCCGCATCGCGTCCCGATCGTCAGGCCGCTCGGCTTTCCTCTGCCCAAGGATGGCCTGTCCATTCGTATCGGTGACAATCCGCAGGCTCAGGAAAGGCGTCTGCGCGACCACAAAATTCCGGCCGTCATCGCCTTCGCGCACACCAATGTGCTGAACCGTGTCGTGATGGACTCGGAGAATGCGCGGATCGGCATCGTCACCGCCGGCAAATCCTATCTCGATCTCCGGCAGGCGCTGGACGATCTGGGCATCGGCGACGCCGAGGCGGCGGCGCTCGGGCTCCGTGTGCTCAAGATGGGCATGACATGGCCGATTGAACCGACGCAGATCGCGCGCTTCGCCTATGGTCTTGAGGAAGTGTTCGTTATCGAGGAAAAACGCGACCTGATCGAAGGACAGATCAAGTCCATCCTCTACAACATGAACGCGGAAAAGCGCCCGCGCGTGTATGGCAAGCTCGGCCGCGATGGCAAGCCGTTTGTCCGTTCGATCCTCGATCTCGATGCCGGACTGGTCGCGCTTGCGCTCGCGAAGATCATTGGCGAGGACAAGTGGACGTCGCGCATGCGCGCGCTGGTCAACAGGCTCGAAACCAAGCATCGCGAACAAGAGGGCATGACGACGCTTTATGAGCGGGCGCCGTTCTATTGCTCAGGGTGTCCGCACAACACCTCGACTCAAGTGCCGGAAGGTTCCATCGGCATGGCCGGGATTGGTTGCCACTACATGGTGACATGGCAGCCGACACGCAACACTGCGCTCTTCACGCAAATGGGCGCGGAGGGCACGCCCTGGATCGGCGCAGCACCTTTCACGGACAGACCGCACATTTTCGCCAACATGGGCGACGGCACCTATTTCCATTCGGGTATTTTGGCGATCCGCGCCGCCATCTCAGCCGGCGTCAATATCACCTACAAGCTCCTCTACAACGACGCGGTTGCGATGACCGGCGGTCAACACGTCGACGGCGAGCTGACCGTCGCCGAGATGGCCGCACAGGTTTCGGCAGAGGGAATCAAAAAGCTCGTGATCATGAGCGATGAGCCGGAGAAGCATAAGACGTCCGACTTTCCATCCGGCACACGCATCGAACACCGCCGCGATCTCGATTCGATTCAGAAGGAGTTGCGAGAAATCGGCGGCGTGACGGTGATGATCTACGATCAAACCTGCGCCGCGGAAAAGCGTCGTCGACGCAAACGCGGCTTGATGGAGGATCCGCCCAAGCGCGCCTTCATCAACGAACTCGTCTGCGAAGGCTGCGGCGACTGCTCCCGAACTTCGAATTGCGTCAGCGTCGAACCGCTGGAGACCGAGTTCGGGCGTAAGCGCAAGATCAACCAGTCGTCCTGCAACAAGGATTTCTCCTGCGTCGAAGGGTTCTGTCCGAGCTTCGTGACCGTGCACGGCGGCGCGTTGAAGACGCGCGCCAAGAACGGCCAGTCGGAAGCTGCCTTCGACCTGCCGCAACCGACTCTGCCCGAGGTCACGCGCGAGCCGTTCAACATCGTCATTGGCGGAATAGGCGGCACGGGCGTCACTTCCATCGGCGCGATCTTGGGAACCGCCGCCCATATCGAAGGCAAGACAGCCGCCACGCTCGACATGATGGGCCTGGCGCAGAAGGGCGGCGCGGTCACTTCTTTTGTCCGCGTTGCCGCTCCCAAGGCGCGCATCAATGGCCCGCGCGTTCCGACTGCCCAGGCCGACGTTCTCATCGGTTGCGACATTGTCATGTCTGCCAAGCCCGACACGTTCGGCTATCTCGATGGCGAGCGCACCGTTTCCATCGTCAACGAAGACGTGACGCCGACGGCCGCTTTCATCACCGATAATGCCATCAACTACGATGTTGCAGCGATGCGCGCGCGCATTGCACGTGCCTCGCGCCGGATCGAAAGCATCGACGCCGAGGAACTCGCGCTGCGCCTGCTCGGCGACACCATCTATGCGAACATGTTGGAAACCGGATTTGCCTATCAGCTCGGCGAGATCCCGATCGGCGAGGAGGCGATCCTCAAGGCCATCGAGCTCAATGGCGCAGCGGTGAAAGCGAACCAGCGCGCGTTCCGTCTGGGACGTCTTGCGGCACATGACCGGGCTGCGATCCTCAAGCTGGCCGGGCTTGACCGACCGGAAGGTCCAAAATTTGCCGAGACATTCGACGAGATCGTGGCGAGGCGGATGGCGTTTCTCAAGGACTATCAAAACGCGGCTTATGCGGAACGCTACCGTTCCACGCTCGACCGCATCCGGGCGGCCGAAGCGATCAAAACGCCCGGCAAGCACGGTCTCGCCGAAGCTGCAGCGCGCGCCTTGTTCAAACTGATGGCCTATAAGGATGAATACGAAGTCGCGCGGCTTTATACGAACGGCGAGTTCCATGCAAAGCTGAATCAGGAGTTCGAGGGCGACTTCCGCCTCTCGTTCCATCTGGCGCCGCCAATCTTCGGCGCGACCGATCCCAAAACCGGTCGCCCACGCAAGATGCAATTCGGTTCGTACATGATGGTGGCATTCCGCATTCTTGCGGCGCTCAAAGGTTTGCGTGGCACCTGGCTCGACATCTTCGCACACAATCCCGAGCGCAAGCTCGAAGTGGCGATGATTGCGGAGTACGAAAAACTACTTGCCGACGTTGCAGCAAACCTGACGCCAGCCAACCACGCCACGGCGGTCTCGCTTGCGGCACTTCCACTGGATGTGAAGGGCTACGGATACATCAAAGACGGCAACTACAAGCAAACGAAGGCAAAGGAAGCAGTGCTTCTGCGCCGACTGCACATGAGCGACGCCGAGCGCCCCGCGCCGGTCACGGAGGCCGCAGAATGAACGTTTTTGAGTCTCCCGACTTCGACCATCACGAAGCGGTCGCGTTCTTCGATGACGCCAAATCCGGACTGAAGGCGATCATTGCGATTCATTCAACGGCGCTTGGCCCCGCATGCGGCGGCACGCGCATGTATCCTTATGCCACGGCGGACGCCGCCCTGACCGACGTGCTCAGGCTTTCCAAGGGCATGAGTTATAAAAACGCAATCGCCGATCTGCCGCTTGGTGGCGGCAAAGCCGTCATCATCGGCAATCCGGTGAAGGAAAAGTCGGACGCGAAATTCGCGGCCTATGCCGAAGCGATCAACACGCTAGGCGGACGCTACATCACGGCGATGGACGTCGGCATCCTCCCACCGGATATGCCGGTGATCGCGCGCGGCACGAAGTTCATCGCAGGCTACGATCAGCCGGGCAGGGCAGGCGGCGATAGCGGACCCGCGACAGCGCTTGGCGTGTTTGTGGGACTCAAGGCGGCCGTTCGCCACCGCCTTGGGTCCAACACGACGAAGGGCTTGCGCGTCGCGATCCAGGGTTTGGGCAAAGTCGGCATGGGCGTGGCGAAGCGCTTGCACGCCGAAGGTGCAAAACTGATCGTCGCCGATACGAACATGGCCGCCGTCACCCAAGCCGTCGAGACACTTGGCGCGGTCGCGGCGACGCCTGACCAGATCGTCACCTGCGAATGCGACGTTCTTTCGCCGAATGCGCTGGGCGCCATCTTGAACGACCAGAGCATTTCGCGCCTGCATGCGCGTGTCATCGCCGGTGGCGCCAACAATCAGCTCGCTCGCGATCATCATGGCGCAATGCTGCGTGATCGCGACATTCTCTACGCGCCAGACTATGTGATCAATGGCGGAGGCATCATCCGTGTCGCAGCCCAGATCGAGAATTGGAGCGACAATGAAGTCGAGCGCCGCGTGCTCGGCATCGCAGACACGTTGTCGGCAATCTTCGAGCGTGCCGCGCGCGACGGCGAGCCGACCAATGTGATCGCCGATCGCATGGCTGAAGAGCGCATTGCACTCGGCAAAAGCCCCGTGGCGAAAGCGGCCGAATAGCGCTTAAGCGCCTTCAGCCCATGTAACGTTCGATCAGGTGCGGGAAGAGCCCCGTCACGCCGAGCAGGATTAAGTAGATCGCAACGAGATAGTTGAGGATACGCGGCAGAATCAAGATCAGTATTCCGAACACGAGCGCGATCAGTGGTTGGAGCAGAACGGTGACATGCATGGGGGCATCTCCTCATTTGATGTCGGCAATGACAGCGCAATTCGACAGTATTGTCACTTCTGTTCATCCAGAAGGAGGTCCTGGGCGTCCTGAACGATCTTCGAGATGATCGTTGCGGCCGGTGCGGCCATGTTGACGAGTCCGACGCCTTGTCCGGCATACAACGCCATCGCTTCGATATTGCCTTCAACGTCCGCCGCGGGCGGTTGCACACTGTAGCGTGGAATCGGTAGGCGGCCTGAACCGTGCGCGACGATGTCACTTTCGCCAGGACGCGTGCCGCTTGCAGGCGAACCTGCTGACTCCCAAGCTTTGAACGTCGAATTGCGCAATAGGCGGCAAGGCGCGCCAGGCCAGCCTGTGTCGAACACGGTGCCATAGGCCGTGTCGCCTTCGCCTGCGTTGAGGATGGCGGTCTTGTATTGCGGATGGGCCCCGCATTCGTCCGCGACAAGCAGAGCTGTCCCCAACATCGCGCCGCTGGCGCCGAGCATGAGGGCGGATGCCAAGCCGCGCCCATCGGCGATGCCGCCCGCTGCAACGACGGGCATCCCACCGCCGGCATCGACGACAGCCGGAACCAGGGCCGCAAGGCCGATCGTTCCCCAGACATGCCCGCCGGCTTCGAGTCCTTGAGCAACGAGAATGTCGACTCCCGCGTCGCGCGCGCGACGCGCTTCGGCGGCGCTGGCGACCGTCGCCATCGCGAGGGCACCCTTGGACTTGGCACGCGCGACAAAAGGTGTGCAATCGCCCCAAAAGAAATGGATCACCGGCACAGAAAATTCCAATGCCAGTTCCAGGTGAGCCTGCGGACCGAAGGCGACATTGAGATTGACGCCAAAGACTCCTGACGTGGCCTGCCGAAGTTCTGTCAGTTGCGATGCGGCTTGTTCGCGTTGCATGGGCCAGATCGGCAGCAAACCCAGTCCGCCGGCGTTGCACACCGCGGCGGCTAGCTTGGGCCCTGCAATGCCGCCACCCATCGGGGCCTGCACAATGGGAACGCTCAGGCCCAGGAGCTCCGTGAATTTGTTGCGCAGTTTCATAGGCTGGCCTCTTTTCCGCAGTCGGCGAGCCTATGCGTCAGAGACGGAGTTGCGCAACGCACGGAATGCCGTTTTGATCGCGCCTTGGGAGCGTCAGCCGCGAGAGGACAATTTGAAAACACGCGCCGCAGTTGCCTTCGAGGCGAAGAAGCCTCTCGAAGTCGTCGAACTCGATCTGGAGGGCCCGAAGGCAGGCGAGGTTCTTGTCGAGATCAAGGCGACCGGAATCTGCCACACCGATGCCTATACGCTTTCAGGTCTCGACTCCGAGGGCTTGTTTCCCTCGATCCTGGGTCATGAGGGTGCGGGTGTCGTGCGCGAAATCGGCGCCGGCGTGACAAGCGTGAAGCCGGGCGATCATGTCATTCCGCTCTACACGCCCGAGTGTCGCCAATGTAAGTCATGCCTCTCAGGCAAGACAAATCTGTGCACCGCGATCCGCGCCACGCAAGGTAAGGGCCTTATGCCCGATGGTACGTCTCGCTTCTCTCATCGCGGCAAGATGATTCATCACTATATGGGTTGCTCGACCTTCTCGAACTTTACGGTTCTGCCGGAAATCGCGGTCGCAAAGATTCGCGAAGACGCGCCATTCGACAAGGCCTGCTATTGCGGCTGCGGTGTGACGACGGGCGTGGGCGCGGTGATCAACACAGCCAAGGTCAAGGCTGGCGCGAACGCAGTCGTCTTCGGTCTCGGCGGCATCGGACTCAACGTGATCCAAGGCCTGAAGCTCGTGGGCGCCCAGATGATCGTCGGCGTCGACATCAACGACGAAAAGGAAGAGTGGGGACGCCGCTTCGGCATGACGCATTTCGTCAATCCAAAGAAAGCGAGCGGGGATGTCGTCGCGCATCTCGTTGAGCTCACCGGAGGTGGCGCGGATTACACGTTCGACTGCACGGGAAATGTGACAGTGATGCGCCAGGCTTTGGAGGCCTGTCATCGCGGCTGGGGAGAGAGCGTCATTATCGGCGTCGCGCCTTCGGGAGCTGAGATCGCAACCCGACCCTTCCAGCTTGTCACCGGGCGGATATGGCGTGGCACAGCATTTGGCGGCGCGCGCGGGCGGACCGATACGCCGCGCATCGTCGACTGGTACATGAAAGGTCTCATTCAGATCGATCCCATGATCACCCATGTCATGCCTCTGGAACAGATCAACGAAGCATTTCACCTGATGGAAGAAGGCAAGAGCATCAGAAGCGTAGTTGTGTATTGAGTTAAGTGGGTGTCGCGAACATGGTGATGCGTCAAAGTTATTTCAGCGCCACGAGCGACAAGCCGCTGGTTTATGAAACCATCGGTGCCTGTCTTGATCGTGCAGCGGACACGCATGGCTCACGCGATGGCTTGATCGTGCGTCACCAAGGCGTGCGCTGGAGCTATGCGGAGTATCGCGAGCGCGTGAACCGGCTTGCGGCGGGACTGCTGTCGCTCGGTATCGGCAAGGGCGATCGCGTCGGTGTCTGGGCGCCGAACTGTTACGAATGGTGTTTGACCCAGTTCGCGACTGCAAAGATCGGCGCGATCCTCGTCTGCATCAATCCGGCCTATCGCACCTTCGAACTTGAATTTGCCCTCAACAAATCAGGGTGCGTCGCGCTGGTGACGGCGCAGAAATATCTCACAAGCAACTATTGCGGCATGCTGGTGGAACTTGCGCCGGAGTTGGAGGCATGTGCGCCGGGACAACTGAATGCGCAACGACTCCCGCATCTCAAGCATGTCATTGCCATGGGAGAAACACCTCCAGCCGGCATGTGGGGATTCACGGAAATCTCTGCCCATGCGGAAAATCGTGCCACCCAGCTCGCGGACCTCGCGCGCACCTTGTCGCCGGACGACGCGATCAACATTCAATTCACCAGCGGTACAACCGGAATGCCGAAGGGCGCAACGCTCAGCCACTTCAATATCCTCAACAATGGCCGCATCGTCGGTGACGGCATGCGATTTTCGGAACGCGACCGTCTCTGCATCCCTGTGCCGCTGTATCACTGCTTTGGCATGGTGATGAGCAATCTGGCCTGCATCAGCCATGGTGCCACCGCGGTATTTCCCAACGACGGCTTCGATCCGCTCAAGACTCTCGAAGCTGTCGCAGCCGAGCGTTGCACAGCGTTGCATGGCGTTCCGACCATGTTCATCGCCGAGCTCGAGCATCCGCGCTTTCGCGAGTTCGATCTTACATCATTGCGCACGGGCATCATGGCAGGCGCGCCCTGTCCGGTCGAAGTGATGAAGCGCGTGCAGGCCGACATGCACATGACGGAAGTGCTGATCGCCTATGGCCAGACCGAGACCAGTCCGGTCAATCACATGACGACGAAGAATGATCCGCTCGAGAAGCAGGTCGAAACGGTCGGCCGTCCGGGGCCGCACCTCGAAATCAAATTGATCGGCGAAGACGGAAACCCCGTACCCATCGACACGCCGGGGGAGATCTGTTGTCGCGGCTATTCGGTGATGCAGGGCTATTGGGACGAACGCGAGCGAACGGCCGAAACGATCGATTCCGGTGGCTGGCTGCATTCGGGCGATCTTGGGACGATGGATGCCGACGGTTACGTGCGCATCGTCGGGCGGCTCAAGGACATGATCATCCGCGGCGGAGAGAATGTGTATCCGCGCGAGGTGGAAGAGTTCCTCTATACCCATCCGGCCGTGCAGGAGGCACATGTCTTCGGTGTGCCGGATCGCAAATTCGGCGAACAGGTCTGCGCCTGGATCCGCGTGCGCGCGGGGCACGCGTTAGGCGAGGAGGATGTGCGAGCTTACTGCAAGGATCGCATCGCGCATTTCAAGGTGCCGCGCTATATCCGTTTCGTGGACACCGTCCCGATGACCGTTACTGGCAAGCCGCAAAAGTTCAAGATGCGCGAAGCAATGGAGAAGGAGTTTTCCGGCGCCTGACCTTAAATTTCCAAATCCAGTTGCGATTTGAGATGCGCCCGCGATGCGTCTTCCAAGGCTGATGGCCATTCCATCCCGACACGAGCCGCAAGCGCTTTCGCCCTCGGCAGGAAGATATTTGCGATGGCCTTCTGGCAACGGAGCAGGCTGTCGCGTTCGGCGGCGACTGCCGGCAGCGATTGGAGCGACTCGATCTGTTCCGAAGTCAAGAACGGATTGAGACGGAGCGCGCCGCCGCGCTGGTTCTGTCCGACGCCGTTCTCTTCCAACATCAGATCGACAGTCATTCTTCGCAACAGTTCGATGCCGCTCAGTGCGACGATGTACTCTTTTCGTCCGATGCCAAGCGGCGCGAGAGTCATGACGCGATAGAATTCCTGGACGAGCTTCGCCAGGCCTTCCGCTGTCGACGGGCGGGATACAGGAGCGGTGCGAGGCGGCTCCCTTCCCGTGCGATTGAAGAGCTGCTTGAGATCATTCGCGTTATAGCGCGACAGATCGCTCGCTTCCGCGAAGACCAGGTCGAAGCGCTGCCAGTCCGGCGTGATCACATTCACGACGCGTCCGCCGAAAAGCGTGTTGATGAGCACGGGCTTTGCAAAGTTAAGCAGTCCAGGTTTGGCTGCGATTTCATTTGCTGTGCCATCAGGACAAAGGACGACGACATCGACATCGCTAAATTCATCCCCGGCGTTTCGGCCGAGACTTCCCGCGAGCCACGCCGCTTCGATCCGAGGATCGCCTTGCAGCACCGCGGAAATCGCGTCGACCAAGCTTTGCTGTTCGGGTGTCATCGTCGGGTGCCGTATAGAACAGCGCCCGCAGGAAAGGGCCAAAATACACATGTCATCCGCTGTTGACATCTTCGGCGAGTCGAGTCACCTTGTCATTTACGGATGACAAACGCGCAGACCCTCGCTTCGGATCGTCCTCTCGCACGCAAGCGCGATGCGGATGCGACGCGCGCGGCCATCCTTGCAGCCGCAAAGACCCATTTCGCCCGCTCGGGTTATGAGGGCGGGTATCTGCGCGACATCGCAGCCGATGCCGGCGTTGATGCGGCGTTGATCAATCGCTATTTCGGCGGCAAGGACGGGCTCTTCGCGGCTGCGCTGAAGGATTCGATCCGCCCCGATGCGATTTCGCAATGGGAACGCCAGACGTTTGGGCGCGACATCGCCAAGATGATGGCGAACCATGCGCATCACGACAACGACCGCATGCACGCGTTTCAGTTTCTGCTGCGTGCCGCGACGTCGCCGGCGACCGCGCCGCTTCTGAACGAGGCGGTACAAGACCGTTTCATGGCGCCCATCCGCTCCTGGATTGGCGGCGAACAGGCCGAAGCGCGGGCGCGCATCGTTGCGTCGGTCTTCATCGGCCTCTTGGTCGAACGGCTGATCCGCGACGAGCCCCTGGCCGACACCGAACGCGACGCCTTTATCGAACGCACGGGCGAACTTTTGCAATCGCTCGTCGATCATTAAGACAGATAGACCTGGAGGAATGAATGGCTGACGGGAACATCACCAAGGATCTGATTTACGAAGCGGTCGCGCCGGATGATTTCGAGTCGATGATCGAACTCGATCGCTACGAGAAACGCTCGACGGCCTTCGACAAGATCATCAGTGCGACGCACGATCATTTCTGGGATCCGCTCGACAAGAAGTACATCGATTTTGACGAGCCTTTCGACATCGAACATGTGCAGATGATGCCGGACGATCAGATCTTCCAACTTCAGATCCCCTATGTTCGCGAACATCTGGAAAAGACCGGACAGAAGGTAAAGTTCGCCAACGAGATGCAACTTTGGTCATTTTCGTCGATCCTGCATGGCGAGCAGGGGGCATTGAATCTCTCCGCCTCTCTCTGCCATGTGCTGAAGGACCAGGGCGCGCAGGAATACGCCGCCAATCAGACACGCGAAGAAGCGCGCCACGTCACGGCTTTCGCCAAATTCGTCAAGTCGCGGTGGGGCCGGCCGCGGCCCTGCGGCACCGTGCTGAAGGCGCTTCTGGTCGACATCATCTCGGCGCCGGAGGTCTATAAAAAGATCATCGGCATGCAGATGCTGGTCGAAGGCCTTGCCATGGGCGCCTTTGCCACCGGCTACAAATACAACCAGGACCCGGTGGCCAAGAAACTGTTCCAGCTCGTGATGACAGACGAAGCCTTCCATCACAAGTTCGGCAAGATTTGGGCCGACCGCACCATCCCGCGCATGACGGAGCAGGAGCGCAACGTCGTCGAAGACTGGGCAGCGCACTGCTTCCAGTCGCTGGTGATGAATCTCGGCTCGCCGCAGCAGCAGGTTCAGATGTATCAGCAATTTGGTCTTGACCCCGACAAGGTCATCGCCGGGCTGATGGAGGTGCGTTCGCACGAGCGCACCCGCGAGCGTCTGAAGGAGTCGACGAATATCTTCCGTGTGCTGATCAAGACCCTGCTCAAGTCCGGGCTGATCACGGAGCGCACCAAGGCGTTCTATGCGACCTACGTCGACATGGAGGAGTTGAAGGCCGAGGGCGAGCGCATGATCGGCGACGACATCGCCGAGGAAGGGATCAAGTATCTGCAGGAGATCAATTTCAAAGACCGCAGCAACGCTGCTGCCGTCCGGATCGCTGCGGAATAAAGCGCTGTCGACGGGCTGTCGCTCTGCGGCGGCGGCCCTTCTGCATTTGAAGACGAGTGACGATGGCGAAGATCAAATACATCGAGCATACGGGCAAGGAGCATGTCGTGGATGTGCCCGAGGGCTGGTCCGTGATGGAAGGCGCCGTGAAGAATCTCGTGCCTGGCATCGACGCGGATTGCGGCGGCGCCTGTGCCTGCGCCACCTGTCACGTCATGGTCGAGAATGGCTTCCTGGCGAAACTTCCACCGAAGACGGACATGGAGGAGACCATGCTGGACTTCGCACCCGAAGTGACGCCGAACAGCCGCTTGTCTTGCCAGCTCAAGGTGACGGCGGAATTGGATGGCCTCACCGTCCGCATGCCCGTCAGCCAACACTAGGAGCGCGTCATGAATATCGCCGTGAACGCTTTGGCCAAAGACGCCCGCGACGCCGCCTATGCCTTGCCACTCGACAAGCTGAATGTCGCCCAGCCCATCCTGTTCCAGTCGGACACGATGTGGCCGTACTTCGAACGGCTGCGCAAGGAAGAGCCGGTGCACTTCTGCGCCGAAAGCGAGTTCGGGCCCTATTGGTCGATCACGAAGTACAACGACATCATGGCGGTCGACACCAATCACCAGGTCTTCTCGTCCGACTATATGCTGGGCGGTATCACCATCGGCGGCGGCCAGGCCAATGTCGATCCCTTGCCGATGTTCATTGCGATGGACCCGCCCAAGCATGACATTCAGCGCAAGATCGTGACGCCTGTCGTCTCACCGGCGAATTTGCAGGTGCTTGGGCCGATCATCCGCGAGCGCGCCGGAAAGATTCTGGATTCGCTGCCGATCGGCGTGCCATTTGACTGGGTCGACAAGGTATCGATTGAACTGACGGCAATGACCCTTGCCACCTTGTTCGATTTTCCCTTCGAACTGCGGCGCAAGCTGTCGCGCTGGTCGGATGTCGTCACCGCGGCACCCGGCTTCGGGATCGTGGACACGATGGAACAGAAGCAGATGGAGATGGACGAGTATCGATCCTTCTTTAACGGGCTGTGGAACGAGCGAGTGAATTCGAGCGAGCCGGGCGGCGACTTGATTTCAATGCTGGCCCACAATCCGGCCACGAGGAACATGGAGCCGCGCGAGTATTTCGGTAATGTCGTGCTCTTGACCGTCGGCGGCAACGATACGACGCGCAACACCATCACCGGCAGCGTGGTGGCGCTTAATCAGAATCCGGACCAATACGACAAGCTGCGCGCACGTCCCGAGCTGATTTCGAGCATGGTATCCGAGACGATCCGCTGGCAGACCCCGCTCGCCCATATGCGCCGCACTGCGGTCCGCGACTTCGAGTTCAAGGGCAAGACGATTAGGAAGGGTGACAAGGTCGTCATGTGGTACGTCTCGGGCAACCGCGACGAGGACGTGATCGAACGGCCCAATGACTACAACATTGAACGCGAGAACCCGCGCCGGCACATCTCGTTCGGATTCGGAATCCATCGTTGCGTCGGAAACCGGCTGGCCGAGCTGCAGCTCCAGATCATCTGGGAAGAAATCATGAAACGCTTCCCGATGATCGAGATGGCGGGCGAGCCGAAACGATCTTATTCGACGTTCGTGAAGGGCTATGAGAAGCTCGACGTCGTCATACCGACGCGCAACTGAATGGTTCGGAGGCAGAAGCCATGACCGACAGCAACATCACGAAAGACGCGATGTATGGAGCCGTGGCGCCCGACGATTTCGAGTCGATGATCGAACTCGATCGCTATGAGCAACGCTCGACCGCGTTCGACAAGATCATCAGCGCGACGCACGACCACTTCTGGGATCCACTCGACAAGAGGTATATCGACTTCGACATCCCGTTCGACCTGGAGAACGAGGCCTTGATGCCGGAAGAGCAGCAGCCGATCCTGCGCCTTCCCTATGTTGCCGAGAAGCTGTCCGATTCGAAGGAGCGAATCCGTTTTATCAACTACATGCAGCTTTGGAATTTCTCATCGATCTTGCATGGCGAGCAGGGCGCCTTGAACCTGTCCGCTTCGCTCTGCCATGTCTTGAAAGACCAGGGCGCGCAGGAATACGCCGCGAACCAGACGCGCGAAGAGGCGCGTCACGTCACGGCCTTTGCGAAATACGTCAAGTCGCGCTGGGGGCGGCCTGTACCCTGTGGCGCCGCGTTGAAGGCGCTTCTGATCGAGATCATCGAGAGCCCGGCGGTCTACAAGAAGATCATCGGCATGCAGATGCTGGTGGAGGGTCTTGCGATGGGGGCCTTTGCCAACGGCTTTCGCTACAACCGCGATCCCGTCGCGCGAAAGCTGTTTCAACTCGTGATGACCGACGAAGCTTTCCATCACAAGTTCGGCAAGATATGGGCTGACAAGACGATTCCCAAGCTTACCGAGTCCGAACGCAACATGGTCGAGGACTGGGCCGCGCATTGCGCCCAGTCGCTCATCTTCAACAACGGCTCTCCGCAGCAACAGCAGATCATCTACGGCCAATTCGGCCTCGATCCCGAGCGCGTTCTGGCCGACATCATGGAGAGGCGCAAGAACAAGGATCCTAAGAAGCGTTTTAGGGGCGAGACCAACATCTTCCGCGTCCTGATCAAGACTCTGCTCAATGCCGGACTCATCACGTCGCGTACGCGCGGCTTCTACAGCATGTACATCGACATGGACGAACTGTCGGCCGAGAGCACGCGCATGGTCGGCGACGACATCGCCGAAGAAGGCATCCGCTACCTTCAGGCGATCAATTTCAAGGACCAGGGGCGCGCCGTCTCGATTGCCGCGGACTAGGCGATCTCGCGATTGTGAACGTCCTTCGACGGGCCCGGTAGTCCCGCATTAACTGGCCCGGCCTAGACTCTCCTCGTTTTCATGACGGTTGGCGCGAATGGTCAGCGTCTTGTTTGGTTTGGTTTTCGCCTACATGCAGATCATGTACGTGCTGGTGGGCGGAGTGGTCCTTGGCATAGGGCTGCTCATCGTCGGTTACGCTGCGTATCAACGACTACATGAGCGCGGCTGCCAACGCGCCCGATTTTCACGCCTCCATCAGGCGGTGGATGAAGCGACCTTCGACGCCGCATAGCAAGACACGCCGGCGGCCACGACAGCCGTCGGCCAGTCAAAGTGAAGATCCACACTGTTCGGCGCCGGCCTTTACGGATACTGGTCCAGAAGCGGGAACCGATAGCGATGCAAGGCGTTGTCCGTAGCCAAGTCTGGCCCGAAATCGGACGGTGAGTACGGTGGATCTTGATCGCGGCGTTAACTACGAAGCTTGGACTCTGCCTGGCTGGATTTTGCTGACGGTCGCCGTCCTTTGCGTCGCCCTGCTTTTGGCTTCGCTCTTTGGTGACGATATCTGCGGTCTGATCTGCTGACGATCCTCAACGTACGGACTGATAACCGCCGCGAAGGCCGTTGGGCGTGAGAACAAGCTGGCCTACGTTGATGTGACGGCAGCGGAACGCGGCCGCATTCTGCAACAGATAGTATTCCCACATTCGACAAAAACGCTCGCCATGCCTCGTTGCTACGTCGGCGCGACGAGATTGAAAATTGGAGTTCCAGGCCATCAACGTCGAATCGTAGTCGGTCCCGAAATTGTGAACATCCTCCACGACGAAGAGGCCTTCGACGGCCGAAGCAATTTCGCCCAGCGATGGCAGATCGCCGTTGGGAAAGATGTACTTGTCCTGCCAGGCGTCGATCACTGGATGGCGCTCGTTTTCCCAAATCGTATGGAGCAGAAATACTCCACCGGGCTTCAAATATCGTCGTGCGCATTCAAAAAAGGTTCGATGGTTCTTGGCGCCGACGTGCTCGAACATGCCGACGGAGACGACACGGTCCACCGGGGGGCCGTCGTAAAGGCGGTAGTCGAGATGCAGGGGCTGCAATGGAAGCAGTTTGTATCGATTTTTGATGTAGGCGACCTGCTCGGATGAGACCGTGATGCCGGTGCATCGCGTTCCATGCTCTTCTGCGGCATAGCCGATAAAAGCGCCCCAGCCGCAACCAATGTCGAGAACCGAGTGATGCGAGCGAAGACCGATCTTGCGACAGATCAATTCGAGTTTGTCCTCCTGCGCCTGGTCCAGGTTGGTGGCGTTCCTCCAATAGGCGCAACTCGCGGTCAACCGTTTGTCATAGGTGGCTTCATGAATGTCGGTGGGTAGGTCGTAATGGGCTCGCGCGACGTCCTCGGCGCGGGACAGAGATTGGCGGTTTCGTAAATGTGCCGCGAGCATGAGCACGGCGATCGGCACCGTCATTCCGAGCTTGTCCGACAGCTTCGCCGAGATCACGCGATCGAACAGTTGATCGATCGAGTCCGCATGCCAATCGCCGTCCATATAAGCTTCGCCCAAGCCAAGCGAACCTCCCCCCAATACCCTTCGGAAGAAGCGTTCGTCGTGGACCTGAATGTCCCAGGGGTTCGGACCATCGATCCCGACGCCGGCGAGCGCAAACAATCGTGTGACTGCATCCTTTGTGGTGAAAGAGCCCACCATGCCGGCCTTCTGCAGCACGGACGCATGGAAGGGTTCAAATCTCGAGTGGGTGGCGGTCGACACGTCTCAAAACGCCTGCTTGAAAAGTCGAACCGGGGCGGCCGCATACTTACCTGGCCGGACATTGAATGAGTCCGGTTGGCGGCCGTCCCGCTCGCTTACATCTTGTTGCGCAACCGTTCAGGAACCGGCTGCGGGAAGCGACATGATCTGTTCAGTCGTCAGAGTCGCCACCAAAACATTTTTTGCTGCGTCATAACTCAGCTCGTCGGCCGATATCGCAACGATCTTCTGATTGCTGGACAAGGCGACATTTACCATCGAGGGTTTGCCGTCCGGACTGGTCAGAATTTTCTGGACATTACCCACCGTCGCACCGCCGCTGCTTTGAACACTTGCAGTGCTCAGCGTTGGAGGCACGGCCGTAAGGCTCTTCAGCGGGGCTATCGCGGCGGCCGTCGTCGAGGCCGCAGCCGGTGTCATCGCGGCCGTTTGCTGGTTACCCGCGGCCCCTTGGGCATTCGCCAAGGACTGCGCATTCAGTGCATCGGTTTGGCGCATTTCCTCAGGAGTCGCAGGATGATGTGTAAAGGCCATTGCCGACGGGGCGAACGCAAGAGTGAACACGGCGCTCACCACCAGTAATGGAGGGCTTTTGAAGATCATGGTCCCATCTCCCTTTCGGTCGATCTGTAAATTCCCCCGCAGAATATGAACGTGCGACGAGCCTGAAAGTTCCATCGTTGAACTTCGCCATATCTTGAAATTCCGCTTCCCGCATCGCAACGGATCGAATCGCAAATCGCAGCGTTATTACTGGGCGAAATCAGCAATGGAGAAATGCGATGCTGAAGAGAAGGTTGCTGATGGCCGTCGCAGCCGTCGCGCTGCTCGGCGGCTGTACCTATGATGATCGCTACCGGGACGATTACGTCGTCGGCGCAAATGTGGGTTATCAGGACGTCTACTACGATGGCTATTACGACGGGTACTATGGGCCGTTTTATGATGGCTATTGGGGAACTGACGGTTTCTTCTACTTCTCCGATGTAGATGGCCACTTCAATCGGGATGCGGGCCGCCACTTCCGTCACTCGCCTGACGCGGGGTTCACGCCAGTTCACGGTCATCCGGAGCCACGTTCGGACGCGATGCCCATGCACCCCTGAAGAACACTAACGGAGCAACGGACTCGGCGGTTTTCGCATGACCAAAAAAGACCAGAAAGACCCGAAGAAGGTTCACGAAGTGAAGAAGCGCGAAGTCGCGATCGACCGGCAGGTGGATGACTCGTTTCCTGCGAGTGATCCTCCTTCGTACTCAGGCGGTAAGCACATCATAGGTGCGCCGAAACAACGCGAAAGCAACTCGCCCAAACCCGGTTCGCAAGCCGTGAAAGAAGCCGAGCGAAAAGTAAAAAGCGGGTCCGCGAAGGAAACCAAAACCTACTGAATCAAGTTTGGCCATTCGCGCCGAGCGCTGCTTTTTGTCCTCGAAGGGGCATGCGGGCTTGGAACTTTCATCGTGGCGACGCGTTGCCGCTAGGATATTTGCGGAGCGAATGTGATGCCACGCGGCGACAAGTCGAGTTACACCGACAAGCAGAAACGCCAGGCCCGACATATCGAAGAAGGCTATGAGGGTCGCGGGACTCCCAAGCGAGAGGCAGAACGCCGAGCTTGGGCAACTGTGAACAAAGAAACAAAAGGCGGCAAGAAGAGCGGGTCGGGCCGTGGCATGCCCGAAGATCATTCGCCGTCACGCAAAGGCGGACGCTTGGGCGGAGCCGCATCGGCAAGACGGCCCAAGGCGCAACGTACTGCTTCAGCCAAGAAGGCAGCTGCAACAAGAAAACGCAGACTGGCTTCACGCTAGAGAGAGGAGATAACCATGCTCGGCACGATCCTCATTATCGTCTTGCTGTTGTTGCTGCTGGGTGCGTGGCCTTCATGGCCATATAGCCAAGGCTGGGGTTACTACCCGAGCAGCACGGTGGGCCTGGTCCTGGTGGTCATCATCGTTCTTGTATTTCTGGGTCGGATTTGACGCCAATCGTTAGCAGGCTAAGTTCCTAGCGGAACGATTCAAGTCTCATACCCGTTCTGAGATATCAAGATTTCGAGCAAGGAGAATCGGCATGAAAGTGTTAGGAACAATCGCTTCCGCTGCGCTGCTGGGGGCCGGTGTTTTGATCGCCAGCATGGACAGCGCGTCAGCCTATGTGGTGTGCAACCGCTGGGGTGAATGCTGGCGCACGACGTCTCGCTATCAATATGCGCCGGGACTTCGCATCAGCTTCCACGACGATGCTTGGTGGCGGCGGCACCATCGCGGACATCGCTGGCATTGGCGCAACCAACACGAAGGACGCGGCTACTGGCGCAACGGCGTGTGGATCACGTTCTGATCGGTATTTCGCATGAAGCCCACATGTTCGTGCCGCGCCGTTTCGATCGCCCCTTCTCGTAACGGTGCAGGTTCGAGCGAAAAACAGCCCGGCAGCGTAAAGTTGCCGGGCTGTTTTGCTGATACCGACCGACCAAGGTCCTAAACATGAAGAGATACCTTGCCCCTGTTGTCATCGTTTTACTCGGCTGGATGATATCGGTCGATGGGACCGCCGCAGCCGAGCCAGGCGGCGAGAGAGGTACGGAGCGGTGCAGCGAGCCGCAAGCTTTCGCAGCGCGAGGCCATTGCGGCCATGCCGGTGACGGCATTGAGCAAAATAGCCAAGCACCAGTTGAACAGGCGCCTTGTGAGAAAAGCCGCGGCGGTTGTGTGCCGACAGAGGGCCGGATCAACCGTGCTGTCCGGCCGCCATTCTGGATCGGACACCACTATTCCGGACTTTAGTTCGCGACAGCTCCCGCTGGGCTCGGATCCTTGAATAATAGCTCCACGTGCGTGCCCTCCCCGGGCACGGAACAGGTCGTGACGGTGCCATTGACTTGCTGAGCCAGCAAATCGATGAGGCGGCTGCCAAGTCCGCCAACGTCCGTGGTGCTATCGAATCCCGAGCCATCGTCATCGATCGTCAAACGCAATTCTCCGTCGCCCGCCTGACGCAGGCCTAGCGAAATCACGCCGCTGTGTCCGGGCGGAAACGCGTGCTTGAACGTGTTGGTCAGAACTTCCGCCACGAAGAGGGCGATCGGCACAGCGACATCGCCGGACACATTGCGGGACATGATATTCTCGTCGAAGCGGACGAATCCGTCGTCATTCTGCATGCCTTCGGCGATCTGGTGAGCGAGATCATGGATCACGCGGCCCACATCCACCGTGGACTGATATTCGATTTCGTGAAGAATGCGATGCACCAAAGCGAGCGCGCTGATTCGCACCTGGGCTTGCAGCAGGGCCTCCCGCGCGGAAGCTTCGCGGACCTGACCTGCTTGCAGACTAAGCAGGCTCATGACCACCTGGAGATTATTCTTCACGCGATGATGGATTTCGCGGATGAGGATGGACTTCTGTTCGACAGCATCGCGCAACCGGCGATCGCGGTCTTGAATTGATTCAGCCATCTCCGACAGGTCCTCGCCAAGGGAGACGAATTCTCGCGGCGCGCCCGCAAGTCGCGGCCGTACGGAATAATGGCCGCCACGATAGGCGCCCGAGATTCGCCGCAAGTGGGAAATCCAGCGCGTCACCTGCTGTTCCGTCGCGAACCAAATGGCCGCCCAAGCCAGAATGATCATCAAGACGGGCGTGAGAAAGTCTGCAGCGACGCTGACATAGGTCGCACCAAAGAGCGCGGTTTTCTTCATGCCAAAGGCGACAAAAATCGAACCACCTCGCACAGGGGCTTCATAGAACGTCCAGCCTTCGCCCCTGGCGTCCACGCCGTCTTGCAAAGCCCCCCTTCGCTTTCCCGGTTGGACACCCGCTACCAGCGCTTGCGCAACGGCATCATTGTTACTGCTCAACAGGTGTTTCTCGATGTCGTAGACGAATACGACAGCGCCGCTTGAAATGGCGTGCGTGCGCATCAAGGAGTTGAGCCACCGCGCGTCCAGCGCGATCGCCAGCGTGCCGCTGAAGCGGCCACCTGGGCCGTGGAGCGGAAGCATGCCGGCAACGACAGGTCGGCGTAGAATCTTGCTCGGAAGTTCGCCGCTGATTACGAAACCACTGGAGCGCTTTGCCTGCAGGAAAATCGGCATTGTGGCGGCGCTTTGCCCCTTTGCATTTGGCAAGGCCGAACACCGAACGATGCCGTTCTCGTCGATGCGTGCCAGATTGCCAAAATAGGTTATTCCGACCAAGGCATCCTTGAGAACATCGTCGCAAGTCGGCTGGATCGTGCGCACGGCGGCAACGTTGGAAACTGCGCGGGCGATCTGCTCGGCAGAGGCAAGAAGGTTATTCTCGTCCGCCGCTAACGTCTGTGCCGACTGTATCAACCGGTCGTGCACGTTGGTGTTGTCCGCCCTTGCGCGTTCGACACCCTGAAACAGACTGACAATCGCGATCGGCAGCAGCGCGATCGTCACGAAGATCAACAGCCGGACTCGAAGCGACCAGCCGCTCTCAGTCGGGATGTCACTTGCGCTTGATGCGGGCTGATTCTGCGACGTCTGGGGGCGCGAGACGATCCAGTTGCGCCATGATGTCACGAGCTGCTTCTCCCTGCGCAGGACGATCAGAAGGCGGCAACGCCTGATTGCCGTCGAGGATAGCAATCAAAGCCCGCCTCGCGCGCGCGACTCGGCTCTTCACCGTGCCCACCGCGCAATTGCTGATTTGCGCGGCTTCCTCATAGGCAAATCCGCCTGCGCCAACAAGGATGAGAGCTTCGCGCTGTTCTGCGGGAAGAGCCTGCAAAGCGCGAGCGATATCCGAGAGCTCCGCGGCCCAACCCTGATCATCGCTGTTGCCGGGCATGGCATCGGCATTTTCCGCATCCCAGGGAACCTGTCGCCAGGCACGCCGTCTCTCGGAGTAAAATTGATTACGCAAGATCGTGAACAACCATGCTTTCAAGTTCGTGCCGGGCACGAACGAATCACGCGATTGCCAGGCCTTGACGAGCGCCTCCTGCGCAAGATCATCGGCACCCTCGTGTCGCCCGGAAAGTGAGCGCGCAAAGGCCCGCAAGTACGGCACGAGCTCGAGCAATTCAGCCTTGAACGAGTCGGGCTCCTCAGGCCTGATCGTTCGCGTCGGGACCATTTGGGAGCGCGTTGTCAAGACGAGCCTTCTCCCGTCGGATTCTTCTCCGAGGCTTCGATTTTGCGTAGCAGTTCGAGAAAGTCATTCGGTACGGGTTCCTGCACAACGCTGTCGAAGAGTCGGCGAAGCTCGTGTCCGATCGCTTGCTGCCGAGCACGGGCAGACCTGATCTTTTTGGGGTTGGGATTCTTTTCTCTGGACACTTTTAAAGCCTGCATGTGCCGTGCCCTTTTGCATAACCGCAACAAGACAGAGGCCGATAAAAATAGCGCATAAACAGCCCCTTACTGTCGACTAAGTCTTCGGCACCATCCCTTCAGGCGTGTCAACGTATTGGCGTGATGAAGGTTCCAGTGACGATGGAACTTTTGTGTACAATGCGCGTTCTGCATGCTGTTGGCTATTCTGAGCGGCGTGGGAGCGGTATCCGATGAGCGTGACGCAGCTTTATGCCCCGCATCTGCCCTATCTGCGCCGCTACGCTCGCGCACTAGCCGGCTCGCAAAGTAGTGGCGACAGCTACGTTCGCGCCGCTCTGACCGCCTTGTTGGCGGGCGACGTACTCGTTGCAGAGGGCGCCGCGCCACGCGTGGGTTTGTACAAGGTCTTCCACGCCATCTGGTCGAGCGCAGCAGGGCAGGTCGAAGACGAAATTCACGCGGGGTTGCCGGGAAAGAGGTCTTCGGATCCTGCCGAACGACTCGCTGCGCTTGATGCACAGAAACGTGCGGCGCTCCTGCTGACCGCCGTCGAGGGTTTCAATCTCAACGATGCGGCCTTCATCCTGGACGAGACGCCCGAGTCGGTCGAGCGCGCAATCGTTGACGCGCAAGGCTTGATCGACCGTCAGCTGATTTCGCGCGTTCTGATCATCGAGGACGAGCCGATCATTGCCCTTGATCTCGAAAATCTCGTGACCGAACTAGGCCACACCGTGGTCGCGGTTGCATCGACCCGGCAAGAGGCGGTCAAAAAGGCATTGGCGGAACGACCAGGCCTCGTCCTTGCCGACATCAATTTGGGCGAAGGTGGGTCGGGTATTGATGCGGTCTCTGAAATTCTCGACAGCTTCGACATTCCGGTCATCTTCATAACGGCCTATCCGGAAAAGCTTCTGACGGGAGAGCGACCAGAGCCGACCTATCTCGTGGCGAAACCGTTCTTGCCAGAATCGGTCCAGGCGACCGTTGGACAGGCTCTCTTCTTCCACAAGCCGGCCAAAAAGGTCGCATAGCGCCGCGCCGCATAATCGCACGCGAGAACTTGCCACGAGAGTTCGACTCTCGTGATGGAACTTCCGCGGAAAACGGGCGTTTATCAAAGGTGTGGGACATGACACCGGGCTGGGCGCGGCCTGTGCAGCACGTTAGAACTCGTCGATGTCAGTTCGCGGATCAAACATGCGAGGCGATAAGCCATGAGTCTCAGCAATGGCAGTCGTCGAAAGATGCGCAGCGCCGGTTCCATACCCGCCGACGAACCAATCAGGGCGGAACTGTTCAGCATCGAACGTCTCGAACAGCATGCCCGCTCCTTGGCGGAAGCGCAGCCCGTTTCGTCGGATCCGGCAGGCGGTCGTACGCTGACGTCCAGGCTCGCACAAAACGAGCGCATGTTGTCGCAAGCATATCGCGATATTGTCGCGGTCACGCAGGAAGGCAGGCAGATCCCGCCGGCGGCAGAATGGTTGCTCGACAACTATCATATCGTCGACGAGCAAATCAGGGAAATCAAAGACGACCTGCCGCCGAAATTCTATCGTCGACTGCCAAAATTGCTCGATGGTCCGCTCAAGGGCTACCCGCGCGTGTTCGGTGTCGCGTGGGCAGTCGTTGCCCACAGCGATAGCGCGCTCGACATTCAAAAACTGACAGCCTTCGTCGACGCCTACCAGGAAATCCAGCCGCTGACGATCGGCGAGCTCTGGGCGATCCCGATCACGCTGCGCATCACGCTGGTCGAAAATCTGCGCCGCGTGACCGAAGGTATCATCCATAGACTTTCCGCCAGTAGCGTCGCGGACAGGATGTCAGAGCACTTTCTCGATCCAGAGCGGCACGATAAGGCCAAGGACATATTGAGTGCATTGGAGGACGCACCTTGGTCGCCGGCATTTGCGGTACAGCTGACCCAGCGTCTGCGAGACCGCGATCCAAGGGTCACTCCCGCACTTCGCTGGCTGAACGATCGACTGACCTCCGAAGGCACAAATTCCGACCAGATCGTGCGCGACGAAATGCAGCGCCAAAGCGCAGCGAACGTAACCGTGCGCAACATCATCACCAGTATGCGGCTGATCACCTCCGTCGATTGGCCGGAATTCTTTGAGTCCGTCAGTCTGGTCGACCGTATCATGCGGTCTCGGAGCAATTTCGCGAAATTGGATTTCCAAACGCGCGACCTTTATCGCCAGGCAATAGAGGTCCTGGCGATTCACTCCGGAACCGACGAAATCGACGTAACTCTGCGCGCGACCGAGGCTGCGAGTCGGCCGAAAAGAAACACCACCGCATCGGATGCGAGAAGCGTCCGAGAATCCGATCCAGGATACTTTCTCCTCGCCGAAGGAAGGCGCAACTTCGAAGCGGAACTGACTTGTAGCGCCTCTTGGTCCACTAGACTGTACCGGCGGTACTCCGACGCGGGCGTCGCAAGTTACATTGCGTCAATCGGCGTCCTGACTGCGCTCATCGTCGCTCTTGCCATGTGGGCGTTGACGTCCACCGGTGCCCCGGACTGGCTCATTGCCGTGTTGGGCTTCGTTGCGATTGTTCCAGTATCCGACCTGGCGATGTCGATCGTAAACAGGATCATCACCGAGCAAGTCGGAGCCATGCAGCTCCCTGGCATGGAGCTGAGCGGCGGTGTGCCCGACAATTTGCGCACTATGATCGTCATCCCGACTCTTCTGACCTCGTCCGCTGAGATTGCGCAGCATATAGAACGGCTCGAAGTCCACTATCTCGCCAATCCGGACGACAACTTCGTCTTTGCCTTCGTTTCCGACTGGATCGATTCGGTCAACGAACACGAACCAAAGGACGATGAGCTTGTTCGCACCGCCGTTGAGAAAATCGCAGAACTAAATGTGCGTCACCGGCGCGCAGATGGGCACCGGCGGTTCTTTCTATTTCATCGCCGGCGCGTTTGGAATGAAAGCGAAGACAAGTGGATCGGATGGGAACGCAAGCGCGGCAAACTTCACGAGCTTAACCGCTTGCTGCGCGGAGCAAGCGATACCTCGTTCGTCGACGTCGACGGCTCGGCGCACGACATTCCGGCCGGCGTCCGTTACGTCCTGACGCTGGACGCCGACACGCGGCTTCCGATTGGTGCCGGAAGGCGGCTGGTCGGGAAGATGTCGCATCCACTCAATCGCCCCGTGTTCGACACGCGCGCCGGTCGCGTGGTCGGCGGCCACGCAATTCTGCAGCCGCGCGTGACACCTTCTCTTCCCATGGGCGCAGAGGGCTCGCTGTTTCAGCGGATTTTCTCCGGTCCGACCGGCCTCGATCCTTATGCCATCGTCGTTTCCGACATCTACCAGGACCTCTACGGGGAAGGCTCCTACGTCGGAAAGGGCATCTACGACATTGATGCATTTGAAGCATCCCTCGGCGCTCGCATTCCGCCCAACACCGTCCTCAGTCACGATTTGCTCGAGGGGATCTTCGCGCGTGCCGGGCTTGCGTCCGATATTGAGGTTGTCGAGGAGTATCCTTCCGAATATCAGGTTGCGGCGGCGCGCCAACAACGATGGGTGCGTGGTGATTGGCAGTTGCTGCCTTGGATCTTTGGCAATGGCCCGTCCCAATCGAAGAACCGCACCCGCATCCCGTTGTGCGGTCGTTGGCGGCTCATCGACAATCTGCGCCGTTCGTTGGTGCCTCCCACCACTTTGCTCGCAATTTTACTTGGTTGGCTGCTTCCGATCGGCGCAGCCACGCTTTGGACGTTGGCGGTCCTGTTCGCCATTCTTCTGCCAACCCTATTGCCCGCGATTTCTGCGCTGATTCCCAGGCGGCCCGGCATTTCACGAACGGGTCATTGGCGTGGCGTCGGACGCGACGTCCAGTTGGGACTCGTGCAGAGTGCGTTCGTGCTGACGTTCCTGGCACACCAGGCGTGGCTCATGGTCGATGCGATTGGACGCACCCTGTTTCGCCTCGTCGTCTCCCGCCGTCATTTGCTCGAATGGGTTCCGACAGCGCAATTGACTGCTCAAAATGGCGGCGATCCACGCAGCCCGCTCTCGCAGGTCCTTGCCAGCTTCGGATTTGCCGCCGCCGTCGGCGCGACTGTGACGATCTCGGGACGCGGTGCATGGCCCGTCGCGCTGCCGTTTGGAATCCTCTGGGTTCTGTCCCCGCTCATCGCCCGCTGGACGAGTGCACCGCCGCGGTCGGCCGGAGAATTGTCGATGCGGCCGAATGAAGCGCAGATCCTTCGTCTCGCCGCCCGCAGGACGTGGCGCTTCTTCGAAGAGTTCATCGGCCAGGAAGACAATTTCCTGCCGCCCGACAATTTTCAGGAAGATCCCAATCCGGTCGTCGCGCATCGCACGTCGCCCACCAATATCGGCCTCTATCTTCTTTCCGTCGCTGCTGCGCGCGATTTCGGCTGGATCGGGACATGTGACTTTGTCGAGAGGTTGGAGCGTTCCTTTGCGACTCTGGAAAAGCTCGAACGGTTTCGCGGTCACATCTTCAACTGGTACGACACGCGTGACCTGAGGCCGCTCGAGCCAAAATACATCTCCACCGTCGACAGCGGAAACCTGGCCGGTGCGTTGATCTCCTTGACGCATGCCTGCCGGGAATATTCGACAGGTCCGTTCCGCAATCCTGCCTGGCGCACCGGCCTAAAGGATACGCTCGAGATCCTGCGCCAACACGTAAAGACGGCCTATGGCGAACGCAACGTTCGCGACCAACGGTATGTTCAATTTGCGTCTATCGCCGATGAAGTTTCCGATCTCCTGGACGCAGACACCGCTCCTGCCGATGGGACGAACCTGCTCGATGAATTGAAGCAACGTGCGGAGCGCTTGTCGGCTATTGTCGGCGACAGTCCGGTCCCTCCGGTGTCGCCGGGTCTCGAAGACTGTAGGATTTGGGCAACGGCGCTCAAGAACTGTTTGGCGTCTCACGAGCGCGATGCTGCACTCGATACGTCAATTGCGGCGAAACGCGCGAGCCGCAGCTCACCGGTCGAGGTAGGAGCGGCATTCGCTTCGGGGCGCGCGCGGACACGTCGGAGCGAAGTCCAAAACGGTGGAGACGTTGCGCTCCTGACCCGCCCGCGCGACGTGGCTGCGACGTCGAAGGTCAATCCCGGCGTCGCCCCGACCGAGCTCGAGGTGCGCCGGCGCTGCGCTGAACTGGCGGAGCTCGCCACGAAAATGGCCCACGGTATGGAGTTCGGATTCCTCCATGACCCGAACCGGCAGCTCCTATCGATCGGTTATCGCAGCGCGGACGCGGGTCTCGACACGACGTTCTACGATCTCCTCGCGTCCGAGGCGCGCCTTGCAAGTTTCATCGCCATCGCGAAGGGCGACGTTCCGGCAAAGCACTGGTTCCATCTCGGGCGCACGATGACCCCAATCCCGGGCGGATCGGCGTTGATTTCATGGTCGGGTTCGATGTTCGAATACTTGATGCCCTCGCTCGTGATGCGCGCGCCGGACGGAAGTATTTTGGCGGAAACCAACAAGCTCGTCGTGCGGCGGCAGGAATCCTACGGCGCCGAAAAGAGCGTGCCCTGGGGAATTTCGGAGTCGGCGTTCAATGCGCGCGACATCGAACGAACCTATCAATATTCGAGCTTCGGCGTGCCCGATCTCGGTTACAAACGGGGTCTCGCCGAGAACACTGTCGTGGCGCCATATGCCACCGCTCTTGCGGCGATGGTTGATCCCGGCGGTGCAGCACGGAACCTGGTTCGTCTCGCCGACGCAGGCGGCCGCGGCAAATATGGCTGGTACGAAGCGCTCGACTATACCCGGTCGAGACTGCCCGAAGGGGCAAACGTGGGAATTGTGCGCTGCTACATGGCGCATCATCAGGCGATGAGCGTCCTTGCCATCGCCAATGCCGTGAACGATGCCGCCATGCGGGCACGTTTCCATGCGGAGCCGGTGGTGCAGGCCGCCGAATTGCTTTTGCAGGAGCGCATGCCGCGTGACGTTGCCGTGGCTCGACCGGCGCCCGCCCATGTCGCCGAAACGGTCGAGATTGGTAACCTGGAGCCCGAGATCCAGCGCCGCTACACTTCGGCCTATAGCCGATTGCCCCGAACCCAACTTCTGTCCAATGGCCACTTCGCGACGATGGTGACGGCCGCCGGCTCAGGTTATAGCCGCTGGGGCGACATCACGATTACCCGCTGGCGCGAAGACGTGACGTGCGACAACTGGGGCAGCTACTGCTTCGTTCGCGACGTGCAGGGCGGAGACGTATGGTCCGCCGGATATCAGCCGACCGTGACTCGGCCCGACCGATACACCGCCACCTTCACTGAGGACCGCGCCGAAATCGTACGCCGCGATGGTTCAATCACGACCATGCTCGAAGTCGCGGTCTCGCCCGAGGACGATGCCGAGGTGCGGCGCATTTCGCTGACCAATCACGGTACCCGCACGCGCGAGCTCGAACTCACGTCCTATGCCGAACTGTCGCTGACCAGACAGTCCGACGACATGTCTCACCCGGCATTTGCCAAGATGTTCGTGCAGACGGAATTCGATCCGCATTTGGGCGTCTTGCTGGCGACAAGGCGAAAGCGTTCGGCCAACGACCCCGACATCTGGGTCGCGCACGTCGCTGTCGTCGACACCGATCAGCCGCGTGACCTTCAGTTCGAGACCGATCGCAGCCGTTTCGTGGGCCGCGGACAGACGGTTCGGGACTCCATCGCGATCAGCGAAGGTTGGCCGTTGTCCAACACGGTAGGGCCCGTCCTGGATCCTATTTTCAGTCTGCGCCGACGAGTCAGCGTGCGGCCCGGTGCCACGATTCATGTGTCATTCTGGACGATGGTTGCGACGACGCGTGAAGACGTGCTCCTGCTCGCCGAGAAGCATCTCGACACAGGCGCCTACGAACGCGCGATGACCCTCGCCTGGACCCAGGCGCAAATGCAACTGCATCATATCGGCATCACCGCGGGCGATGCACACCTCTACCAACGTCTGGCCAACCATGTACTTTATTCGGACAGTACGCTGCGTCCGCCGCCGGATTTTCTGAAGCGCAGCGCGCGAAAGGTTTCTACTCTTTGGGCTCACGGCATTTCCGGCGATTTGCCCCTCGTGCTTGTCCGGATCGAGAAGGACGATGACCTTGCATTGGTGCGTCAACTTCTGCGCGCCCATGGATACTGGAAACTCAAACAGCTCGAAGTCGATCTCGTTATCCTCAACGATCGCGCATCCTCCTACGCGCAGGACTTCCAGACCTCGGTCGAAGCCCTGGTGCGGATGAATCAGACCTTGCCTCGGCTGTCGCAGAACGGTTCGCGGGGAACCATCCATGTCCTCCGCTCTGACCTCATCTCGGCGGAGGTCCGTGACGCCTTGCTGGCCACGGCACGCGCCGTCGTGGAGGGCCGGCTTGGCAGCCTTGCCGAGCAGATCAATCACGCTCGGGAACGTCGATCCGGCGTGGCGCCGACGCCGCGCAAGCCGCCGCCTCCCGTCGCCGTCGAGGTGCCACTGCCAGCAACCGAGACCGAGTTCTTCAATAGTCTGGGCGGCTTTGTATCGGATGGGCGCGAGTATCTGACAGTGCTTGGTCCGGGACAGCGCACGCCGGCGCCGTGGGTCAATGTTATTGCCAACCCATCGTTCGGATTCCAGGTATCGACGGAAGGTAGCGGCTTCACCTGGTGTCGAAACAGCCAGCAGAACCAGCTGACGCCTTGGTCCAACGACCCCGTGAGCGATGCGTCCGGTGAGGTTCTGTACGTGCGTGACGAAGAGAATGGTGCCCTGTGGACGCCGACCGCGACACCAATCCGGCAAAAGGGGGCACGGTATTCGGCCGCGCACGGGCAGGGCTATAGCCGCTTCGAGCACGCCTCCCACGGCATTGCGCTGCAAAGCCTGCAGTTCGTGCCGATCGACGACCCGATCAAGATCGTGCGTCTCAAAATTACCAACCAATCCGGCAGGATCCGCAAACTCTCCGTAGCTGCCTATGTCGAGTGGCTGCTCGGCTCGTCGCTACGGCAAGGCAGGACTCTCATCACAACGGAAATCGACCCGGAAACCGGCGCCATGTTTGCGCAAAATCCGTGGACCGATGAGTTTGGCGAAACGGTTTCGTTCATCGATATGAACGGCAGGCAATCTGGCTGGACTGGAGACCGCACAGAATTCATCGGACGCGATGGTGCACTCGACCGTCCGTCCGGACTCGCCGACGGCGCGCAATTAAGCAATCGCGTCGGAGCCGGCATGGATGCGTGCGGCGTCCTCAAAACCAGCATTGCGCTCGGGCCTGTGGAGTCTACAGAGATTGTCATTCTGCTCGGCCAGGGCAAATCGCGGCACGAGGCAGTCGATCTCATCAAGAAATACCGCCAAGCCGATCTGGACGCGACATTCGCGCAGGTCAACAACCAATGGCAGGACATCTTCGATGCCGTGCAGGTGAAAACGCCCGATCGTGCGCTCGATGTGATGGTGAACCGTTGGCTGATCTATCAGACGCTCGGTTGCCGGCTGTGGGCACGGGCTGGATTCTACCAGGTGAGTGGCGCCTTCGGCTTCCGCGATCAATTGCAGGATGTGATGGCGCTTTGCCTGACCCGGCCTGACATCGCTCGCCAACACCTGTTGCGCGCTGCCGGACGCCAGTTCGCCCAAGGAGACGTACAGCATTGGTGGCTGCCCGAAAACGGCCGCGGCATCCGCACGCGCGTCTGCGATGACAGGCTTTGGCTCGCCTATGTCGTTGCGCACTATGTGGAGGTCACCGGTGACGATGCCGTGCTCGACGAGATGATTCCCTTCCTTGATGGACCGCAACTGCAGCCGCACGAAACCGAAGCCTTTTTCGAGCCCGTTTCATCTCAGAACAAGGCCGACCTTTTCGATCACTGTGCGCTCGCGCTGGAGACCAGTCTGGCGACTGGCGTCCACGGCTTGCCCCTGATGGGTAGCGGCGACTGGAACGACGGCATGAACAAGGTGGGTGAAGACGGCAAGGGCGAGAGCGTATGGCTCGGCTGGTTCCTGTATTCAACGCTGACGTCGTTCGCCAGACTGGCGGAAACCCGCGGCCAGAGCGATAGAGCTGGTGACTGGTTGCGGCATGCGGCCGACTTGAAGAGGGCGCTGGAACGCGACGGTTGGGACGGCGACTGGTACCGGCGCGCATTCTTCGATGACGGAACGCCATTGGGCTCGGTGTCGAATAGTGAGTGTCGCATCGATTCGATCGCCCAGTCCTGGGCTGTGATTTCGCATGGCGCGGACCGTGTTCGCGCATCGCGCGCGATGGCCGCCGTCGACAAGTATCTGGTACAGCGCGACCAGAAGCTCGCTCTTTTGTTCACGCCCCCGTTCGACAACCCGAGGCGGGACCCCGGATACATCAAGGGATATCCACCGGGCGTGCGAGAGAACGGAGGTCAGTACACCCACGCGGCTTTGTGGGCGGCGCTCGCCTACACGATGCTCGCGGATGGCGACAAAGCGTACGAAGTCCTGTCGATGCTCAACCCGATCCATCACACCGACAGTCCGACTGCAATGCAGCGATTTAAAATCGAGCCCTATGTCGTGCCGGCCGATATCTATTCGGTCCCGCCGCATGTCGGACGCGGCGGCTGGAACTGGTACACCGGTTCGGCTTCGTGGTTCTACCGCGTCGCGGTGGAGCGGGTCCTGGGTCTTCGTCGCTACGGCCAGAATCTTCTGCTCGATCCGTGCATTCCGAGTGCGTGGCCCGGGTTCGCGATCACCTATCGCTTCGGCAAGTCGAAATATGAAATTGTCATCGAGAATCCGCTCGGCGTCTGCACCGGTGTTCTGGCGGTCAAGGCCGACGGACAGACCATCACGGGAAGTCAAAAGAATTTGATTCCGCTGACCGATGATGGCGCATCGCACAAGATTTTGATCGTGCTCGGATAGCCTTCAACTTAGGAACATAGGCTTTCCGGAAATCGACGTGATCGACGGACGATAGGAGTTGCGGTCATAGACCGCGTCCACATCGACCCGGCGCTTTCCCTGCGTGCAAATGGCGGCCCGGATGGCAGAATATTTGCCCTCCCGCACCGTCATCATAAGGCCATGCTGTCCTTCGGCGAGCAATTGAACCGCCATGGCGCCATAGCTCTTGGCGACCATCAGATCGAGCGCGTCCGGCGCACCCGAACGCATCAGATAACCGAGATTTTGAGTGATCGTTGCGATGCCAGTCCGCCGACTGATTTCGTTGCCCACAATCGCGCCGATGCCGCCGAGCTCGCGAATGCCCGACGTCGAGAGGGAACCGCTGTCGGATGTCATTCTCGCCCCCTCGGACACGACCACCATCGCATAGTTGGACGGATTGGAGGCGCGATCCTTGGCAAGCAGCGCCGAGACAGACGACATGTCGAACGGCACTTCGGCGATGAGCACGCGATCGGCGCCGGCAAGATGACCCGTCACGAGCGCGGTCTCGCCCGAATTGCGGCCAAACAGTTCGATAACGGCGATGCGTTCGTGACTTCCTGCCGTCGTACGCAGGGCATTGACGAGCTCTACGGACCGCGTCACCGCGGTCGAAAAGCCGATGCAATAGTCAGTCCCGAAGACATCGTTGTCCATCGTCTTGGGAACCAGCATGATCGCGACGCCCTCTCTTTGCAGTCGCGCAGAAAAGTTGAGCGTGCCGTCGCCGCCCAGCGCGATGAGGGCATCGACGCGTAGAGCTTCGAGCGTCCGCAGCACCTGCGCGGTGCAGTCGAAGCGGCCATCGACACCAGGCTGGACCTGACCCTTCAGCTGTGTGGGCAGTTCGGATGCAGATAGTTTGTCCGGACTGGTCCTGGTCGTGTGGAGTATGGTCCCGCCCATGCGGTCGATGGTTCGCACGTTGCTCGGTGTGAGCGGAATGAGGTGCTTGGCGTCTCCCAGGGGGTCCGATAAATCATAGTCCAAGAGGCCGCGATAGCCGCTTCGGATTCCGATGACCTCCCAACCAAGCGCAGTGCCGTTGACAGTGACCGCCTTGATGCAGGCATTGAGACCGGGAACGTCGCCCCCGCCGGTCAGCACGCCGATTCGCCTGATCGCCATGGCTCACACCGCTAGGCGCAGTTTTTCCTGCGGGCAAAATCTCGCGCCGATGTCGAACTCTGTCAATGAACCGCGCCGCTCAGGGCTTTCGGTCATGGATGGCCAGCAGATCAAGCATGTCCGATGCATGCTCTTCTTCGACCGCTAGAATCGTCTCCAGCATCGAGCGCGTCGTAGGATCATTGTCGGAAAAGTAGCGGATCAACTCGCGATAATGGTCCACGGCGATCCGCTCCGCAATCAGGTTCTCGCGGATCATGCTGATCAATTCGGCGCTCGTGACATACTGCGAAGCCGAACGACTGGTGAGACCTTTGGGGTCGAGATCCGGATCGCCGCCAAGCTGATTGATGCGCTTTGCGACGGCAAGAGCGTGCTCCATCTCCTCGCGCGCATGCTGCGCAAACTCCTCTGCTACGCCTTCGCTCGCCAAGCCTGTGGCCACGATTGAATGCTGGGTATAGCGCAGGACGCAAACGAGTTCAGTTGCGAGAACCGCTTGCAGGATATCGATGGTTCGCCCCACGTCGCCGACATAGCTGGCGCCAACCGCGCCTTGTTCGATATGCTGGCGTGCGCGATCGCGCAAAGTCGTCACGTCGCTCAAGAAGGGCGTCGGGTCGGATTTATCGGCGCGGGATAAACGTGTCACGGGAGCCTCCTTCTCAAGGCATGATGACCAGCAGCGGTCGACTCAGCCGGTCTTGGACAGCTGATGTTTGACGGGCGCCGGATGTCGCCAGGCCTTGCCGTCGCCTTTTGATGCGGCGTGCTGGCGTTCTGCGAAGCGCCAGTTGGCGAGCTTGTCGAACCAGGCTTCGAGATAAGCTTTCCTCTCGTTCTGGTAGTCGAGGTAATAGGCGTGTTCCCATAGATCACAGACCAGGATCGGCGTCATGCCGGACTGGGTGAGCGTGTCGTCGGCATCATGGGTCGAGCGAACGCTGAGTGCACCTTGGGCGTCGGCGACGAGCCAGACCCAGCCGGACCCGAAATGGCCTGTACCTTCCTCGACGAATGTCTTTTTGAGGTGCGCCACATCACCGAATGCCGCGTCGATTGCCGATGAAAGATCGGAAGTGGGTTTTTCAGGCTTCGCAGTCATCGCCAGCCAGAAGAAACTGTGATTCCAGACTTGGGCGGCGTTGTTGAAGAGCAAGCGGTCCTTTGCGCTGCGCGCGCCGCGGATCACAGATTCAAGCGCGTCGACGGAAGAGCCGGCCTTCTCGAGTTGGGCATTGAGGTTTTTGACGTACGTCGCGTGGTGCTTGTCATGGTGGAATTTCAACGTCCGCGCCGACATAACTGGTTCAAGCGCGTCATAGGGGTAGGGCAGATCTGGTACTGTGAACATTCTCTCTTGGTCCTCCTTGGATCATTGCCCCTTTGTTGAGAAGAAAGGGCAGCGAGGAAAACCTCGCTGCCCTCAACTCCTGTTCCTTAGTAGGCGCGAGACTCGCGCGGTTCATGTTTCAGACTGATCGCGCCGATCCCCGCGGCGACGTTGAGGCCTGTATTGCCCTCGACGCTAAGCGGTTGCAGAGCGATCGACTTGTCCAAGCCGCCGACGAGAACATTGGCGCCGAGTCCGACGCCGACCGTCACACCGGCCGTCGCTCCGGCATAGTCTCCCTGCAACGCACCGGCGCGCACATCCGATGTCGGTGCGAAGACCGCCCACACGATCACGCCATTGTCGGTGTAACCGATGTCAACGCCAAACTTGGAGATCGACCCGGAATACCGTTCGCCTCCATGTCCGTTCGGTTGGAAGTTGCACCGCAGGTCGCGTGACGAGCCGAACACAAAGCCCCATCCGCTGGCGACGTGACAGGTCAAGGTTCCGACTTTCACGCCACTGGGCGCCGCCTCTGCGGACGACATCGCCGAACACATGCTCAGCACGGCCGCCCCAGCCAGCAATCGCAAAGTCTTCTTCGTGGTTGGTCGCATTGGTCTGGTTCCTTCCAAGTGAGTAGGAGAAACGCTTGAAACCGCTCACGGTTCCCGGTTTTTGCGGTGCACGCGTAAAGGTCGGAACCCGGGAACCGTCGAGAGGATTTCGCGTTCTGCTTGAGCCAGCGGGCCCGGTTCGCGCCTTCGGGAATGCGCCCACGCCCCACCGAGACGCTCCGCCCGCTGGCGACCATCGGAAGTGTCTGACTTAGCTACAACGCAATCCGACGCGGGCTATTGGCTCGATTCAAGCGATCGTCGATCCAGGCGAGCACGAGTTGAACGACGCGATCATTATGCTTCCAATGCAGAAGCAAATGCGGTGCCCCGGGGAAGGACGCCCATTGTTTTTCTCCGGCGAGACCATCATGGAGGCGGCGGATGCAGCCTATACGCAGAACGTCATCCCGCTCGCCGACCATCGTCAAAACCGGGATTCGTACGTGCTCTGCCTCCTCGACGGCGCCATGCGAAAGCTTGAGCAATCCAATTAGGGTAGCCGGACGAATTTGGCGCAGAACCATCGGATCGCCGAGAAGGCGGATGGCGGCTGACGGCGCATGCTCCCAAGCGGTCACCCGTTCGATTCTTAAGCCGCCGTTCGGCAAAACCAGGTTCAGAAACTTGGTAACGAAGCCGCCGACGATGCGCCGCCACAAGCCGGAAACGGCACCCGGCGCGGCAAGCACGAGTCCGGCCAGATCCAAATCCGGCGCCCGTGCTGCAGAATGGACAGCAACCGCGGCGCCCATGCTCTCGCCGACGACAAATAGCGGCAAGTCGCAGCCAAAGCGCATGCGCAAAAAAAGGACAGCCTCGATCACATCGCGGATCATGCGGTTACGGCCGCCCCATTTGCCGCGCGTTGATGTGCCGCCGAACCCGCGCTGATCAATCGCGAGAACGCTCAGGCTGTGACTGGCCAGTTGTGGGCCAAATTCGTCGAACGCCCCCGAATAATCGAGCGCGCCGTGCAGCAGCAGCACGAGTGCGCGCGGTTCTTTTGCGGGCCAAAGCCGATAGGGAATAGTCTCGCCGTCCGACGCGACAAAACCGCCGGATCGCAGGGGAGTCGACGGGTCGCGCGCGACGAGAGACCATCTCGCACCCTCGAAGTCGCTCCGATCAGCCGGCAACGATGGCGCGAGCCCCATGCGATAGGCGGCGCTCATGGCAAATTAGTCGCCGGCCCTGCGCGCAACGGTCAAGCCGCCGATCACCAATGCCAGGAAGATCACCATGAATACGAAAAAGAGAATCTTGGCGATCGCGATCGACGCGCCGGCTATGCCGGTAAATCCCAGAATGCCGGCAATCAGGCCGACCACGAGAAAGACAAGTGCCCAATGCAGCATAACAATTTCTCCATTTGGAGTCCCTTCGCCCAAACGGACCGACCGGGTGGAAAGTTCCTTTCAGCCATTTCAGAAAAAGCAACTTTTGCCGGGAACCCCAGGGCGGGTCGCGCGTTGGTATCGCACCAGCGGGAGCCTGAGGCCGTGCGAGCCCCCCAATCCCCGTCCGCACTGTTTCATCCCGCTGGCGCTTTTTTCCTCAAATCTTCGAACTACAGCCACTCGCCCCGCACGCCTTGGGCCCGTTAGTAGCGCGAATACCGATATTCGTAACGATGGGTGCGCCGATTGTAGTAGGCATGGCGGTGGTAGCGATGCCGGCAATCCATGCTGCGCGAAATTGCGTTGCCCGCAAGGCCGCCCACAGCTGCGCCAGCGACCACACCGCCAAGGCTCCCATGACTGACTGCGCTGCCGATCGCGCCGCCCCCAACGGCTCCGAGCACCGTACCGGTCGTGTGGCTGTGACCACTGCAAGCATCAGCCTCTGCCGCGACGGTCGTTGCCGCCAAGGCCAGTGCCGTTGCCGCGACTAGGCGGCTGATTTTGTTCAACATCACACGATCCTCTCTGATCTCATCCGGGTAAACGGCTTTGCCTCCCGGGAGTTCCGCCGGGATGAATTCTGCAACAATTACAATCTATTAACTGGGGGACAGATCTCTGGCTCCAGAGGGAACTAGCGTGCCATTTTGGCGTTGTCACCGGTGGCGTTTATCTCAAGTCTGCAGAAGGAATTCATTCATTTGCTCAAGTTAGAGGCTCGGAATGGCCGCTGAAACCATTCTGATCTGGTTGTTCATCGGCGCTGTTGCAGGGTGGTTGTCCGGTCTGATCGTCAAAGGCGGCGGCTTCGGTCTCCTCGGCGATATCGCGATCGGAATCATCGGCGCGTTCATTGGCGGTTGGCTCTTGCCGCGACTTGGTGTCGTTCTGGGCGCGGGCTTACTTCCCGCCGTAGCGAGCGCTACAGTCGGCGCCGTCGTGTTGTTGTTGATTTTACGCCTGATCAGGCGGGTTTGAACAACATGGGCGCACAGTCTCTGGGCGACTGGACGCGAAGGTAGGCCACATGGCGACGGCCACGCTTCATCCCGGTTTGGAAATGCGCATCGACATGCTGGCAAAGCGGATCGTGACGCTCCGGAAGAAGGCTGCGCGCAAGGGCGACCTGGAGCGCCTCGACGATCTTGCGACGATCGAACGGCTTGACCGACGCCATCAAATGCTCGTCGACCAATTGCATCGTCTCGACGCGGAGGGCTCCGGCCGCTGGCAGAACGCCAAGGCGGAAATCGCCAAAGTGATCGATGACATCTGCGCCTCGATCGAAGAATCGATGATGCGTCTTGATCACGACGCGGGCCGTGACAGACCAATCTGAAGCGGTTCGGTGTCCTGCGCGCACGTCAAACGATTTGCAACACATGAAAGGCATCGATCATGCAACTAGGTGTCATCGGCCTGGGGCGAATGGGTGGGAACATCTCGTTGCGGTTGATGCGCAACGGGCATAAGTGCGTCGTATTCGACCAGAATCCCGCTGCCCGGACTTCACTCGTCGCTCTGGGCGCGACGGACAGCGACGGCATCCCCGATCTAGTGGGCAAATTGGCGCCGCCGCGGATCGTCTGGCTCATGCTGCCGGCTGGCGAAATCACAGAGCACAGCGTGTCGAAGCTGGCCGAAGTGCTCCAACCTGGCGACACCATCATTGACGGCGGCAACGCTTTCTTCAAGGACGACATCCGGCGCGCGCAGATGCTCAAGCGCAAGGCGATCCACTATGTCGATTGCGGAACGAGCGGAGGTGTGTGGGGACTCGATCGCGGCTATTGCTTGATGATCGGCGGGGAGAAAGACGTGATCGAAAAACTCGATCCGATTTTTTCCACGCTCGCACCGGGCCGAGGCAATATTCCGCGCACCCCGAAGCGGGATGGCCGCGATCCGCGCGTCGAGCAAGGCTATTTGCACTGCGGGCCGACCGGCGCCGGGCGATTCGTCAAGATGATTCACAATGGCATCGAGTACGGTCTGATGCAGGCTTATGCGGAGGGGTTCGAGATCCTAAGCCATTCCGAAGGGCAAGCAGGCGAAGGCGCGCGCTTCAAATTCGATCTTGCAGACATTGCCGAAGTCTGGCGCCGCGGCAGCGTCATCGGATCATGGCTGCTCGATCTGACGTCGATCGCGCTCGCCGCGGATCCTCAGCTGGCTGGCTTTTCGGGGTTCGTCGAGGATTCAGGCGAGGGCCGCTGGACGGTGATGTCGGCGATTGACGAAGGCGTTCCGGCCACGGTTTTGTCCGCTTCGCTTTTTGCGCGGTTCAGATCCCGCGAGAAGGACAGCGTTGCCGACAAGCTCCTGTCCGCGATGCGCCACAACTTTGGCGGTCATGTAGAACCGAAGCCGTGAGTCGACGACCGGATCCCTGTGTCTTCGTCATCTTCGGCGGTGCCGGAGATCTCGCATCCCGCCTGCTGTTGCCTGCCATTTGCAATCTCGAGGCGACGGGGCTTCTGCCGGAGGGATTTGCCCTCGTCGGCGTGGCGCGCGGCGAGATGACGGATGACAGTTTTCGCGCCCAAACTTGCGCTGCCCTGGAAAAGACGGCCGTGGGGGTGTCCAAGCCGGACAGGCAGTGGGTTTGCGACAGGCTCCATTATGTCAAGGGCGATTTCGACGACGCGCAAACCTATTCCGCGCTTGGCAAGCGCCTACCGGAGCTTCAGAAGAAACTCAATGCGGGGCCGAGCGCACTGTTCTACCTCGCTACGCCGCCGGCATTCTTTGCGCCGATCGTGCGTCATCTGGGCGCCGCCGGCCTCGCGCATGAAGAGCCAGGCAGATGGCGCCGCGTCATCGTTGAAAAACCGTTCGGTCGCGACCTCGCATCGGCCAAGGCGCTCAATGGCGAGATTCTGAGCGTTCTCTCGGAATCGCAGACCTATCGCATCGATCACTATCTGGGGAAAGAGACGGTACAGAACATCATGGCGTTGCGTTTCGCCAACGGGTTATTTGAGCCGTTATGGAATCGCAATCACATCGACCATGTTCAGATCACGGTGGCGGAAACCCTGGGCGTGGAACACCGTGGCCGCTTCTATGACGCGACGGGCGCGCTGCGCGACATGGTGCCGAACCATCTCTTTCAACTGTTGTCGTTGACCGCGATGGAGCCGCCGACCTGCTTCGATGCAGATCAGGTACGCGTAGAAAAAACCAAGGTCCTGGACGCCGTGCATTTCGGCGAAAGGGAAGCGAAGGCTGACGTGGTGCGCGGCCAATACGTTGCCGGAGTGGTGGATGGACGCCCGCTGAGCGCGTATCGCAGCTCGCCCGACGTCAGACCCGATTCAGACACCGAAACGTTTGTCGCAATGAAACTGCGCATTGCGAATTGGCGTTGGACGGGTGTGCCCTTCTATCTGAGGACGGGCAAAGGCTTGGCGAAACGGCGAACGGAGATATCGATTCGTTTCAAGCGGGCACCACTCGCGCTTTTTCATGAAGTGGCGGACGCCGAACTCGTGCCGAACGATTTGGTTCTGCATATCCAGCCCGACGAAGGCGTGAGCCTGCGCTTCAACGCCAAGGTGCCTGGTCAACAGTTCCGCCTGGGCGATGTCGATATGGAATTCGAATATGGTGACTATTTTCAAACAGAGCCGCGCACCGGCTATGAGACGCTGCTGTACGATTGCATGATCGGTGACGCCACACAGTTCCAACGCGCCGACACGATCGAGGCGGGTTGGAAGATCGTGCAGCCAATTCTCGACAGTTGGGCTGGCAAGCGAGGCACATTGCCGGAATATGGTGCCGGAAGCAGCGGTCCGCGCGACGCCGATACGCTGATGGAACGTGACGGGCGCCAATGGCGTTCACTCGATGCCAACGGCACCGAGAAGATCAAATGAGAGCAGCTTTACAGTCATGAGCGGCAGAGTCAGTCCGCTCGCCGGAAAACCAGCTCCTGCCGCCTTGCTTGTCGATGTCCCCAAGCTGATCTCCGCTTATTACACCGAGGTGCCAGATCCCGCCGTCGCGTCGCAGCGCGTGACATTCGGCACGTCAGGCCATCGCGGGTCCGCTTTCGACTGTGCCTTCAATGAAACGCATATTCTGGCGATCGCACAGGCCATCTGTTCCTATCGCGCGCGCGCCGACATCCATGGCCCCCTGTTTCTGGGGATCGACACGCACGCATTGTCCGAGCCGGCCTATCGCAGCGCATTGGAGGTGTTTGTTGCCAACGGCGTCGATGTCTGGATCGATGTCGATGGCGGCTACACGCCAACGCCCGCAGTGTCGCACGCCATCCTCACATTCAATGCTGGGCACAAGGGCGGTCTTGCGGATGGCGTGGTCATAACGCCGTCACACAATCCACCCGATTCTGGCGGGTTCAAGTACAATCCACCGAGCGGGGGGCCCGCGGATGTCGACGTCACAGGCTTCATCGAGAAAGCCGCGAACACATTCATTGCCGCGAAGCTCGAGGGCGTGCGTCGCATTCCCTATTCCCGCGCAATCAATTCTCCCAAGGTCCACAAATACAACTACGCCGTGTCCTACATCTCCGACCTCTTCAACGTGGTCGATATGGACGCAATCCGCGACAGCGGCGTGCGGATCGGCATTGACCCGCTCGGTGGCGCTTCGGTTCACTACTGGCCGGCCATCATCGATCGCTATGAGCTCGCCGCAAGCGTCGTGAACACCAAAGTCGATCCGACGTTTGCCTTTATGACGGTAGATTGGGACGGCAAGATTCGGATGGATTGCTCTTCGCGTTATGCGATGGCCCGATTGGTCGAACTCCGGGACACGTTCGACATTGCTTTCGCCAACGACACCGATGCCGACCGCCACGGGATCGTTACGCCATCGGCTGGATTGATGCGGCCGAACGACTTTCTGGTAGCGGCCATTGCGTATCTCTTCGAGCAGCGCAAAACCTGGCCGCCCGACTGCGCGATCGGCAAGACCGCTGTCAGCAGCGCGATGATCGATCGCGTGGCCCGAATGCTCGGACGCAGGGTCAGCGAGACGCCGGTCGGCTTCAAATGGTTCACGAGTGGTCTGCTGTCTGGGGCTTTTGGCTTTGCCGGAGAAGAAAGCGCAGGGGCTTCGTTCTTGCGCGCCAGCGGCTCGACCTGGACGACCGACAAGGACGGCATCATCTTGTGTCTTTTGGCGGCGGAGATTACGGCCAAGGCAGGCAAGGATCCGGCCGTGTTCTACCGCAATGCGACCTCAAGATTTGGTCAATCGTTCTACGACCGGACCGACGTTCCAGCGACCGCAGCAGATAAAAAGGCACTCGCGGCCGCAACTCCGGACTCCGTCAAACTGACCGAGCTGGCCGGCGAACCCATTGAGGCGAAGTTGAGCCGAGCGCCAGGCAATGACGAACCGATCGGCGGCATCAAGGTGACGACGGCGAATGGTTGGTTCGCCGCCCGGCCGTCGGGAACAGAAGACGTGTACAAAATCTATGCCGAGAGTTTTCTGGACGAAGCGCATCTTCGACAGATTCAAAAAGAGGCGAGGGAGACGGTTGCCGGACTGCTTTGAAAAATGAAGCGGTCTCAGGAAGGCTGGTGCCGGAGGAGAGAATTGAACTCTCGACCTACCCCTTACCAA
>DATLOU010000085.1:0-32067 GCA_035536115.1 Rhizomicrobium sp.
AGCCTAGAGCCTTTCCGGTCCCGGGCTTGGCCCGGGATCGCCCCCAGGCAGCGCGTGGCGCCCCCTGGGGTTGTTGGTGTTTGGTATTTGACAGGTGGAAATGTTCGACAGTTTGCAATCCCGGCTTGGTGGCGTGTTCGACAGGCTTCGCGGCCGCGGCGCACTTACCGAAGGCGACGTTGACGAAGCGCTCGGCGAAGTGCGCAACGCGCTGATCGAGGCCGACGTTGCCCTTCCGGTGGTCAAGACATTCATCGACAAGGTGCGGCCGCGCGCCATCGGCGAGGATGTCATCCGCTCCGTCACGCCAGGCCAACAAGTCGTCAAGATCGTTCATGACGTTCTGGTCGAAACACTCGGCGAAGAAAACGCGGCGCTGAACCTCGGTTCGCCGCCCGCGCCGATCCTCATGGTCGGTTTGCAAGGCTCGGGCAAGACCACGACGTCGGCGAAGATCGGGCTGATGCTGCAGACGCGCGAGAAGAAGCGCGTCCTGATGGCTTCGCTCGACGTTTCGCGGCCTGCCGCCATGGAGCAGCTGCGCGTGCTCGGCGAACAAGCCGGCGTCGCCACGCTTCCCATCGTGCTGGGGCAGGGTCCGCTCGACATTGCAAGGCGCGCGCTCGCGTCTGCCAAGGTCGGCGGCTATGACGCGCTCATTCTCGACACCGCCGGGCGCCAGCACATCGACGAGGCGTTGATGCGCGAGGTGGCGGCGATCCGCGATCAGGTGAAGCCGCACGAGACATTGCTGGTTGCGGACTCGCTGACCGGTCAGGACGCGGTCAACATCGCCAAATCGTTCAACGATCGCGTCGCGCTTTCGGGAATCATCCTGTCGCGCGCGGACGGCGATGCCCGTGGCGGCGCCGCGCTCTCGATGCGCAGCGTCACCGGTGCGCCGATCAAGTTCCTGGCCACGGGCGAGAAGCTCGATGCGCTGGAAGCATTCCATCCGGCGCGCGTCGCCAATCGCATCCTCGACATGGGCGATGTCGTCTCGCTCGTCGAAAAGGCGGCCGAGACGGTCGACAAGGAAAAGGCCGAAAAGCTCGCCCGCAAGCTGAAGAAGGGCGAGTTCGACATGAACGATCTCGCCGAACAGCTCAAGCAGATGAAAAAGATGGGCGGCATGAAAGGCATGCTCGCCATGCTCCCCGGCGTCGGAAAGGTGAAGAACCAGCTCGACGCGGCGGGGATCGACGACAAAATCCTCACCCGGCAGGAAGCGGTGATTTCGTCGATGACGAAAGAGGAGCGCGCCAAACCCGATCTCATCAACGGTTCGAGGCGCAAGCGCATCGCGGCGGGCGCCGGCGTGGAAGTCAGCGACGTCAACAAGCTTTTGAAGATGCATCGCCAGATGTCCGACATGATGAAGAAGATGGGCAAGGGCGCGCGCAATCCCTTTGCCGGAATGCTGGGCGGGGCACCGGGCGGCTTGCCGCCGGGCGTTGCGCCGCCGCGACGCTGATTTCAATCCGTACACAGATCAACTCGAAAGGACTCAACTGCAATGGCTCTCAAGATCAGACTGGCGCGCGGCGGCACGAAGAAACGCCCGCACTACAACATCGTCATCGCGGATTCGCGCAGCCCGCGTGACGGGCGCTTCATCGAAAAGATCGGTTTTTACAATCCGCTCCTCGCCAAGGATCATGCCGATCGCGTCAAGCTCGATCTCGAGAAGGCGAAGGAGTGGATGAAGAAGGGCGCGACCGCGTCCGACCGCGTCCATCGCTTCCTCGCCAACGCGGGCTTGGTTCAGCCGCTGAAGAAGAACAACCCCGAAAAGGCCAAGCCCAAGAAGAAGGCGCAGGAGCGCGCGGCGGCGAACGCCAAGCTCGCGGCCGCGCCTGCGGAAGCGCCGGCGGCCGCTGAAGAGCCGGCAGCGTCTTAAGTCATGGCGGGGCATTCCCGCAATGTGCTTCTGGCCAGCGTCATCGGCGCGCAAGGCTTGAGCGGGGCCGTGAAAGTAAAGGTCTTCACTGCCTCGGCCGAGTCGTTGGCGCGCTACGGCCTCCTGCACAGCAAAGACGGCAGAACCTTCACCGTCACGTCGGTGCGCGCCGCCAAAGGCGACGAAGCGGTGCTCCATCTGGCGGAGGTATCAGATCGCACGACGGCCGAGGCGCTGCGCGGCGTCGAACTCTATGTGCGGCGGGACGCACTGCCGGCCCCGGCGCAAGAGGAATACTACCACGCCGATCTGATCGGCCTGCGCGCAGAGGACGTCGAAGGCCGAACGCTCGGGACGGTGCACGCGATCCACAATTATGGCGCCGGAGACGTGATCGAGATCGCGCGCGGCGATGGCGATACAATCTTGCTGCCGTTCACGCGCGAGACCGTGCCGCAGATCGAGATCGACAAGGAACGGATCGTGGTGGCGGTTCCCGAAGAGGTCGAAACCGGCGAACGCGGCAATGTCGAGTAGATCCTAGCCGCGATCCGATGCCGTCTGCTGTGCAGGCACCTCGGGCGTTCGAATTCCGGATCGCTTGCCACGGACCTGGTCCTGTGCCCGTTCGGTCGGCCAGCGCCGATGAATCCAGAGCCATTGCGATGGTCGCTCGCGGACGATGTCCTCGATCTTGCGTGTGAGCAGGGCCGTAAGGTCGACGACGTCGCGGTCATAGTCGCCTGACGCGACGAATTCCAACTGCGGGTGTGCATGGCAGCGGAATCTGGCGCCGTTGAGGCGTTCGATCGACGCCGGCACCAACGCGCAATCGAGTCGGAGCGCCATGGCGGCGGGCGCGGGTGTCGTCATCGCGTCGCGCCCAAAGTAGGGCACGGGCACGCCTTCATTCGTCTTCTGGTCGACCAAGAGGCAAGCAGCCTGGCCGCGTCTCAGAAGCGTGAACAGCCGCCGCGTTCCGCTCGCCCCCTTCGGGATCTGATTGACGGGGCCGTTCTTCTTGCGCTGCGCGACCAGCCATTTGTCGACATAGACGTTGTTGACGGGGCGATAGACCTCGCCCTCGGTGGAAAAGAGGCGCGCACCGGCGAATGCCATCAATTCCCAGTTCGCAAAATGACCAGAGAAACAGATTGCACCCTTGCCGCGCGCCAACGCCGCTTGGACAAGCTCGCTTCCAATGACTTCGACACGCGCGCCAGGCCCGCCGAAGTCGAACTTGTCGAGATGGGCATACTCAGCAACCGTGCGGCCGAGATTGTCGCAGACTTCGCGCAGAATTCGTTCGATCTCCTCAGGCGGGCGACCGGGGAATGCGGCCTGCAGATTGGTGCGCCCGCGATGGGCGAGCGGCAGGCGGTAAAGCATCGTTCGGCCTATGAAACCGCCGACGGCCGATGCCCCGTCGAGGCCGAGCACGCGAAAGAACCCGATGAAGAAAAAGAAGAGCGCGGCCTCGAGGACGTAACGAAATTTGCGTAGAATTGTATAATTCGACATGGACTTACTTTGCTCAAAACAGCGCAAATCGCGGCTGCGGCAGTCCATATCGCTTCGCTGCGGCGATAGCCAGCCGCGCTGCAGGGTCCTGTCCGCCGACCGCGCCTGCTGTGATATCTATCGCCCGTCCTGTTCGAGTTGGCTAGAGACGCCTGAACCATGAGTTGGTCTGCTGCGATTTTGACGCTGTATCCGGAGATGTTTCCGGGCCCGCTCGGCGTCTCGCTGATCGGCAAAGCTCTGGCCAAGAGAATCTGGACGTTGGACGTGCACGACATCCGCGAGCATGGGATCGGGCGCCATCGCACGGTCGACGACACGCCAGCCGGCGGGGGTCCGGGCATGGTGCTGCGCGCCGATGTCGCGATTGCAGCGATCGATGCGGTGGCGCGCGACGCGCGCCCGATCATCTATCTGTCGCCGCGCGGCGCGCCGCTCACACAGGCGCGTGTCACCGCGCTGGCGCAAGGCTTTGGCGCGATCCTTCTTTGCGGCCGCTTCGAAGGTCTCGATGAGCGCGCCATCGAAGCCCGTCAGATCGAGGAGATTTCGCTTGGCGATTTCGTTTTGGCCGGCGGCGAAATTGCGGCGATGGCATTGCTCGAGGCGGTGGTCCGGCTTCTCCCCGGTGTGCTCGGCGATGCGGCATCGACAGCCGATGAAAGTTTCGCCTCCGGTCTCCTTGAATATCCGCACTATACGCGTCCCCAGGAGGTCGCGGGATTGGCCATCCCAGACGTACTAAATCAAGGAAATCACAAGGAAATCGCCAAGTGGCGGCGTCAACGTGCCGAAGAGCTTACCAAGGCGCGCAGACCCGATCTTTGGACCCTCTATGAAAAGTCCAAACGCTAGGCTATACGGCGCGCCTTCTCATCCGCCCGCATTGCCCGGAGATCAATGAAATGAACCTCTTGCAGACGCTCGAAGCCGAGCAGATGAAGGCCGTGCGGGCCAAGGCCCATCCCGATTTTCGCGCCGGCGACACCTTGAAGGTCAACGTCAAGGTCGTCGAAGTGACCTACGACGAAAAGGCCAAGGCTGAGAAACGCCGCGAGCGCTTACAGGCGTTCGAAGGCGTCTGCATCGCGCGCCAAGGCGCGGGCCTCAACGAGAGCTTCACGGTGCGCAAAATTTCCTATGGCGAGGGCGTGGAACGCGTTTTCCCGATCTACAGCCCGCTGGTGGATTCGGTGCAGGTCGTGCGCAAGGGGCGTGTGCGCCGGGCAAAGCTCTATTACCTGCGCGACCGCCGCGGCAAGTCTGCGCGCATCGCCGAACGTCAGGAAGGCGAACTCGGCGAAGAGTAAGCGGGGAAGCGTTTCGGCAACACCCGAAGCTTTTCCGTTTTTCCCCCTTCAAATCCGGACAAACGCGACTATTCTCCGCGCCCCTTTTTGGTCGGGGTCGAGAGTCGTGCCGCGTGAGATACCAACCGAAGCAATAATATATGCGTCAGAGCCGCTCGACGAAGCGGTTCCGATTGCGCGCGTGCCGGCCACGCCCTTCGCGTTCATCTGGTTCCTGATCCGCTCGCACTTTCGCCGGCGCGTCGCGGCGATGGCCGGATTAGCGCTCGTCGCGACCTCGATCGAAGCGTTCAGCCCGGTCGCATTCTCGCATCTGGTGAATTCCATCGCCGCCGCAGTGAAAAGCCACGGCGATTTCGCGCTCGTCATGCCGTGGATCCTCTGGCTCGCCGCGATCTGGTTCGGCGCCGCCTGTGCCTATCGCGGCTACGAGATGGTGGACGTCAACACCGGACCGCGCATGCGCGGCCTCGCCCAGAAATATCTCTTCACCTATCTGCTCGGCCACAGCCCGCGCTACTTCCAGGACAATTTCGCCGGCAAGCTGGGACAAAAGGTCAAGCAGGCCGGCCAGGCGGTGATCGGAATTCTCGGCATCGTCTGCATGGATGTGGTGCGCGTCATCGGCCTCATCGTGCTCGGCGGCATCCTGATGGCGATCCAGGCGCCCTCCTACGCGGTGATCCTGCTGGTGTGGACGTTTCTCTATCTCGCCGTCGTGTTCGCGCTGGCGAGACGCTGCGTGGTGTTGTCGAAGGCGCTGTCGGACGAAGTGTCGACATCGACGGGCCGGCTGATCGACGCCATCTCCAACGCCGACCTCATCCGTGCCTTCGCCAAGGCGGTCTATGAGCGCAAGTTCATCTCATACTTCCTGGCCGACGAGATGAACGCGTCCAGGCGTTTTCGCTGGTTCCTCATCACCATGCGCATCTTCATGCAGTCGGCGACCTTGCTGCTGCTTGTCGCGCTCGTCTGGGTGACGGCCAAGGACATCCTGCGCGGCGCCATCTCGCTCGGCGCCTTCACCATGATCTACCTGCTGGCCAACCAGATTGCGCGCGGTGTGCAGGAGCTTTCGTTCCGCATGCTGGATTATTTCGAGCAGCTCGGCACCTTGTCCGAAGCGCTCGATCTCGTCAGCGCGCCGCACGAAATCACCGATGCGCTTGATGCCCACCCGCTCGTCGTCACGCGTGGTCATATCCTTTTCGAGAATGTCTGTTTCCGTCACCCCAATGGCTTCCAGGTCTTCGAGAATCTCAACCTCGACATCCGGCCTGGGGAACGAGTCGGCCTGGTCGGCCCCTCGGGCGCCGGCAAGTCGACGCTCGTCCGCCTGCTCCGCCGTCAGTTCGAGCCGCAGAAAGGTCGCATCCTGATCGATGGGCAGGATATCGGGCATGTCACCTGGGATTCGCTGAACGAGGCGATCGCCGAAGTGCCGCAGATGCCGGGCGTCTTTCATCGCAACGTGCGCGACAATATCCGCTATGCCCGCCCGCTAGCCGAAGCGGCCGAAGTGGAGGGCGCCGCGCGCCAGGCGCATGCGCACGACTTCATCGCCGAGCGGGACGAAGGCTATGACATGATCGTCGGCGAGCAGGGCATCAAGCTGTCAGGCGGCGAGCGCCAACGCGTCGCCATCGCCCGCGCTTTGATCAAAGATGCGCGCATCCTGGTGCTCGACGAGGCGACGTCGTCATTGGATTCGGAGTCCGAACACCTCATCCAGTCTGCGCTGTGGACGTTGGTGCAGGGCCGTACCGTCATCGCGATCGCGCATCGGCTTTCGACCATCGCCGGAATGGATCGCGTGGTCTATCTCGACAATGGCCGGATTCTGGAAGATGGCCCGCACCGTGAACTGCTTGCCAACAACGGACCTTATTCGCGCCTGTGGAATCGCCAGATGGGCGGCTTCATCGACGCAGCCTAGTGGAGCGGATTTGACATTCGCGACCCTGTTTGGCGCGAACGCCGAAAGCGAATGTCAAATCCAAGGCTCCACTAGAATCAATATTGTTACTAGCGGTCCTTGGATTCCAACATTCGCAAAAGTGCCTGGCGCAAACGCAGTGCGAATGCTGGAATTGGACCACTAGGCCGGTACCGTCACCCGCGCGATTTCGAGCAAGCCGTTGGCTTCGCGCGCGCCGATGTCGGCATTCGGCGTTGGCGCGGTCGCGATCACAAGTTGACGGCCGTCGGCTCCGCCCAGCGCACAGGAAAACGCAAATTGCGAGGTTTCGACCCGCTCCAGGATCTTTCCGCCCTGGGCGATGCGAACCGCCTCGCGTCCAAGCGCATTGGCGCACCAGACAGCTCCCTCACTGTCGGCACAAATGCCGTCGGGCACAATCGCCGGCGGATCCTTCGACAAGGTCGCCCAGGGCCGGCGACGACTGAGGCTGCCATCGGGCGCGAGATCGAAGGCGGTCAGCCCTGGAATAAAGCACTCCGCGACGACAAGCGTGTTCCCGATCAGCGCCATGCCATTGGGAAACTTGTGATCCGGCGAGGCGATGGACGCTTTGCCGTCCGGCGTGACGCGCATGATCGGCGCAGTGGGCGGACCAGGTTCGGCGAACAAGGGCGCCGTGCCGTTCTTTTCGATGAAAGCGTCGAGATCGAAGCCGAAACAGCCGATGAAGGCGTTGCCGTGCGCGTCGACCAGCATGTCGTTGGCATGGAACTTGGCCAAACCCTTGAGGTCGGCGTGCAACACGGCATGTCCGTCCTTTTCGCGGCGCAGGACCCGCTGGTTCAGCATCGCGACAACCAGGAGCCTGCCGTCCGGCAGCCAGCCAAGACCCGAGGGGCGGTCGTCGATCTCGAGTTCGACGCGCGTCGTGCCGTCGGGGGCCGCGCTCGACACGCGATGCTGGTGGAAGTCGGAGTACCAGAACCGGCCCTCGTGCCAGCGCAGCCCCTCGCCAAAATTCAATCCGCGAACAAACGGTTCGGCCTTCATCATCGTCTCCCGTGAAGTTTGAAACGCTGACGGACGGTAATGCCCGAGTCAATCAACACGCGACGAATGGGGCTGTTTGAGCCCCCAAAACAGGGCTCCGTCTGGGTGAGTCGCGCTCGCAGCAAGGGCTGTGCAAAAAAGCCCTGTATTTATCGCATTTTCTGTTGACGGCTCGTGCTATGCGTGCGGGAAATGCAGTAAAATCAGGCATTGTTTGATTCGCAAAAGGAGCAACGAGAATGGCAATAGCTGGAACGGCCGCCCCGAAGGCCGCCAAACCAAAGGTCGATACGGTGAGCACCCGCCAGCTTGGCGCCGCGCTGGCCGAGAAGCATGACATGTCTCACAAGGCCGCGAATGCGATCCTTGAAGACACGATCGGATTGATCACCAAACATTTGAAGAAGGGCTCGCGCATCCGTCTCAATGGTCTTGGCATCCTCGTCGTGCGCAAGCGCGCCGCGCGCATGGGCCGCAATCCCGCGACGGGCGAGGCGATCAAGATCAAGGCGTCGAAGAAAGTCGCTTTCCGCGCCGCGAAGGAGTTGAAGGAATCGATCTAGCCTTCGTTTCTTTCTCAAAGATCAAACCGGGCAGAAGCGAAAGCGTCTGTCCGGTTTTTTCTTTGCCTGGTTGAATAGGCAGATCTGCAGAAGCAGATCGACGCTGACGCTGTGGTTATTTCGCCACGAGGTAATCGAACTTGCCGGGCTGAACGATGAAGAACAGGCAATCCGTCTTGGACAAGCACTGCGTGACATGCACCTCTTCGCCCTTCTGGAACCAGTAAGAGCCAGCCGGGAGAGGGACGATCGCGCCATCGGGTGCATGGTTGGCGCCGACGCCCTTAATCACGACCGCGAAATAGTCTTCGGTATGCGTGTGTGGCGCGCTGACAAAGCCGTGCGGCATGCGAATGAACGTGCCGTGTTTGCCGCCATTCATATTGCCGTAGGCTGGGCCGGCTTGGAGTTCACCCTTCTCGGTCTTTACCCCTGAAGCGAAGAACTTGATTTCACTTACAGGGGTGCTCACGGACGGGCCCTCATGGACCGGATGTCCAGTTTCCTGGGCGACGGCTAGACCCAACGTGGCCGCGGTGCCAACCGCAACGGCAAACAATCGAGCGGTGGTGCGTTTGCTGACTAACATTCTTTTGGCTCTCCTTTTGTAACTGTGAAAATGATATCTCACAGGTTACAAGACGAGATGTAACTTGTCAAACCGTATTTCAAGGGTTATCTTACTTTAATGTTGCAGAGCGTACAGCGTCCTGATCCGTTCTTCCTCGCCGACCATCGGGCACTCGATTTTCTGAATTCGGTGGCTACGCCGCAGGACGAGCGCATCGATTGGCTTGCGGACGGGCCGTCGCTCCTCAACTGGCTCTCGCAAGGTTTCGGCGTTTCTTCGGCTGCCGTCGACGGTTCGAGGGAAGCGAACGCCATGGCCGCACGGGCGCGGACGCTGCGCGAGTGGTTTCGCGGTTTTGTGGCAAAGCACGCAGGGACGCCGCTCACGTCCGGCGCCGCCCGCACGCTGAAACCGCTCAACGAGGTCCTGGCGAGCGATCACATTTATCAGCAGATCGTGGCGGGGGATGGCGACGAAGTGCTCGTCTTACGCGCCGCGCATCGCCCCAATACGCCAAACGCCATGCTTCAACCCATCGCGCAAGCCATCGCCGATCTGGTGTGCCATGCGGACTTCACGAATGTCCGCCATTGCGAAGGTGCGGGCTGCACGTTCTGGTTCCTCGATACAAGCAAAGCCCATCGCCGCCGCTGGTGCAGCATGGCGATTTGCGGCAATCGGGCGAAGGTCGCCCAACATCGCGCCCGACAGCGCCGCAAGGCGTGAACGTCACAGACCGAGCCGGCGCAGACGACATGCATAACTGATCACCTTGGCAAACTGAGGCGACGAAGCCGGGCCGTCGCAACGAGCCGCCCGGCCAATGGTGTTCCGCCGCCTGATCGAGCGATACTGTGAGCCTGATGCAGAGCGATCCCTTGCGCTTTCGGGCACTCGACGGCTGGCGTGGACTGTGTGCGCTGCTGGTCGCCGCCCATCATCTGGAAGTGCATGGGTTTCTTTACTGGCAGCCGCTCGTGCGCAACGCCTGGCTGTTCGTCGATTTCTTTTTCGTGCTGAGCGGTTTTGTCATGGCGCACGCTTATGGCGAGAAGCTGTCGCAAGGTGTGGGGTTTCGCGCCTTTGTGATCCGCCGCTTCGGCAGACTCTGGCCACTGCATGCTGCGGTGCTGGCCGCGCTTGTCGCCATCGAGGGTGCGCATTTGGCGATTCAGCATTGGCATCCGATCGCGGGCGAACACGCCGCTTTTACTTTCAGTCGTTCGCCCTTCGCCATCCTGACGAATCTCTTCCTGGTCCAGGCGCTCGGATTTCACCCCTTCGACACCTGGAATGGACCGGCTTGGTCGATCAGCGTCGAGTTCTGCACCTATCTCGTGTTTGCCGCAGTGTGCGCGATGGCGCCGAAACGGCCGCAACGTATGCTCGCGTCGCTCGTTCTCGCGCTCGCCGCGGCTGCACTACTCGCGAGCGTTTCCGACTACGGAATGCGCGAGACGTTTCACTGGGCGCTGCCGCGCTGCATCTTCGGCTTCTTTCTCGGAACGCTGACCTATGAGGCATGGCGGAGTGGTGCGACGAAGAAATTGGCCGGTACCGGGTTCGAGTGGGTTGCTCTCATCCTCGTCTTGCTGTTCGTGACCTATGTGCCGGGCCATGCTGCGCTGGAATATCTCGCGCCGCCGCTCTTCTCTTTTGTTGTTCTTGTGTTCGCAGGCGATAGCGGCCAGTTCTCGCACCTGTTGGCGATGCGCACGCCAGCCGCGCTCGGCCGGTGGTCTTATTCGATCTACATGGTCCACACGCTGATCCTGGTCGTGTTCTTTTCCGTCGCCCGGGTCGGGGAATTGCTGTTTGACGTTCACTGGCTCAATCGGCTGTCGAACGGTGAGGCGGCGGTTGCAACACAAAGTGCCGTCGTCGCCCTCATGCTGTTTGTGGCGTATCTGACAGCCGTGATTGGCCTTGCGGCGCTGACTTGGCGTTTTATCGAGCTGCCGGGCCAACGCTTTTTCGGGAATTTTGTTCGCGCCAGGCCGGTTCAGGTTGAGGCACCTGTCGGTTAGCGGATGGCTCCTGCGGCTTCCTTGCCCCGCCACGCTGCCCGCGCTACTTAGCGCGCGGCTTCCACGAAAGGATTTTTCATGGCCCGCAAGAAAATCGCCCTCATCGGCGGCGGACAAATCGGCGGCACGCTCGCCCATCTCATCGGCTTGAAGGAACTCGGCGACGTCGTCCTGTTCGACATCATGGAGGGACTGCCGCAGGGAAAGTCGCTCGACATTTCGCAAGCCGGTCCGGTCGAGGGTTATGACGCGAAATTCAAGGGCACGAACGCCTATGCCGACATCAAGGACAGCGATGTCGTCATCGTCACCGCCGGCGTACCGCGCAAGCCGGGCATGAGCCGCGACGATCTACTCGGCATCAATCTCAAGGTGATGGCGGCGGTGGGAGAGGGCATCAAGAACAATTGCCCCAAGGCCTTTGTCGTCTGCATCACCAATCCGCTCGACGCAATGGTTTGGGCGCTTCGCCAGTTTTGCGGCTTGCCGCACAACATGGTCGTCGGGATGGCGGGCGTGCTGGACAGCGCACGCTTTCGCCATTTCCTGGCTGAGGAGATGAGCGTGTCGGTCGAAGACGTCTCGGCCTTCGTGCTCGGCGGCCATGGCGACACGATGGTGCCGATGCCGCGTTTCTCGACTGTGGCGGGGATTCCCCTTCCCGAACTCGTAAAGATGGGCTGGATCAAGGAGGATCGCCTCCAGCAGATCATCCAGCGCACGCGGGACGGTGGCGCGGAAATCGTCGGACTGCTCAAGACGGGCTCTGCCTTCTACGCGCCCGCGACGTCGGCGATCGCGATGGCGGAGAGCTATCTCAAGGACAAGAAGCGCGTCTTGCCTTGTGCGGCCTATGTCAACGGTCCTTACGGGATCAAGGATCTCTATGTCGGCGTTCCGGCCGTGATCGGCGAGAAAGGCATCGAACGCATCGTCGAACTCGAACTAACAGCCGCGGAGAAGGACCAACTCGCCAAGTCCGCCGATTCCGTCAAGGGACTGATCGAGGCGTGCAAGAAATTGGAGCCCAAGCTGACATAGTTGGCGAGAGCGGGGAGGGGTCACGTGTTTCGCGCGTTTCTCGCCGGGCTTTTCGTGCTCGCAGGTGTTCCCGCGTCCGCCGCGCCGCTCGCGACGTTGATCGTCAAGGTCGAGAAGGTTTCGCCGCGCGGCGGCGACGTCCGCGTCGCCCTCTATAACCGAACCAGCTATCCGCTCGACGATGCCGATCCGGTCGTCGATAGCGTCGTGACCGCCAAGCCCGGCGAGACGATCGTCACGCTGAGCGGCATCAAGCCCGGGGAATACGCCGTGAAGCTGTTTCAGGACTTCAACCGAAACGGCCGCTTCGACATGAATTGGTTCGGCCTGCCGCTGGAGAAATACGGCTTCTCCAATGATGCCCGTCCGACCTTTTCAGAGCCGCCGTTCGACGCGACCAGATTCGAATTGCGGCCAGGGACGAATACGATCACGATCCATCTGCAATAGCGGCCTTTGGAGCGGCATGAGCAGTCAGCGCCCTTTCGTTCTCGGCGGCTGGCATGTCGATCCAGCGCTCGGCACGCTCAGCCGCGACGGACAACAAAGCCGACTCGAACCGCGCCTGATGGAATTGCTGCTGTTGTTTGCGGCGTCGCCCGAACGCGTCATCGCCAAGGACGAGATCGCAGCGGTGGTGTGGGGCGGGCGCGCGATCGGCGATGATACGCTGGCTGCAGCCGTCAGCCGCCTGCGAAGTGCTCTGGGCGAAAGCAAGGAGAGACGGTTCATCGAGACGCTTCCCAAGCGCGGCTATCGTCTCGTCATTTCGCCGGACGCCAGCCCACGCGGTCCGCTGCCCCAGGAAGACGAACTCGACGTGCTGCTCAAGAAGGGCCGCGCGGCACTCAGCACGCCTTTGCCCCAAAGCATCGCGCAGGCGCGCATCTACTTCGAAGCCGCCGTCGCGGCCGAACCGAAATCTGCGCGTGCGCACGCGGCGTTGGCCGAAGCAATGCTGGTGCAGCATCAGGTGGGGCAGGGTGCAAGCTTTGCCGCATCGGCCAAGGCGTCCGCGCTCGCAGCGACCGCTCTCGATCCCGATTTCGCGCTCGGCTGGTCGCTTCTGGGCCTGGCGACGCTCTTCGCCGATCGGGATTTCGCGGGCGCCGATGCCGCCCTGCACAAGGCTCTTGCTCTCGATCCCGATCTCGTCGCCGCGCATCGCGCGCGTGCTTTTGCGCTGACCGCATCCGGGCGCTTCGTCGAAGCGGAGCGTGAAGCAAGACGCGCGGTGGAACTCGAGCCGCTGTCGGTCACCGCCCGCATCGACCTGATCCAGTTTCTGCTCACGGCGCGCCGGTTCAGTCACGTGCTGAACGAGGCCAAGAAGGCATCGCGGCTCGGCGCGAATCTGTCCGAGGTGTGGAGCGGTCAAGGTTGGGCGCACGCCTTTCTCGGCAATCATCGCGATGCGGTCGATGCGCTCCTGGAAAGCATCCGCCTGCTCGGCACCGACGAACCGACTCTGGCGCGCCTGCGGGCGGATTTCGATGCCGGCGGTTTCGAGGCGTTCTGCGCCGCGGGCGCCGCTCTTCTCGACCGGCAGCGCGTGATGTTCGTGCCGCGTCCAATGGACATGGCGATGCTGCGCGCCAATGCCGGCCAGAGCGACGCCGCGTTCACGGCTTTGGAAGAGGCTATCCGGCGCGACGACCCGGTGGCCCTGCTTCTGCCCTGGCTTCCGCATGTCGACCGTTTGCGCAATGATCCGCGCTTTCCTTCGATGCTGGCGCGCGCCCGTTTGGTGCATTGATTTCGCGACCGCAAGCTTTTCCCAAGGTTGAAACTGGAAAGCCGCAAACACTTTGGCGCCGCTGACGCTCATTCTTCCTGCGCCAAACGTTGGAGATCCACCATGACGAGTTTACTTTCCAAATCCCCGATCACGCCGATGGCCTTCGTTGCGCGTACCCTCGCCGTCGCCATCGGATCCGGCGTCGCCATCATCGTGGTGAGCGAGGCCGTCTGGACCGGTCTGATTGCCGCCTATTCACGACATCCCGTCACATTCCCCTGGTTCGTTCCCGTGATGGCCGTCTTCCTCGCTGTGGGTGTCAGCTGGTTGAAATGGGGCCGCTGGCCGAAGTATGGCCGCGCGGCTCGCCGCAGCGGCGTGCGCCTGAACCCGGTCGCGCCACAGGTCTTCCTGTTTTCGCTCCTGGCAGGATGGACGACATTTTTCTCAGGCGCCTTCGCGTACGTCGCCTATCGCATGGTGAGCGGCCTTGGCGGCGAGGTGCCGATGACGATTCCGCCGGGTCCAAGAAGCAGCATCCTTTGGGGTCTTGCGATGGCGGCGATTGTCGCCGGCGTGGTCGAAGAGATCTCGGTGCGCGGTTTCATGCAAGGCCGGCTCGAGAAGGCCTTTGGCGTCGTGCCGGCGATCGTGGTCAGCGGCTTCATCTGGGCGCTCTTCCACACCAACCATTCCTACTTCGACGCAGCGCCGCTCGACATCGCGATCTGGTTCGCAATCTTTTTCACGGTATCGGCGATTCTGGGAACGATTGCGAGCCTGACGGACTCGGTTCTGCCCGGAATGGTGATCCATGCGGGATTCGATGGGCTCTATTTCGTTTCCGCCGGTATCCTCCAACCCAGGATCGCGCCACTGTCGTTTCTGGAAACCTTGGCTTCGCCGCAAACCTTTGTGATCGTGGCTGCGCTCCTGGCGCTGTTGGCGATAGGATCGTGGCGGAGCTTGTTGCGCGCTGTCCGCACTGAACGGGGCGCCGATGCGAAAAGGACTCTGTCTTGATACCTGTTCTCGAAACCGAAAGACTCATCCTGCGCGCCTTCTGCGACGACGATCTTGCGGCCTGGGCCGCGGTCATGGGTGATCCGGACGTTGCCCGCTACGTGGCACCCGCGCCGATGACTCGCGAAGAGTCGTGGCGCAGCATGGCCGGCTCGCTCGGCCATTGGCTCTTGCGCGGCTATGGCACCTGGGCGGTGGAGCGCAAATCGGACGGCGCCATGATGGGCCGCGTGGGCATGATCAATCCCGAAGGTTGGCCCGGGCTTGAGATCGGCTGGACTCTCGGAAAGCGGTACTGGGGCCAGGGTTACGCCACCGAAGCAGCGGCGGCGGCGATGCGTTACGCGTTTCTCACACAGCCCGTGCCCAAGCTCATCTCCTGCATCGATCCCGAGAATGTTGCATCGCAAGCGGTCGCGCGCCGGATCGGCGAGACCAAGGGCGAGCGAACCGCCTTGAGAGTGGGCGCGAAGGACTATCCCATCGATATCTGGTTCATCATGCGCGACGAATGGTTGCGTCGGACGTCGGCCGCTTGACGGCGCGGTCGTAGCGGGCGAATTTCGGAATCAGGACACTCGATCGCCATGACGGATTCGTCGCCCACGGTCTATCGCGACCGCGACTTCTATGCCTTCGTGTCCGCCAGGTTTCTCGCAACCGCTGCCATGCAGGTGCAGTCCGTCGCCATCGGATGGCAAATTTACGCCATCACACGGAGCACGCTGGCGCTTGGCGTCGTCGGTCTCTGCCAGTTTGCGCCGATGTTCCTGCTGACGCTTCCGGCCGGCGAACTGTCCGATCGCTTCGATCAGCGGCGCATCTTGAGCATCACGCAAGCCTTGCAGGCGCTTTGCGGCGCCTTGCTGCTGCTGCTGTCGCTGGCGCATCCGAGTTCCGTGTGGCCGTACTACGCAATCCTCGTGCTTTTCGGATCGGCGCGCGGCTTCTATGCGCCGGCGACGCAATCTCTGCTGCCGTTTCTCGTGGCGCCTGAAAAACTGCCGAGGTCGATTGCGCTCAGTTCCTCGGTCTTTACATCTGCCGTGATCGCCGGACCTGCACTCGGCGGCTTTCTCTACGCCCTTGGCCCGATCTACACCTACGGCGTCTGCGTCGCGGGATTTCTTTCCGCTTCGCTGCTCATTGCAAGCCTCGGCGGCAGGCGCAGGCGCGCCCATGTGTCGGGCGGTGCGTCGCGGCTCGAGCGCGTCGCGGAAGGCCTGCGCTTCGTGCGCCACCGCCCCGTCGTGCTGGGTGCCATCTCGCTCGATCTGTTCGCAGTCCTGCTCGGCGGTGCGACGGCTTTGCTACCGGTCTATGCGCGCGACATTCTCCATGTCGGGCCGATGGGCCTCGGTGTGTTACGCAGCGGCCCGGCGGTCGGCGCCGCACTGATGGCGCTCGCGCTGGCACACAAACCGCTCGCCCGTCACACCGGCATCACGATGTTCTTCGGCGTCGCGGTCTTTGGGCTTGCCACCATTACCTTCGGCCTGTCGACGAATATCTATCTCTCGCTGGCGGCGCTGGCGATGTTGGGCGCGTCCGACATGATCAGTGTGTTCGTGCGTTCGGCATTGATCCAATACGCAACCCCGGACGACATGCGCGGTCGCGTCAGTTCGGTCAGCATGTTGTTCGTCGGCGCGTCCAATGAACTTGGCGAATTCGAATCTGGCGTGACGGCCGCGTGGTTCGGCACCATTCCTGCCGTGGTGATCGGCGGGCTCGGTACGCTTGGCGTCGTGGCGGTCTGGATGTGGTTGTTTCCGCCCTTGCGCGAGGTCGACCGGCTGAGCGATGTCCAGGTCGCCGCGGCCGGCGAATGATCAGCGCTCGACCCAGCCAACGAGCGAGGCACTGGCGATGGCGGCCTTGGCAAGTTTGTCCGCGACCGCATTGGCCTTGGCGTCGTTCGCGATCTCTGTCTTCGCCGTCGGCATCGCCCAGATCGTGAAGCGATAGTGATGCACGCCGGTTCCGTTGGGCGGGCAAGGTCCATCATAGGCGGCGTCGCCGAAATTGCTCGCGATCGCTCTTGCGCCCGAGGGAAGCTGCGCGCTGCCGCGTGCCAGCGTGGTCGTCGTGGGCGGCAGGTCGACGACGATCCAGTGCGACCAGTCCGCAGGCTTTACGTCCGTGTCGATCATGGTCAAGACCAGACTTTTCGCGCCAGCCGGCACGCCGCTCCAGGAAAGATCCGGCGAGACATTCTGGCCGCCGCACCGCGGGTAGATCTGCGCTGTCGCAATTTTGGCGCCGGGCGCAAGATCGGCGCTCTTCAATTCCATCGCATTGGCGCAGGTGCAAGGCGAGAGAATGAGCGCGGCCATGGTCATTGCAATGCGTCCCACCGCACGACCTCGCGAGAGAGTTGCCGGCGAAGTATTGCGGTTGCGCCCGCGCTGGGCAACATTGTGCGCCACCAAGGGAGATCACATGGCCTTGAAAGTCATTGGCGCAGGCTTCGGCCGGACCGGCACGCGTTCGCTTAAGGAAGCGCTGGAAATGCTGGGTTTTGCGCCTTGTCATCATATGTACGAGGTCATCACCCATCCCGAACAGGTTCCGTTTTGGGATCGCGTGGCATTGAAGCAGCCCTTCGACTGGGACGAAGTGTTCGCGAATTATCAATCGTCCTGCGACTGGCCGAGTTGCAACTTCTACAAGGAACTTTCTGACAAATATCCCGACGCGAAAGTCATCCTGTCGCTGCGCGACCCGAAATCTTGGTTCAAGAGCGTCTCCAACACGATCATGCCGGCGATGAAGAAGCCGGAACCGGGTGGAGTTGCTCTGCCCGGCGTGTTCGGGCCGCTTCTGATCGGCGAGGGCAATTTCGGAAACGATTTCAGCGAAGCGCACATGATCGACGTTTACGAGCGTCATAACGCCGAGGTGAAACGCACCATTCCGCCCGAACGTCTTCTGGTGTTCGAAGCGAAGGACGGTTGGGAGCCGCTATGCCGCTTCCTCGGCGTGAAAGTGCCCGATGCGCCCTATCCCAACCTAAATACGACCGAGGAGTTTCTCGAGCGCCGCCGCGCCATGCAAGCGGCGCGGGGATCTTGAGCCGGACCGAGCGCGTCGACGTCGCGTAATCACTTCGCAGCGGGGAAGAATGACGTTTGATGCATTGAAGGGCTGGAGCAGCGCGCAGAAGCATGTCGTCGCCGCATCCTACCTCGGCTGGACACTGGATGCGTTCGACTTCTTCCTTCTGGTGTTCGTGATCAAGGATGTGGCGGGCGAATTCGGTACGGCCGTTTCCTCCATCGCGCTCGCCGTCACGCTGACCCTGGCCCTGCGTCCGGTCGGCGCCTTCATCTTCGGACGGCTCGCGGATCGGTTCGGCCGCCGCCCGATCCTGATGCTCGACGTCGCGCTCTATTCAGTGCTGGGTTTCGCCACCGCCTTCGCGCCCAATTTGACGGCCTTTCTCATGATCCGCGCCCTTTTCGGCGTGGCGATGGGCGGCGAATGGGGCATCGGCGCGTCGCTGACGATGGAGACAGTCAAGCCGGAAGCGCGCGGCCTGGTCTCCGGGCTTCTGCAGTCGGGCTATCCCTCCGGCTACCTCATCGCCTCGGTCGCATTCGCGTTGTTGTACCCGCACCTCGGCTGGCGCGGCATGTTCATGATCGGAATTCTTCCGGCGCTACTCATTCTCTATATCCGCCGCAGTGTGCCGGAGTCGCCTGGCTGGAATCGCGAGCGCACATCGGCCGCCACCATCCTGAACGTGCTCGCGCGCCATTGGCAGCTCGCGCTCTATGCCGTCCTGTTGATGACGGCGTTCAACTTTTTCAGCCACGGCACGCAGGACCTCTATCCGACCTTCCTGCAGAAGCAACATCACTTCGTTCCCGCAACCGTGGGAACGATTGCCGTACTCTACAATATCGGCGCAATCCTCGGCGGACTTTCGTTCGGCGCCTTCAGCCAGTCCTTCGGCCGGCGGCGCACGATGATGCTGTGCGCGTTGTTCGCCTTGCCGGCGATCTGGCTCTGGGCGTTTTCGGAAACTGCGCTGCTCCTGGCGGTCGGCGCATTCCTGGTGCAGTTCTTCGTACAGGGCGCCTGGGGCGTAGTGCCGGCGCATCTGAACGAGCTGTCGCCCCCCGAAGCGCGCGGCACGTTTCCGGGGACCGTCTATCAATTAGGCAACTTCATCGCGTCGTACAACGCCGTGCTGCAGGCGAGGATCGCCGAAAGCCACGGCAACAATTACAGCTTGGCGCTCTCCGGCGTCGCGATCGCAGCCGCACTCGCCGTCATGCTGCTCGCCTTCCTCGGCCGCGAGGCGCGCGAGATCGACATGGTTGTGAAAGGCTAGCTAGCCGCGGACGAACACGTCGACGCGGTCGGTTGCGCCGCCATCATCGGCGCCGCCCATGGCATGCACGTCGATCTTTTCCGAAGGGACGCCATCCTCGATCAAGAGTTCGCGCACCGCGAGCCCGCGCTTGAGCGACAGCCTGCGCGAGTCCGATGATTTGTCTCCGCGCGCGCCGCCATAGGCATAAAGCTGGATGTGCGCGGCGCTGTTCGCCACGGCGGAGTTGAGCGACGCGGCCAAAGTGTGGATCGCGTTGACGTCGGCGGCGGCGAGACTGCTGGCGCCTGCGGCAAAGGGAATCATCGTCTGCTTTTTCATGCCCGTTGCAGCGGTCGGCGTTGTCTTCGGCGGCGGTGTTGCGCTCGCGGTTCTGGTCGGCGGCGGGGCAACGGGCTCACCGCTGAACGAGAAGGGCACTGTCGTCGCTCCGGTATTCGCCATCGGTGGAGCGGCCGTCGTCGCCGACGAAACCCGCGGCGCGCGCGGCGCAGGTTTGGCCGGAGGAGGCGTCCCGACCGTATTTGCTCCGACCAGACGGGCGGCGCTGTCTTCCGGCAAAGATGCGGTGTCGGTCGCCACAGGCGGCGGTGCGGGCTTCGCATGTCGACGCGGTGCTGCTGGCGCGGCAGGTGTTGTCGGTGTGGCGAGCGGCGATGGCGCGACGGCTGCGGGCGTCGTCTCACGCGTTGCGACGCGACGATGATGGATCGGCATGTGGAGATGGATGACCGCGCCCGGTTTCTCGCCCGGCTGCAGCAGTTGCGGCACGCTGCGCGCATACTTTCCGCCGGGATAAAGCAGATAGCCCGGCCCGATGGCGCGGCTGTTCACGGTCACCTCGTCGCCGGGATAGACTTGTGCCCACGCAGGCGTGAGCGTCGCCGCCAGCATCAAAGCTGTGCAAAATGCTCGGTGCATCCGATTCCCGTTCGACACGATGGCGCGGACCTTACTGGTCAAGAGAGCGATGCTCAACTCCTTGCGGCGTCCTTGAGGTGCTTCAGGATTTGCGGATGCAACGTCTCGTTCGCGGCGAGAATATGGCCCAGCGCGAGTGCCTGCGTGCCGCCGTCGAGATCGGTTGCGACCCCTCCAGCCTCGCGCACGAGCAAGAGTCCCGCCGCGACATCCCAAGGCGCAAGGCCGCGCTCCCAATAGCCGTCGAAGCGGCCGGACGCGACAAAGGCGAGATCCAGGCTCGCCGTACCGAAGCGTCTGACCCCCGCGGTCTCGCGCATCGCGGCGCCAAGCTCGGCGAGGAACTGGCCATGATCGCCGCGCGTCGCCCACGGAATTCCGGTTGCGAGGATGCTCTCGTTCAACTTCTTGCGCGCCGCGACGCGCAAGCGCTTGTCGTTGAGATAGGCGCCTTGCCCTTTCTCGGCGACATACATCTCGTCGATGATCGGATTGAAGACGAGCGCGGACACCAATTGCCCTTCACGTTCCAGCGCAATCGAAATCGCGAAGTGCGGAATGCCATGGAGGAAATTTGTCGTGCCATCGATCGGATCGATGATGAAGCGATGCGTCTTGTCCGGTCCATCCACGAAGCCGGTCTCTTCCGTCAGAAAACAATAGCCCGGTCGCGCCCGCGACAATTCCTCGAGCAGCAGGTTTTCGGTGCGCTTGTCGGCCGTGCTGACGAAGTCTCCCGGTCCCTTCAGAGAGACTTGCAGATTCTCGATCTCGCCGAAGTCGCGGATGAGCCCGCGCCCCGCCTTGCGCGCTGCGGCGACCATCACGTTCAGGGCCGGCGAGAGATACCGCATTACTCCGACCGCCGGATATAGGAGCCGTCTTCCGTCGAGATCACGATCCTGGCGCCGGCATTGATGAAGGGCGGCACCTGCACCTGCATGCCGTTTTCGAGCTTCGCGCCTTTGTAGGAGGGCGCCGCCGTGCCGCCTTTCAGAACCGGATCGGCCTCGACCACGGCGAGCGTCACCTGCGGCGGCAGGCGGATGCTGATGGGTCGTCCTTCATAGAGCTGCAGCATGACCTTCATCCCGTCGGCGAGAAACTGCGCCTGGTCGCCGACGAAATCCTTCTGCAGCTCGATCTGGTCGTAGGTCTCTGTATCCATGAAGGTCAACGCAGCGTCGCTCGCGAACAGGAAGGTGAAATCCTTCTTGTCGAGATGGATCTCCTCCACCATTTCGCTCGCGCGAAAGCGTTCGTTGAGCTTGGTGCCGTTGACGATGTCCTTGAGTTCGACTTGCGCATAGGCGCCGCCCTTGCCGGGCTTGACGGCTTGCGTCTTCACCGCGATCCACAACTGGCCCTGATGCTCGATCATCGATCCGGGGCGGATTTCATTTCCGGCAATCTTGGACATGGGACTCCTTTAACGGCCTACCGCTTCGCTACATCAGGCCGGGACGCGCATCCTTTGGGCGCGGGTTCAGGCGTTCGAACTGAGAAAGAGCGCGCGCCTTCTAGCAAAGGCGCCTCGCCCGCGCAAACGCGTTCAGAACAAGGCGTTGAAGGCCTTCACGCCCGCTGCGGGGCCTTGCGGATAATCCCACACGCCCGATGACACAGCGAGAAAATCCGCGCCGGCTTCGATCAGCGGCTTGCAGTTCTCGATCCTGATCCCGCCGATGGCGACGCATGGCACGACCATCATCTCGGACCACCAGCGCAGGGTCTCGATCTCCGCCATTTCCTTCGGCTCTTTGGTCGTGGTGGGGAAGAAGGCGCCGAATGCGACATAGTCGGCGCCCGCTTCCGCCGCGTGGATCGAGAGATGGCGCGAATTATGACAGGTGACGCCAACGATGCTGTCGCGTCCGACTGTTGCACGAGCCTCGTCATAGCTCGCGTCGTCCTGGCCGACATGCACGCCGTCGCAGCGGAGTTCGGCGGCAAGATCGGGACGGTCGTTCAGGATGAACGCGACCCCGGCGCGCTGCGCGATCGGCATCAAGGCCTCGACGGCGCGGCGAATGTCATCGTCGCTCACATCCTTCAAACGCAACTGCAGCGAGGCGACGTCGCCTGCGTCCAGCGTACGCCTCAATGTCTCGGCGAAGCTTTTGGGCTCGAGCTTGGCGGGCGTGATGAGATAGAGGCGGCAGCGGTCGGTCATGGTCCCATCCTTCGGCCCTCGCCCTTCGGCAGGCTCAGGGTGAGGGACGAATCAAAAAAGCCTCATCCAGAGCTTGTCGAAGGATGAGGATCACGCCGCCTTCTTTTCCTCCGACGGCGTCCACTTGCCCGTCGTGGCGAGTGCGTTCATTCGCGCGCGGTGCGCAAAGGCGCGCTGCGCCGCGGCGACATTCTCGGACTTGCCGCTCCAGGCTTTCTGCGGCGCCGCCTGCAGCGCGCGACCATAGGAAAAAGTGAGTGCCCAGGGCAGCGTGTGGCGCGCATTCATCGCGGAGAGATGCGCGGTTGCCATCTCGTCCGACTGACCGCCGGAGAGAAACGCGATGCCGGGCACGGAGGAGGGTACGCAGCGCTTCAGGATCATCACCGTCTTGTCCGCGACGTCCTCCACACTCGCCTGGGTCGCGCATTTCATGCCGGAGATCACCATGTTGGGCTTCAGCACAATGCCCTCGAGCTTTACCTGCGCGTAGTACAACTCCTGGAAGACTTCCTTGAGCACCCATTCGGTGATCGCAGCACAGGTGTCGATGTCGTTGTCATAGTCCATCAGCACTTCCGGCTCGACGATCGGCACGAGTCCGTTCTCCTGGCAGAGCGCGGCATAGCGGGCGAGTGCATGCGCATTGGCGTTGATCGTGTTCCACGAAACCTTCGTCGGATTGTATGTCGCGCGCCACTTCGCAAAGCGCGCGCCGAGCTTGTGATACTCGACCAACCGTTCGCGCAGGCCATCCAGGCCTTCGGTCACGGTTTGGCCGGGATCAAGTGCCATGGGCTTGGCGCCGGCATCGACCTTGATGCCCGGTACCGCGCCCGCTTCTTCGATCAGTTTGACAAGCGGTGTGCCATCCTTGGCCTTCTGCCGGATCGTCTCGTCGAAGAGGATCACGCCCGAGATGTATTTCATGCCGTCTGCGGCGCGGAACATCAGCTCGCGATAGTCGCGGCGGTTGGTCTCGCTGTTCTCGACGCCGATCTTGTCGAAGCGCTTCTGGATCGTGCCGGTGCTTTCGTCGGCCGCGAGGATGCCGCGCCCCTTGGCGACCATCTTGTTCGCGATGCGATTCAGTTCGGCGAGATCCATGACTATTCTCCCTTGCTGGCAAGAGCTGCGACGCCGGGAAGCTCCTGCCCTTCGAGCCACTCGAGGAATGCGCCGCCCGCGGTCGAGACGTAGGAAAACGCATCGGCGACGCCGGCATGGTTGAGCGCCGCAACCGTATCGCCGCCGCCGGCGACCGAGAGCAGGTTTCCCGCTTTCGTCGCCGCGGCGACAAGTTTCGCGGCCTTCACCGTTCCAGAGTCGAAAGGCGGCGTCTCGAAGGCGCCGAGCGGTCCGTTCCAGACCAGCGTCCTGGTATTGTGCAGCCGTTTCTCGAACGCCTCAATGGTCTTGGGTCCGACATCAAGGATCAATTCGCTTTTGGCGACGGCGCCCGCTTCCGCCGTGCGGTGCGCGGCATGCGCCTTGAACTCCTGGGCGACGACCACGTCACGCGGCAGGAAAATCGCGCAGCCGCTTTCGGTCGACTGATGGATGACGCGGCGCGCAGTGTCGAGATGGTCCGGCTCGTAGAGGGATTTTCCGACGTCCATGCCCTCGGCGGCGAGGAAGGTGTTCGCCATGGCGCCGCCGATCACCAATGTCTCGACACGCTTCACGAGATTTTCCAGAAGCGCGATCTTGGTCGAGACTTTCGCGCCGCCGATCACCGCCATCACCGGCCGTTCGGGATCCCCGAGCGCCTTGTTGAGGTGATTGAGTTCGCGCTCCATCGAACGTCCGGCGGCCGACGGCAAGAGATGGGCGATCGCCTCCGTCGTGGCATGCGCACGATGGGCGGCGGAGAACGCGTCGTTGACGAAAAGATCGCCGAGCGCCGCCACCTCTTTGGCAAAGACCGGATCGTTGGCTTCTTCGCCCGGATGAAAGCGGGTGTTCTCGAGCAAGAGGATGTCGCCATCGCGCAACTCCGCGACCGCCGCCCTGGCGACAGCGCCGACGCAATCGTCGGCGAACGCGACCGGCTTGCCGAGTTCCTTGGCCAGGGCCGCCGTCACCGGCTTCAGCGACATGGCGGGAACGCGCTTTCCCTTCGGCCGGTCGAAATGAGAGAGCAGGATAACGCGTGCGCCCTTGTCGGCGAGCTCGCGCACGGTCGGCGCCTGACGCGTGACGCGCGCCATATCGGCGACGGCGCCATCCTTCATCGGCACGTTCAGGTCGAGACGGACCAGTACCCGTTTGCCGCGAACATCGAGGTCATCGAGAGTCTTGAACCTGTTCAAACGCGACTCCGCTTTGCTCCGGATCAGAGCAGCTTACCCATCGCCACGGCCGTATCCGCCATGCGGTTGGAGAAGCCCCACTCATTGTCGTACCAGCTCATGACGCCGACGAAATTGCCGTCCATCACCTTGGTCTGGTCGAGCGCGAAGCTCGACGACGCCGCGGTGTGGTTGAAGTCGCTCGAGACCAGCGGTGCCTCGACGATGTCGAGGATGCCCTTGAGCGCGCCGGAGGCGGCGGCCTTCATCGCATTGTTGACCTCCGCTACAGTCGTGGCGCGCGTGGTCACGACCTTGAGATCGACGAGCGAGACGTTCGGCGTCGGCACGCGCACCGAGATGCCGTCGAGCTTGCCCTTGAGTTCGGGAAGGACGAGGCCCACCGCCTTCGCCGCGCCCGTCGACGTCGGGATCATCGAAAGCGCCGCGCCGCGCGCGCGATAAAGATCCTTGTGCATCGTGTCGAGTGTCGGCTGATCGCCGGTGTAGGAGTGGATGGTCGTCATCATGCCGCGCTCGATGCCGACGGCGTCGTGCAGGACTTTGGCGACCGGCACGAGACAATTCGTCGTGCAGGACGCGTTGGAGACGATGAGGTGCTCCTTCGTCAGCTTGTCATGGTTGACGCCATAGACGACCGTCAAGTCCGCGCCGTCCGCCGGTGCGGAAATCAAGACGCGCTTGGCGCCGGCGCGCAGATGCGCCGAGGCTTTTTCCTTCGACGTGAAGATGCCGGTGCATTCGAGCGCGATATCGACGCCGAGCGCCTCGTGCGGCAACTGCGACGGGTCGACGATGGCCGTGACCTTGATCTTCTGGCCGGCAGCAATGATGTATTCGCCGTCGACCGTGACCTTGGCGGGAAAGCGGCCATGCACCGTGTCGTAGCGCAGCAGATGCGCGTTGGTCTCGACCGGTCCGAGATCGTTCAACGCCACGACTTCGATATCGCGCCGCCCGCTTTCGACGATCGCACGCAGAACAAGACGTCCGATGCGGCCGAAGCCGTTGATCGCAACGCGAATTGCCATTCTCTTCCTCCTGGATGCGATGCATCGCATCACTAAAAATCGTCATGGCCGGGCTTGACCCGGCCACCCATCGGCCGCGTATCCGAGCGGCGAATGGAGTTCGTTGTCATCTGGTTGGCCCGCATTCGCGGGCCATGACAACTCAATCGTTCAACGCCGCACGCGCGGCCTCTGCCGCAGCTTCGGGCGTGATCGCAAAGTGCTTGTACACATCCTTATAGGGCCCGCTGGCCCCGAAGCTATGCATTCCGACAAAACGGCCATGCGCGCCGATGTAACGGTCCCACCCTTCGCGCACGGCAGCTTCGATGGCGACTTTAACGGTGCCTTTGCCCAGAACCTGCTCACGATATGTTTCGCTCTGTTGTTCGAACAGGCTCCAGCACGGCATGGAAACGACGCGCGCGGCGATGCCGTCGGCCTTCAGAATGTCGCGTGTCTGAAGCGCGAGGCCGACTTCCGAACCCGTCGCCAGTAAGCTTAATTTTGCATTGTCGGCTCCCGCGATTTCGTAGGCGCCGCGGCTGACCAAATTCTCGGCCACATGCTGGGTTCTGATCGTCGGCACATCCTGTCGCGAGAAGGCGAGGAGCGTCGGGCCCTTCTTGGTGTTCAGTGCGATTTCCCAGGCTTCGACGGTCTCGACCGCGTCGGCAGGGCGGATGACGGTCAGGTTCGGAATGGCGCGCAGGGCCGGCAGATGTTCGACCGGCTGGTGTGTCGGCCCGTCTTCGCCGACGCCGATCGAATCATGCGTCATGACGAAGATAACGTGCACGCCCATCAATGCCGCGAGCCGGATCGAAGGACGCATATAGTCCGAGAAGATGAGAAACGTTCCGCCATAGGGAATGACGCCGCGATGCAGCGCCATGCCGTTCATGGCTGCCGCCATGCCGTGCTCGCGAATGCCGTAGCGCACATAGCGGCCCTTGAAGTCGCCGGGCTTGATGTCGTCGATATTCTTGGTCTTGGTGTTGTTCGACGGCGTCAGATCGGCGGAGCCGCCGATCGTCGTCGGCAGAATCGTGTTGATGACGTCGAGCACTTTCTCCGAGGTGCGCCGGGTGCCCGCATTGGGCTTTTCCGCGCTCAGTTTTTGTTTCAGATCCGCAAGCGCAGGAGAAAGCGCTGCCGGAATCTCGCACGCCATCGCCGCGTCGAATTCGCCCGCGCGGGGCGACGCCGTCTTGCGTGCCGTCCATTGGGCAAAGTCTCCACTGCAGCGCTTGCCGAGCGCGCGCCACTCCTCCAGCACGCCGTCGTTCAGCGCGAACGCCGCGGCCGGAAGATCGAGCGCCTTCTTGGCGCCGGCGATTTCCTCCGCGCCAGGTGCATCGCTGTGCGCCTTGTGCGTTCCGGCCCGGGTCGGCAATCCGAACCCGATGATGGTCCGGCAGGCGATCAGCACAGGGCGGTCCTTGTTCTGCGCCGCGTTCAGCGCGCGGTGCACGTCGCGCGCATCGAGCCCGTCGCAAGCATCGGTCATCCAGCCCGCGGCCTCGAAGCGCTTCCTGATGTCGCTCGAGTCGGCGAGCGAGATCTCGCCGTCGATGGTGATCTTGTTGTCGTCCCACAAGACGACCAGGTTCGAGAGTTTCAGATGTCCGGCGAGCGAAATCGCCTCATGGCTGATCCCCTCCATCAGATCGCCGTCGCTGGCGATGACATACGTCTTGTGGTTGACGAGGTCGTCGCCGAAACGCGCATTGAGATGGCGTTCGGCCAGCGCCATGCCGACGGCGTTTGAAATGCCCTGGCCGAGCGGGCCCGTGGTGGTTTCGATTCCCGGCAAGTCGCCATGCTCGGGATGGCCGGCGCAGGGACTACCGACCTTGCGGAACGTCTTGATCTCATCCAGCGTCGGTCCGGCATAGCCGGTCAGATACAGCAGCGAATAAAGCAGCATCGATCCGTGACCGGCCGAGAGCACGAAGCGGTCGCGGTCCGGCCAGTGCGGATTGGCCGGGTCGAACTTCAAGAAATGCGAGAAGAGAACGGTCGCGGCATCGGCCATTCCCATCGGCAGGCCGGGATGGCCGGATTTCGCCTGTTCGACGGCATCCATCGAGAGTCCGCGGATGGCGTTCGCCAGCCGGCGGGTCCGGGTGGGGTCGGGCGGAGCGTTGTGCGATTCCATGGCGTACTCCGCGGGATGGCGGTTGGCCTTAGCGAGCGGGTGGCGGACCCGTCAAGGGCGCTTGATGACGCCCCGTGAAAGCATCACCAAGATCGGTATGGAACGCGAAAACGGCCGTTCGTATCCCGCTTTGATACGGCTTCGCAGGCCCCGCGATTTCGAACTTCAAATCGAACGGATGAGCGCCTAAGGTCGTCAACGTAGCTGGTGGGTGAGACGCGCATGAGCAGGCTCGACATCGCGGCCAAGCGCCTCGAGGAAGTATTGGCCGCGCTTGAGGAAAAGGCCGGTCCGCTTGTGCTGGCGCGCAGTGAGGCGGCCGACGCCAGGGCCAGACTTGCCGAACTGAGACAGGAGCGCGAGCAATTGCTTGCGCGCATCGCCGAACTGGAAGACGAAAATCGCGCACTCTCCGGAATCGCAGGCGAAGTCGAGGAACGGCTCGACGGCGCCATCGGCGAAATCCGCGCCGCGCTCGGCCGCTAGGAGGCTTCGATGCCGCTCGTCAATGTCATGGTCAACAACCGCGCCTACACCATCGCCTGCGATGAAGGCGAGGAAGATCATCTGCGCCAGCTCGCCGGTCATGTCGACGGCAAGGTCAAGGAGCTTCTGGAATCGGTGGGGCAGGTCGGCGATCAGCGTCTCCTGCTGATGGCCGCGCTTCTCATCGCCGACGAACACCACGAAGCCGCCAACGAGTTGCAGCAACGCACGCAGGAGCTTGGCGAACTCACCGGTAATCACGGCGTCATCGCGTCAAAGCTTGCGGAATCCGAAGCGGTTGCGGCCGACGCGCTCGAGGCGGCGACGAAGCGCATCGAAGACATTGCCGGACGCTTCGCGCGGGCTTAGGGTTGAAGGTGGACGGATACTGCTCCGTGCGTCAGGTTAGCGATGCCCAGGGGCCTTAATGGTACTCACCGGGAGCTGTCCCTGACCGGGGTCGTGGCCTCGGACATATGGCGCCCACCTGCACTTGCAGGCCCGTGTGGATCCAAAAACCAACGGCGGTTACGGTTCCGTCCGCTTTTCTCAAATTGTCATGGCCCGCCGGAGTGCGGGCCAGGTGATCGCGGGATTCCGTTTCGCGAAGTTTGAGCGCAGACAATGTCGTCGTCGGCTAGTGCTTCTTGAACTGGGTGGCCCGACTTCGGCGGGCGATGACACGGAGGGGAAGACGCTTTCGTGCTAGCGCTGTAGGAATGCCCGACGCCAAAAAAAACCTCCGAAGCGAAGCGCGTGCGCGGCGTACCACGCTGACCGATCCCGGTTTTGCGCAAGGCATTGCTGTCTTCGCGGGCGATCTCGGGATTGCGAGCGGCGCGATCGTCGCGGGCTACCACCCATTTCGCGACGAAGCCGATCCACGCGGTCTGATGGCGGCACTCTCGGCGCGCGGCCACCGCCTCGCGCTTCCCTGTATTGTGGCGGCGCATGCGGCACTCGTCTTTCGCGCATGGAACGCGGGCGATTCCCTGCATCCGAACACCTACGGCATCGCCGAACCACTCGCGCACGCGGTCGAAGTCGTACCGGATGCGGTGCTCGTGCCCCTGCTCGCCTTCGATGCCAGCGGTCATCGCTTGGGCTATGGGGGCGGCTATTATGATCGGACGTTCGAAAGGCTGCCGCGCATGCGACTTATCGGCATCGCCTATTCCGGTCAGGAAATGCCCGCCGTGCCGCGTGAAGCGCACGATCATCGCCTCGATCTGATCGTCACGGAAAACGGCGTGCGCCGCTTTCACCACACATAAGGGACGAGCCGCCAGCGCACGCGCGTCATGTATTCGCCATAGCCGGCAAGATCATGGCTGAGCAGACTCTCTTCCTTGACGGCGCGCCACGAGATGCCAAGTGCAATCAGCGCCGTTCCGATCAATCCGTACCATGAGCCGAGCAGAAGAGGCACGCCCAAGAGATATAGCAGTGCCGCCGCATACATCGGATGGCGGACCACCGCATAGGGACCGGTGTCGATGACGCGCTGGCCACGCTCCTCCTGCACGCGCACGACGGGTGCCGCGAAACTGTTGGCGCGAAAAACCGGAACCGTCAGCGCGAAGCCCAGCAGAATCATGAGGCCGCCCAACACCTCCACCGCGACCGGCACATGCGAGGTCTGCCAGCGCCTGGCGTCGAATGCCATGAAGACGAGCCAGAGATTCCACAACACCATGATCGAGGACATGAAGATCTTGTCCCAATTCGATTGACCTTTCTGCACCAGCGAACCCATCCGCGACTCGAGCAAGGCGCGATCGCTTCGCCACAGCCAGGCGCAGAACAGGATCGAACACAGGGAGAAGATGGCGAGAAAGGCCCAGGCCTCGGGCCACAGCCAATCGCCGGCGGGCCAGAACAGCAGCACGCCCATGAAGATGATCCAGGCACCCGATTGTACGATGAGACGTAACAGCAATTTTCCTGAAGCCATGGCACGACCCTGTGTTAAGAGACGGCATGCATATTCTCTTCATCGGCGATGTGATCGGCAAGCCCGGCCGGGACGCCATCGCCCAAGAGCTTCCCGCGCTCCAATCGGCGCTCTCCCTCGATCTCATCATCGCCAACGGCGAAAATGCCGCGCACGGCTTCGGCCTGACGCAAGCCATCGCGCGCGAATTCTTTGCTCTCGGTATCGACGTGATCACGACGGGCAACCATTGGGCGGATCAGAAGGAGATTCTCTCCTTCATCGACGACGAGGATCGCATCTTAAGACCGCTGAACTATCCCAAGGGTACGCCCGGGCGCGGCGCCAATCTCTATCAGACGCGCGGCGGCGCGCGCGTCCTCGTCGTCAATGCCATGGGGCGCGTCTTCATGGACGCGCTCGATGATCCGTTCGCCGCGGTGGAGGCCGAGCTTGCCGCTTGTCCGTTGGGAGAGGCGGCCGATGCCATCGTGATCGACATGCATGCCGAGGCGTCGAGCGAGAAGATGGCGATGGGACATTTCTGCGACGGGCGCGTCAGCCTTGTCGTCGGCAGCCACAGTCATGTGCCGACGGCAGACGCGCAGATTTTTCCGGGCGGCACGGCGTACCAGACCGACGCCGGCGCGTGCGCCGACTATGACAGCGTCATCGGCATGGAGAAGTTTCAGCCGGTGCAGCGCTTCATCACCAAGATGTCGAGCGGACGTTTTTCGCCCGCCACCGGTCCGGGAACGATGTGCGCAGTTTTCGTCGAGACGAACGCGCGCGGTCTTGCGACGCGCGTCGAACCGGTCAGGCTTGGCGGGCGGCTGAAGCAGACGATGCCGACGCCATGACAATTCCGCCCTTCCAATTGCGCGCGATCGATCATGTGGTACTGCGGATCAAGGACCTCGACGCGAGCCTGCATTTCTATTGCGATGTGCTCGGCTGCAGCGTCGACAAGCGGCAGGAAGGGATCGGCCTCATCCAGGTGCGCGCCGGAACCTCGCTGATCGATCTCGTGCCGCTCGACGGCACGCTGGGAAAGCGTGGCGGCGCCGGCCCGGGACAAGAGGGCCGCAATCTCGATCACTTCGCGATCCGGATCGCGCCGTTCGATGAGGCGAAAATCCGCGCACATCTTTCGGCGCATGGCATCGAGATCGTGGAGTCCGGCCAGCGCTACGGCGCCGAAGGCAATGGACCGTCCGCGTATGTCGTCGATCCCGACGGCAATACGGTCGAGCTCAAGGGCCCGGCGGCATAATTCAACTTGATTGCGCTGCTTGGTTGTTTGCAAAGTGCAAACCTGCTAGTTCATGGTCCGTTCTGAAGGTTGATACGTGTCAAAATCAAACGAACCAGTTTTCACCCGTTCCGCGGATATCATGGGTGGAACGCCGGTCTTTGCGGGGACGCGCGTACCGGTGCAGACCCTGCTTGATTGTCTTGAGGCCGGCGAGTCGGTGGAAGAATTCCTTCTGGGCTACCCGTCCGTCAGTAAAGCGCAAGTGATTGCGTTTCTCGAAGCGGCAAAAGATCGGCTGCTCGAAACGATGCCGTGAAAATTCTATTGGACGAATGTGTCGACCGGCGATTGGCGCGGGCTATTGCCGGACACGAAGTCCGCACTGCGCGCGATCTCGGTTGGACGACTATCAAGAACGGCGAGCTCCTCACATTGGCCGCAAGCGAGTTTGATGTTTTTGTCACGGTGGATCGCAACCTCGCCTTCCAGCAGAACATCGTGAACTACAACATCGCTGTGATCGTTCTTCGCGCACGCTCAAATCGGCTCGCCGACCTTCTTCCCTTGGTGCCGCAACTCCTTTCGGCAATTCCTGCGTGCGTACTTGGCCGCGTGATTACGATCGGCGCGACCTGAAACGCAGCCGCCTGGCCTTACGGTTGGGTTTGCAGCATATGCCGGCGGTAGACGGGGAGCCATTCGCTTTCCTCCAAAGCAACATGCTTTGGGCGAATCCCATTCAACTGATCTCCCAACGCGTCGAACGCCAGATGCCAGCCCGCCAGCGTTCCCGCTCGCCACGGGTTGAC
>DATLOU010000086.1:0-25474 GCA_035536115.1 Rhizomicrobium sp.
AACACCAAGGATCGGGCTGACCGACTGAAGATTGGCCTGAGGAATGCGCGAACCAGTGACAACGACTGTCTCGACATTGTCGGCTCTTGCAGAGCCCGCAACGTTGAACGTAACAAGCGCGACCGTGCCGATGAGCAACGCGGTTCGCAGGCCAGTCTTGGGTGTGTAATGCACGGGAATCCCCTCCGAGGGTGAGCGATGGCGTCAGGCGGTTTGGCTGGTGCTGCGTTGCGTGTGAGCGAACGCGACTTTCTCGACAGACAAACCGATTGGCGCGGACGTTATTTGCAGCTCGGGTGGATGTGCAAAAGAATTCAAATATTTACAAAGAAAACCGATAGTGTTGTGGCCTTTTTGTCATCAAATACGAGGAATAATTCTTGTTCTGTATGTCGCTTCTTATCCAAACAGAATATCCTACAAGAACTATCACGACGTGAAGAATAAAATGAGCGATCGATCGCGCTCATGTTCTATTGAATACAGCGTCACGAATCGTGATTACTTAATTTTACGTCGTATTGATTTTGAATGTCGGAGGTTGATCGACCTATTGAGTCGTGCGGCCCCGCGTCGTGGTTGCGCTGAATTGATCCCGAAAACAGCGTCAGAAATCTGCAATACCAACCATGGTCAGCCCCGCCATTTGTTTCACCATAGGCGTTTTGCTAGGTTGGCCCGCGCATTTGCAAGGGCAGCCAAGCCGGCTATGTTCCTGGAATTGAAAAGCTTTTTGAACGCGGCGGAGGTCGGAAAGCTGACCGAGCTGAGCCGTGTGGTCAAGTTCGTCGATGGCCGCATTTCCAATCCTGCCAACCTGACCAAGGACAATTTACAGGCTGACGCATCCGACCCGCGCTACGCCGAATCCGTGCAAATCGTGAGCGATGCCTTCAACCGCAGTGAAGCGTTCCGCGATTTCGCCTTTCCGCGCCGTCTCGCGCCGCCACTTCTTTGCCGCTACGAACCCAATATGAAGTATGGCGCGCACGCGGACGCGGCGCTGCTCATGGTCGAAGGCCGGATGCTGCACTCGGATCTGTCAGCCACCGCGTTCATCTCCGATCCCATGAGTTACCAGGGCGGTGAGCTCGTCATTCATCTTGGGACGCGCCCCGTCGTGGTGAAGGGTGCGCCCGGCGACCTGATCGTCTATCCGTCCACGATGCTCCACGAAGTGCGCCCCGTGAGAAGCGGCACCCGGCTCGTTTCGATCACCTTCATCGAAAGCTGGATTAGTGACGAACACCAAAGAACCCAGCTTTATGAATTGAACGAGGTCGCTGCGCTGGAGGGCCTCACCATGAAGTGGGAAAATCGCATCCGGCTTGAAGTTGTTCGCCAGAACCTGATGCGCATGTGGTCGAAGTCATAAAATGGCGGCGACGCGGGAGTCCTGTTTCGCCAGGCCTTCCAGCCAACGCAAACCCTTGTTCAGCTCAGCGGCCTGTTCCCGCCGCGCTTGGCGCAACAGCTGCGACCGCAACAACGGCGAATAAGCATACTGCTCCGGCGCCTTGGAATAGCGCGTGAGGACAGCGCTTTTCTCGATGCCCGCGAGAAATCCGTCAGATACGCGAATTGCGAATGCGTCGAGCACGCCGGCCAGACCAGCGCGCCAGTCCAGGAGCAAGGCATCGAAATCCAGGAGCAGCACGCGATCGGGGAACGCGGCTTTGGTCTCGGCCCGCGTCAAGCTCTCCGCCGCCCAGCTCATGGCCGCAAGTTCGCCGACCGAAAGACTTGTCCATGGCGCCAACGCGATTCCGAAATGCTTCGCAAGGCGGGAAGCACGCTCGGCGCCGAATCCGTTCAGGTCGACCATCGCATTGGCGCCAGCGAGCAGCGTGGCGAGATAGGGTTCTGCGCGCAGGTTCAAATAGACTGCCTTGGACTTAGGACTTGCCCGAAGCAGGCGCGTTGCCAGCCGGCCGCTGCTGCTGGTCGCTTTCAAAACGATATGCGTTGTGCCGTCGAAACCGCGCCGCCAAAGTTTGAGGAATGTCGCAAGCCGCGTATCGAGTTGCGGTGCGTTCTGGTCCTGCAATTCAGCAAGTGTGCGCAGCGGCAGAGGCTCTCGCAATCCCAGGACGCCGCTGGCTTCGTCGATCAGGCGCGAGAGGAGCGTCGAGCCGACATGGCCGGTGTGAAAGATGAAGTGCAGCGGTCGCGCATCGCTCGCGTCACGCATCGCCGTTGCGACCTCAGAGTAACCGATCCATCGGCCCTCCATCCCAGTCGCGAGCACACGATCGTCGAGAAAGCTCGCGTTGCGGTAACCATCCTGCGACAGGCGGATGAAGAACAGCGAGTCGAGTGCCGCATCGAATTTCTGCGCGTAATGCAGCGCCGACTCTGCAATCAGGACCGAAGACCCGCTCATGCTGAAATCGGCAGGGATTTTCGCCGCATCCACTGCGACAGAATCCATTTCTCGCCGCTGACCGGTTGCAGGCCCGCGTGAAGTGTGGCGGGATCAGGTCGTCCCGTGGCGCCGACATTCCAGAACAGCAGGGCGTCGCCTTTGCGGCCTTTGTAGCGCCAGCCGAGCGCCGGAAAATCCGTCTCTCCGCCTTCGAAGCCTTCATTCAGATAGAGCAGGAAGGTCGCGACGCGTTGGCCATTCGCAGCGATATCCCGGGCGAGGTGCGGTGCTGCGTCTTCGACAAAATCGAAATGCGGTGCGAATTGCTGTCCAGGCGTGTAATGCAACACCATGGTCGGCTCGAAGTCATCCGTCTGGAGCAAGGCGAACCTGGCGATCCGTTCGCGCAGCGCCATCAGCACGAGGTCGGACTGAACGATATCGAAACTTGTATCGCTGTTGTTGCGGATGTCGTCGGCGCGCAAGCCCCCCTGACTATGCGGATCATAGACCTCGGCGGGTTTCAGCCGGGGCTTTGCGCGTTCGATCAGCCAATCGCACTCTGTGGCGCTTGCGAACCCTTTGCTGGTGACGATGCGCGGTGCCTCGAAGCGGACTTGTGCCGGCACGGGCATCTGCCAGCGTTCGATGTTCACGCTGCGCGCGACATCGCGCCAGGACTGTGTGGCGGTTTTGCTCCCGTTTCCTGAGAGAAGCAGGAGTTCACGGCGCGCCAATGCAGATCCCGTCTCCGCGGCCCGGCCGAGAAAGTCGAGTGCAACGTTCCAGTGCGCGGGCAAGTTGGCGTCCTGCGATGCGATGACGGCGCAAATGTGCAAAGCCTCCGAGTCGCCGCGCTCGGCGGCCGAGCGCACCATATTGACGCCGAGCTGAGCTCGAACCGGCGCTCGAGCGAGAAGGTTTTTTGCAAGCGAAACAAGCGCCGGCAAATCGCCGTGCTCGGCGGCACGCGCATACCACTCACGCGCCGCCTCATTGCGGCCTTCGTCTTCGAAGTGGCGAGCGAGTGCGAGTTGGGACTGCTTGTCGCCCGACGCGGCACGCCACTCAAGTTCGCTTTCTTGGGTCATGCCGGGCCGCCGCGAAACGCAATCAGGCTATCATCCTGAACTACGCCGACAAAGGGTTCGCGGGCGATTTCGCCCTGCTTGCTGAAATGAACGACGTGCCGCAAAATCAGGCGTTGTTTGCACTCTGGGACATGGCGAAGCGCCTCGATGACGGCCGATCCGAAAAGCCAACTTGCCGAGTTCGTACGTGGTGCCGGTGCCGCTATGCAGGCGGGGCGAATCAACGACGCGGCGGAGTTGTGGGAACGGGTTCTTTCCGCTTCGCCCAACCATCCCCAAGCGCTCCTGCATTTGGGCCAGCACCGGCTGTTCCTCGGAGACGCCAAAGGCTCGCTGACTTTGCTCGAGCGAGCCGCACAAGTCGATCCGGGAAACCCCGTCGTTCCGCTCAACTTGGCGGCGGCCTACCGCGCTCTCGGCGATTCGCAGAGTGAATTGGCTGCTCTGGCGCGCGCCCTTGTCATCGATCGGCATTTCTTTCCGGCGCTTTTGGCAAAGGCGATGTATTTCGAGCGGCAAGGAAATCTGCGCGAGGCAGCCAAGCAGTACCGCGACGTGCTGGCCGTCGCGCCGCCCGAATCGAAACAGGAAGAGTGGACAAAGAAGCCGCTGCAGCGCGCCCGCGAGATCGTCGAACGCGATCTCGTCGAAGTAAATGCGTTTCTCGACAAGCGCCTGGCGGCTGCGCGTGCTCGGCTCGATGAGGCATCGCTTGGCCGTTTCGACGAATGCAAGGACATCATGATTGGCGCGAAGAAGCCTTTTGTGCAGCAGCCGACGCTGCTCAACTATCCGAGACTGCCGGCCATACCGTTTTATGAGCGAAAGCATTTTCCCTGGCTTGCCAAGATAGAAGCCGCCACTGCCGACATCCGCAAGGAATTCGAAACCCTTCGCGACGCGGACGCCAAAGAGTTCGAGGCGTATGTCAACCGCCCGGATGATATGCCTGTCGAGCAGTGGGCCGAGTTGAACCGCTCCAAGCGCTGGAGCGTCTTTTTCCTGTGGAGCGATGGCGTGCGCGTCGATACGCATTGCCTGCGCTGTCCGAAAACCGCGGCCCTGCTCGACGAGGCGCCGATGGCCGAGGTCTCCGGCGCGGCGCCAAGTGCGTTCTTTTCGACCCTCGCGCCGAAGACGTTGATTCCGCCGCACAGCGGCGTCACCAACGCGCGTCTAATCGTCCATGTGCCATTGATCGTACCGCCAGGCTGCTGGTTTCGTGTCGGCAATGAGCGGCGCGAATGGAAGCCGGGCGAGGCTCTCATCTTCGACGATACGATCGAGCACGAGGCGTGGAACGGCAGCGACGAGCTTCGCGCCGTTCTCATCTTTGATGTGTGGAACCCCTATCTCGACGAGCAGGAACGCGGACTTGTCTGCGAGCTTTTGGTCGGCGTGCGTGACTATTATGCGCAGGAATAGCGTTTTGCCGCGCTAGGGATCGTAGCCAAAGGCTGTGACCCAGGGCGCAAGAACCGGCAGTGCTGGCGCCATCTCTTTTTCATAGTGACGCCATAATCCGACGCTGTCGCTGTTGATTCCGCGGACGACTTGCACGGAACTCGGCGTTTTGATCGTGCGCGACTTCGCATGCTCGGCAAAATCCCGCATCTGCGCGTTCCATTCGACTCCGATGAAGGTGCATACCTCGTGCGCACGTCGCTCGAAGTCCTCGATCAATGCTTCATTGTGCACTTGCAGCCGGTCGAGCCCGAGTTTTTCACGATAGACTGCGTTCAACGTCATCACGGCGTCGTAGTAGCGAGCGGCCCGTTCGATCTCCAGGAATTCGAACATCGAGGTGTTCATCGCAAAGTTACGCCGGAAACAACTTAGAACGACGTCGCGGGGATCGCGCACCGCAAACAGAACCTTCGCATGCGGAAACAGCTTGGCGACCAAAGGAAGCTTGATGGAGGTGAGGGGATATTTGTCGACGACGACTTTGCCGTCGACCGCAGGGTTGAACTTCCGCACCCGGCTCCAATAGGCAGAGCGGAGATCCCGGATTTGTTCGGGCCCGAGCTTGGCCAACCTTTTCAAGCCGGCGTCATTGACGAGAAATTGCTGCGCCAGGTCGCCGAGCGTATCGCGCTCATCGAGCGCAGTAATGTCGGGATGGCTGGCCAGGACATTTTCCAGAAGCGTCGTGCCCGAGCGGGGAAATCCGACAAGGAAGACGTGTCCGCGCGTGCCGCTCTCGTCTTGTGGCTCATTCGCCCGATCGGCTCGATAACCTGAATCAGCCTCGGCATTTTCGAACTGGCCGGTTAGCCAGCGACAATAGTCCGCCGCTGTCGTCCCCGGAGTTTCGAAACGATGGGAATAGAACATGTATTTGAGGCGGTTGCTTTCGCTGTAGGCGGCGAAGGCCTGTGTGTAGCGCTCCTGGGCGTGGCGTAGATCGCCCAACGTTCGCCGCGCTATCGAAGCATCGAGCGGCGTTTCTGCCTGCCGGCCCAGAAGCGGCCTCAGCAGCGCTTCTGCCTGATCGAGTTCGCCTTGCGCCACGGCGACGATCGCCAAATTCGTCGTCGCGACATACTCGCCGGGCTGTAGCGCCAGCGCGCGCAAAGCGAATTCGCGCGAACCGTTCCAGTCTGATCGGCGATAGGCAAGGCTCGATAGATGGATAAGCGGCTTGGCGAAATTGGGATCCAGCGCAACCGCGTTCTCGAACTGGTGCCGAGCCTTTTCCAATTCGCCGGTCGCTTCATAAGCCCAGCCCAGACTGTAGTGCGCTATGGCGGAGTTGGGCGCAATCGATACGGTTTCTTCGAGAACGGGAAGGGCTTCCGGCCACTTCTCCATTCGACCAAGCAGGATCCCAAGAGCATTGCGCACGAACAGATCAGCGGGCGCGATCGATACCGCAAGACGCAGGTCTGCCAATGCCATGTCCTGGCGGCCGCGCTGCGTCCACCAATAGGATCGCAGGTTAAGCAGCATCGGGTGCACGAGACCGTCGGCCAGGGCGGCGCGCGCCAGTTCGACGGCCCGCGTAATTTCGTTGGCCGCTGCTGCGGCTTCGATTTGCGCGAGCGTGGCCGCGTCCTGATGCTTGTCGCGGTTGCTAGACATAGCCGAACCCTTGGACCCAAGGTGCCAGAATGGGGAGTATCGGTTCGAGCTGGCCCTGGTAGTTGCGCCAATGACCGATGCCTTCGCGACTGATTCCCTTTAAAACTTGCACAGCACTCGGTGTTGCGATTTGGCGCGCTGCGGCCGCACCCGCAAAACTGCGCATCGAGTCTTCATAAGTAAGGCCGAGAAAGTCGCACAGGGTGCGTGTCCGGCCCTCGAAATCCGCCACGAGGTCCTCGTTTCGTACGTCGGCCACTGACAAGGGCAGCCCCTCCCTGAAACGCGACGCCAATTCCATCGTTTCGGCGTAGAAATGGGCGGTGCCTTCCAGCGTGAGAAATTCATAAACATAGTCGTTGATCACGAACAGGCGGCGAAAGCAGCTCAACACGACGTCCCGCGGATCGCGCAGTGCGAACACGACCTTCGCCTCGGGAAAAAGCTTCGCGACGAGAGGAAGGTGCAGCGTGTTCAGCGGGGTCTGCTCAACCAGAACCTTGCCTTGAACGGGCACTCCGAGAATTTCGACATTGCGCCAGAATTGGCGGCGATGCCGTTCGATCTCCGCCGGCGGGAGTGCGGCGAGGCGGGCCAGTCCCTCGGGGCTCTGGATGAATTCTCTCAGCGCCACGCCGAGCAACGGCCGTTCGACGATTGTCACCACGCGCGAATGTGCGGCCAGAATCTGACCCAGAAGCGTGGTGCCGGCGCGCGGAAACCCGACGAGGAAAACCAATCCATCCGCGGCACCCTTCTGAGCAGCCAGGGATGGAGCGGGACACCAGGAGGCTTTCTTGATGGCAGTGAATTCCCGACTGAGCCGGCCGGCGAGTTTGCGACCGGTCTCCTTGCCGGGGGCCTCGTACTGTTCACTGAATAATTCTTTCAACTCGGCGTTGGCACGTGCGTAGCAGAGGAATGCTTCCGCAAAACGTCCCTGACCATCGAGGGCGTCGCCGAGGAAGCTTTGCGCATTGGCGCGCGCCTGCGCGGTCGTATCGGGTTCCTGGATGACCTTGCGGGCTCTCCTTTCGGCATCGGAGAATTTCTTCTCGGCGAGATCGCACACGATATGGGCAAACTCGGCAATCGCATGCTTGGGGTCGAGCGCCAGCGCACGTTCGGCCAACGCGCGGGCAGCGGCGTGCTGTCCACGGCGCGCCTCCAGTCCGGCCAGTCTCGCCAGTGCGTCGCCCATATTGGAATCAAGCTGCAAAGCGCTGCGATAAGCGGCGGATGCGGCTTTCAGGTCTCCCATCTGCTCGTGGGCAGAGCCCTTGTTATAGTAAGCCATCGCGAAGGCTGGATCTTCGGCAAGAGCGGCCTCACAAGCTGCGACTGCTTCCTGGTGTCGCCCTGCGCCCGTCAAACAGCGACCTAGAGCGTTCAGAATAACGGGGTCGCGCGGTGTGAGCGTGCGCGCGTTTTCCAGATCGGCGCAGGCCTCGGCAAGGCGGCCTTCGCGCTCGTGCCCATAGGCGCGCAAATTGAAAAGAACGGGGTGGCGGAGGCCATCTTTCAACGCCTGGCGCGCGAGCTCGATGGCATGCTGAATGTCGCCGCGCCGCATCGACGTATCGATGTCGAGATAGATCTGGGGTGGCTTGGCGTTCTGCACGGTTTCCGCTGCCGGGCGCTCGTCTTGTTTTATGCGACGGCGGGTCCAACTAGCGCCAGCGTCTGCACGCTTGTCAATGCAGCGCAGAAATGGAAACGGCGGCCTTTTGGGCCGCCGCTCCTATAATGCAAGTCGCAGGACTTAAAGCTTGGCTGTCGCTCCGATGAAGACCACGCGGCCCAAGGCGTCGTAGGTGCCCGGGAACGTGTTGCCGTTGATCGAGCTTGCCGGCGCCGTGTTGTTATCCGTGAGCGGCGGATTCCTGCCGAACAGGTTGCGAACGCCGCCACGCAGTTCGAGTTGGTCAGAGACTGCCCAAGTGCCGCTGAGATCGATGTAGTCGAAGTCCGGAATCGCCAGCGTCGGAGTGTTCTGGAAGCCGAACTGGTTGAGCTCGAACTCCACAGCCGAAAGATGGCGCCACTTCACCGAGACCGAGAACTCATTGTCGGCATCTGCCCAAGTCAAGCGCAGGTTCGACTTGAACCTCGGTTCCGGCTCGCCGCACTGTGATCCCCACAGTCCGACGCACGAGAAGCCCACCACCGAGAGCTCGTTGAACGAAGCCCAGTTGGCTATCCAGTTCGCGGCCAACGAACCCCAACCAGGCATGCCCCACTCGCCGAGATCGGTATCGTAGTTCACTTCGAAATCGAGACCATCGGTCTTGTTCTTGGCGATATTGCCTTCGGCCTGGACCACGAACCCCGTGTTGGTTGTCGTAATCGTGCCCAAAGCGTCACGATGGATGAACGAACAGAACGGGTTTGCCGCGCTCTGTGTCGTGTTCACGGCCGTGCTGTAGCAATTGACGAGAATGGTCTGCAGCGGAATCGCGGTCACAAAACCGGCGATCTTGATGTCGTACCAATCGACTGTCGCGGTCAGACCCGGAATGAAGGTGGGTGTAAGCACGATGCCGAGTGTGCGCGAGTCGGACTTTTCAGGTTTGAGGAACGGGTTGCCGCCGATCGCGCCCTGGCACTGGTTGGTCGGGCAGTCCAACTGATGGGTAAAGACCGACGCCGCAGGAACGCCCGTTGCAATGCAGAGCGCAGCCGTGGTCGGAGTGTTGCTGCCGGCCGCCGAGCAAGGGTCTTTGCCCGGATTCGCGGATGTGCCGCCGGCCGGCGTGAAGAGTTCGGAGACGTTCGGTGCGCGTACGGAGCGTTCCTGCGCAACGCGGAACTTGACGTCGTCGATGACCTGCCATTCCAGGCCGGCCTTCCATGTCCAGGTCGAACCTGCGCGGTCATAGCTCGAGAAGCGTCCCGAACCCTCGAATGTCAGGTCGCGGGCAAACTCCATATCCTGGATAATGGGGATACGCATTTCGCCGTAGCCTTCGCCGACGCGGAAGCCGCCGTCCGTCGCCACGATCTGGTTGTTGCCGACGAGGTTGCCGATCTGAAGATTGTGGTCGGGTCTGACGGCCGCAGCTTCCTGACGATATTCGGCGCCCACACCGACGCCGATCGGATCCTTTGCCCAGGGGCTCCTGATGCCGAACTCGTCGAGATTGCCGACCAGGTTCAACTGCATGTCCCACTGCTGGACGTATGTGTTCACGACCAGGTTGCTGCGAATGTAGTTGACGTTCGCAGCGGTGAGACCTGAATCACCCGTGAACAAGTTCATCGCGCTGCAGTTGGCGGCGTCTTGTGTGCACTTGCCTGTGTTCGGATCGACAAGCAGGCCGTTCTGGAAGTTGCCCTTGAGGGCGTCGTTGAGAAGGATCTGCGAAACGAAGGTGTGACCGTACTGGCCGGAGAAGTCATAGCTCCAGCCCTCTCCGAGATCGCCCTTGATGCCGCCAACGAGCTGGAAGGCGCTATGTTCGTTCAGGCCGATACGCGGCCCGACTTCGACCAAGCGACGCGCAACACTCACCAAACGGGTATCGAAGATCGGATTTCCACCGGTAACCAGACTGGGGTCTTCCGTCGCGCATTGCGCGGCGATCGTGCCGCCCGGCGTCGTGCCGAAAATGGCTTGACGAACGGCGTCGGACATTTCCGGGTTGCCGCAGTTGATGTTGAACAGTGCCGTCATCGGCGAGGGGCCGATCTGCGTCCTGACCTGGTTGTCGGAGAATGTCAGGCGCGTATAGAAGTCGACCTGTTCGTCCACCTGATAGTGACCAGTGGCGCCGAACGAATAGCGCTGGCCTTGAGTCTGAAGCTGCTGGAACGGCGCGAAGTTGAAGGTGCGGCCGTCATAAGCAGCGATGCCTCCGCCCGGCGTGAACATCGTGGACGTTCCGGCCGTCGGTCCAGCCAGTGACGCGGACTTGATTCGACCTTCAGCAATCGTACCTGATCCCGAGAAGCAGAAGCCACCGAAGTGGGTTGCTGGTGTCGCGCAGCCTGTGTAGTTCGTCGCGGCGAGTGCGTGGGCAGAGAAATCGCGATCAGCTTCGCTGACCGGATCACGATGCATGAACTCACCGTAGATCGTGACGTTGCCTTTGCCGTTGTCGGACGAGACGCCGAGAATCATGCTCGAGTCGTGGATGAGGCCGTCGCCATGATCGGTCAGCGAGGCCTGGCTGTCGGCTTCGATGCCTTGGAAGTCCTTCTTCAGGATGATGTTGACGACGCCGGCCACCGCGTCCGAACCGTAGACGGCCGAGGCGCCGCCGGTCAGGACTTCGATGCGATCGATCATCGTTGCGGGAATCTGGTTCGTGTCGACGTTGAGGGAGGCGTCGGCAGCAACCAGACGCTTGCCGTCCACGAGGACGAGAGTGCGCTTGGTTCCAAGATTGCGCAGATCGATGGTCGCGACGCCGACCGATCCGTTGTTGACGGTCTGTCCGTCGCCATCGTTAACGACCGACGGCAGTGTCGAGAGGAGGTTTCCGATGCTGTTGGCACCGTCGAGCTTGATGTCCTTGGCGCCCAAGGACGTCACAGGGCTGGTTGCTGTCAGTCCGACTTGCGGGATGCGGGAACCGGTGACCACGACCGTCTCGACCGTATCGGCCTTCGCGGCGCCGGCCAGGGTGAGCGCAGACGCTGTCGCAGCGCCAAGCATCAAAGCGGCACGCAAGTTGGAATTGTTTAGGCGAAGCATGATGGGAGCCCCCTCGGCTTTGTTTATTGCGATGCCGGCTCGAAGCGTTTGCTGCTAGTCCAAGCAGTGTTATTGCGTAAATTTACAACAGCACGCCTGCTTCGGCCGAATTAGGCTTACAACGTACGGATATTCGGGCTGAGGGTCAAAATGCAATTGGCTGGCGAATTCATTCGGAGGGCCTCTGTTGCATTTTGGTTTCAGGCGTTTTGGGCCTCGCCGACGCGCCACGCAAAACCTTGAAATCGCGGAATAAAAGTGCGGTCCGGCACAATTTTTCGAACTAAAATTTCTATCAATTGCCAAGCATCCGGCGTGCTGCAGTGGGCGAGCAAAAAACTGGGGACCGAAGACTAACTTTCGCGTCGGATTTCGCGCATTCTGAAGGCGCCAAATTCACCGCGCGAACCGGCCGATTCGCGCCTGGAAGAATCGACGTGGATATCGCGGCGCAACTCACCCGCATCGAACAAGTTCGCGCTTCAGGCCGTGCTGCCGAAGCCGAAACCATGTGCCGCCAGCTGGCTGATCGTGCGCCAGATTCTCCTGGTATTCTCAACAGCTTAGCTTTGATGGTCCGCGACCGCGGCGACTTTATCGAGGCCGAGTCGCTGTTACGGCGTGCGATTGCTGGCGCGCCGCGCGAAGCCGCCTTGTTCAACAATCTCGGTACGGTCTTGGCGTCGGCAAACGACCTCTCCGGCGCCGAAATGGCCTATCGCAAGGCGGTCGAACTCGTTCCCGGATACGCCGAAGCGTATTTCAATCTTGGAAACGCGTTGCATCAACGCAACCGATCCGAGCAAGCGCTCGCCGCGCAACGCCGCGCAGTCGCGATCAGGCCGAACTATGCGGAGGCGCTTGTCCAGATCGCGGTTCTGCAAAGCGAAAGCGGGGTCAAGGAAGACGCCCTTGAGACATTAAGGTCTGCGCTGATAGCCAATCCGCGCCTGTTCGCGTGTCGTTATTATGCCGGAACGATTTTGACGGAGCTGCATCGCTTCGACGAGGCGATCGTCGAACTCCAGGCCGCCGTGGCGCTTTCCGCGCAGCGTTTCGAGGGCCATTACGCGCTGGCGAAGGCGCTGGCACAGGTAGGACGCGAGGACGAGGCGCTGTCATCGTATCAACGATGCATCCAGCTCGCGCCGGAGTTCGAACCTGCGCACACCGAGTTCAATGAGTTGTCCTGGACGATGGGCCGCGAGGTGAGAGACGGCGCCACTTATGCCTTTGCGCGCAAGAGAGTGGGGGAGCGGCCCGATCTGCTGCTCTCCGAGGCCGAGCTGCGCATGCGTTTCAAGGACGCTCAAGCGGCGGAGTCGCTGTTGCGACGCGCGCTCGAACAAGCACCGGAACGGGGCGACCTCGCGAACGCTTTGGGCAGAGCACTGGTCCTTCAGGACAAGTTCGAAGACAGCCTGCCGCTCTATCGCCGCGCTATCGCCGCCGAGCCGGAGGCCTTACGCCATCGCCAGGAACTGGGCGTGGCCCTGTTGAAATTGGGCCAACCGCGCGAGGCCGTATCGGCTTTGGAGCAGGCGCTGGCCTTGTCGCCGCACGAGCAGATCACGCTCGGCTATCTGGCGCTCGCGCTGCGCCAATTGGGCGACAGCCGCTATGACGCGCTCGTCCACTTCGAGCGATTCGTGCGCACGTTCGAGATCGCACCGCCTTCGGGATTTTCCGATGTCGCAGCATTCAATCGCGCGCTCGGCGAGGAGCTCGAACGGCTCCACACGCGTCGAGCGGCGCCGCTGAATCAGACACTTTTGAACGGCACGCAGACGCCGGGCAGCCTGTTCGCCAATCACGCGAAGGCGCTCGATTTGTTCCGCCGCCAGCTCGACGATGCGATCGGCGCGTACATCGCCAATTTGCCGGATGATCCCACCCATCCGTTTGTCTCGCGCAAAGATCGCGAATTCAGCTTGTCAGGGTCATGGTCATGCCGGTTGCATTCGTCTGGCTATCATTCCAACCATCTCCACAACGAAGGCTGGATCAGCTCGGCTTATTACGTCGCGCTTCCGGACGTGGTTTCAGAGGCGGCGAGCGGTCAGGGGGCGCTCAAGTTCGGCGAATCGAAATTTGCGCTTGGGGCGAATGACCGGCTCGAACACATTGTCCGTCCCGCGGTCGGCAAGCTCGTCCTGTTTCCATCCTATTTCTGGCACGGAACGGTCCCGTTCACCTCGCAAGACGCCAGGCTTACGATTGCGTTCGACGTCATGCCCGGCAAGGCAGGTGTCGCGGCCGGCGCAAAACGCCTTTAGATTGAACATTGCAAACGAGTCGGTATGAACAGCAACGTGTCACCCAAGTCGAAGCTCGACACTCCGGTCGCAGAACTCAGTTTCGAGGCCGCCCTCAAGGAGCTTGAGGCCATCGTGGGCCGGTTGGAACAGGGCGACGTCGACCTCGAAGATTCGATCGCGCTGTACGAGCGGGGCCAGGCCCTGAAAGACCATTGCGAAAAGAAGCTGAAGTCGGCAGAAAGCCGGCTTGAGAAGATTGTCCGTGGTGCAAACGGGGCCCTCGGGAGCGAGCCGGTGGATCTCGGATCGGCTTGATTTGCCGCCGGAAAAGGCCGAAATTTTCGCACTGCAACAGACTGAGCATGCCGAAAAAGCGGAGAGCGATTAACCATGGGTCTACCCACCAAAACGCCACTGCTTGATCGCGTCAGCGAGCCCCACCAGTTGCGGGCGCTCGACCGACGGAGCCTGCGCCAGTTCGCCGATGAACTGCGCAAGGAGACAATCGATGTCGTCTCGGTTACCGGCGGCCATCTGGGCGCCGGCCTCGGCGTCGTGGAACTGACAGTCGCACTGCATTACGTGTTCGACACGCCGAAGGACAAGCTTGTCTGGGATGTTGGCCACCAGGCCTACCCGCACAAGATCCTGACCGGCCGCCGCTCCAGGATGCGCACACTGCGCCAAGGCGGCGGACTATCCGGCTTCACCAAGCGCGCCGAGAGCGAATATGACGCATTCGGTGCCGCGCATTCCTCGACCTCCATCTCTGCCAGTCTCGGCTTCGCGGTCGCGCGCGATCTCAAGGGTGAGAACCACAACGTCGTCGCCGTCATCGGCGACGGCGCGATGAGCGCGGGCATGGCCTATGAGGCGATGAACAATGCCGGCGCGATGGATGCGCGCCTGATCGTGATCCTCAATGACAACGACATGTCGATTGCCCCGCCGGTCGGCGCGATGAGCGCCTATCTCGCCAGGCTGGTTTCGAGCCACACCTACCGGGGCTTGCGCAATCTGGGAAAACGCATCGCGCGCCACCTGCCGCGCTCGATGAAGATCGGCGCGCAGCGCGCGGAAGAATTCGCCCGCGGCATGGTCACCGGCGGAACCCTGTTCGAGGAACTCGGCTTCTACTATGTCGGTCCGATCGACGGGCACAACCTCGATCACCTGATTCCCGTCCTCGAGAATGTTCGCGACATGGGAAACGGTCCTGTCCTGGTTCACGTCGTGACCAAGAAAGGCAAGGGCTATGCGCCGGCCGAAGCCAGTGCCGACAAGTATCACGGCGTCACCAAGTTCAACGTGCTCACCGGCGAGCAGAAGAAATCCAACGCCAAGGCGCCCGCCTATCAGAAGGTCTTCGGCGAGTCGCTGATCGCCGAGGCGAAGAAAGACAGTCGCATCGTCGCGATCACCGCTGCCATGCCGTCGGGTACCGGCGTCGATCTCTTCCAGAAAGAGTTTCCATCGCGCACCTTTGATGTCGGCATTGCCGAACAGCACGCGGTGACGTTCGCAGCCGGCCTCGCTGCCGATGGCATGAAGCCCTATTGCGCGATCTACTCGACATTCCTGCAACGCGCCTACGACCAAGTCGTGCACGATGTCGCAATTCAGTCGTTGCCGGTACGCTTTGCGATGGACAGGGCAGGCCTTGTCGGCGCGGATGGGCCGACACATGCCGGTTCGTTCGATATCGCGTATCTCGGCGCACTTCCCAATTTTGTCCTGATGGCCGCCGCCGACGAAGTCGAGTTGATGCACATGGTCGCGACGAGTGTGGGCATCGACGACCGGCCGAGCGCCTTGCGCTATCCGCGCGGCGAAGGGTGGGGCCTGCAGCGGCCGCCCGAGGGGATTCCGCTTGCGCTTGGCAAGGGCCGCGTGCTGCGCGAAGGCACGTCGATTGCGATCCTGAGCTACGGTACGCGCCTGTTCGATGCGATGCTGGCGGCCGAGAAATTGTCCGGCTACGGATTATCGGCGACCGTCGCCGATGCGCGCTTCTGCAAGCCGCTGGACCAGGACCTCGTCCGCCGCCTGGCACGCGACCACGAGGTTCTCATCACGGTCGAGGAAGGTGCGGTGGGCGGCTTCGGCGCTCATGTCATGCAGTTCCTGGCGCATGCCGGAATGCTCGACCGCGGACTGAAAGTCCGGCCGATGACGTTACCAGACCGGTTCATCGATCAGGATTCGCCCGACAAGATGTACGAAGCTGCTGGTCTCGACGCGAAGGCGATTGTGCAAACTGCGCTGAACGCGTTGGGCCGCGAACGCGAAGCGTCCGCGCATATCGCCTGACGCCGGAACGATGCCTCCGGCAGAGCGTTTGCAAGACATGCCTTGAAACAGAGCAGAGATGAACACGTCATCCCAGAACGAAGCGCTGCGCGCAGACGTCTTCCTTGTTGAACATGGCTATGCCAAGAGCCGAACCGAAGCGCAGTCCGCCATACGCTCGGGCCATGTGCGGATCAACGGCCAGGTCGTGCACAAGCCGTCCTATCAGATGGCGCCGAATTCCTCCGTCGAATATGTGAAGCCGCATCCTTATGTTTCGCGCGGCGCGCTGAAGCTCGCCGCCGCACTCGATCGTTTCGAGCTTTCGCCGTCCGGGCTTGTCTGCGTGGATATCGGCTCGTCGACCGGCGGGTTCACAGAGATCCTGCTCGAGCGTGGCGCACGGCGCGTTTATGCGATCGACGTTGGTCATGGGCAATTGGCTGCGAAGCTCAAGCGCGATCAACGCGTGACGACGCGCGAAGGCGTCAATGCACGCGATCTGAGCTCCGAACATGTGCCCGAGGCACCACAGGCCCTTGTTGCGGATGTGAGCTTCGTCGGCCTCAAACAGGCGTTGCCGCCGGCTCTCGCCATGGCAACGGGAGGCGCCTGGCTTGTCGTGCTGGTCAAGCCGCAATTTGAAGTGGGCCGCTATGCTGTCGACAGGGGCGGCGATGTCCGCGATGCCGAGGCGCAACACGCCGCGCTCAACGACATTTCCAATTGGCTCAACGGCATCAGCGGTTGGGATGTTCTGGGCATGCTGGAAAGCCCTATCGAAGGCGGCGACGGCAGCCGCGAATTCCTAATCGCCGCCAAGAAGGCGTGAACGCGCGCTGCATTCACTTTGGCGTCTGCGGCGGTTGCACTTTGCAGGACATCGAGGATGACGCTTATCGCGCACGCAAGCGCGAGATTATCGTCCGTACACTGACGAAACAGGGATTAGGCCAGGCCGAAGTGGCCGAGGTGATCTCGGTGCCGCCGGCGACGCGGCGTCGCGCGGTCTTCAAGATCGCCAAGCGACAAGGCGCAACGGAGCTCGGATTTCACGCGCTCAAGTCGCACACGATCGTCGATATGCGCGAATGCCTGGTGTTGACTCCGCCGCTTGTCGAACTCGCATCTCGCCTGCGGCCGCTGCTGGACAACCTCTTGGCTGGCGGACAGACCGCCGAAGCGCATGTCACAGAAGCCGATAACGGCATCGATATCGCGTTCCGCGCCGAGGTGCAGCTGAAACCGGCGATCGCGTCGGCCTTTGCCAAATGGGCGGTGGAAACCGGAACGATCCGCGTGCACTGGAACGGCGCCCTTGCGTTCGAGAGTACCGTCCCAACCGTTCGCTTCGGCACGGCCGAGGTAAAACTGCCGCCGCATTCGTTCCTGCAACCTACGAAAGCAGGTGAGGAGGCGCTTCGTGCGAAGGTCCTTTCGGCGATGAAGGGCGCAAGATCGATCGTCGACCTTTTTTCGGGCCTGGGCACGTTTGCCCTGTCTCTCGCGGCGCAGGCCCGCGTTCATGCCGTCGAAAGGGAAGAGGCGATGCTCGCGGCCCTGCTGGTCGCCGCGAAGTCGACTCCTGGATTGAAGCCGGTCAGCGCAGCCAGGCGCGATCTCTTCAAGGTGCCGCTCAACGTCAGCGAGCTTGGTTCGTTCGACGCCGTCACGCTGGATCCTCCTCGAGCAGGCGCAGAGGCACAGATCAAACAACTCGCCAAGTCGAAGATCGGCCGTATTGCCTATGTCTCCTGCAACGCCCAGAGCTTTGCGCGCGATGCGCGCATCCTGGTCGATGGCGGCTATGTCATGGGACCCATCACGCCCGTAGACCAATTTTTGTGGTCGGAGCATATTGAGTTGGTGGCCGCATTTGCGCGCGCGGGGCGTTCATGAAAAGGCTGATCGTTCTATTGCTCTGGTTCCTGGCTTGGCCCGGCGTAGCCGGCGCCGCCGGTTTGTCCGACTGGGCCGCAATCGTCGTGGCCGGCGATTGGCACTCGCATTCGGGTGCACCGTCCCAGGTCTTCGACAATGCGCGCCGCGACATTGCGGCTGACCTCGTTCGGATCGGTTTCAGCGCCAACAATATTGAGCAGTTCTCGGTTCAATCCGAGCGCTATCCCGGCGCGGAACACTCCGACAAGCAGACGATCGCCAACGACCTTTGGGATTTGTCGAATCGTACGAGCGGCGGTTGTCTCGTCTACTTTACATCGCACGGCTCGCCGGACGGCATCGTTCTCGGCGAAGACGTGATGTCGCCGCAATCCATGGCGGCCATGATCGACAATGCCTGCGGCAGTCGCCCAACCGTCGTGTTCGTCGCCGCCTGTTATTCCGGCGTCTTCGTCGGCCCCCTGTCCGGGCCGAACCGGTTCGTGATGACGGCGGCTAGGCCCGATCGTCCGTCATTCGGCTGCGGCGACAACGACCATTACACCTTTTTCGACAATTGCTGGCTCGATGCCGTCGGCGGCACGAGCGACTTTGGCGGGTTGGCACAATCCATCCGCGCCTGCGTGTCGAACAAGGAGCACCAGATCGGCGCGCTGCCATCGGAGCCGCAACTTCGGATCGGAACGAATGCCGCCAGCGAGTTGCCGCACTGGCGCTGAGCGCGCCGCTAGCCCATCTGCGCCCGATGCCTGAGCGCATGGTCCGCCAACACACAGGCCATCATCGCTTCGCCGACCGGAACCGCGCGAATTCCGACGCACGGATCGTGACGTCCCTTGGTCTGGATATCCGTGTCGACGTTGTTCACGTCGACCGTTTTGCGCGGCGACAGGATGGACGAGGTCGGCTTCACGGCGAAACGCGCCACGATGGGTTGGCCGGATGATATTCCACCCAAAATGCCGCCGGCGTGATTGGCGAGAAAGCGCGGCTTGCCATCGTTTCCGGCCCGCATCTCGTCGGAATTTTCTTCGCCGGTCAGCACGGCAGCACCGAAGCCGTCGCCGATCTCGACCCCTTTGACCGCATTGATGCTCATCATGGCCGCGGCGATATCGCCGTCGAGCTTGCCGTATACCGGTGCGCCGAGACCGGCAGGAATCCCTTCCGCCACCACTTCGATCACTGCGCCGACGGACGAACCCTTTTTGCGCATGGCCTCAAGATATTCCGTCCACGGATCAACTGAGGTCGGGTCGGGGCAGAAGAACGGATTCTTCGCGACTTCCGCCCAATCCCATTTGGCGCGGTCAATGGTCTTGCTGCCGATCTGCACCAGGGCGCCGCGCACACTGACATTCGCATAGAGCGACGCCAGCACCTTGCGCGCGATGGCGCCGGCTGCGACGCGCGTGGCGGTCTCGCGCGCGCTCTGGCGTCCGCCGCCGCGGTAGTCGCGCACGCCATATTTCGCGAGATAGGTGTAGTCCGCATGACCGGGACGGAACTTGTCGCGGATCTCCGAATAGTCCCGCGAACGCTGATCGACATTCTCGATCACCAGCGCGATCGGCGTGCCCGTCGTCACCTGCGCAGCCATGCGTTCGTCCTGGAACACGCCCGAAAGGATCTTCACCGTGTCGGGCTCCTGGCGTTGCGAGACGAACTTGGATTGCCCCGGTCTGCGGCGATCGAGATCGGCTTGAACGTCCGCTTCCGTCAGCGCGATGCCTGGCGGGCAGCCATCGACCACGCAGCCGATCGCCGGCCCGTGACTTTCGCCGAAGGTCGTGACCCGAAACATGTGTCCGAAGCTGTTGTATGACATGGCGGCTCTAGCGGCCGAACAAGGCTTCCGTCCCCATGGACAGACGCAGCAGCCCGGCATTGCCCATGTGGTAGCCCATCGCTTGCTCGGGCGACAAGCCAAGGACATGCGCCCGGATCATGACGACGGGGAGCGCATGGGTGACGATGACGCTATCGCGCGTCAATTCTTCGAGAAACCGCCCGATACGGCGATAGACCATCGCCTGGCTCTCGCCCCCTGGACGGACATAGTTCCACGGATCAGCGCGGTACTCGGCAGGATGCCCCATGGCGAGCGCACTCCCAGCCATGCGCGTGTGCTCGCCGAGATTGCCTTCCATCAGACGCCGGTCGGCACGATATCCGTTCGACGGCAATCCGATTTCGGAAAGCAGAATTTCCATCGTCGAGCAGGTGCGATGGAGCGAACTCGCGAAATAGGCGAGTTCGTCGACGCGTCCGGCGACTTCGCGCAGCAACCGGCCGTTCGCGCGTGCTTGTTGTCGGCCAGTCCCGGTCAACGGCGAGTCGTCGTGGCTCGCAGCCCAACCTTCGACATTGTGCTCGCACTCGCCATGGCGGATGACGTAGAGCGTGAGTGAGCGGAAATCGGACATCGGGCCGAGCTTGTCTGAAACAACGTTTTATTGTCGCTGTCGACGTGAATAACGCAAACGCCTTAGCAGGGGGCGCAGGAGCGGATCGCTATGGCTTCTCAAAGGCGACGCTGATGGTGATGCTGACATCGTCGCCAACTACGGGAACGTATTTTGCGACGCCAAAATCACTGCGCTTGAGATGCGCCGTGGCGTCGAAGCCTATCATGAGCTTGCCATCGATCTGGTTGGGCCCGACCTGGTTGAATTTCGTGGCCAGCGTGACAGGCCGCGTCACACCATGCAGTGTGAGATCGCCGGTGATGTCGATCGTATTCGGGCCGGTCTGGGAAATTTTGGTCGCGACGAAGGTGATATTCGGAAACTTCTGGGCGTCAAGCCACTCCGCGTCCTTCAACACGCGTTCAAGTACGGCATTCTGAATGGAGATCGAGGAGACCGGAATCGTGACCGAAAGCGTTGCCGCCTCTGGTTTGGCCGGATCGACGGTCATGGTCCCCGTTATCCCGCTGAACTGACCATAGGAGGTCGTGAACCCAAGGTCCGAGATACCGAACAGAACGAAAGTATGAGGCGTGTAGATCGCATACGATCCGGGCGGAATCTTGGCCGGATCGGCGCTGCGTGGCGACGGCGCCGCCGCGTTGGCTTGGAGCGATAACATCGTGGCGAATGCTATCGTCATGATTTGAAAAATTCGTAGATTCAAGGCGAGGCTCCTCGCGCGGCTCATTGCGGAAGAAGTGTGTTCCCGATTCTCAATGCCACGGAATCACAAACGCGTCATTTTCGCCGTTCGAGCCGTTTCACTTTACGTCCGCGCACTCGAAACACGACGCCCTGCGGCTCGTCGAGGTCGGACATTTCCTTCGCGGTGAGCCCTTCGAACAAGCCGCGCAGGATGCGCGTGAAGCCGCCATGCGCGACGGCGAATGTGTCTTTTTTGATGGTGCCCAACCAGAGCTCCGCGCGCTCCGCCACGTCGGCGTAGCTCTCGCCGCCCGGAACGCGCACATTCCACTTGTCGGCTTCTCGTTTCTCGAAGAGCGCCGGATTCAGCGCGCGCGCTTCCTTGTGGGTGAGGCCGTCCCAGATTCCGAGATTGATCTCGCGCAGGCGTTGGTCTGTCGAATAAAGCGAAGGCGTCAAATGAAGGCGGGCACGTACGATCTCCATCGTGGTTCGCGCGCGGAGCAACGGGCTGCTGACATACTTGAGGCGCTTCACGTGCTTGGCGTGATGCTTCAAAATGACTGCTATCTCCTCGGCTTGCTTGTAGCCCTTGCGTGTCAGGGGCGTGTCGAGGCCATGGCCCTGAAAGCGCTTCTCGACATTGGCTTCGGTCTCGCCGTGCCGGCAGAAATAGAGCGTCAGTCCTTTTTTCAGTTCAATCGGCATTGCCGTTCTTGTTCACGGTGATGTCGGGCGCATCGACCGCCTTCATGCCCACGATGTGATAGCCGGCATCGACGTGCAGACATTCGCCCGTCACCGCCCTTCCCATATCCGACAAGAGATAGAGTGCGGAATTGCCGACCTCATCGATCGTCACATTACGGCGCAAGGGCGAGTTGTACTCGTTCCACTTGAGAATGTAGCGGAAGTCGCCGATCCCGCTCGCTGCGAGAGTCTTGATCGGTCCGGCGGAAATCGAGTTGACGCGAATCTGTTTCTTGCCGAGGTCCTCGGCCAGATAGCGCACGCTCGCCTCCAGCGCCGCTTTCGCTACACCCATCACATTGTAATGCGGCATGACCTTTTCCGAGCCGTAATAGGTCAGCGTTACCATCGCGCCGCCATTCGGCATCATTTTCTCCGCGCGTTGCGCGACCGCGGTGAAGGAGTAGCAGGAGATATCCATCGTCATGCGGAAATTGTCGGGCGTCGTGTCGATGTAGCGGCCGGTCAGTTGTTCCTTGTCCGAAAAGCCGATGGCATGAACCACGAAGTCGATCGAGTCCCACGCCTTGGCCAGCTCGGCGAACGCGCCGTCGATCGAGCCTTGATTGCTGACGTCGCAGTCTATGAGCGCGGCGGGCTTCAGGGGTTCGACCAGCGGCACGACGCGCTTCTTGAAGACGTCACCCTGATAGGTGAAGGCGAGTTCGGCACCGGCCGTGTGCAGCGCGTCGGCAACGCCCCACGCGATCGAGCGGTTGTTCGCCACGCCCATGATAAGGCCGCGCTTGCCTTTCATGAGTCCTTCGAACGCCATGTTGCTCTCTCCAGGTGCCGTGACGGTGTGGCCCGAAAGGGCAAGGAATTCAAGCGTTATCCCGTTGGAACCCGCGTACAGTTGACGACCCGTCACCACCTACCCACAATTTGGACAACGATCAGGCGACGGAGGATCAGTCATGGGATACGCAGGCGAACGCATCATGTGCGATGCCGACAGCCACATCATGGAGACATTCGACTGGCTGAAGGAGCATGCCGATCCCGACCTGCGCGATTCCATCCCGCCATTGAAGCTCGGCGGCGCGGGGCGCCTTGCCGAAAAGGCCATCGAGAATGCGCTTGCGCGCAGGAAGGACCCCTCCAAGGCTGCGGAATTGCGCGCCAACATCATCGGCGGAGCCAAGGGCTGGGGCGCGTATGGTGCCTTCGACCCGGCCGAGCGCAGCGAAGCGCTGAATGAGCTCGGCTTTCGCTGCCAGCTCGTCTTCCCGACATTCTCGCCGACGCAGTTCCTGGGCGAGAAGGACGCCAAGCTGAAATATGGCGGCGCGCGGGCCCACAATCGCGCCATGGGCGCGTTCTGCGCGAACGACAAGCGACTCTTAGGTGTCGCGGTAGTTCCGCTCGACGAACCGGAGCTTGCGGCGAAGGAAATCGCCAACGCGGCCAAGTCCGGATGCAAATCCGTTTGGGTCGCCGCTGCGCCGGCGGGAGACAAGTCGCCTGGTCATCCCGACCTCGACATCGTCTGGCAAGCCATGGTGGAGCACGATCTTCCCTTCATGCTCCATATCGGCGCCGGCACGCGCACGCTGCGCCGCGAATACGAAAACAACGGCCAGCCACGTACGACCGATTGGCTCGGCGGTGGCGAGAATCTGCGCATCCTCGACTACATGGTGATGAACTTCGCGCCGCAGATGTTCCTGACGGCGATCACTTTCCATGGCGTCTTCACGCGCTTTCCGGCGTTGCGTGGAGGCGTGATCGAACTCGGCGGCGGCTGGGTGCCCGATTTCCTGCGGCGTCTCGACAATGGCCACAGGATGTTCAAGAAGTCCGATCCCGGCGTCGCCGCGTTGCCGCGCGCGCCCTCCGAGATCGTGCGCGAACACGTGAAGTTCACGCCGTTCCCCGGCGAAGACATCGGCAAGATGATCCGCGATGCGGGCGAAGACATCTTCCTGTTCTCGTCCGATTATCCGCACATCGAGGGCGGCAAGGACCCGGTCAAAAGATTCGACGACACGATGGAAGGCCTCTCGCAATCGGCGAAGGAGCGGTTCTATCACCGCAACTTCGAAACGATGATGGCCATGGCGCCCGTGCAGTAATGCCGCAAGCCGCATGCGCCTAGTCTTCCGCGTCCTGGGGGCGCTTATTGTCCTCGTGTTGGTCGTCGCCATTGGTGCGTTGTCCTATCGCGCCTGGCGCCAGCATGAGAATGCAGCGTCCCTCGCCATCACCTCGCCGAACGGCATCGTCGAGCGAAACTTCGTTCGCATCAATGGCATCGACCAGTACATCACGATCCGCGGCGAGGACCGGCGCAATCCCGTTCTTCTGATATTGGCCGGCGGACCGGGCAATACGCTGGTGTCGCTGGCGCAGGTTTTTCGCCTTTGGGAGAAATATTTCACCATCGTGCAATGGGACCAGCGCGGCGCCGGCAAAACCTTCGAACAGAATGGCGAGGCGGGCGAGGGACCGATGACCATCGCTCAGATGACGAGCGACGGCATCAGCCTCACCGAGTATCTGCGCTTCCATTTGCACAAGGCGAAGATCATCGTCCTGGGCGATTCCTGGGGCACGACGTTGGGCGTGCATATGGTGAGGGCGCGCCCGGAGCTGTTCTCGGCCTATGTTGGCACGGGCCAGGTCGTCGGCAAGGAGGAGAAGGAGGCCTATCTCTACGCGGCCATCCTGAAGAAGGTCCGCGCCGCACATGATACCGCGTCTCTGGCTGAACTCGAACGGATCGGTGCGCCACCCTACAGGTCGCAGCAGGACCTCCTGGTCGAACGCGACGTGTCGCAGCGCTACGACATCGACTCCGAAAAGACCTTGCGCAGCGCCATGACGCCGGTCGTGCTCTTCGCGCCCGACTTCACGCTGTTCGACATCTACACCATGGCGCGGTACGACAATTTCGCCAGCAATGCGATGTACAAGGAATTGATCGGTTTCGATGTCCGCAATCTCGGACCCGACTACGCCGTCCCGATGTTTGTGTTCAACGGCGACAAAGATGCCGTAACGCCAATCATCTTCGCCAGGGCCTGGTTCGACACGATCCGGGCGCCGAAAAAGGCGTTTGTCATTCTTAAGGGCGGCGGGCATTCTGCCATGCTCACGATGCCGGATGTTTTCCTGCACGAACTCGTCACGCGCGTCCGTCCCATCTCGAACTGATCGGAGTCATTCATGGACAAAGTCGTCACCAACCCCAAGGGTTTCTCAGCCGATGGCCTTGCCAAGATCGTGCCGACGTTGCAGCCGATCGTGGACGCGGGCGATCTTTCCGGCTTCGTCACGCTGCTGTTTCGCCATGGCGAGATCGCGCAGCTCAACACTCTTGGCCATCGCGACATCGAGAAGAAGCTGCCGATGGAGCGCGACACGCTCTTCCGCATCGCCTCGATGACCAAGCCGGTTACCTCGCTCGCCGCCCTGATGTTGATGGAGGAGGGCAAGTTCAAGCTCGAGGATCCGATTACGAAATGGGCGCCGGAGTTCAAGAGCGCGCGGGTCCTGAAGAATGCCGAAGGTCCGCTCGACGACACCGTTCCGGCAAAGCGCGAGATCACCTTCGACGATCTTTTCACGCATCGTTCTGGCCTGGCCTATGGCTTCAGCTCAATGGGTCCGATCGCGCATGAGTATCAGCGCGTGCTGGGCGACGTGCTCAACAGCCAGATGACGCCCGACGATTGGATGCAGAGGCTCGCGACGCTGCCGCTTCTCTACCAACCGGGCGAGCGTTTTCATTACAGTCATTCGACCGACGTGCTCGGGTTCATCGTCGGCCGCATCGCCGGCATGCCGTTCCGCGACTTCCTGATGAAGCGCATCTTCGGCCCGCTCGGCATGACGGATACCGATTTCTACGTTCCGCCGGAGAAGCGCAAACGGGCTGCCGTCGTCTATCGGCTCAATGAGGCCAAGAATGTTCTCGAGCC
>DATLOU010000087.1:0-5609 GCA_035536115.1 Rhizomicrobium sp.
CGCCTGGATGCCAAGGCGATGAAGCGTCGGCGCGCGATTGAGCAGCACCGGATGCTCGCGGATCACCTCCTCGAGGATGTCCCAAACCTCCGGCTTTTCCTTTTCGACGAGTTTCTTCGACTGCTTTACCGTCTGGCTGAAGCCTTTCGCCTCCAGGCGCGCGTAGATGAACGGCTTGAACAGTTCGAGCGCCATCTTCTTGGGTAGCCCGCACTGCTGCAGCTTCAGTTCAGGACCGACGACGATGACCGAGCGGCCGGAGTAGTCGACACGCTTGCCGAGCAGGTTCTGGCGGAAGCGGCCCTGCTTACCCTTGAGCATGTCGGCAATCGACTTCAACGGCCGCTTGTTCGCGCCCGTGATGACGCGGCCGCGACGGCCATTGTCAAAGAGCGCGTCGACCGATTCCTGCAGCATGCGCTTTTCGTTGCGCACGATGATGTCTGGCGCCTTGAGCTCAATGAGGCGCTTCAGACGGTTGTTGCGGTTGATGACGCGGCGATAGAGGTCATTGAGGTCCGACGTCGCGAAACGACCGCCATCGAGCGGCACGAGCGGCCGCAGATCGGGCGGGATCACCGGCACAACGGTCAAAATCATCCATTCCGGGCGATTGCCGGAATCAATGAATGCCTCGACGACTTTCAGCCGTTTGACGAGCTTCTTCTGCTTCTCGCCACCGTTGCTGCCGGCAATGTCGACCCGCAGCTGGTCGCGCAGCTTTTCGAGGTCGATGGCCATGAGCAGCTTGCGGATTGCCTCGGCGCCGATTTCGGCGGTGAAGCTGTCGTTGCCGTACTCGTCCTGCGCCTTGTAGAACTCGTCCTCCGAGAGCAGCTGACGTTCCTTGAGCGGCGTCAGTCCCGGCTCGATGACGATGTAGTTCTCGAAATAGAGAACACGTTCCAAATCCTTTAACGTCATGTCGAGCATCAAGCCGATGCGCGACGGCAGCGACTTGAGGAACCAGATATGCGCCACGGGCGACGCCAGCTCGATATGCGCCATGCGATCGCGACGCACCTTTTGGATGGTGACCTCGACGCCGCACTTTTCGCAGACGATGCCCTTGTACTTCATGCGCTTATACTTGCCGCACAAGCACTCGTAGTCCTTCACCGGACCGAAGATGCGCGCGCAGAACAAACCGTCGCGCTCCGGTTTGAAGGTGCGATAGTTGATCGTTTCCGGCTTCTTCACCTCACCATGCGACCAGCGCAAAATCTGATCAGGGCTGGCGAGCGAAATCCGAATGCGGTCGAAGGCAGGAATCTCCTTTCCGACCTGGAAGACGTTCATCAGCTCCTGGTTGGCGCGGGCCGCATCGCGGCGGTGCGATCTTGCTTCAGTGTCGAATTCAGCCATTGAGCAGCTCCACATTCAGGGACAGCGAACGCATTTCCTTGACAAGGACGTTGAACGATTCCGGAATACCGGCTTCGAACGTGTCTTCGCCACGCACGATCGCTTCGTAGACTTTGGTTCTTCCCGCCACGTCGTCCGACTTCACAGTCAGGATTTCTTGCAGCGTATAGGCGGCGCCATAGGCCTCGAGCGCCCAGACTTCCATTTCGCCAAAACGTTGGCCGCCGAACTGGGCTTTGCCGCCGAGCGGTTGCTGGGTGACAAGCGAATAAGGGCCAATCGAGCGCGCGTGGATCTTGTCGTCCACCAGATGGTTGAGCTTGAGCATGTAGATGTAGCCAACCGTGACGGCACGCGTGAACGCCTCGCCGGTTCGGCCATCGAACAACGTGACCTGACCAGACGAGGTCAGTCCCGCCTGCTCGAGCATGTCGACGATGTCTTTTTCCTTCGCGCCGTCGAACACCGGAGTTGCAATCGGAAGGCCGACGCGAACATTTTCGCTGAGTTCGGCAAGCCCTGCCTCATCCAGCTGCGCCAGACGTTCGTCGTTCGCATAGGCGCTCTTCAGCGCGCGGCGCAACGGCTCGTACTTGCCGTCACGACGCACTTTGTCGAGTGCCTCGCCGATCTGCCGGCCAAGACCGGCACATGCCCAGCCGAGATGCGTCTCCAAGATCTGTCCGACATTCATGCGCGACGGCACGCCCAGCGGATTAAGCACGACATCGACGGCTGTGCCATCGTCAAGGTGCGGCATGTCCTCGATTGGAACGATGCGGCTGATCACACCCTTGTTGCCGTGGCGTCCGGCCATCTTGTCGCCGGGCTGGAGCTTGCGCTTCACCGCGACGAAAACCTTGACCATCTTCATGACACCGGGAGCGAGCTCATCGCCGCGGCGAAGTTTTTCGACCTTGTCGGCGAAGCGCTTGTCGAGACGCGACTTGGAGTCGTCGTATTGCTTGCGCAACCCCTCGATCTCGCTCATCGCCTTTTCGTTGCGCAATGCGATCTGCCACCACTGATGCTTGGCATTGGCGTCGAGCACGCTTTGCGTGATCTTTGTATCCGGCGCCATGCCCTTGGGCCCATGCGCAGCCGTCTTGTTGAGCAGAATCTCTGCCAGGCGCGAGAAAATGTTGCGCTCGAGAATCGCGAGCTCGTCGTCGCGGTCCTCGGCCAGTCGCTCCTCTTCCGCCTTTTCGATCGCCATCGCACGTTGGTCCTTGTCGACGCCGTGGCGGTTAAACACCCGCACTTCGACGACCGTGCCGGTGACGCCTGGCGGAACACGCAGCGACGTGTCGCGCACATCGGCGGCCTTTTCGCCGAAGATCGCGCGCAGAAGCTTTTCCTCCGGCGTCATCGGCGTTTCGCCCTTCGGCGTCACCTTACCCACCAGAATGTCGCCGGCGACGACTTCGGCACCGATATAGGTGATGCCGGCTTCGTCGAGGTTCTTGAGGTTTTCTTCACCGACGTTCGGGATGTCGCGGGTGATCTCCTCAGGACCCAGCTTTGTGTCGCGCGCCATCGTTTCGAATTCCTCGATGTGGATCGAGGTGAAGACGTCGTCGCGCACGATGCGCTCGGAGATGAGGATGGAATCCTCGAAGTTGTAGCCATTCCACGGCATGAATGCGACGAGCGCATTTTTGCCGAGCGCCAATTCGCCAAGCTGCGTCGACGGCCCGTCCGCGATGATGTCGCCCTTCTGGACCACGTCGCCCACCTTCACCAGCGGACGCTGGTTGATGCAGGTCGACGCGTTCGAGCGCTGGAACTTGCGCAGGCGATAGATGTCGATGCCCGGCTTGGTCGGATCGGTTTCCTCTGTCGCGCGAACGACGATACGCGTCGCGTCGACCTGATCGACGACACCGGTGCGGCGCGCACTGATGGCCGAGCCGGAATCACGTGCCACGACCTCTTCCATGCCGGTGCCGACGAGTGGCGCCTCGGGACGAAGCAACGGCACGGCCTGACGCTGCATGTTGGAACCCATGAGCGCGCGGTTGGCGTCGTCGTTCTCGAGGAATGGGACTAGTGCCGCTGCAACCGAAACAAGCTGCTTCGGCGAGACGTCGATGAATTCGATCTGGTCGGGCGTCGTCATCATGAAATTGCCGTGCTTGCGGCACGAGACAAGTTCATCCGTGATGCGGTTGCGACCATCGATCGTCGCATTGGCCTGGGCGATCGTGTACTTCGCCTCCTCCATTGCAGAGAGGTAAACGACCTCGTCCGTCAGGTGCTTGTTGATCACCTTGCGATACGGGCTTTCGATGAAGCCGTATTTGTTGACGCGCGCATAGGTCGCCAGCGAATTGATCAGGCCGATATTCGGTCCTTCCGGCGTCTCGATCGGACAGATGCGGCCGTAGTGCGTCGGATGCACGTCGCGCACTTCGAATCCGGCACGTTCGCGGGTCAAGCCGCCAGGTCCAAGCGCCGACATGCGCCGCTTGTGAGTCAGCTCGGACAGCGGATTCTGCTGATCCATGAACTGTGAAAGCTGTGAGGAGCCGAAGAATTCGCGCACTGCAGCCGCCACAGGCTTGGCATTGATCAGATCGTGCGGCATGACCGTGTCGATATCGACCGAGCTCATGCGTTCCTTGATCGCCCGTTCCATGCGCAACAGTCCGACGCGGAACTGGTTTTCCATCAGTTCGCCGACCGAACGCACGCGGCGATTGCCGAGATTGTCGATATCGTCGATTTCGCCGCGGCCGTCGCGCAGCTCCGCGAGCGCCTTCAGGATCGCCAGAATGTCTTCCTTGCGAAGAATGCGCGTCGTGTCCGGTGCATCGAGGCCAAGGCGCATGTTCATCTTCACGCGGCCGACACTTGAAAGGTCGTAGCGCTCACTGTCGAAGAACAGTTGGCCGAACAACGTCTCAGCCGTGTCGAGCGTCGGCGGTTCGCCTGGCCGCATGACGCGGTAGATGTCGATGAGCGCCTGTTCGCGGCTGTGGTTCTTGTCCACTGCCAGCGTGTTGCGGATATAGGCGCCCGTCGTCACGTTATCGACGTTGATGACGTCTATCTCGTGGAATCCGGCCTCTGCGAGCGTTGCAAGATTCTCTGCGTTCAACTCGTCTCCGGCTTCGACAAAGATCTCGCCGGTGTCGGGGTTGACCATGTCGAGTGCAGAGTAGCGGCCGATCAACTCGTCTTGGGCGAGCGAAACCTGCTTGACGCCGTCGTCGTGCCATTTGCGCAAGCCCCGAACCGTGATCTTGGACCCCGCTTCGGCCAATACCTCGCCGGTCTTGGCGTTCTTCCAGTCGGAATTGACTTTGGCATTGCGCATCCAACCTGGATCGACCGGCGTCGTCCACGAGCCGTCCTTCTGACGTTTGAAGGCGATCCTCGTATAGAAATAATCGAGGATTTCTTCCTGCGTCAGGCCAAGCGCATAAAGCAGTGTCGTCGCGGGCAGCTTGCGGCGACGGTCGATGCGGACATGGATGATGTCCTTGGCGTCGAATTCGAAGTCGAGCCACGAGCCGCGATAGGGAATGACGCGTGCGGCGAACAAGAGCTTGCCCGACGAGTGGGTCTTGCCTTTGTCATGGTCGAAGAAGACGCCCGGCGAGCGGTGCATCTGACTGACGATCACCCGCTCGGTGCCGTTGATGATGAAAGTCCCGTTCTCGGTCATGAACGGAACGTCGCCCATATAAACGTCTTGTTCCTTGATATCCTTGACTGACTTGGCACCGGTTTCCTGGTCAACATCGAACACGATGAGGCGCAGCGTCACCTTGAGCGGCGCGGCATAGGTCATGGAGCGCTGCTGGCACTCCTCGACGTCGTATTTGGGCTCTTCGAAGTGATAGTCGACATATTCCAGCAGCGACGACTCCGAAAAATCCTTGATCGGGAACACGTGGCTGAAAACCGTCTCCAGACCCTCATCGAGCCGGCCGCCCTCAGGCTTGTTGACCTGGAGGAATTGGTCGTACGAAGTCTTCTGGACTTCGATGAGGTTGGGCATCTTGGCGATTTCGACAATCTTGCCGAAAGTCTTGCGAAGCCTTTTGCGTCCGGTGAACGAGAGGGTCATTCTTGCGTCCTTTTCGCGGTCGTAACCAACCGCTTATTGGCCTGAGTAATCGCTAAACCAATGGCGAACACCACCGGCCCTTCGGCGGGCGAATCGCCGAAGGGGGTGGGGTGAACCAAATATGTATGCGGGGTGGGTTATTCAACCCTCCTCGCCTCCTTACTTCAGC
>DATLOU010000088.1:0-6696 GCA_035536115.1 Rhizomicrobium sp.
GCACCTGATTTGTAATCAGGGGGTCACAGGTTCGAGTCCTGTAGCCGGCACCAGTGAAGGCGCGAGTTAGGAAGTCATGATCAGAGAAGAAGATGTTCTGGCCGCGCTCGACAAACCCCGCGCGGTCTACGCGCTGCAGCAACGGCTCGATCCCAGCAACAAGAGCACGGACGCCTTGCAGGATCTCTTGATGCGCATGCGAACGGCTGGAACGGTGAAATTCGACATCAAGACGGGCAAGTGGAGCAAGGCCTGACGTCACTAGATTCAAGTACTCGCGCAAGACCTCAAAATTTAAGTAGTTGAGACCTCTTTCAGTATATTCTCTGCTGTTTGCAGCACGGGCGCATTTACTGCTATGAATACATAAAAGGGTCGGGGGACACTTCCATGAAATACAAAACGCTCGCCGCGCTTGGCGCGGCCACGCTCGCATTGTCTGGATGCGCGACGGTTATCAAAGGTACCTCTCAATCAATTGTCATAACTACTCCGCCAGTCTCGGGCGCCTATTGCATTCTTTCCAGTGCGGAGGGGAATTGGCCCGTCACGACTCCCAATGTTGTTACCGTTGATAAGTCCAAAGAAGACATCCTCGTCAAATGCAACAAGCCGGGATACCAAGAAGCGAGTGCGAACATTCCATCAGACTTTCAAGGTTGGACTCTTGGCAATCTCGTACTCGGCGGCCTCATCGGCGTTGGCGTTGATGCCGCGACGGGTGCAATGAACGAATACCCACGCGCGTTTGCTATTCCGATGACTGCCCTTACAGGCCCAGCGCCAAACACGACTAGCGCGGCAATGGTGTTAGGCGTGTCTGGCAATCCGAGAGATCTTGGCATCACGGGTTCGACTGTTACGCCCTACAGTTCGATCTCGGTTAGCATGACCGACCCGCACGGCGCATTCATCACGACAGTCAAGTCTGACGGTCCCGCATTCCGCGCTGGGCTCCAAACTGGAGACGTCGTCGAGACGTTCAACGGACTTCGCGTAGATACCTATGACGACCTAACGAAGATTGTGTCTACGACAGCGAACGGAGCGGTGGTGCAACTCGGAGTCCTACGAAAGGGTCATCATCTGGACGTCGCCGTTCAGCTATAGGTTCGTTCTCGGGCCGCAGGATTTCATTCACCAGTACGAGCCCAGTGACCGGCCTGGCGATTTTCGAGCTGCCACGCTCCAATCCGTGTAATTGCGGCGGCCATTTCCGTTGTGCGCTTTAACCCTCCATCAAGCACGTACTCCTATCGTTGCGCGATGCCCGCCCTCACCGCCTTCGACGACTACAACCGCCGTGCCGAGCGCGACCATTGGCCGAGCCGCGTCGACGCGTCGCTCGCGTTCGAGGCGCCACTGTTGCGCGACGCGCTCGCGGCCTGGCGCGCTGCCGCAGGTGAGCGCGCGCTGCCGCTCCGCACCGACATGACGCCGCGCCGCATGATGCGCTTCCTGGCGCATGTCGCGGTGCTCGACATCGTGCGCGAGAACGGCCGCGCGCGGTTCCGCATCCGCGTCACCGGCACCGCGCTCGAGCGCTCCTTCGGCGGAATGACCGGCACATTCCTGGACGAGAGCCTGACCGAACCATTCCGCTCGCGCTGGGAGGCGGCGCTCAGCGTGCCGCTTCTCGCGCAATGCGCGTCGCGCTCGATTGGCCGCGTCGAATTCCGCGACCAGACCTATCTCGTGGCCGAGACCTTCTATGGCCCGATGGGGGCCGATATCGCCTCTCCGGATTCGATGCTCGTCGTCGTCCACACCGAGACGACCCAGCCGCCGACCACGACTGTGTTCCGTACGTTGCAAACGACTGGCGCGAATTGACTTAACGCGAGGCCATACAGGTCTGGGCGCAACCTGCGTGCGCCCTTGCGGCGTCGATGCTGCATTCCCGCTCGCAGAGGAGCGGAGAGCAGCATCGTGCGCCAGCTGAGACCGGGGCGATGGAAGCGCAGGTGCGCGTGGTTGGCCGTGAGGGTCTTCCGCCCAGCTGCCACGGCATTCGATCAGGGGCGGATGGCGTTCGCGCTGCCCGCCCTATTTTATAGGCCGGGCGGAGGCTCAGATCTTCGCAGGCAGATTGGCAGCCGGCACGAACGGCTGCGGACGGAACGCGTCAGCGGCACGCTGGGCCGCGGCAAGATCGTCGGCCGAAAGCTGTGTGCGCAGCGCTTCGATCCGGAGCTTCGACTCCGCGTCGCCCTGGGCGCCAGCGATGGCATACCACTTGTACGCATCGACCAGGCTTTGCGGAACGCCGTCGCCGCGCTCATAGAGAACGGCGAGATTGAACTGAGAATCGACATAACCGAGGTTTGCGGCGCGCGAGAACCAGCGCACGGCTTCAGACTGACTCGTCACACCGCCAAGTCCTTCGGCATAGGCGATGGCAAGATCGTGCATGGCCTTGCGGTTTCCCTGCAGAGCGGCAGCTTCGTACCAGTGCATGGCCTGGACGGAATCGGCTTTGGTGCCGATGCCTCTCTGATAGAGCGAACCAAGCTCGTATTGCGCAAGGGCATTGCCCTTTTTGGCGGCACGGAACATCCACTGTATGCCCGCCGCCGGATCGTAGCGCGGGCCGTGATTGTCGATGTACAGATTTGCGATCGCAAGCTGAGCGTTGGCGTTTCCGGCATTCGCCAGTTTCGTCAGGCGGTCAAGCGGCGTGAGAGACGCCGCCGTAACGTGAACGGATTGCGGCGTCGGTTGCGCGGTCTGGCGTAGGGCGTCGCGCCGGCCATCCCGAACGCCTTGACTGAACGCGATGCCGGCCGCGACGACGAACACTGCGAGCCCGATCAGTCCGGCGATCACATACGCGATTCTGATGCTGAAGCGCGGCGAACTTGCTTTTGCTGTCTCCGGCTCCGCCTTGGCAGCGGCCGCGGCGATGGCCGACGCACGTGCCGCGTCGAGAAAGGACCTTTGTTCGGGTTCGGCAGGCGCTTCGGCGACAGGCTTGGAGTCGACTGCGGCCTTTTCCGCGCTGAGCTCCAGCGAGGGCGCCGGCTCGAAGGGCGCGGGCTCGAGAGGTGCCGGCTCGGCGGACTCGACATCGTTTTCCACCAATGCGGCGCGTGCGACGCCCTCGACGGTCTGAAGCCGCAAGCTCACTTCGCTCAGCGCAGTTCGAATGTCGTCTGCCGCCGTCTTTTGGTGAAGCTCGGAATTGTCGATGCGCGCGATCAACGCAGTGATCGTGCCTTCGATCGACTTGATGGTGTCTTCGGCCGCGACCGCCATGGCGCGGCTGTCCTTCTCGACCTTCTCCTGGCGCGCTTCCATCGCGGTCATCGCGCGTTCGAAGACGCGCAACCGGCGTTCCAGCCAGGCATCGGGCGCGCGCGGCGGAGATTTATCGGCTGGCGCTTCGTTCGAGACCGGCGAACTATCCGTCTCGCTCACCCGCGCCATGCGCCGCTCCGAAGACGCCAGCATTTCACCGCCGACCGCGGTTTTCTGCCCGGTGCCCAACTGCGCTTCTTCGACGGCCTCGCTTCGCGGCAACGTCAGGATCACCGCGCCTTCCTGCGAGAAGTCAAAAGAGTGCTGATGCTCCGGCTCGGCGATGCCGCCCATTTTACGCGCCAGCGCAGCGACGCTGTCGGCGGCGACGCACAAAAGGAGATCTTCCTTGCGGACAAATTGTCCGAATACGACCGGTCGAGGTAGCGCCGCCTCGGAAGCGACCTTGGCGAGTGTAAGATTTTCCACGCCCTCGCGCTGAGCCACGGAACGCGCGGCGTTCAGGATCGCAGACCGTGCGTCGCCGCGATCAGGGGACATCATCTCCGGCTCGAAAGTCTGCACTGCGCCCTCGCCAAGGCTGACAGATTGGCAGGAGGGGATTACCAAACGGCAAAGTCGGTCGTTCGATTTGAAGACAAATTGCCTTACGTCGTTTTCCATATATGGTGAACGGCACCCGAATGGCCGATGAACGCGCTGCACTGATCGCTGGCTTCCGCGATGCCCGCTTCGACACGGTGCGAAAGCAATTCACGCAGAACTTCGAGACCAGAGCCGAGCGCGGCGGCGCCGTCGCGGTCTGGCACTGCGGTCGCCTTGTGGTCGACCTCTGGGGTGGCTGGTCCGATCTGACGCGACAGGTGCCTTGGGCCCGCGACACGATCGTCAACGTCTTTTCCGTCAGCAAGGCGCTTTGCGCCATCGCGGTCATGCGCACGGTCGACCAGGGTCTGCTCGATCTCGATCGCCGGGTCAGCGAATACTGGCCGGAGTTCGCAGAAGGCGGGAAAGACGAAGTCACCGTTCGCCAATTGATGTCGCATCAGGCGGGATTGCCTGCGATCCGAAAAGCACTTCCTGACGGATCGGCGTTGGACTGGCATGTCATCACCAGCGCGCTTGCCGAGCAGGAGCCTTGGTGGAGACCGGGCACGGCCCATGGCTACCACGTCAACACATTCGGATTTCTCGCCGGCGAACTGGTCCGACGCGTCAGCGGACGCACGATCGGGACGTTGGTACGGGAGGATGTGGCGGCGCCACTTGGCGCCGATGTTCACATCGGCCTACCGAAATCTGAGCATGGTCGCGTTTCGGATTTCCTCTGGCCGCCCGGCAACCTGCAGAAACCCGAAATCGACTCGGACGATACGCTGATGCGGTTGAATACCTATTGGAATCCGCCGGGCTTCTCAGGTTCGAATTGGGTCAATACGGCGCGCTGGCGTGAGGCCGAAGTCCCGTCGACCAACGGTCACGGCAATGCTCGCGGTATCGCGCGCGTTTATGCGGCACTCGTCGAAGACGGCGCGATCGACGGTGTCAGGATCCTCACCAGAGCCGCCCTGGCGGCAGCCACGACGGAGCAAGTCAACGGGCCCGACATCATCAACCAGCGGCCAAGCCGCTTCGGCATCGGATTCCAATTGACTCAACCCGAACGGCCTTTGGGTCCCCATGCAGGCGCATTCGGTCACTTTGGTGCCGGCGGATCGTTGGGATTTTGCGACCCGGAAGCACGCATCGCATTCGGTTATGTCACGAACGACATGGGTCCGCGCTGGCAGAACCCGCGCAATCGCGCACTCCTCGATGCGGTCTACGCTTCGTTGTGAGGGTTCAGGACGTGCTGCTCGCCAAGGCGTCAGGCAGCGACTTCTTGCCATGCACCAGGCGCATCAGGAGCCTGATCGTCAAGAGCGTCAGGACATAGACGACGAGCTGCGCACCGTTGGGCGCATCTGTATATCCGACCAACGTATGAAGCATGCGGCCCGTAATTCCGCTCTCCGGCAGAAGCCAGGATGTGTCCCATAGCGTTGCCGTCATGAATTCGAAGTACCCGCCCTGCTGAAGAAACAGAACTGCCTGCGAAGCCATGCCCGCTGCGAGCAGTGTGATGAGGCCGGAGGTGACCGAAAACATGCGACGCGCGGGAATCGTGAGAAGGCCGAAATACATCAAGGCCGAGACGACGGCACCCGCCATCAAGCCAAGGCCTCCACCTGCCAGCAACGATGCCGTCGATTGGCCGCCCTGCGCCGCGATGCCATAGAGGAACAACACGACTTCCGAGCCTTCGCGAAGAACGGCCACGCCGACCACGATAGCAAGTGCGGTGAGCGTTTTTTGGCCCAGCGAGACCTCCGCGCCCATCTGGCGCATCTCGTTCGCCATTTGCTTGCCGTGACCTGCCATCCAGACATTGTGCCAAGCCAGCATGAGCACGGCGATGATCAGGATGCCGGCGTTGAACAATTCCTGCCCGGAGCCCTGAAACAAACCTGCGAGTTGTTCGGCAAATCCGGCAACGATGCAGGCGCCGACAATTCCACCAGTGATGCCGACGCCGACCCAGAGGCCTCGGTGTGCAACGCTTTGCGTCGCCGCCAGGACAATTCCGATGATCAATCCCGCCTCGATGACCTCGCGAAAAACGATGAGCAGACTTGCGAGCATGACTATTCCGCGATCACGACGCCCTGGGCGGTGTCGGCGTGATATTCGCCCATGAAGGGGTAGCGGCCCGGCGCGAGCGGCCGCAGGCGCACATTGCCGCTGCTGTGGCTCGCGACGACTTTCTCGACTTTGAGCGAGGTGGAGTCGAATTCCTCGGCCGTATCATCGGCGTTGGTCAAGGCAAGCACATTGGCCACGTTCGCTTTGACGTGAATCTCGACGGGCGTGAATTTGTGATCCTTCAGGCTCAAGGGGATCGCGCCCTCGTCGGCCAACGCCGACGAAACGCCAAAGGCTGCAACCGCGGCAATCGCCAGATATTTCAACGCCTTCATCCTGCACATCCAAGAGACCGCCTGACTTCCACCTAGATGTAATCGCAACTCATTCGCAAGTACAGACCCCCGAACAATCGGCCGCACCTCCCTCAGGTTGTGCCGCGACGTTTGCTCAACTTGACACCTGCGAATCATAGTGCGCGCACGCGCCCGTCCGGGAGCGCAAGTCCTTTGACGGCGGCCCGTCCGCGGCCAGCCGGCGTTAGTCCCCCCAAATCGGTTATTCCCAACTCGATTGGTCGAGCCCGACCTGTACTCATAAAATGTGCCTTCTCGTGCCTGTCAGCTTGTCCTGCTACGCGACGCGCCTCTTCCTGCCGCCGACGGAATGCGAGGATTCCCAAACCGTTGTGACGGCCGACACGTCGGCGGAGAATCTTTGTTGGCTTCGGGCCGCCTATCCGGATGCTCGGATCGT
>DATLOU010000089.1:0-21087 GCA_035536115.1 Rhizomicrobium sp.
TCGCAACACCTGGCATTGCTCTCATCGATCCAGTCGTCGATTTCAGAGATCGGCACACGACTTGGCCAGGTCGAGAGAATTCTGAAGGAGGTCGGCTGAACGCGATGAACGACGTATCGCTGTTTCGCCTGTACCTCTTGCGCGCCTGCTACGCGCTGCTCGCGTTGGGTGAAGGCTCCGTCCAGCTGCCCCTGTTCTTCCATCACGCGCCTTGGACGCTGAACAGCGGCGTGGCGCACAGCTTCCTTCTGGCGCTGGCTACACTCTCGCTCGTCGGCGTGCGTTATCCGCTCCAGATGCTCCCCATACTGGTCTACGAGATCCTGTGGAAATTGATCTGGCTAGCCGGCATCGCGTTGCCACTGTGGCTCGCCAACCAGGTCGATGCCGACACGCGTAAGTCTTTCTTCGAGATTGCACCGATCGTCATCATCATTCCCGTAATTCCCTGGCGCTACATTTTCCAGAACTACGTCGCAAAACCGGGGAACCGTTGGACCGATCGCGCACACGTCGCATCTGAACGCGGGCCAACCGCGCTTCGGTGAACAGCTCCCTCGCGGGGCGGTCCACTGCATCCGAGAAAGGAGGAGCCCTCTCCAAACACGACAGCGTCTTTGCTTGATCAGTTCAGCATAGGCGTCATCCCCGGTTCGGCCTTAGCCATCGCTTTCTGATACGCCGGCCGCGCTCCGATCCGAGCGAGATAAGCCTTGAGGTTGGAATAGTCCTCGATGGACGTCCCGCGGAATGCGCGTGTGGTCGTGAGGCAGTAGACCATCATGATGTCCGCTGTGGTCAGATTGCGGCCGCCGAAGAACTGTGTCTGACCAAGACGTGTTTCGACCATCGCCCACATTCGCCGACTGCGGTCTTCGACGAAAACCGCCGCCGGGTTGCCGCTGCCCCCGCCGGACAGCACGAGCTGCATCATCAATGTGGTCATGAATGTGCCGTTGGACCAATGGAACCAGAACAGATGGTCCGCGAAATCTGGATCGTTGGGACCTGGCGTGAGCCTGCCATCGCCGTAGCGTGCGCAGATGTAATCGCAGATCGCGCCGCTCTCGCCCAGGACGAGATCGCCATCGGTGATCACCGGCGCGATTCCCATGGGATGCAGCTTTTTGTATTCGTCCGGTGCCAGGCGATTGTCCGCTCTGCGGTCGTAGCGTTTGAGCTCGTATGTGAGCCCCAACTCCTCACACAGCCAGACGATACGCTCGGACTGAGATATTCCGAGGTGATGCACAGTCAACATTGTTGCTCTTGCTCCCTTTGCCAATGGTCGATTTGTGAACTCGCAGAACGCGCTCGAGGTTGTCCTAGGAATGCGCCGTCGTTCTTGGGTGCACCTGTAAGAAGCCGGGGGCGCGCATCGTGTCGCCCGGTTTCAGCTTGGTCGCCATGTCACGAAAGTTGGGCAGGGACTTCGCGGTCTTCGGGTCGTAATGCGTCCGTTCCCCGAAGAAGCGCAGCGTGAGTGTGCGGCGCCGCTGACCGGCGCGCGTCGGTGCTCCGCCGTGCAAGGTGCGGAAGTGGAAGAAGACGACATCGCCAGGCTCGACCGGCCACGAAACCACCAGCCATTTTTCGCGCTGGGCCTCGATGGGGGGCAGATGTGGATAGGGCAGGCTCTCGTCGTGCGGAATGGTCGGGTCCTTCGGATCGAACTTTGAAGTGTTGTAGACCGTGCCAAGGTGCGAGCCCGGCACGAACTCCAGACTGTCCGACTTGGAAAGTGGCTCGAAAGTGATCCAGGCCGTCGCCGTGTGGTCGCCATCCATCGGAATGTACGAGCCGTCCTGATGCCACGGCGTGCGGCCGGTGTCGCCGCCCTCCTTCAGGAACACCTGCTCGTAGATGAACCAGACCGGCTCACTGCCCCACAGGCGCGCGCAGGCTTGCGGGATCGGCGACGACTCCAGCATGTCGCGATACCCTTCCAGCACACGTGGATGGTATGAGTCGGCATAGAACAACGGTCCACCATCGCGTTTCAGCTTCGGCGCGTTCAGCGGCGTCGGATTGGACAGACTCCACTCATAGGCCTTCAAGGCGGCGTCCAACTGCTCGGCGTTAAGCAAACCGGGAATATGCACGGCGCCGTCCCGCTTATAGGTCTCGCGCGCAGCCGCCCAGTCGATCGCCATGAGTGCTCCTCTTTCAGAATGCACTCTAAGTTCTCGAATGAGTGTGTCAAACGTCGGCGTGCTCAGCTGATCGTGGCCAGCCGCTTGTCGCCAAGAAGGAGCAGCGCTTGCCGAGCCAGGTCCGGTGCCGAGTTGACCGCCGCGAAATCGCTCGCGACCGTACCGTTCAGAACGCGGCGATAGACGCCCTGCATGATCGAGGCAAGGCGGAAGAGGCCGAAGGCGAGATAGAAATTCCAGCCTTCGATTCCATCGCGACCCGTGCGCCGGCAGTATTGCAGGACATAATCGCGTTCGCTCGGTATCCCGCTCTCAGGTCCGAGACCCTGCAACGGTGCGCGCGCGCCGGTCGAGCGGTGCCATGCGAAGGCGCTGAAGGCGAGGTCGGCAAGCGGATCGCCGATCGTCGCCAGCTCCCAGTCGAGCACGGCGACGATGTGCGGTTCGTCGGGGTGCACCATCATGTTGCCGAGCTTGAAGTCGCCATGGACGATGGCGGTGCGCCGGTTTGGAGGAACGCAGGATGGCAGTGCGTCGATCAACGCCTCCATCTCGGCAATGCGCTCGGTCTCGGCGGCGCGATATTGCCTGGTGAAGCGGCCAAGCTGGCGCGCGATATAGTCGCCTTCACGTCCGAAGCTTTCGAGTCCGACCGCGCGATAGTCGACGCTGTGAAGCGTCGCCAAGGTGAGACTGAAGTTGTCGTAAAGCGCGGTCCGCTCGTCGGGTGAAAGTGCGGGGAGCGAAGCATCCATCAGGATCCGGCCCGGCACGAAATCCATCACATAAAACGCCGTGCCGATGACGGCGTCGTCTTCACAGAGCAGTCGAACTTTCGGCACCGGAACATCGGTCGGCCCTAGTGCCTTCATGACGGCGAATTCGCGATCGACTTGATGGGCGCTCGGTAACAGCGGACCGGGCGGCTTCTTGCGCATGACGAAGCGTCTGAAGTCGGCACCGTCCTTCGTCACGAGAAGAAACGTCGGGTTGGAGGCACCACCCTGGAACTGACGCACGCTCAGCGCCGTCCCGAAGTGATCGATGCGCGCTCGCAAATAAGCATCGAGGTTGGCAATGTCGAAGCGGTGCTTCTCTGCGATGTTGCCGACAGGCAAGTTTGCAATGGGATCGCGCATGGCGTCGTCACGCCGCATCGAGCGGCAGCTCTCCGGAGGCGATACGCTCGCGCAATTCGCGCTTCAGCACCTTGCCGGATGCGTTGCGCGGCAGTGCCGGGACGTAGCACACGAATTTCGGCTTCTTGTAGCTCGCGATGCGGTCCTTGCAGAAGGCGATGAGATCGCTGGAGCGGATGTTCGTTCCCTCGCGCAGCGCAATCACCGCCACGACGCTCTCGCCCCATTTGGGATCGGGCGTGCCGACGACAGCGGCTTCGAGCACGCACTCGTGCTCGTACAGAACCTCTTCCACTTCGCGCGGGTAGACGTTTTCTCCGCCGGTCAGGATCATGTCCTTTTTGCGATCGACGATGGTGAGATAGCCGTTCTCGTCAAAGCGCCCGACGTCGCCCGAGCGGAACCAGCCGTCGATGAACGACTCTTCCGTCGCTTTCGGGTTGTTCCAGTAACCCTTCAGCACTTGGTCGCCCTTGATGACGATTTCGCCGGGCACGTTCGGTGGCGCATCGCTGTTGTCGTCCAACAGGACACGCACGCGCGACAGTGGCATCTGCTTGCCGACCGAACCGATGATGGCGAGACCTTTTTCCGCCGCCCTCACATGGTCCTGCTTGCTGAGCGCCATCACATTGCCCGCGAGTTCGGTCATGCCGAAGCCGGTTGCAAAGCTCACGCCGGGAAAGACCTTGAAGCCGCGGCGCAACACTTCAAGCGGCATCGACGATGCGCCATAACCGAAGCTGCGCAGACTGGAGAGGTCATAGTCACCAAGCGCCGGATTCTCCAGCATCATGGCCAGCATGGTCGGCGCCATCGGTGCGGATGTCACGCGGTAGCGCTGCACCGCTTCGAGAAAGCTCGTCGCATCAAAGGCGCCGAGCAGGACGACGGTCCAGCAGCGCAGGTGATACATGGGCAGGACGTATCCCGCGACGTGGAACTGCGGAAACATGAAGAGCGGGATTTCATCGGGCAGCGCTTCCGCGCCGCTGGCCATGGAGTTGGCAATCGAGGCGATCAGATTGCGATGGCTGAGCATCGCACCTTTCGGCAGCCCCGTCGTGCCACTGGTGTAGAGCAACCAGCAGAGATCGTCTTCGGCGATCGCGATGTCCGGCCTTTTCGCCTCGCCGCGGGCGATCAGCGCGTCATAGGAAATCGCGTCCTGCGCTTCGCCGCCGATGACGATCACCGTTTTCACCGAGGTGAGCTCGGGCCTGATCTTGCGGATCGTCTCCAGATATTTCTGCTGGACGATGATCGCGGACGGCGTGTTGTTATTGATGATGTAGGTGAGCTCGCGCGGCGTCAGGCGGTAGTTCAGGAAGGTGAGGCACATGCCGGCGCCCGGAACGCCGTAGTAACACTCGCCATATTCCGGGCAATTCTCCGAGAGAATGGCGACGCGGTCGCCGTGGCTCGAGATGCCAAGCAGAGCGTTGGAGAGCTTCCAGCAGCGGTCGCGCAGCTCCGTGAACGTCCAGGAACGCTCCTCGAACCACAGAGCGACCTTGTCGGGCTCGTGGTGCGCGGCGATTTCGGGGATGTCGCAGAGCAACATCGCTCGCTCCATGGAAGTTTGCGCGGCGTAAGGCGCGCGCGCATCTTTCCAGAATTCCTTGCCAGGTTCCACTTTCTTCATACCAGCGGTGCGCATAACGTTTGGGAAAAGTGGGGTGCACGATGAGCCTTCAAGGCAAAACGATATTCATGACCGGCGGCTCGCGCGGCATCGGACTTGCTATCGCGCTGAAGGCAGCGCGGGACGGCGCCAATATCGCGATCGCCGCGAAGACGGCGGAGAAACATCGCCATTTGCCGGGGACGATCTATACCGCCGCGGAAGAAATCGAGAAGGCTGGCGGCAGGGCCTTGCCGCTCGTGGTCGATGTCCGCAACGACTCGATGGTGTACGAGGCCGTCGATCGTGCGGCACAGAAATTCGGCGGCGTCGACATCTGTCTCAACAATGCATCGGCGATCAGTCTCACCGGCACGCTCGAAACCGACATGAAGAAATTCGATCTGATGCATCAGATCACCGCTCGCGGTACTTTTCTGACGTCGAAGGCCTGCATTCCGTACCTGAAGAAGGCGGCCAATCCGCACGTGCTGAACATGTCGCCGCCTCTCGATGTCCGTACCAAATATCTCGGCCGCCATGTCGCCTACACGTCCGCAAAGCTGGTGATGGCGATGTGCACGGCGGGGATGGCAGAGGAGTTCCGCAAGGACGGTATCGCTTTCAATTCACTGTGGCCCAGAACCGGCATCGCTACGGCAGCCATCGAATTTGCCGTCTCCGGCAAGGAAGGTCTCAAGTCCTGCCGGACCGTCGATATCATGGCCGACGCGGCCTATGTCATTTTCAACAAGAATGCGCGCGAATTCACCGGCAACTTCTGCATCGACGACATCGTGCTCTACGAGTCGGGCGAGCGCGATTTCGACAAATACCGCGTCGATCCGACACGCGATCTCGGTAGCGGCGACTATATGATTCCGGAAACGATGCCTCTTCCGCCGGGGGTGAGCCTGAAAGCGGTGCGCTAAGCCATTCAGGAGGAACCCATCGTCGATCTTCGCGTTCTCAAACGGGATCACAGGCGCCCAAACGCCTTAAGGTCAATAGACGGTCATCATGGCAACACGCCGAAAGAAAAAAACCTCTCCGGCACGGCACGCCGAGGACGAGGAGCGAGAGCGTCCGCATGACGGCCAGGATGGTGCCAAAATGGGCCGCCGGCCGGTCTGGCAGGGTTATCTGAAATTGTCTCTGGTGAATTGCCCCGTGGCGCTATTCAACGCCACGAGCGGTGCCAACGACATACATTTTCATATGATCAATCCGAAAACAAACAACCGCGTCCGCATGACTCCGACCGATCCGGATACCGGTCCCATCGAACGCGCCGATCTCGTGAAGGGCTACGAGATCGAGAAGAATCGCTACGTCATCGTTACCCAGGACGAACTCGATGCCGTCAAGCTGGAGACGACGCACACGCTCGACATCGAGCGTTTCGTAGAAGCGACGGATATCGACCGTTTGTTCTGGAACGATCCCTACTATCTCGTGCCGGATGATAAATCGGGTATCGAAGCCTATACCGTCATTCGCGACGCTCTGGAAAAGACCAACCGCATAGCGCTGGGGCGAGTCGTGATGCACACGCGTGAGCGGCTAATGGCCCTCGAACCGCGGGGCAAAGGCATACTCGTCTATTCCCTGCGTATGCGAGACGAGGTCGTCGATCCCAAAAAAGCCTTCGGCGGTATTCCGTCTGCGAAACCGGATCATAGCATGATCGAAGTCGCCGAAAAAATCATCGAGCAGCGAGCGGGCGCCTTCGAACCGGAGAAACTCGAAGACCGTTATGAAAAAGCATTGCGCGATCTCTTGCGCCGCAAGGAACGGGGCGAAAAGCTGGTTGTGTCCGAGCCGCCGGAAAGAAGCAATGTGATCGACTTGATGGACGCCTTGCGCAAGAGCCTCAAGAATGAAGGACGCACGCGGCCGGCAGCCAACCGCGTCCGACACCGCGCGAAAGGCTAACGGAAACGTTTGCCTAACCTGCCCTAATAGCCTCGACGGGCGAGTCCAAGTTCTGTCGTCTCAACAGAGGTTTGCATGAGATACAGTAAGCCCCGTAACAAATCCCGCGGATTTGGAGGGCAACCGCGAATGTGCATGTCAACTGGGAGAACCGTCGCGAGGCCCCCCGCCACGGCGTAGCTTCCAGCGAACATGCCGCCGTCGATGGCGCAGTCGCCCACAGCGACAACCCATTTTGGCGCGGGCGTCGCATCGTATGTCCGAAGGAGCGCTTCGCGCATGTTTTTCGTAACCGGCCCCGTGACGAACAGGACGTCCGCGTGCCGAGGGGACGCGACAATTCTGACCCCGACGCGCTCGAGATCGTAGAAGGCGTTGTTCAGCGCGTGAATTTCGAGCTCGCAGCCATTGCAGGACCCGGCATCGACCTGACGAATAGCGAGACTGCGACCCAATCGGCGTTGGGCGGCGGCATCGAGCTTGGCCGCAAGGTCGGCCGTTTCCGCGTCGTCGAGTGCCGGGAGGCGCTCTGTCAAGGGCACTCGAATCAAACTCTGGAACAGAAGCTTGCGCATGATGATCGCCTAGAGGTCGTGACCGGAATAGGAGCAGTTGAACGACTTGTTGCAGATTGGGAAGTCCGCCACGATGTTTCCCTCGATAATCGCTTCGAGCAGCGGCCACTGAAACCAGGATGGGTCGCGCAAGTGACAGCGCGCAACGGTTCCATCGTTCTTGAGGCGGACCCAAACCAGAATATCTCCGCGGAATCCCTCCACGATCGCGATACCTTCTTTGGCATTGGCCGGAACGCCCACAACGTCCATAACGAAGGGCCCGTCTGGAAGTTTTGAGAGAATTTGATCGATCAAAGAAAGGCTCTGTTCGACCTCGCGAATGCGGATCCACACACGCGCATTGACGTCCCCTTCCGGTAACACCGGGACTTCAAACCTCAGCTGATCGTATGGCGGGTAAACGAGTGAGCGGCGTGCATCGAAACTACGTCCTGAAGCTCGCCCCACATAGCCCCCGGCGCCGAATTGGGATGCCAGTTCCGGTTTAAGAATGCCCGTCGAGACCGTGCGATCCTGAAGCGAGGCCGTGTTGTCGTACAGTTCAACGAGCGGCGGAAAGTGCTGGCCGATCTCCGCGAGCAGCGCCCGCAAAACCGCAACTTTTGGCGCGTCCAAGTCCAGCGCTACTCCACCAGGAATCGCGCAGTCGCGCATCAGCCGATGGCCAAAGCTGATGTCTGCAGCCCGCAAAACGCGTTCACGCAGGACTGCGCAATGGGCATGCATCAGGGCGAATGCGGCATCGTTGCAAATTGCGCCGATATCGCCGAAGTGGTTTGCGAGGCGCTCCAGTTCAGCCATCAGCGCGCGCAGCCAATGCGCGCGCGGCGGTATTTCGACATTGAGAGCCGCCTCGACCGCACGGGCGAACGCAATCGCGTAGGACACGGTGCTGTCGCCGGACACGCGTCCCGCCAATTTGGCAACTTGTTCGATGGTTGCACCCCGCATCAGCGTCTCGACGCCCTTGTGCGTGTAGCCGAGCCTTGCTTCGAGACGGACGATCGTTTCGCCGTTGGCGTTGAAACGAAAATGGCCGGGTTCGATGATGCCGGCGTGAACGGGACCGACCGCGATCTGGTGCATGCTGTCGCCTTCGGCAGACAGGAATGGATAGGGCGTCGCGACATCGCAGGTTGTAGGTTCGCCGAGCGGATGCTGAAGCCCCCAACGGCCGTGATCCAGCCAGGGGCGAGAGTCAGGAGAGTTCTGAGATTCGATTCCAAACAAGTCTCGAACGGTGCGTTCGAAGCGAATTGCCGGCGGATGCTGTGCCGCAACCGAGGGGAATTGCCCGTTTGGACAGGGTAGAGTGAGAACGGCTATCGAAGAAGAAGACATTGCGTCCAGCAGTGCGACGTGGACCGCTTGGGCGTCGCCCCAGAGACCCGACAACGTCCACGCTCCAGTCGCGAGATGGTCGGTCGCGGTTTGCCAACCAGACGCGTCGACTTCGACACGCGGCCAAGGGCGATGATGCTCAACTCTCTCAAACCTCTGGACGAATTCTGAAAGTGATGGCGGGTGCGGCATGGTTATCCCAACATCTGCGCTACGTGTTGGAACCAGGTCACAAGCACGGGCGGCAAAAAGAGTCCGGCCGCAAGTACAAAGGCCAGATGCGCAAATATTGGAACATAGGAAGCGCGCGAGCCGGTTGTGCTGCCGGTCGCTTCACCGAAGGCAAGACCTTGAAGGCGGAGCATGAGCGCCCCGAAAGCCACAAGCAGGCCAAACACGAGGCCAATAGCTAGCAAGGGCTCACGCGCGAACGTCGAGCTGACGATCAGAAATTCACTCATGAAAATGCCCAAGGGCGGCATGCCGGCGATGGCGATGACGCCCAGAACGAGGCTCCAGCCCAACATCGGGTGGCTCTCCGTGAGTCCCTTGATGTCGGCGATCCGCTGGGTACCCTTGACTTGTGCGATGTGCCCGACCGTAAAGAAGATTGCCGACTTGGTGAGGCTGTGCATCGTCATCTGGAGCAAGCCTGCGAAGTTTGCGAGCGCTCCGCCCATTCCGAAGGCAAAGACGATTATCCCCATGTGTTCGATGGATGAGTACGCAAAGAGCCGCTTGATGTCGCGGCGGCGGTACAACATGAAGGCGGCGAAGATAACCGAAACGAGTCCGACTGTGACCATCAACGGACCGGGTGAGATCGCAGCCGCGTTCAGCGTCATCAACATCTTGAACCGCAGAATGGCGTACAAAGCGACGTTCAGGAGCAGACCAGACAATACGGCCGAGATCGGCGTCGGCCCTTCCGCATGGGCATCCGGCAACCACGCGTGCAACGGCGCGAGTCCGACCTTCGTTCCGTAACCGAGAAACAGAAAAACGAAAGCGACATTTAAGAGCCCTGGATCAAAAGCGGCGACATGTTGGACGAGAATGGTCCAGGTCATGCCTTGCAGCCCCTCGCCCAGTACCGGTTGCGCCGCCATATAAACGAGAATGGTGCCAAAGAGCGCAAACGCGATCCCGACGCTCGCGAGAATAAAATACTTCCAAGCCGCCTCGAGTGCTTCGTGTGTACGATAGATCCCAACCATGACGACAGTCGCCAACGTTGCGAGTTCGATCGCGACCCACATGAGTCCGATGTTGTTGGCAATGAGCGCCAGGTTCATTCCGAACATCATGACTTGGTACATGGCGTGATAAAAACGCAAGTTCGCCGGCGTCAGGCGCCCCGTCTCCAGTTCATGACCGATGTAGCTGGCGCTGAATACGCTTGTCGTAAATCCGACAAGCGTGCTCAACGCGATAAAGACGACGTTGAGATCATCGACTAGCAGATATGTACCGATCTGTCGGTGTTCGACGAACAAGGAGAGTGCTGCCAGAAGAGTGAGTAAACTTGCGACCACATTGAAGCGCGCCGATAGCTTGTAACCCGGAAGGACTGCAAGCAGCGCCGCAGCGCTCGCAGGAATGATGAGAACCAATGCTGCGCCGTCGAGCCACATGGCTATATTTGTTCTCCGCGAAATCGGTCGAGAGCCTGCACGTCGACGGTGTCGAAACGCTCGCGAATGCGAAAGAGGAAGATACCTATAACGATAAAGGCAATCAGCACCGAAAAGGCGACGCTGATTTCGACGACGAGAGGCATTCCCTTGGCGCCCGTGGCAGCGAGGACCAAGCCATTTTCCAGCGACATAAAGCCAACAACTTGTCCCACGGCATTGCGCCGCGTGACCATCAGCAACAGGCCGATCAGAAGCACGGACAAAGCGAACGCGAGATCTTCCCGCGCGATGAGGTTCGCCTCAGCGGTGACGCGTAACATGACGGCCATGGAGAGTCCGACAAGACCAACACCGACCAGCATGATTGGCCCGATTCCGGCGGTCGTCTCGATTTCACGGTGGATGCCGAGACGAACGATCATGCGGTGCAGGGCGATAGGAATTATGCCGGCCTTGAAGACGAGGGCAATCAACGCAGTCACATAAAGGTGCGGCGCATTCTGAATAAAGGCTTGCCAACCAACAGAGAGCGACAAGACGAAGGCGTGCAGTGCGAACACATTTAGGAGCGCATAGAGACGATCCTGGTAGAGCATTATGAGGCTGACGAGCACGAGACTGCCGGCCAGCAGATGCGAAATATCGAACGCCAAGCCGTGCATTCAAAATCCCCTCGAGACAAAGAGGAAGAGAGCACCGAGTAATCCGAGCATGAGGGCCGCGCCTAGAAATGCCGGGACTCTGAAGACCCGCATTTTGGCTATGGCGGTTTCGAACACGGCGAGCGCTATGCAGCCTGCGACCAGTTTTGCGGCGTAGGCGCCCGCTCCGATGGCAAAATAGTTCCAAGTGTCCCGAGCAGGCGCCATTCCCCAAGGAAGAAAGATGCATGCGATGAGGGAAAGGTAAACGAGCAGTTTCAGTGATGCGGACAGCTCGATCAACGCAAGATGACGCCCGGAATACTCCAAGATCATGGCCTCATGGACCATCGTCAGTTCCAAGTGTGTCGCCGGATTGTCGACCGGAATGCGCGCATTCTCGGCAATGCCAACCATGACGAGCGAAATAGCTGCCAGACCAAGAGTGACACGTAGCCCGACATTGGACGACAACATGTATTGCGCGATGCCGGACAATTGCGTCGTTCCGGCAAGGAGAGCCAGGGAGAATACAATCATGATCATCGCAGGCTCGGCGAGAGACGCAATCATCACCTCGCGGCTGGAGCCGATCCCGCCGAAACTCGTACCGACATCCATACCGGCAAGGGCAAGAAAAAACCGGGCGCTGCCCAGGAGCGCGACGAGAGCGATGAGGTCCGCGGTCCAGTTGAACATCAATCCCGTGGCAAACGTCGGGACCAGAGCCGCCGCCACCCACGTGGCCGCGAAGATCAGATACGGCGCGGCCCGAAACAGCCATGAGGCATTGTTCGCGAGCACAACTTCCTTATGAAGAAGCCGGATGAGATCGCGATATGGCTGAATCAGAGGTGGGCCGCGCCGCCGGAGCAGGCGCGCCTTCATCTTCCGCACGAGGCCGGTGACAAGCGGTGCGAGAAGCACCACCAGGAGCATCTGAAAGGACTGCACGGCAAGATCGCGGGTCAATGCCATATCGCAATCACGAGAAGGAGTACAACGAGCGCGCTAAACACAAGACTGAGATAGCGTCGAATCGTAAGAAACTGCAGCACATTCAGTCGATCGGACGAATAAGTGATCGCGCGTGACAGCGGGGCGTAGAGGACGCTCCAAATAATGTCTTCCAGGTCCACGTGATGTTTGGCCGGTTGAGTGGTGCCCGGCAAAGGCATGGTGACTTCTTCGCGCACACGAAACACGAGAGTTCCGAAAACACGCCGTATCGGTTGCGAAAAGCTTCCCGCAGTGTACTGCGTCAGGGGGCTCGCATCAGGAAACCCGCCATCCCACGCGGGCGCACGCCGTTTTGCCTTTGAGGCCAACAGGTGGATCGCATAGGCGCTGATGGAGGCCGAGAGCGCGATGAAAATGAAAACGAGCAGACCGTTATAGGAACTGCGGCTCTGGTTGATGGGCACAATCGAAAACCAGGCGATGGTCGATTGCGCGGGCATGCTACTGCCAAGAAGATGCTGCGTGGCCGGACCTAGAGCATCGATGAAGAAACCGGGAAGGATGCCGGCCAGCACACACAGCGCGGCAAACACTGCCATGGCGCTGCGCGAAAAGCCGTCCACTTCTTTGGCTTTTTCTGCTGCCGCAGTGCGCGGTCGACCGAGAAAACTCACGCCGAAAGCCTTGACGAAACAGGCGGCGGCCAGTGCCGCGGAGAGCGCAAGCAGAGCGCCGACAGCCGGCACGGCGAATCGAAGTCCCCACTGCGGCAATTGAGGACTGAGCAGAATTGCTTGGAAGGTCATCCATTCGGAGACAAATCCGTTGAGCGGTGGAAGCGCGGATATCGCGGCGCACCCGACGAGGAAAGCGAACGCGGTTTGCGGCATGCGATGGATGAGACCGCCGAGGTGCTCCATGTCTCGTTCGCCGGTGGCCGTGACCACCGCACCAGCACCGAAGAACAGCAAGCTTTTGAACGCAGCATGATTGAAGACGTGAAGGAGCGCGGCAGTGAGAGCCAGCGCGGCTGGTGCAGGCATGTGATTGGCCTCGAAAGCAAGCGCGAGCCCCAGCCCGATGAAGATGATGCCGATATTCTCGATGGTATGGTAGGCAAGTAGCCGCTTGAGGTCGTGTTCCATCAACGCATACAGCACACCCATGACGGCCGTGATGCCGCCCAGCAGCAGGATGGCCATTCCCCACCACCACGTGGGCGGGCCAAGCAGATCGAACGCGATACGAATGAAGGCGTAGACGGCGACTTTTGTCATTACGCCGCTCATCAACGCCGAGACATGCGATGGCGCGGCGGGATGGGCGAGTGGCAGCCAGACGTGAAGCGGTATGAGACCAGCTTTGGACCCGGCGCCCAGCAGGACGAGGCCGAGAACAATCGCCGAATAGAACGCACTCGGATGATTTGAACGGATGGCTTCAAAATCGTAGTGACCAGCCGTCCCGGCCAACAATCCGTATCCCAGCAACAGTGCGAACGTCCCGAAGCTTGCCATCAGGATGTAGACGTAGCCGGCGTGAAGATTGTCCTGCGAGCGATGGTGCGACACGACCAAAGCCCAGGAGATTAGCGACATGAACTCCCAAGCAAGAAGGAATGTGAATGCATCATCCGCAAGAACGACGAGATTCATGCCGGCGAGAAAAGCCGCAAAAAATGGCAACACGCGCTCCGGAAACGGCTCATGTCTGCCATATCCCAACCCGTAAAGGCTTGCCGCTCCCGCTCCAAGATTGACAACGACGAGAAAGAAAGCCGACAGCGGGTCGATATGAAAGCTCGCGCCCATCCATGGCAACCCGAGTGGCAGTTTCGTACTAGCAGTCTGATTGTTGAGCAGACAGGTTAAGGCCGTCGCGCATGCGAGGGCGGAAATGACCGTCGTTGCGCCGTAAACCAAAGCCGTTGCTGCCGCACGTTTTGAGAGGCAAACGCTTATCGCCGCTGCGACGAAGAAGGCGAGTACACACCAGAGCGAGACATCAACTTCCATACCGCTGCGCCTCAAGCCGAACGCGGTGGGATCGGGTCACTGAGTCGTCCATGCTCGCGCACTCCCGCTCTCAAGCGTACGCCGCGTCCCCCTTCATAGCTGACAGTCTCCGCTCGCAGGAATTCCACGCCAGCAAATTCGAGCGCCGTGATCAACTTGGTGAGTGAGTCAACATTGCCCCGGATGAAACCGCTGCTGGCCTCCATCCGCTGGATCGTGGGGATCGAGAGATTGGCGAGCTGCGACAACTCTTTCTGGTCGAGTCCCAGGAGCGCACGGGCTGCGCGCAGTTGCCCGGCCGTTATCATGTTTAGAACATCACTTCTGATGGATTATATGCCATATCTCCTGCGTACTATATGTTTTATTCCAGTTCAAGGTGGTCTTGCGGCGATTTTCGCCTGGAAGTTTGGAGAAAACGGGAGCCAAGTTCGTGGACAGACTGACTGGCTCAGTGATCTCCGGGCCAGTCGAGGAGCACAACACAATGCGAGGCCGCGAGATATTTGGTCGCTACAGGCAACTCGTCGAAGAGCTCTCAAACGAGCGAGCGTCGGACGATGCGTGGTTCGAAGTATTGCAAGCCATCGTGCGGCGGCTCGATCACGATTCGGCCGAGCTTGCCGGAACAGGTGCAGGACTTCTGTATGACGAGCTCTGCGACCAGTTCGAACAGGAAGCTTATCTCACCGACAATGAGCGTCGCAGAAAAGTCCTCATGGCCGCCACAAAGCTTCTCGAAATGCAGCGGCGCAACGTGACGCTCGGCATAAACCGATGACGCTTTTGACGACATTGTCTTGGCAAGCTCGGCATAAAACCGATGCTGTTTAGAGCTTGGAACTGCGGGTTGGCTCTGTGGAGAACTCGCAAGGGTTGAGAGTCGCAATTGGGGTGAAAGGGGCAGATGGGGGACCGCGTCTTTGCGGAGTATCAAATTCGTGTCTTTCGCAAAGAGGGCGAGCTTTCGGTCCAACTCGTCTTACCCACTTGGAGCGCGGACGAGGCGATGCGCCATGCGAAACTCCTCATTTCGCATGACCTGCCACGAGCCGAAATCTGGAGCGACGGCTCACTTGTCGATACTATCGAGATGCAATGAGTTGCACTTCGCAACGAGATGGCTCAGGCCACGCTAACCTTTCTCAACTTCGCCTGTTTTTGGCGGACTTCAGACGAACTCCGCGCCCCCCGCCTGAACTGAGCATATCATCGCCGATCAAAACTATTCCGCATTTGTCCAGAGCAGCGATCAATTTCATGAGTGAGTCGACGTTGCCCCTTATTACTCCTTCGCTCGCTTCCATGCGCTGAATTGTCGGCACTGAAAGGCCCGACTTATCCGCGAGCTCCTTCTGATCGATGCCCGCGAGAGCTCGAGCGGCGCGCATTTGAGCGGCAGTGATCATGTGATCCTAGACGCCAAGTGATTGCAAACTTTTGGATTCAGTTGATTGGGTCACGTTCAATATATTACTTATCATATGCCAAGAATGAGTTGATTGCCGAGCGTAGAGCTACTTCGTAGATGAGATCAGAACAACAAATAAGATATTGGCAGGCACTTTCGGGGCTTCTCAACGCAGGATTTGTCGCATATGGCCGTCAACTTTTCGCAGTCATCACGTTAACTGTGATCGGTTGGGTCCTCCTGAACTACCACAGCCAGGATTTGGCCCTCGCGGTGCGGAACGAAGACGCCAAAACCTCGTACGTAACTGCCGTCACGACCTTCCTCGTGTGGTCGTTTCTTAACGTCTTAATCTCAGGCGGTATGCGCAGCGCTCGTTTTTCCATTCAACGAGAATGAAACTGTTGCGGCTGCGAGCCGCCGATAGAGTCTTCGCTGCCTTGCAATGGGCCACCAATCGTAGAGCAATATTTCGAGTGGACGCCAGTTGGCGACCCACCCCAGGATGATCAAGCCTTCACTGAATATTGCCGCAAGTCCTTGGTGGCCGAACGACCTCTGCGTAAATTCGCTCAAGCCGACGCTCGCGAGCAGCACGACGACTCCGATCGCCAGCGACCGACGGCCGATGCGGAATAGCTCGCGGAATGCGCGCCCGACGATTTCTGCACGGTAATCAAAATAGTGACGAAAGGCGTCTTTGACCTCTTGCTCGTGCCAGTGTTTCGTCTCGACAGCCGGAAGATGGATGACTATGTCGATGGCGGCGAACGAGGGCAGTTCTCTAGCCCAGCTGACAATATACTCTTCCGCCGACTTATCGAGATCGCGCTCGCGAAAGGGGAAGGGGTCAAGGCTGTTGAAGAGTTGATCAAGGGACGTGACCTGTAGCTCAATTGAGCTCTTTGCATCGTCAACCGACATAAATGAATCCCATCAGGTAAAGTCCGTTGCAAGCTACCAAGTCGCGGTGTCGGAGGCAGCCAACTGGTGGAAAGCTTTGAAAGCGCTGCTCATGGGATTGCGTTCGTAGCTTGGCCTTGCGCGCATTCGTTCGAGCCAGGAACTTGCATTGTGCATTTTAGACAATAGCGCAGCGCCTTCTGGCGTTCTGCCGAAGAACAGCAGGTGAGGCAGCAGGAAACTGTCCGCGATCGTCGGTTCATTCCCAACCAAATAGCGGGTTTTCGCGACTGCCTCATCGATCAGGCGCATCTGAAGCGCCAATGGTTCTCTGGCTGACTCGATGAACGCCCGGTCCGGCTCGAATCCCCACGCCGGCCGGACCAATCGCTCTTTGATAAATCGATTCATCGTCGGAAAGACGTATGCGTTGATGATGCTGACCCAACGCAGCATGTGCGCCTGCTCGAGAGGACTTGGCGGCCGCAATGCGGGTCCGTCGAACGCTGTATCGATGTAATGGGTAATGGCAAGAGTCTCGTATAGAAATGTGTCTCCATGCTGGAGCACAGGCATCTTTCCAAATGGGTGCAGCCTGAGATGTTCAGGCGAGCGATACGTCAGCGGAAAGAACTCGTAACAGACATTCTTCTCGTCGGCGACGTGCATGGCCGTCCACAAATAGGCGCTGTCGGGCATCGAATGAAAGGCTAGCTCAGCCATGGCGATCCTTCGCAAGAGATCGACAATGTTGTTCAGCAGGCGTCAGTCGACTTGAGCGAGATCAATGAATCTCCAAGAGGTGATTGGGATTGACGCCAATCAAACTCGTTTTGCCTTTCTGCCGCAAACTGCCGGCCGACGGTTCTCGTCATTCGAAGAAGGTACGAACATGTTCAAATCAATTCTTGTCCCAGGTCTGAACGCGGCATGCAATGAGACGGCGCTTGAGCTGGGCGTCAAAGTGGCGCGCCTGTTCGATGGCCACATCGACTGTCTACATGTTCATCCCGACTCTCGCGAACTTGCGCGACATGTTCCAGTCATGGATGCAAGGGCAGGAACATTCACTGGTCAAATCTGGGACTCGCGGATCGCCAGCGACAAAATGTGCGCTTCCAAGTCTCGAAAGACCTTCGACGCGTTTTGTGCCGGCGAGCATATCGGCGAGAAGGGGGCCGTCACAGCGTCATGGTGTGAAGCGGAGGGAAACGACCTCGAACAGACAATAGTGGAGGCGTACTATCACGATTTGGTTGTTTTCGCTCGACCAAATCCGCCCGAAGATCTGACGACAATGGGTGTGGGCGACGTCCTTGTGGAGTGCGGAAGACCATTGCTCTTGGCACCGTCAACTAAATGTCCAAATCCGTTATCAACAATCGTCATCGCTTGGAAGGACATGGCCGCCAGTGCACATGCGGTTACAGCAGCCATCCCATTACTGAAGAAAGCTGAGACGATCCACGTTCTTTGTGTTGCGGAGAGTGATGGGGATGATCAATCGAGTCGAGCCTCGGTCGAGCGGATGGCAAATTATCTGCGTCGCCATGGTTTGAAGGTGCAGGCCGGCCAGATCCATGCGAACGGCCGCAATGTTTGCGACGTTTTATTGAGGGAAGCAGATACGACCCTCCATGCAGGCCTGCTTGTGATGGGCGGCTATGGCCACAGCCGCGCACGCGAATTCATCTTCGGCGGCTTCACACGTCAGGTACTCCTCAGCGCGCCGATTCCAGTGTTTCTCAGTCATTGATCAAAGCGTAGAAACAGGGACTAGGGAACGGCAAGTTCAACCTCGTCGCGATAGGCCGGCACGATGCAGTTCCACTTCAGATCTTCTTCAATGCGTTTGCGCAGAGAATCGGCGGCCTCCGGCTCGCCATGTGTGACAAACGTTGTCGTGGGGGGTCGATGAAATCCCGAGAGCCAGGCCATAATCTCGCCAGCATCGGCATGCGCCGACAACATGTCGAGATTTGTCACGGTGGCTCTTATCGGGATGTAGTCACCGAAAATCTTTATCGTCTTGGCCCCGCCAACCATCGCTGCACCTCGTGTGCCGCCAGCCTGAAAACCCGTGAACAGTATCGTGCTGCGCGGGTCGGGCGCGAAAACCCGCAAGTGATGAATGACGCGGCCGCCCGTCGCCATTCCGCTGGCCGATATGATGACTGAAGGAACCCGACTGTGGTCGATCGCCTTAGACTCCTCTGACGATGTGGTTTGCCGCGCTATGGCGAAAACGCTTCTCGTCTCAAGCGCCGATAGACGATGATCGTTGGGATGAGCCCGAAAGATTTCACCGGCATCGACCGCCATCGGACTATCAAGAAAGACAGGTAAGTCGGGAATTCTCTTTGCCTTTTTAAGGCAATAGAGGTGATAGAGGAGAAGCTGGGCCCGTCCGACAGTAAAGGCCGGAACGATGACTGATCCGCCCTTGGCGGCCGTCGACGTGATGATTCTGGCCAACTCGTCCTGTGGACTGGTGGTTGGATGCCTGCGATTGCCGTAGGTTGATTCGACGACGAGATAATCGGCTTCGGTGATCTCATCCGGCGCAAACATGAGCGGATCGTTCGGACGGCCGAGATCGCCGGAAAACAAAATTGTCTTATCTGCAAAAGCAAACTGTGCCATTGCGGCACCCAGAATGTGTCCGGCGCGCCTATAGACGAGCGAAAGCCCATTGCCGAACTCATGCACGTCGTTGAAGCCGAGCGATCTCGTCCGGGCCAATGCCCTTTCTGCATCGTCTTCGGTAAACAAAGGCAACGCCGGATGATGCTTGGAATAACTGTGGCGATTTGCAGATTCCGCGCTCTGCTCTTCCAGGCGGGCAGCGTCAGGGAGAAGAATGCCAAGAAGATCCCGCGTTGCCGGTGTACAGTAAATGCGCCCCACAAAGCCGTTTCTCACTAGCAGGGGAAGATATCCGCTGTGATCGAGATGAGCATGTGTCAATACGACCGCATCGATATTGTTTAAATCGACAGGAAGGCGCGACCAGTTTCGCAGACGCAGTTGTTTGAAGCCTTGAAATAGTCCGCAATCGACGAGGATCTTTTTTTTCCCGGTGTCGAGCAAATACTTCGAGCCCGTCACCGTACCGGCTGCTCCGAGAAACGTGATACCCATCAGATCAAGATCTCGCGAATACCGTCCGTCAGAAGTTTAGAAATTTCAATGGCGTTGGACACATGACGAACAGTATCGGTGGTCACAACGCGTGCGGCCCCGGAGGCGACTAAATCCTCGTAAGCACCAGGCGCGAAGATCCCATGAACGCCGACGCATACAGCCGGATTCATCTCTACTCGACGAAGTTGCGCCAAAGTTTCGATCATTGTGCGACCCGTCGAAATGATGTCGTCAACAAGAACCGGCGTGTGGCCACGCCATTTTGACATGTCGGAAGTCAAAACCTCGATGACTTGATCGCCTTGTCGTTCCTTCTCGAGAACGATAACGCCCGCTCCAGATGTTCGGGCAACTTCGTCGACCCATTGCACGCTTTCGCTGTCTGGGCCGATCAGCAGCGGCTTGGAAACCTCCCTCGCGATCCACTGTGCGATGAGAGGTGCAGCGTGGACCACGCGCGTTGGCAGGTCGTAAACGTCGCCGAGTCTGTGAATGCGATGCAGGTGAGGGTCCACTGTCACCAGCCAATCAAAGTGGGGGCTCAGGAATGACGCAAACAACTTTGACGTGATCGCTTCACCAGGTTGGAATCGACGATCTTGTCTCATATAGGCCAGATAAGGTGCAACGAGCCCGACACTGGCCGCTCCCAAGTCTGTCACCGTTCTCGCCGCGAATAACAGGGATAAGAATTTTGGATCAGGGCGATCCATCGTGCAGACGAGAGCGACCTCGCGGCCGTGCAGATCTCGATCAAGACGAAGATACGTTTCCGCATCGGGAAAGGCCCGGACTTCGGGGACAAACACTTCACCATTGAGCTGTGGCGCCAGCCTAGTTGCCAGTTCTTCATTCCCAGGGAGTGGAACGAGCACGAGCCGCGTCATGTGAGTGTTAGTCCCACAATATCGGGGTTGGCTTCGACATATGTCATCGCATAGTCAAGCTCGCCTGGAGTTTCAGCGAACACCGTGTACGCTGGTTCGCCTCGGCTCATGGGCGAACCCAGTCGGACATGTAGTTCGACCCCTGCTGCCTTGGCGTCGGGCGCGCCAGCGAGTTTGGCGACACGCGAAAGCCGACGGCTATCAATGCGCTCGACCAACCCGGATTGACGCGCGCCTATGACTCGTCGATGCGCGGCGGCTGGAGGTGTGCGCATGCCGCCCTGTGCTTCACAGATGCGTTGAAACTTTGTCCATGCCCGGCCGCTGGAAAGGCAAGCCGCCGCCATTGGAAGGCCGTGGCCCTCGTCAGCCGTCCCGGTCATTTCGAGGAGGGTAGCCGAGAGCACCAGGGAGTGATCTTTCAGATCAGCGGGCGCCATTGTATCGCCACGCAGAACGGCAAGTACGTCCTGGGCCTCGAGCGCCGGACCGATTCCACGCCCGATCGGCTGGCTTCCGTCGCTAATGACCACTTTTGTTTGCAACCCGAATGAACGGCCAATATCCAACACGCTTTGAGCTAGCAGTTGGGCGGATTCGTAGCTGCGCACTTTGGCTGTCGGGCCTACCGGTACGTCCAATACGAGATGAGTCGCGCCGGCGGCCACCTTCTTCGACAGGATGGAAGCAACAAGTTGGCCTTCGCCATCGAGGTCGAG
>DATLOU010000090.1:0-121836 GCA_035536115.1 Rhizomicrobium sp.
GTGAGCAGAACGAGCCAGACGAACTTCGACTTTTCCACCCGAAAGGCGACGAAGTAGGCCATCGGATAGGCGAGCAGAACCGTGATCGCTGTGACGAGCGACGAGATTTCGAGCGAGCGCAAGAACAGCGCCCGATAGCCGGCACGACCGAGACTTGCCCGGTATTGCGCGAGAGAAAAGTGCGTGTCGAGCGCATAGCCGTTCTGGGACCAGAAGCTATAAAGCGCCAGGAGCGCCAGCGGTGCGGCGAGTGCGGCGAGCATGACGAGCATGGTCGGGCTCATGAGCGCAAAGCCACGCGCGCCTTCCGAGTGCCGGTAGAAGCGCGCGAGTTTCGACATCGTGCCTGCTTGACCTGCCGTCATTCGCGGGGTCCCCCCGCGGGGTTCTAGCAACTTCGCCGCCGACCAGCCATTGGCACGCACTCTGTCAAGCCGTCTCTGCCGATCGTTGAGAAGGCGCTGCGCGGTCCGCCCCAATCAGGAGGCGCGTTCACTCCGACGATGCCGGATCGCGCGCGTTGCCTGAGGCGAACTTCTTTCTGATTTGATCTTGTGCCGGAGCATTGTCAGGCGAATTGCGCTTGATCCACGCCTGCGCGTCGGCGCGCGATTTGAATGGTCCCACATGATGGACCAATCCGTCAGGGCCGATGACCTCGACCATGATTTCCGGAACCTTTGCGGCGAACCGCGTTTCAGGCTGTCTTTTCATTTCGGATGCTCCCCAGCCCGCTTACTCAGTATCGGCTGGTTTGCGCTAAGTTCAAAAGATTTCTTGACGCTGAAAAAGTATGCAATTCAAACGCGAATTTATTACTTAGAACACGTACCAGTACCATATTTCCCTATCCAAGTCTTACCTAAAGGAAGAAATTGGTTTGTAAATTTATTCTGGCTCGAGACTCTCGCGCCAACAATTCGCCGGCGTATTGCATGACATCGTAATTGTGACGATGTCAAAATTACGTTCTTTCGGAACTCTTCGTAAATTCCAACGCCGCGGTGACGCGTGCATCGAGCGTGACGCGCAAATGCACCGAGCACGATGTTCGCACGTCTCATCCGCAGCCAACGCGTCAGCGGACTTGCCTCCGGTTGCGGCGAAGCGGGCGGCGGCCATGCCGGCGAAGCGCTGCAATACCGGCCGCAAGGCGAACACTGCAGCTACCGGGCCTGGCCGGAACACGCGAAGGTGCGACTTGTCGAAGGAGGCACTTGTCCCTTAGCCTCGCGGCAAAACCGTGCGGCTGAGGGGCCGGAAACCAGGGGGACATCCATGACGTTGCGTGCGTTCGGCCGTGCCAAGGGGATCGTCCTTGGCCTGCTGCTAGTTGGCGTTCCCGCGCTTGCGGCAGTCGTGCAATCTCCCCCGGGGGAAAAAGTGGATGGCGCGCGCATTGCCAATGCCGATGCCGATCCAAGCGAGTGGCTCAGTCACGGCCGCACCTACTCCGAACAGCGTTTCTCGCCGCTGGACAAGATCAACACGTCGAACGTCAAATCGCTGGGCGTCGCCTGGGAGTACCGCACCTATTCCGTGCGCGGTTTGGAAGCCACGCCCATCGTCGTCGACGGCATGATGTATTTCACCCTGCCGTGGAGCAAGGTCATCGCGCTCGACGCCAAGACCGGCAAGGAAATCTGGACCTACGATCCGCATGTGCCAGGCGGAACGGGCCGCTACGCCTGCTGCGATGTGGTCAATCGCGGCGTAGCACTCTGGCAAGGTGCGTTGTTCGTCGGCACGCTGGACGGGCGCTTGGTGAAGCTCGATGCCAAGACGGGCAACGTGCTCTGGTCGATCGACACGGTCGAGAACCACAAGCACACTTATACAATCACGGGCGCGCCGCGCGTCATGGACGGTCTGGTGGTGATCGGCAATGGCGGCGCGGAGTATGACTCGCGCGGCTATGTTTCGGCGTTCAATATCGACACAGGAAAGCTCGTTTGGCGCTTTCATGTCGTGCCGGGCGATCCCTCCAAGCCGCAGGAGAACGCGGCGCTGCAGCGCGCGCTGAAGACCTGGGATACGACCGGAAAATACAAATTTTGGACGATCGGCGGCGGCGGCGCGCCATGGAATTCCATGGCCTATGATCCGAAGCTGGATCTGCTCTATTTCGGCACCGGCAACGGCAATCCCTGGAATCGGGATCTCCGCTCGCCCAAGGGCGGCGACAATCTCTATCTCTCGTCTGTGGTGGCGCTGCACGCCAAGACGGGTGAATTCGCCTGGGCATATCAGACCACGCCCGGCGACACCTGGGATTTCGATTCCACGGCCGACGTCGTGCTCGCTGACCTGAAGATCGACGGCAAGGTCCGCCCAGTTTTGATGCACGCGCCGAAGAACGGCTTTTTCTATGTGCTTGACCGCGCCACGGGCAAGCTGATCAGCGCGCAGAAATTCGGGGTCGTAAACTGGGCCAAGAGCATCGATCTGAAGACCGGCAAGCCGATCGAAAATCCCACTGCGCGCTACAAGGAGAAGTTGACGGTGGTGTATCCGTCGGCGACCGGCGCGCATAACTGGCAGCCGATGACGTACAGTCCGCAAACCGGACTTGTCTACATCCCCGCGATGGACGCCGCGCAACCGTTCATCGGGACTACCAGCATCGATTATCACCCGCACGCCTGGAATCTTGGCATTGATTTCGCCGCTATTTCGGATGCCGTGTTGAAGATGATCAATTCCGGCAAACCGCCGCCGCCCGCGGTCGGCTTCATCAAAGCCTGGAATCCGGTGACGCAAAAGGAAGCGTGGCAGGTTTCGATGGGCGGCTCGTGGAACAGCGGGTTGCTTTCGACGGCGGGAGGCTTGCTCTTCGGCGGCGATGCGTATGGCACCTTCAACGCCTATGACGCGAAAACCGGCAAGAAGCTTTGGACGATCGATCTGAAGACCGGAATCCTCGCGCCCGCGATGACGTATTCGATCGACGGCGAACAGTATATTGCGTTGCTGGCAGGATGGGGCGGTGCGGGCGGCCTCGCCGCGTTTCGCGATCCCAATACCGCGCTGTCAAAGTACAAGACCAACCAAGGCCGGCTCTTCGTGTTCAAGCTTGGCGGTCGACAAACGGTTCGCCCGCTTGCACCGGAGGGAACGCCGCCGACCGAGCCGCCGCCTCTGACAAAGGCGGACAATGCGCTCGTCGACAAAGGCTTCGCGCTCTATCATCGCAACTGCCTCGTCTGCCACGGCTTCTTCGCCCAATCGGAAGGCGAGGTTCCCGACCTGAGACTGGCATCGAACGAGATTTGGGGTCAGTACGAGAACATCGTTCTGAATGGCGCTTTCGAGGACAACGGCATGGCCTCGTTCAAGGATGTCTTGTCCAAGAGCGACGTCGACGCGATCCGTGCCTATGTTTTACAGCAGTCTCATTTGGCATGGGATCAGACACACAAGCCCGGCGCCAAGCATTGAGAGTGCAAGTTCCTGTAAATTTACTTTGCTGATGTCCCTGGGCTGCGCGGATTGCGAAAAAGCCGTCCGCGTTTGTTTGCGTTTTGATCGTGTTGCTCATATCGATGTGCGAAGGCGCAGCAACGGTTGAGAGACATGGCAAGTCGCAAGCGAACTGTGTCAAAAAAAAGCCTCGAAGAACCAAAGAACAGCGTCGGTTATCTCCTCAGGTTCGCATTTCGCTATTATTCGCGCGCGCTCGAGCAACGCACGCTGCCGTTCGGCGTTTCCGGCGGGCAATGGCGATTCTTGCGAATCTTGTGGACCGAAGACGGCTTGACGCAGATCGAGCTCAGCCGTCGCGTGGGCATGCGCGAGCCGACGACCGTCGCTGCCGTCAACGGGTTGGAGCGGGCGGGCCTTGTCAGGCGGCGCAAGAGTTCATCGGACCGCCGAAAAATTCACATCCATCTGACGAGCCGCGGCAAGCGTCTCAAATTCAAGCTTCTGCCCTTCGTCGCGGAAGTGAATGCGCTGGGATTGAAGGGCCTTTCCGCGCAGGAGGTCAGGAATCTGCGCCATGCTCTGCTCAGGATCATGACCAATCTTAAAGTCAAGGAGCGCGGACGAGCGTCGCGCGGCGAGCGTGACGACGCCGAAGATTAGCGCCTCAGCTTCTCTCTTTGATCCATCCCGCCATCAACTCGACCGCATGCGCGCGGTGACTTTCCGAATCTTCGAAATAGTGCGCGCCCTTGACCATCTCCAACCTCTTATCCTGTGCGCCGATGGCGTCGAAGATCTTGCGCGCGTCGGAAGGGAAGACGCCCATGTCGGCGGTGCTTTGCACGACGAGTGCGGGCCCGGTGATCTTCGCCAGATGCTCGCCGCCCTGGCACTTCGAGGTCTCCAGACTCCACATCGAGAGCCAGGTGCGCAGCGAATTGGCGCGGCCGATGCCGGGAAAGCGGTTCGCCTCCGCCGGATGGCCGCGATAGCAACCAGGACAAGGACGCTCTGACGGATCGAGCGCAGCGTCCATGAAGCGTAAGTCCGCCCAGGTGCGGTAAAGCGGGAAGAGAATGTCGGGAATGCCGGCGGCGTTGAGGCGCGCGAGCTCGGCCTTGGCCCAATCGGTGATGCGCTGGTTGCGCGAGCGTTGTGCGGCGCGATAGGTGGCGATGAACTCGGCACTGTAAGGCGGTCCGTTCCCTGGATTGAACGGGTTTAGACTCTCGTCCGTCTTGGTGGGGTCGAATTCGTCGACGACAGAAGCATCCATCCACTCGGTGAGAACGTCCGGCCGTCCCTGGTGCGCATTCAGGGAAATGTAGAGATCCGCGCGGGGCAATTGCTGCAACGCATCGCGCGTTGCGCCTTTTGCCGTTTGCATCAGCGTGGGCGCCAGCGCTTCTGCCTGATAGGCGCCCATTAGAGAACCGCCGCCGGAATTCCCCAGGATGACGATTTGATCGACGCCCGTCTTCTCCTTCAGCCAGCGCATGCCGACGCCGATATCGATCAGCGCGTGCTCCAGCACGAACTGGTCTTCCGCGCCGCGAAAGCGCGTGTTCCAACCGAGAAAGCCGAAACCCTGCGCGGCGAGATAGGGCGCGAGGTAATGCTCGCTGAAGTCCACATTGTAGTGCGTCGCCATCAGCGCCACGCGCGGGCGCTTTCCCTTCGGCGTCCAATAAAGTCCCTGGCAAGGATGACCGCCGGCTTGGATGCGCGGCATCGTGGGCGAGACGAGACCGACGAATTGCGCATCGACTTTGGACGTCCAGTCGTGATCGGGCATCGACGCTGTCCTTTCCGGAACGCGGCTTTCATAACTGTCTGTTTACATTGAAAGACCTGGAGCGGGCGAGGCGAATCGAACGCCCGACCCTAACCTTGGCAAGGTTATGCTCTACCCCTGAGCTACGCCCGCGTTCCAAGTTGGGCGGCGGTTATCGCCCAGCCCGGGGCGGGTTTCAAGTCGCCGCCTCGGCCGGCCCTATTCGCGTTTGAACACCGGTTCGCGCTTGGCGATGAACGCCGCCAGCGCTTCCTTGTGATCGGCGCTCTTGCTGAGCACAGAGAGTTCCTTGGCGCTCGCCTTCGCGGCTTCCTCGGGCGAAAGGTTGGGTGCCAGGCCCGCGGTCCGCTTGGTTGCCTCGACGGACAGGGGCGCGCGGCTCGCGATGCGCTCGGCCAATTGGGTCGCTGCTGCCAAGAGCGCGTCGGGCGCATGCACGGCGGTGACGAGTCCGAAGGCGTGCGCCGTCGCCGCATCGTGCGGCGAACCCGTCAGGAGCATGTGCTTGGCGCGCGCCACCCCGATCAACCGCGGCAGGCGATAGGCCGACGCCATCAGCCCGACATTGACGCCCGAGCAAACGAACTTTGCCTCGGTCGAGGCGATCCGGATGTCGCAGACCGAAGCGAGTTCCAATCCGCCGCCGAGGCACCAGCCGTTAATCGCGCCGATCACCGGCAAGCGATGGGATTCGATGCGCTCGAGCACGCGGCCGAATTCGCCGAGATGCGCAGAGCTCTTCGCTTTCTGCGCCTCGGCCTGTTCCTTGAGATCATCGCCGCCGCAAAACGCGCGGCCTCTGCCGGTCAGGATGATGCAGCGCACGTCTTTGTCGGCGTCGATCTCGTCGAGACGCGCAAGCAACGCGGCACGCGCGCTGCGGCCGAGCGCATTCATCGGCGGATTGTCGAGCTCGAGCAACGCGACGTGTTTGGCCGGCCGGCTGAAGTGAATCGTGCTCACGCGCGCTACTTCGCCCACTGCGCCAGCCAGTCGGCCAGACCTTGCGGCGTCATGTGGCGCGCGTCGGCCAGCGCGGCAACATGGCCGGCATCGACCAGCGTCTTGCCGTCGGGTTCGACGATGAGGATGGCGGGCACGCCCTCGAGACGCTTGGTGATTCCAAAGCGCGCCGGCACCTGCAGGTTCTTGTCGAAACGGCCGACATCGACGCTCACAATCTCGTAATGCGCCTTGAGGAAGCTCTTGAGTTCCGCAAGCTGCATGAGATTGGCAAGCACAAGGCAATCGCCGCACCAGTTGCCGCCAAGATCGATGAGCACGCGCTTCTTGCTGACTCGGGCCTTGGCGAAGGCGGCGGCGACGTCGGCATTGGCATCGGCATGCTCGTCATACGGATGCGTTTCGACGACGGGCAGATCTTTCAGGCTTGCGAGCTTCAACGTCGGTGCGGTCGCGGCGTGAGCCGGCACGGCAAGCAAGAAGGCAACAGCGGCGAACGCGAACAGTTTCCTCATGCCGCAAGCCCCCGCCCTTCGAGCAGCGGCTCGATGCTCGGGTCGCGGCCGCGGAACAAGCGATAGGCTTCGGCGAAATCGCGCGTCCCGCCGGCGGAATAGATGTAATCGTGCAGTTTCTTCGCAGTCGAAGGATCGAAGGGATCCTTCTTTTCCTTAAAGGCGTCGAAACCGTCGGCGTCGAGAACTTCCGACCAGAGATAAGAATAATAGCCGGCGGAATAGCCATCGCCCGTAAAGATGTGCAGAAAGTGCGGGCTGGCGTGACGCATGACGATTTCCTTCGGCATGCCGATCCGCTCCAGGGCGCCTTCCTGGAAAGATTCCACGTCGAGTTCGCCCGGGTTGATCACGGCGTGGTAGTCGAGATCGACGAACGCCGACGCCAGGAACTCGACGGTCGCGAAGCCCTGGTTGAAATTGCGCGCCGCGTTCAGCCGCTCGAGCAACGCCGTCGGAATCGGCTCGCCCGTCCTGGCATGCACGGCGAAGCGTTGCAGCGTCTCCGGCACCTCCAGCCAATGCTCGAAAATCTGCGACGGCAGCTCGACGAAATCGAGCGCGACGTTGGTGCCGGAGAGCCTGGGATAGCGCACGTTTGACAGAAGTCCGTGCAGGCCGTGGCCGAATTCGTGAAAGAGGGTCCTCGCTTCGTCGAACGACAAAAGGGCCGGCTCGCCCTTGGGGAAATTGCAGGTGTTGACGATCAAGGGCGTCACGCTCTCGCCGATATTCTCCTGATCGCGGAAGGAGCTCATCCAGGCGCCGCCGCGCTTGGAGGCGCGGGCGAAATAGTCGCCGTAGAACAAGCCGACATGGGCGCCCTGGCGCGTAACTTCCCACACGCGCACATCGGGATGATAGATCGGAATGTCATGCCGCTCGGTGAAGTCGAGGCCGAAGAGGCGATGCGCGGTGTCGAACGCCGCCTCGATCATCTTTTCGAGCTGGAAGTAGGGCATGATCTCCGCCTCGTCGAGATCGTAGCGCTTCTTGCGCAGCTTCTCGGCGTAGTAGCGCCAATCCCACGCCGCCAACGCGAAATTGCCGCCTTCCTCGGCGATGATTTCCTGCAAGCCCCGCGCTTCCTCCTGGGCGCGCTTGCGCGCCGGCATCCAGACCTGATCGAGCAGGCGGCGCGCATTCTCAGGGGTCTTCGCCATTTTGTCCGCGAGCTTGTAGTGCGCGAAGGTCGGGTAACCCAAAAGCTTGGCGCGTTCGGCGCGCAGATTGACGGTCTTCGCGATGATCGCCCGGTTGTTGTGCGCATTGGCGTTGTCGCCGCGCGAGGTCCATGCCTTGAATACCTTCTCGCGCAGCTCGCGATTGTCCGCGAACTGCAGGATCGGCTCGACGCTCGAGCGCGACGTGGTGGCGGCGAAGGGCGCGTCAACACCGCGTTCCTTTGCGGTTTCGGCGGCAGCTTCGCGGGCGAATTCCGGCACGCCGGCCAGATCGCCGTCCGTGAGCGGCAAGAGGAAGTCCTGCTCGTCGGCGAGCACGTTTTGACCGAACGCCGTACCGAGTGTGGCGAGTTCTTCGACGATCGCGGCAAAGCGCGCGCGTGCGCCATCCTTGAGCTTGGCGCCCGCGCGCACAAAATCGAGATGATAGCGTTCCAGCACCCGCCGGCTCTCGGCATCGAGAGCGAGCGATTTGACGTTCTCGTTCAGCCGATCGATGCGCTGGAAGAGCTTTTCGTTGAGATGGATGTCGTTCCAATGCTTGGCCAGCAGCGGAGCCATCGCACGCTCGATCTCCTGGATCTGATCGTTGGTGTGCGAGGCCGCCAGGTTGGCGAACACGGCTTCCACCTTGGCCAGGAGCCGACCGCTTTTTTCCAGCGCCAGAATGGTGTTCTCGAAGGTCGGCTCGGCGCCATTGTCCGCGATGGCCGCGATCTCGCCGGCATGCTCGCTGATCGCCTTGTCATAGGCGGGGCGGAAATGCTCCGGCCGGATGCGATCGAAGGGCGGTGCGGCAAAGGGTGTGGTCCAAGCTTCAAAGAAGGGATTGGATGTCATGATGTTCCTGGGCTGGAAGGGGCCGAGCGAGAATAGCCCAGAGATGCGCAACACCGATAGGGAGCAAAGGTGTCGGCCATCACCGATAGTTGAACGTACCCGAGCGCGGTTTCTTGCAGCATATGTCGCTTTTGTGGCATCGAGTGTCGTGCAGCACTGTCTTGGCGACGAGGGGACCCACGCAAATGACGAAGCTTCGAAGTGCCGCGATCGCTGTGATCCTGACGGCTGTCATCGCTGTTCCGGCTGCGCGCTCGGCCGCCCCTGCGACAGAGACCGCGCCGGCCGCGGTCGATCCCGCCTATATGTGGGACTTAAGCGAATTGTATCCCTCCGCCGAAGCCTGGACCGCGGAACATGACCGCCTGAAGGGCGTGACTGACACCCTCGTCAAATACAAGGGAACCTTGGGCAAGAGCGCGAAGGCGATGCTGACGGCGCTCGATGCCATCAGCGCCGTGCAGCGGGGCGATGCGCGACTTTCCGCCTATGCCGGTCTCAAGGCCGATGAAGATGTGCGCATCGCGCAAAATCAGGAACGTCAGCAGCTCGCGGCGGCACTGAATACGCAGTTGGGCGAAAAGACCGCTTGGGTCACGCCCGAAATCATCGCGCTTGGATCCAAGAAGGTCTTGGCCTTCGAAAAACAGGAACCGGAGCTCGCGCACCGTTTCGATTTCTTCCTCGACAATGTGCTGCGCAGCGCGCCCCACACGCTCAGTACGGAAAGCGAGGGCGTGCTTGCGGCGACCGGCAATCTGATGGCGCAGCCGAACGCGATCTATAGCGTGCTCGCCAATGGCGAGGTTCCCTTTCCGACCGTGACGCTGGCGGATGGAACCAAAGTCACGATCGATCAGGGCAGTTATTCGAAATACCGCACCAGCGCCAATCGCGCCGATCGGAAGCTGGTGTTCGACGCCTTTTGGGGCACATGGAGGAAGTACCAGGATACGCTCGGCGCAACGCTCACCACGCAGGTGATGGGCGAGATCTTCAATGCCAATGTGCGTCACTTCCCAAATTCGCTGGCGGCGGCGGTCTTCGCCGACAACATGCCCGAAAGCGTTTATCGCCAGCTCGTCGCCCAGGCCAATGCCGGCCTTCCGACGATGTATCGCTATCTGAAACTGCGCAAAAAGCTGCTCGGCATCACCGACCAGCTCAACTATTACGACATCTATCCCAGCATGTTCGAAACCAAATCGCCGCCGCGCTTTACGGTCGCGGATTCCGAACGCATCGCGCTCGACGTCACCGCGCAATATGGCCCGGAGTATGTGGCGAAGCTGAAGCAGGGATTTGCCGGGCGCTGGATGGATCTCTTGCCGCGCGCGGGCAAGGCGGGCGGAGCCTATATGCAGGGCGCGGCCTATGACGTGCATCCCTATCTGCACTTCAACAACCACGACGACTACTATTCGCTGTCGACCTTCGTGCATGAATGGGGCCATGCCGTTCACACGCTTTTGACCCATGATGCGCAGCCGTTCGAGAAGTCGAACTATTCGACCTTCACGGCGGAAACCGCCTCGATCACCAACGAAATGCTGCTCAGCGACTACATGGTCGCGCATGCCAAGACCGACGCAGAAAAGCTTTTCTATCTGGGCGAGGCGCTGGAACTGATGCGCGCTACATTCTTTCGCCAAACAATGTTCGCCGAATTCCAGCTCGCGATCCATGAAGAGGTGGAGCGTGGCGGCGCGCTCTCGGGCAAGCGCATGAGCGAGATTTATTGCGGCCTGCTCAAGAAATATCACGGCGATGCCGAAGGCGTGATGACAATCGATCCCGCCTATTGCGACGAGTGGGAGTTCATCCCGCACTTCTATTACGGCTTCTATGTCTGGCAGTATGCGACGTCGATGGCGGGAGCTGCTGCCTTCGCCGATGCCATCGAGCATGAGGGAAAACCCGCGCAGGACCGCTTCATCGCGCTCTTGAAGACGGGCGGTGCGGATTATCCGTACAACATCTACAAGAAAGCCGGTCTCGATATGGCGTCACCGGCTCCGTACCAGGCGCTTTTGGCGCGCATGAATCGCGCCATGGATCAGATCGACGCGCTCGAGGCGAAGACCGCGCACTAGCGGCCTCTTCCGCGTGCGGGAGAGGTCGATGCTGCGCAAGCAGCGTCGGGTGAGCGGAAGTTCGACGCCGTTCCCCCCACCGCTTCGCTGTGCTCAGCACCTCCCCGTAAACGGGGGAGGAAAACAAGAACCTCATCCTGAGCTTGTCGAAGGATGAGGATATGTCTTCGCGCTAAGTCGGTACTTTTGCCCGCAACGCCTTGAATGTCCTCGCGCGGATTTATTCGCAACTCTCGAACTTATCCGCGTTCCCGTGACGCTGTCGCGCACCTATCTCTCACGAGCGGGGTGAAGACAAGCAAACCTGAGACATCAGTGGGGGAGAGATGCGATGAAATTCAAAAAACTACGCACAATTCCGTTGCTGAAGCATCTGCGTACACGAATGAATGTTTTGTTCCAGAAAACCAACGCAAATTCGCGCACCATGCGGGGGGAGGGGTAGGACAAAGTCGAAAACGAATAAGGCCAATGGTTGCAATGTCCAGAGCATGTCTTACGCAAACTCGGTGAGGATAAGTTGGAGCAGACCGGATTATGGGGTGCTGATGGAGAAGACGACCGTCACGCTCGCGTTCACGCTCTGCTCGCCTGGCGCGGTCGGCGTCGGCGCGGGGGCGCGTTGCGCCGTCACGACCATGTCGTACATCGGACGCGGTCCTTCGCTCGCCCCTTCTTGTATGGTCAGGATCGGGCCCAGCGTGACGCCGGCGGCACCGGCGTACGTGTGGGCGCGCGCGATTGCGTCGGCGACCGCGGCGGCGCGCGCCTTCACCAGAAGCGCGGCCGTGTCGCGAATGACGAAGCCCACGGAGTTGATCTGGTTCGAACCTGCCGCGACCAGGGCATCGAGTGTCGCGCCGAGCTTTTTGGGATCATCGAGCGTGATAGAGACCTGGTTCGAAACCGTATAGCCGACGATCTTTTGCAATCCGGACTCGTTGGCGTTGTAGGGCGGATATTGCGGCGACACCGTGAAGTTGGAGGTCTGAATCGACCTATCGGGAACGCCGAGACGCTTGAGGGTCGCGAAGACCGCGTTCATCTTCTGCGCATTCTCGGTGAGCGCCGCTGCCGCCGTGGGCGCCGTGGTCGCAACGCCGGTGGAGAGCACGGCCTGATCCGGCGCGGCGCGCATTTCTCCCTGTCCGGAGACACTGAGCGTGCCGGGTGCAGCGGCGTGGGATGGAGAGGCGGCGGCGAGCGCCAGGACAAGTGCCGCGGCAGAGGGCAGCGATCGGCGCATCGAGGAGTCCTTTCGGTTTTTCGGACGACCAATGATAACCGCAAGCTGCCGATTTGGGCGAGTTTCGAAAGCGCGCAAAATCCTGCTATGGACGCGGCGGGGCCTGTAGCTCAGGTGGTTAGAGCTGACCGCTCATAACGGTCTGGTCGGAGGTTCGAGTCCTCCCGGGCCCACTCACGTTTTGTTCGCCTGTGTTCGCACGCGTCCAAGATGAACAAAATAGTCAACTGAAATAAGGACATTCGTTCGCTCGAGGTCCTGGTCGTTCGCCGGCACAAGCGTAAATTGTTGGTACAAAACATGACCTGTACCAACACTTTTTGCGGCGTACCAACATGCCTCTCACAGACGCAAAACTACGCACGCTGAAGCCGAGCGCTGCGTCCTTTCATTCAGCGAGGCGAAATCGCATCGGAGTTGTTAGCAGCGATGTCACGTCGATGGTCGAAGCGTTGTCGGGAGGGTTCATCATGTAGCCAGGGTCGTATCTCAAGATGGCTTTGTCATTCTCGAGGCCCACGACTGTCGCCAACAGCCACTGCCGTCGCGCCGCGTTAAAGAGCGCCCAATGTTGGTCGATTACGACTTCGGCCCCAGGCTCCGAACGTCTCGGCATTTGCCCGGTGAAATGCAAGGCGTTGGGTCCATAAGTCATCGTCTTCTTCCGAATATTTTGTGGCGGGAAGCGGACCTAGGTTCGCTTCCCGCCCTGTTTGGTTCGAGCTAGAACGAAACCCACACGCCCTGACGGTAATAGCCACGGCCGTCATGGTTGTCGCGCCAGTTGTAGTGATCGTGGTGATGCCTGTGCCAGCTATTGGTGTGGAATCGGAATCCGACCGTTGCCGGATAGTCATACCGGCTACTCTCGTGCCAGCAATCGCCGTCGCGGTTGCAGACCGTGCGGGCGTCGGCGCCCACCGTGGTCGATACAATTGCGCCAAGTCCGACCAGCGCGGCAATCGCGCTCGTCGTCAACAGATTGCGAATGGTCATTTGGGATATTCTCCATGGATCGGACAGTGTCCGATCCATGACGGGACAGTGCTCGCTTGCTATGGAAACGAACGAGCGGCCGATTTGTTCCCGATCCGTTTTGCTATTGTGCCGCAAAGGGCGTAGGGTCGGCTTTCACTCGGAAAGATGGCGGTTGCAAAGGCTTTTCAGCCAAGTCGACGATGCGCGGACGTTCGCGCAAATGATCGTGGATACCATCCGCGAGCCGTTGCTTGTCCTGGACGCCGACTTCAAGATCCTCTTTGCCAGCGGCTCATTCCTGCGCTCGTTCGAGATCGAATCTGCTGCGGTCAGCGATACTTCGCTGTTCGCGCTGGAGAATGCACGATGGGACATTCCCGATCTTCGCGCGCTGCTCGAGCGTTGCCTCACTGGTCCCAACGGTGTCGAGGATTCTGAGTTCGCCCACGATTTTGCCCGCATCAGCAGACGCATCATGCGCGTTCACGCCCATCGAATGTCGGTCAGGGGCCACGCGACGCCTCTGATGCTGCTCGAGTTCGAGGACATCACGGTGCGCCGTGCGATAGAAGAAGAAAAGGAAGCGCTCAAGCTGCGGGCCGATGAACTGGTTGCCCACCGGCAAGTCCTGATGGAGGAGATGCAACACCGGATCGCGAACAGCCTGCAGATCATCGCAAGCGTTCTGCTGCTCAAGGCGCGGGCAGTCAATTCGGAAGAGACACGGCAGCATCTCCAAGACGCCCATCGTCGGGTGATGTCCATTGCCGCTGTGCAAAAGCACCTCGAATCTTCCGGCAGCGCCGACTTGATCGAGATCGGACCCTACCTGACCAAACTCTGCTCCTCGCTCGCGCAATCGATGATCGGCGATGCCTCCTCGGCCAAGCTCCAGGTCGAAGCCGATGACGGAAGTATGGTGTCCGGGGATGCCGTGAGCCTCGGCTTGATCGTCACGGAATTGGTAATTAACGCCTTGAAATATGCCTTTCCACGACAGCCGCCAAGCGCTGTCGTGCTCGTCCGCTATGAAGTCAACAACAAGACTTGGCGTCTTTCGGTGGCTGACAACGGCATCGGCAATAGCGAGGACGACGGCCCGGTACAAAGCGGTCTCGGCACCAGCCTCGTCAAGGCGCTCGCCAACCAACTCCACGCCGAGGTCGACACGGTCTCCGGGCCGACCGGTATGTCGGTCACGATCACGAGCGCGTCGTTCATTTCGTGCTTTCCGCGCGCCGCCTGAGCCGAGGTGGATCAGTTCACCCGGAGTTCGGATTTGACAGCGGCGGAACTCGCGTGCCCTGCGCCACATTATCAAGTGCAGCTTTGTGAGCAGGCGCGGTGTCGATCACTCATCGCGAGCGGCTGCAGTCCATGGGTTTGATTTCGATTGGCACGGGCGGACTGATGCCGACGCCTACGGGAAGGATCGTTGCGCGCATGATGTCGTAGCCCGGCCGGAGACAAAAGTTTGTAGGTGTAGGGAACAAAACTCTGCCGAGATAGTTGTTGTTGGGAGTGAGCGCGTAGGCGCTCCCCCTATCCGGCGCCATTTCCCTTCGGAAGCTCGCGCGGGCATCACCTAAGGAACAGATTATGTTGAACAAGTCGAGCATGTTGCTGGCTGGCGCGATCGTTGCGCTCAGCGGCGGCGTCGCCAGCGCCGATCCCGGCGACTTCACCCATCAGCCGAACGACAGCCACTTTGGATCCAGCCGCTACCAAGACAGCGATCGGGATCAATCGGCCTACGCCAATGGCTACAATTATGGCTATGACGACGGCTATGCGCGCCGCAACCGAAACGACAACTATCGGGCAGATGCCTATCGTATTCGCGGTCAGAGTCATGGCTATGAACGCGGCGCATACTATTACGGCAGTGACTGCACCAACGATGCAGCGGCCGGAACGGTTGTCGGCGCCATCGCCGGCGGCGTGATTGGCAATCAGATTGGCCACGGCGATACTCGCACGGCCGCCACTGTCGGCGGTGTCATTTTGGGTGGACTCGCAGGCAACTCAATCGCCCGCGATATCAGCTGCAACGATCGTCGCTACGCGTTGACGTCTTACAGTGCGGGTTTCGATGGTCGCATCGGTCAACGCTATGAGTGGCGCAATGAACAAGGCAGCAGCTATGGCAGCTTCACCCCGACCCGCGAATATTCGCGCAGCGGCAATGTCTGTCGCGACTTCACCGAGGTGACGTATCGCAACGGTCAGCAGTTTGATCGTCAAGGAACCGCCTGCCGCCAGAATGACGGCAATTGGTATCTCGAATAAGCCAACTTTTACACGAACGAGCAAATCGCGCACTCGGTTGGTCGGGTGGATCCTCTTGGTCCGCGTGCCCAACCCCAATCAAAGGAACATTTTGAAATGTTGAAATCACATCGACTGGCACTTAGTGCCGCTGCTATCGGCGTTCTAGCGCTGGTAACGCCCGCACAGGCATCGCCGCATGGCGTCAAGGTCGGGTCGCTGACCTGCAATGTCGCCAGCGGTTGGGGCCTTGTTTTCGGATCTTCCAAGGACCTGCACTGCACGTTTCGTCAAAACCGTGGCAATGCCGAGCATTATAGCGGCTCGATCTCCAAGTTCGGCGTGGACATCGGATACACCGAAGGCGGCGTGCTGGTATGGGGTGTATTTGCGCCAACCTCGGACACGCGCCCAGGTGCTCTGGATGGCGACTATGTGGGAGCGACAGCGAGCGCCACGGTCGGTGTCGGACTCGGTGCCAACGTGCTCGTCGGCGGTTTTGACAAATCCTTCGCCCTCCAGCCTTTGAGTGTTTCGGGCGACCAGGGCTTGAACGTCGCAGCAGGTGTCGGCTCGATCACGCTAAGCCAAACACGTTGAGATAAAGAGATTGCGCGGGCTGGACTGGTCCGCGCATCTTGCAGGTGTCGTTGTTAGGAATATGTGGGCGGGATTCACAAACGGAGTTCAACCATGGACCCTGCGAGCCCCAATCCGGAATCCATGCCTGCGCACGTCGAGCAAACTGTTCGCTCGATCACGATGCTGCACGCCAAGCACCATCAAGACGCATCACAGGCGCAGCGCTCCCTCGATCGGCTGACAGCGTTCGCGGGCCGGCCCTTCTTTCTCGGGTTGGTTTGCGCTGCGGTCGTTCTTTGGACAGTCGAAAACGCGGCCGCCTCGTTCCTGGGACTGCGTCCACTCGATCCGCCGCCCTTCGCTTGGCTCGAACTTGCCGCCACCGTGTCGGCGCTGGTGATGGCGATTCTGATCCTTGTGACACAAAGAAACGCCGACCGGCTTGCCGATGTCCGCGGTCAGATGACCCTCGAACTTGCATCTCTCACGGAGCAGAAGGTTGCGAAGGTCATCGAACTTGTTGAAGAACTGCGGCGCGATAGTCCTGAAGTTCGCGATCGCGTCGATTCCGAAGCGCACGAAATGTCGGTACGCTCGGACCCGCATGCAGTTCTCGGAGCAATCAAGGCCATCGACAGCGAAATGCGCGCGGATGCCGAAGGGGAGGGTCCGGCCGTCTAGCCCCTTCGCCATCTTTCTGGCGCAAGCTAATCCCAGATCTGCCCGATCTTTCGGGTGTCTTCGGGTGACTGCACCCGCGGGTCCCTCTGGCTGGCGGGCTCAGGTCCTGCGGACGACCGCGTGGTAGATCAACAACACCACGATCGCGCCGATCACCGCCACGAACATGCTGTACAGATTGAGCCCAGTGACTCCGGAGTGTCCGAAGAACGTAAAGATGTATCCACCGACGATCGCGCCCACGATTCCGAGTACGATGTCGAGGATCAGCCCCTCACCGGATTTGTTGACGATTTTGCTGCCGATAAAGCCTGCGATCAGCCCCAGAACCAGCCACGACAAAATACCCATTGTTATCCTCCCTCTGTGGACTGGCAGCTTACATGTCCGGAGCGGAAATTGGCATTGCGCCGACGGGCTCCAGCGAGCGACCGCTTTCGACCCAAAGCAGACAGTTGGTGTTATTCGATTTGTCTGGAGCCCGCGCGCCAGAGCAAGACTATGCCCATCACGCATGGAATCATCCATGGGATGGCAGGAATGCCCGCAACCCAACCCGCGGTCGTGTACCAACTGGTGAGCGCGACCTTCGGGTCGGGAAACGAAAGACCTCTAAGAGCAAGGAGAAAAGCCGCGACCAGGCTCAAAGCGATCATGGCAAAGGCTGCGCTCCGCCCCAGCCAACGGGCTCGCCGAAGCGACGCTGCAAAGCGGCGGAGATTGTGGGATGGCGCCGAGAGAAGATCGTAGAAACTGGCGCCGGCAAAAGTTAACATTGCGCCCAGGGATGGTTGGGGGGAGGAACGAATGAGTTCTCGAGACATCTCAGACACGCATGCAACCGCGGCGATGCAGCCGCTCATGGATCGCGCTCTTGCGAATACGAGTCGAATTAGCCATTGGCCGCGACTTCGCGTCGTTCCCGCCCTTTTGCGCAATAGTCAGAAGGTGGTGTCGGACCTTTTTGCGCGCGCCGGCGTCGCTTTCGATGGCAGGAACGCGTGGGATATTAAAGTCCATAACGATCGCCTCTACTCGCGGATTTTGTCTCACGGCTCGCTCGGTCTTGGCGAAGCGTATATGGACGGTGATTGGGATTGCGTCGCCTTGGACGAACTCTTCGAGCGCGTGATCCGTGCGCGGCTTGGCGAGCAACTCGGGCTCACCTTGCCGGTCGCATTGATGGTCGCAAGCGAGAGGCTGCAGAATCGACAGAGCGTGGCGCGGGCCGGGAAGTGCGCCGACGTCTACTACAATCTACCTGCGGAGGTCTTTGAGGCGACTTTCGATACGCGCGTGGCGGGGTCTTGCGGTTATTGGAAGTCCGCCGCCACGCTCGACGATGCGCAAGACGCAAAGCTTGATCTCATCTGCAGAAAAATCGGCCTGCGCAAGGGCGAGAGCGTACTCGACATCGGCTGCGGATGGGGTTCGTTCGTCGGTTTTGCCGCAGAACGCTATGGCGCGGTTTGTCACGGCGTGACGGTTTCGAAAGTGCAGGTCGAGTATATCAAGAGCAGATACGCCGGTGCGCCGATCTATCCGATGCTCGATGACTATCGCAATTATCGGGGCCCGAAAGTCGACCATGTGGTTTCGGTCGAAATGTTCGAGCAAGTGGGCGCGAGAAATCACCGAACCTATTTTGAGCGCGTGCGCAGCTATATGAAGGATGACGGGCTCTTTCTTCTGCACACGAATTGGGAGAATGAGCGCTATCCCGTGATCGAACCCTGGCAGGATAAGTACTTCTTTCCCAATGCCGATCTGCCCACGATCGGCGAGATCGCCACCGCCGTGGAAGGACTCTTTGTGATCGAAGACGTCCACAATCTGGGCCTCGATTACGACAAGACCTTGATGGCTTGGAACGCCAAATTCCAAAGCAATCGCGCCGAGATCGAGCGCAAATATGGCACGCGTTTCTGCAAGATGTGGGAGTACTTTCTGCTCGAAACCGCAGGCGCATTTCGCTGCCGCCATATCGGCGTCGGGCAAATCGTGCTGTCGCCAAAGGGCGTGCGCGGAGGTTATGAAAGCATACGTTAGAGACAGAGAGTACCGGTCGTGGCAAACGACCGGCTTTTTGCATTCACGCGCTCAGTTCCCGCAGGAGAGCGCGGGCTTCCTTCAAGTCGGCTGTGTCAAACCCCTCGGTGAACCAGCCATAGATATTGTTTAAGGCGGAAAGAGCTTCTTGGCGCCGGCCTGAGTCCCGCAGCAGGCGCGCCAGGCAACTCGTTGCGCGAAGCTCCAGCGATTTCGTCGACATTTTTTGCGCCAGCGAAATGGCTTCGCGGAAGTCTCGCTCAGCCAACTCAAGCTCGGTTTTTCCTGTTGGCTCTCGGCGCAGCCTCAGTTCACCTCGGACCCGGAACAGAAGAGGACGGAAGATCAACTCGTCGGGGTTGGTGGCGAGCGCGAGTTCAATCGAGTCGAAAGCGTCGCTCAGCGCATTCGTCAGTGCCTGCGTCTCGGCCAATCGGCATAGATTGTGTGAGCGAACCAAATGGAACTCGGCCGCGCTCAGTTCCGCCATGGCATTCTTTATTTGCTCCGCCGCACCGTCGATCTCCCCCGCCTGGGCTCGAGCATAGTAGCCAAAGACTCCACTGAGCGAGCCGATAACGGGGATTCGCATCTTCTCGCAAATACTGATGCACTCGTCGGCGGCGGCAATCGCCGCGTCGAAATCGCCGCGCAGCCCGTCCGTGTAAGCTTTAAGCGTATTTCCAAAGGCCAGGGCGAACTGCTTGCTCAAGCGGCGGGCAAGCCGACAGCCATCGTCGCGATGACGCAAGGATTCGTCAGGGTAGCCGAGCAACCATTCCGCGTGGCTCTTGAACCCGTGAGCATGCGCACCTTGGTCGTCGGGGATGCCGTAAAAATCTTCTTCTTGGTAATACTTGATCGCCTCAGCCAGATGTTGGCGACCTTTAACCGGGTCTCCGAGATACAAGTGCGTCAGTCCCTGTTCGAAATGCGCACTGACCAAGTAACGCGGATTTTTCACTTGCTGGGCTATTTCGAGCACCGTGTCAGCAAGAACTCTTGATTCGGAAAACTCGCAGCGCGGCATTGCCGCCGCCCACAGGCCAATGAAAGCCGGCAGCGCTTCGGCCCCGCCGGTGCGTTCAGCCAACACTCTGGCCCGCGCAAATGCCGCTGCCGTGTCGGTGTTGGACCAGCCCTTCGTTGTTATGAGCACTTGTGCCAGCGCCAGTTGAAGCGCCAATTCTTGGCTGTGGTGCTCCGTCGCCGTTTGGTCCATTCCGCTCAGCACCGTCAAGGCCTGACGCACACTGGCCTCTGCCTCCGCGTAAGCACTGGCGACCATCGAATGATCCGCGGCCCTGCGCCACGCATCGACCGCTAAAACGCCCTCACCCGCGTCGGTCCAGTGTCGCGCGAGAATTTCGGGCTTCGCCTCAGCCAATGCCGGAAATTCTTTGGAGAGAGTTTCGGCGACGCGCCGATGCAGAACCTTGCGCCGACTTTTGAGCAGGGCATCGTAGGCAGCGTCGCGAACGAGCGCGTGTTTGAACTGATAGGACGCATCCGGCGGAATTCCGTTCGTGTAGATCAATTCGGCATCGGAGAGTGCGCTCAGTGCCGGCTGCAATTGGGATTCGTTCAACTGTGTAACGGCCTGAAGCAGCGGATAGGAAAAGTCCCGGCCGAGCACCGCCGCGACCTGCACCACGTCTCTGGCGGTGGGATCGAGTGCATCGAGCCGCGCCAACAGGGAGTCGTGCAAGGTGGCAGGAATCTCACGCGATGCGGTGCGAGGATTGCCCTCGACTATCAGGCGCGTCAGCTCCTCGGCGAACAGCGGAACGCCATCGGCGCGCTTCACAACGGCATCAATGACGTCGTTGTCTAGCACGACGCGCGCGGCCACACTGGCAATCATTTCGCGTGTGTGCCGATCTTCAAGACGACTCAGCGTGATCTGCGTATGATGCGCGCGCATCGGCCACGGGGCATCAAATTCGGGTCGTGCCGTGAAGAGGAGCATGAGCCGGCGGCTCGCGCTCTGCTCGACCAACATCTTCATCAGCTCGAGCGTCGATGGATCGACCCACTGCATGTCTTCCGCCGCGATAACCATCGGCTGCGTATTCGCTGCGCCGAACACCCATTTTGCGAGCGCGGCAAGCAAGTGTTTCCGTTTTTGGTCCGGCGCGAGCGCCAGGGGCGGATGCTTTTCCACAACGGAAAGATTCAGCATCTCGCCGATCAACGGCACTGCCTCGGAAGGGTTCACCCCGAACAATTCGAGCGAGCGCTCGAGTATACCCAGGCGTTCTTCCAGGCTTTCGTCGCCCCGCCACCCCAATCCATGATTGAGCATCTCGATGACCGGGTGAAAGGGTGTCTTCTCGAAGAAGGGTTCTCCGCCGCACTCTACCCAGAGATGCGAATGATCCTTGATGTGGCCACGAAACTCCTCAACCAGGCGCGATTTGCCTATTCCCGGTTCTCCGATCAACGTCACGACCTGACCGCGGCCTTCTCGTGATCTCTCCCAACGGCTCAAGAGCAGGGCCGTCTCGTCATCGCGTCCAACAAAGCGTGCGGTGGCGCGCGATGCGGTGCGGTGGATTCGTCGACGCGCCGCGCTCGGTTGAATGACGCGATAGAGCTGGACAGTCTCTTTGATGCCCTTGAGCGCATGTGCTCCACAATCCTCCACGACAAAAAGACCCGAAACGAGTTGATTTACGGCTCCCGTGATAAGGACAGAGTTTGGCTGCGCTTCGGCCTGGACGCGCGCAGCGACGTTGGGAACTTCACCGAATACGTCGGCTTCGCTGCCTCCACCCTGGCCCACCACGGCGGAACCTGCATGAATACCGACGCGAACGGAAAGCTTGATTGACGGTCTCTCTGCCTCAAGGCGAGCATTGATGGAAGCAATCGCATCAACGATCGCAAGTCCCGCTCGCACTGCGCACTCGACATCGTCCTCATGAGCGCGTGGGTAGCCAAAAAAGACCAGGAGTCCGTCACCGAGGTACTTGGCGACGTGGCCGCGCAATCTTTGAGCTGCTTCCGCAGCAGCAACCTGATACTTGGCCGCGATGTCACGCCACTCTTCCGGATCAAGCCCCGAAGCTATGGCCGTCGACTCGACGAGGTCGCAAAACAGGACCGTCAAATGACGGCGCTCTCCGTCTATCGGCGCAGCGGTGTGTGACGTGGGTTGATGGTCGGAAGGCGTCGCAACCACTTCCAAAGACGCGCCGCAGTCGCCACAGAACTTCTCCCGCGCCTCATTCGATGCGCCGCACTGGACGCACTTTGACGCAAGGGAAAAGCCGCACTCGGCGCAGAACTTCCGGCCGTCGCGGTTTTTCGTCCCGCAATTTGTGCAATGCATTTCCACAATTTCCGCCCTCGGGCCCCTCGGAAGGTCCTCTTGCATTATACCGTTTTGCGGCAGTTCCGCGAATTGACGCCTGCCGCAAAAGCTCCAACAGCTTGCATCTCCGCACTTTGAATTGGTCCCGCCATTCGCTACCTTTTTGCTCAAAGTAGAGTGGGAACTGCAATGAAAGCCGTGGCAAAGCTGGTCGTTGGCATCGTCATGTCGTTGAGCCTCGCAGCTTGTGGCGGAAGCGGAGACGAGCCGACAAAGGAAGACGTTTTTAATGCCTTCATCGCGAGCATGGGCGGAAGCGGCCAGCCCGACGCACCTAAAGTCGACCAAGTGCAAAACTTCCGCTGCGAGAAGGCAAATGGCGAACCCGGCTACAATTGCACCTTCGACCTTCCGGGAAACGCGATTTCGCACTTTGAGGTGCGGGCGATTAAGGGTGACTCAGGTAACTGGACTGTCCAAATGAAGTCCGGACTCTAAGGACGACTCGTCAAAAGACCGCCGCCCGACCACCATTCCGAGGGGGAAACGCAGTGTCGAGCGACGGCCACGATCATTCCTGATCCTCTCCATCTTGGCAGATGCTGCGGGGTCGGCTACGCAGGTTCTATTCAAATGGTAAATTGTGGCAAGCGGCGAGCTTTAGGGCGCAATCTCGCGGGGCGCCGGCTTCAGAAGCGGCCAATCCCTGCTCGAAATTCTGAGGTTGGCGCCCGTTAGCCACCAGCCGATGAACAAATTGGCCAAGAGCCCCGTCACGGCGCTTGCGGGATAGAGCGCGACGAATTCCAGACGCATGAGAATGAACCCGAACAACGTGCCGCCGATACCTTCACCGACGTGCAGGAGTTGATAGAAAAACGTGCCGCCCGAGGCGAAGACCGTTTCGCTAAGCTGAGGCATCATGAACGGCCCTCCGGTGCGCTTGATACTTGCTCGGGTTGGACCTCCTCACGCGCATCCTGGGCGACGAATTCGAGCAGTTCGCCTGGCTGGCATTGGAGTTCTCGGCAAAGCGCGTCGAGTGTCGTAAAGCGGATCGCGCGGGCCTTGTTGGTCTTGAGGATCGAGAGATTGGCCAGCGTGATGCCGACCTTCTCGGCGAGATCCGTCAGCGAGATTCGGCGCTCGAGCATGACGCGATCGAGGTTGAGCTTGATGGCCATGAGGAGCTCAGACCGTCAAATCGTGTTCAGACTTGAGCGCAAGTCCCTGGCGGAACACTTCCGACAGAGCAAGCACCAGGAGACCCGAGAAGAAGATCGGACTGCCGCCTTGGCTGCGCGGGAACGGGGCACCATTCATTGCGGGCAGATGAAGCTGATTTCCCTGGACAGTGAGCGTGGCGTGACTCGCGGCGTAACCATATGCCGCGTGCCAGAACCAACTCTCCGCGAACGCCGACAAGATCGAGAATACGATCAGCGTCAAGCCGACGAACTGAACCATGAGCACAGTTTGGCGGGTGAAGCTTTCGCCGCGTTCGACATTGCGAAAGAGCCGGCGCAGAAGCTCAAACAATGCGCCGAGAAAGACCACATGCATCAGGGCCACCGGCAAACCATTGCGCACCAGAACCTGAATGAACCCGCCTGCCTTCTCGATGGAGATGGAGACGGTGTTGCGCAGCGCCGTGACCGTGAAATTGGAGTCGCTCCCGACGGGCCGAAGCGCAATCGTGCCAGGCTGGCCCAGGATCTCGACGTCCTTCGGACCGAAATGGGTGCCGGCAGGAAGTCCGGGGTCGATGATCATTGCAACGCAGATGCCCAAGGCACCGATGACCATGAGCACGACCAGGGCCGTAAAGACCCAGCGAAAAAGCTTCGGTAGGAAGCTGCTGAACGACTCCATTCGGATTCTCCGGATGACTTACCGATATACGATACACAATTATCGATATTCAGTAAATAGCCTTATTGAAAAACAGTAAGCTCCGGAAATCGCTTCTCTTTTGAAGGCAGCGGGCTCTTTGACCCATCCCGTCGGGATCGGCGGCAACGGCGCGCATCCTCCGAAGAATGTCGATGTCTTTGTTCGGCTGGATCAGCGACCGGTCACCGCTCAATCGCGGAGAATGGTTCGCCGTGTAGCCCGCGCTTAAGGCCTGAACTTCTTCGGAATTGCGCCCGCTTCGCTCTCGGTGAGAGCCGTCATGGTCTTCACGATGCAGGGCGATGCGAAGCCGCGCATCGGGTCTTCGCTCACTGTGAGATCCCAATCTGTTGCCGAGCAGACCCAGCTCGAACTTCGCCATTTGGTGATCAGATGCGAGTTCTGCGACAACAGCGCCGGACAGGATGCCGCCAGATCGAGTCGGAAATACCGTTGCGGATCGACGCGAATGTAGAGCGTCCTGGCATCGCGCGCTTTCCAATTCTGGAAATTGCGGATCGAGAAGCACTGCATACCATTTTCCGCGGTGCGAGAAGCAGGCTCAGCCATTGCTGGGGAAACGGCAAAGACGAGACCGATTACGGCAGACAGAGCCGGAAGTACGAGGCGCACGTCGAACTCCCTGAGAAGTGTGACCAGTCCGATGTTATCTGAAAAAAGAGCTTCACTCACAGGTCACGTCGGCGACGATCACGCAGACGTTAAGGAAGAGTCGAAGCCCGCAACCGGCGGTCCAATTCTGGTCTGGCGCGGTTCGTTGTATCCTCGCCCTGGCTCACAGTAGGGATTTATTCTTTTTGATTCAGGAGCCCGTAATGCTCGCTCTGAAAGTTTCCGCCGAGGTTTTCGTTGCCGCTGCGATGGCGTTGTCTTTGGCCTACGCACTCGAATATCCGGGCAAAATGCAGCTTGACCGATCAACGTATGTGGCAATCCAGCGGATCTACGATCCGGCGTTCACTCTTGGGCGCGCGATCAGCGAAAGTCTCGGGGTAATTCTCACTTTTGCCCTTCTTCTCATGACTCCGGGCGGCACTGAGCAGTTCAACTGGGTCGCAGCGGGGTTTTCCTCGCTTATAGCCATGCAAGCGGTTTATTGGACGATCACGTATCCAGTCGACAAATTTTGGATCCATAGGAGCCCGGCAGGCCACCATGCGTCGCGGCGTTTCTACGGACTCTCAGCCACGACTGAGGCACTGGCGCTCAAGGAATTCGAGAATCTCTGGCCCGCATGGCAGCAGCGCTGGGAAATTTCCCAAATCGCGCGTGCCTTCTTCGGCTTTGTCAGTGTCGTCACGATAGCCGTGGCAGTGGCAATGTAGGTGCTGCAGAGAAATCGCGCGGCTTTGCGGGAGCCATCTCGATGCCGCGGTGTTCGTGAATAATGTCGGCGATCAGCCTGCAAAGTCGGTGCCAATCCGTCGAGCGTTTAACGCTCACTACGTCCTCGATGTTCGGGCCGCTCCGGAGAGTGAAAGCTATTCCGACGCGCAGAGGGCGGTCACTACGGCGCTCAAGCGCGTGCCACTCCTCGCGTCGATGGGAACTCTTTGGTCAGCCTGGGATTAATTGGTCGGATCCATTGAGCGGCTCGCTCCATGAAACGCCCCACGCTTCTTTCCGCATTGCCAACCTTCGATGCGGACGATGACGCACTGCAAGTTGTGATCGAGACGCCCAAGGGCAGCCACAACAAGTACGATTACAATCCCACCACAGACTGCTTCGAGCTGGCGAAGGTTCTTCCCGAGGGAATGATCTTTCCCTATGACTTCGGTCTCATCCCCTCGACGCTGGGCGACGACGGCGACCCCCTCGATGTTTTGGTACTGCTGGACTTTCCGGCGATGGCGGGATGCCTGCTAAAGGCGCGCCTGATCGGGGCAATCCAGGCCAAACAGAAGGAAAAAGGCGAAAGTTGGGAACGCAATGATCGGCTGGTCGCCGTCGCCGAGCATGCCCACTCGCATACCGGAGTCAGCCAACTGAAAGACTTGCCGCCTCACTTGTTGCACGACGTGAAGGCGTTCTTCGTCGAATACAACAAGTTGGATGGAAAGAAGTTCAAGCCGCTTCGAGACTGCAACGCCGATCATGCGACCAAGCTCGTTCGACGCGGCATTCAAAAGTTCAAGAAAGCGAGTTGACCTCGAATCGCTTGAGGATTTCCGCCATGGCGCAGGACCGGCCAAGGGACGAAACTGCCATCGATGTCGGATGGTGGCCCTTGTTGCAAGCAGCCGGAAGTCAGTGGCTTCGTCATAACGATGCGCGGCTGGGCGCCGCACTCGCCTTTTACTCCATCTTCGCCGTGGGACCGCTGATCACAGTCATTTGCATCTTCGCAGGACTGGTGTTCGGACAAGAGATCGTGCGCAGCAATGTGCTGGCGACGCTTGCGTCAATCCTGGGAGACACGGGCTCGCAGGTCGTCAATTCGATGATGGCGGCGGCGAGCCGTCCAGACAAAGGCTGGCTCGCGACACTGGTCGGGACCGCGACATTGGTACTGGCGGCGCTTGGAGTCGTGGTTCAATTGAAGGACGCCATGAATACGGTTTGGGAAGTGCCGCCACAGTCCGGCGGAGGCGTATGGGCATTCCTCCGCATTTATGTGGCCTCGCTCGCCTCGCTGCTGGCCCTCGGTTTTCTGCTGCTCACTTCGCTCCTGATTACGGCGGCACTGGCCGCCGACAATCGAGCACTGACGAATTATCTGCCTGCGCCTCTTCTGCAGGTTGTGAATTTCGCCATGTCCCTTGCTGTCGCCAGCGCTCTCTTTGCCTTGCTCTTCAAAGAGCTTCCAGACATCAACGTCGCGTGGCGCGATGTCTGGATCGGAGCGATTGGGACGGCATGTCTATTCGAAGTCGGGAAGACGGCCATCGGCTTCTACATCGGAACGCAACATCTCGAATTGGTCTATGGCACCGCCGCCTCTTTCGTCGTCGCACTTCTCTGGGTGTACTACTCGGCGCAAATAGTCTTGTTGGGGGCTGAGTTCACCCGCGTTTACGCTCATCGCCGCGGCTCATTTTGTTCCCCGGCAGATTGTGCGTCGCGGAACGGGCCGAAAAGCCAGGATCGAAATCCCCAAGGCGCCCGCGCTCCTCGCTGATGGTTGCAAGCGCGACCACGTTTTAGTCGATGGCTGTACCGATCGAAGTCGAGGCCGACCGCCTTGGCCTGCGCAGACGAACTTCTCCAGTCTCGATGCAACCAAGTTTGAGGTGCGCGCGTTGGCTTATTAAAGAGCGGACTAGTCCGCGCGCGTAGGAGGAATTCGCATGCTGGACACACAAACTTTGATTCTGCTCGCCGCGGTCGCGGTGGCGTTTATCGCACTGGTTGCTTGGTTCATCTACCAGAGGGTGCAATCGCAAAAGCTCCAGCAACGTTTTGGTCCGGAGTACGGCCGGACGGTCGACCGATTGGGAAGCCAAACCAAGGCGGAAGCCGAACTGAGAGCACGCGAGAGACGCGTGGAGAAATTCAACATCGTTCCCCTGGCGCCTGCAGAAGCCGCGCGATTCCGCCAGGCGTGGAACGTCTTGCAGAGTCACTTTGTCGATGATCCAAAAGGTGCGGTCGTCCAGGCCGACGCACTCGTTCGCGAACTGATGCTGAAACGCGGGTTCCCAATGGGCGATTTCGAGCGCCGAGCGGCCGATATCTCCGTCGATCACCCTGTCGTCGTGGAAAATTATCGCGCGGCGCAAGGGATCGCAGAGCGCGCCGCTCGAGGAGAGGCTGATACGGAAGAGCTGCGCAATGCGGTCGTTCACTACCGCGCGATATTCAATGAGTTGCTCGAGGTCGGCGACATGAAACAAGACGTAACGACGCCGACGCGGGAATTGGTGTCGCACACCCAATAGCTGCATGAATGCGCCCATCTCTGAAGCGCTCAATGAAGATCGGGCCGAGCTTCTCGGTATAGCTTCGTCGATGGAAAGCGCCGTGCCTCAGCTGGCCGAACGGCTCGGCCTGTGGCGGGACTTTCTGGCGGAAGAGACAATGGGCGCCGTCTCGCCGTTGGCGGCCGAGGACGTACTCGAACAGGCCACGCGCGCTGTTCGCCATATCTGGCTACAAGCTGCCGCGAGTTCCACGAGCAAGTCGTATCGATCGCCGGCCGAAGACGAACGTGCCGTGACGCCGACCGGTCGATTTCACAATTTCGGCTACGAGCGCGACCTTCAGCCCGACGCGCTCGAACACCGCTGCGCGCGGTTCTTCGCGGCGCCGCCTTCCGGCTGGCGGCAGGACCATGTGCTGTTTTCAAGCGGCCAAGCGGCGATGACGGCGATACTGACGCTGCTTTCCTCGCGGAACGCTACTGCGCTTAGGCTTCGGCATGAAGGGTGTTATTTCGAAACTGCGAATTTGCTTTCGCTTTTCGCCGGGCGTTTCGAATCCGTGAGTGGTCATGACGCTGATGTTGTCATTGTGGAGCCGGTCTGGTGCGACGGAAGGGTGTTCGGAACCGAGCCGTTCGCGAACGCTCCATTTGGCGCGATGCAAACCATCGTCGTCGATAGCACGCTCGCCGGTCTTGATGACGGGCTCAACGAGCTCCTCTCTAGCCTTCGACCGAATCTCGAAGTGATCCGCGTTCATTCGGGTCTCAAGCTTTTTCAAATAGGACTCGAACTTGCCGATGTCGGTATCGTAAGCGTTTATGGAACGTCGTCCGGCGATGCGCTTCGGCGGATCCGCACGCTGCAAGGTGCCGGGCTTCGCTTCGCCGATGTCGCGGCGCTTGAGCTACCGCTGTTTCTCGATCCAGGCGCAACACGCCAGTATGAGGACGCGGTGTTTGCACACAATCGTGCTCTAGCCCGCGCGGCGCGAGCCAATCCTGCCTTCAACGTATCCTATTCCTGGGACACCAAACCGGCGCCCTTTGTCATCATCAATCTCCGTGATGCGGCTGCCTACGAAAACCTCGATCAGCGAATTTGCGACGAGGTCCGTAGGCGCGGACTTGTTTTCGCCAAGGGTGGCAGCTTCGGCTTTCGCGGTCATCGCTTTGAGACGGTGCGGCCGGAAGCGGGGCCGCCCTTTCTGCGGGTCGCCATGGGCCGGCGTGGCGGACCATCGCTTGAGGGTATACTAGAGCTTTTCCGCACGCTGGCGCTGTGATGGCGATTTGCCATTCGTGAGAGGCCTAAGCAAACTGCGTGCGCTCCGTTGAGGCCTTGTTCCGTGAATTCGCGACTTGATACTTATCGTGCCAAGCGGCGCTTCGCGCAGACTCCCGAGCCTCGCGGCGAAATCGGCGAGACGGATGCTCCGATCTACGTGATCCAAAAGCATCACGCGCGTCGCATGCACTACGATCTGCGCCTCCAGGTGGCAGGGACACTTAAGAGCTGGGCTGTCCCCGAAGGCCCCTGTCTTGATCCAAAGGTTCGCAGGTTCGCCAAGCTCGTTGAGGATCACCCGCTCGACTATGCGAGCTTTGAGGGCACCATTCCGAAAGGTAACTATGGCGCCGGTACCGTCATTGTGTGGGACCGCGGAACCTGGGTCACGCTGTCCGACGCTGCCGAAGCCATCGATAAGGGTGAATTGAAGTTTCGTCTGTCGGGCGAAAAGCTTTCCGGCGGCTGGATGCTCAAGCGGCTTCCGGACGACCCCACCAATTGGCTCTTGATCAAGGAACGCGATATCGCCTCGCGTCCGCTCGACGAATATGACGTGTTGAAGGAAGAACCGAACAGCGTGGTTTCCGGTCGCCCCGTCGATGAAGCGCCGTTTCCACGCAAACAGGCGAAAGCGCCAAAAGCGGGGAAGATCGCAGGCGCCCGCGAAGCGACGATGCCCTCGCGCTGGCACCCGCAGCTTGCAACGGCCGTCGACGTCGCGCCGAAAGGCAAGGGCTGGATGTGCGAAGTCAAATATGACGGATACCGCACCTTGGTGTTCTTCGATCAGGGAAAGGTCCGTCTCGTCACACGCAACGGTCACGATTGGACCGACCGATACAGCTCGCTCGCCAAGGCGTTTGCGAAACTGCCCTGCACAAGCGCGATTCTCGATGGCGAAGTGACCGTGCAGGATCCTCGCGGGATTACCTCGCTCGATCTTCTGGAGCAGGCGCTGGCAGAGCGACAGACGCACGCGCTCACATTTTTTGCCTTCGATCTCTGCTATCTCGACGGTTACGACCTCAGCAACGCCAAGCTGGTCGATCGCCGTGCCGCGTTGCTGGGCTTGATCGATCCTTTAATTGATGCGCGCTCGCCCATTCAGTTCAGTGATCACATGGAAGGCGAGGCGGAAGAGCTCTTCGCGCGGGCGAGCAAAATGGGCCTCGAAGGCGTCGTCTGCAAAAAAGCGGATTCCAAGTATGTGCAACGGCGCTCGGACGCCTGGCTCAAGGTCAAACGGGTAGACGTCGCCACGTTCACCGTCATCGGATTTCTCTCGAGTGCACCAAAATGCGTGACGTCTCTGATTCTGGCGGAGGAACGCGATGGCGCGCTTGTCTATGCCTGCCGGGTCGGATCTGGAATTTCGGAAAGCCGGGGTCGCGAGCTTTATTCCGAGATGTCCCGTGTTGAGCGGGACAAACCGGTCGTCGAGACGCCACGGACTCCGGAGGCGCATTGGATCGAGCCGAATTGGACGGCGGAAATCGGATATCGCAGCCGCTCAAGCCAGAATGCGCCGCGCGCACCGGTGTTGTTGAGTCTTGCGCCAAAGTTGACGCGCCAATCCAAGCAATCGCTCAAGCCGAAGCTGGTAACCGATCGCGACTTGGCCGCCATACGGCTAACCAATCCCGAGCGCGAGATGTTCGCCGACAGCGGCGTAACGAAGTTGGACCTCGCATTGTATTATGCGCGCGTGGGGGACTGGATGTTTCCGGAACTTGTTGGCCGGCCTGTCACGCTCCTCAGATGCCCGACTGGTGAGTTGAAGGATTGCTTCTACCAGCGCCACGCGTTCAAGGGGCTTCCGGACGGAATTGAAACGATCGACCTGGCGGACGAGGAAGGTCGCGCAGCATTCATCGCCGTGACGGAACCCAAGGGCTACCTCGCGCTGGCCCAGTTCGGCACGGTCGAGTTTCATCTTTGGGGTTGCCGGATCGACGATCCCGAACATCCGGACCGGCTGGTCATCGATCTCGATCCGGATGAGAGCCTCACGTGGACGCGCGTATGCGATGGTGCCGAAATTCTTCGCACGAGATTGGAGGCGATGAACCTTCATCCCTTTCTTCGCACGACCGGCGGCAAAGGGCTTCATCTCGTGATGGCGCTGAAGTCGGGTCACGAGTGGCCGCTGGTCAAGGGATTTGCGGAGTCATTCGCGCGCGCAATGGCGTCGGAGCAACCTGGCCTGTTCACGGCCAATCCGTCGAAGGACTCGCGCAGGGGCCGCATCTACATCGACTATTTGCGTAACGCCCGCGGCGCGAGCGCGATCGCATCATACTCGCTGCGAGCCAAACCTGGGTTTCCGGTGGCGACACCCATCGCCTGGTCGGAGCTGCGCAGCCTGACAAGCGGAGCGGCCTTCAATCGCGTTAATCTTTTTAACCGTTTGGAGACTCTAGTCGCGGACCCTTGGGATAAGTTAGAATCAGCGGCTTCCACGATCACGCCGCAGGCGCGGCGCGACGTGCGAATGAAGGGTTAGTTGAAGGAGTAGGTCGATGGCAGGACGCGCTTCGTGGAGTGGTTATTTGAAGCTGTCGCTGGTCGCGTGTCCCGTGAAACTGTTCGCGGCGACATCGGCGTCCGCCGGCAAGATTTCCTTCAATTTCCTCCACAAGGACACGCTCAACCGAGTCCAGCAGAGGTATCACGATCCGGAGTTGGGCGAGATCGATCGCACCGATCTCGTCAAGGGCTACCAGTTCGAAAAGGACAAATATGTCGTCGTCACGCCCGAGGAAATGGAGGCCGTCGAGATCGAGTCCAGCAAGACCATCGACATCGACGGCTTTGTCGAAGCGAGCGAGATCGATGCGATCTACCTCGACACACCTTATTACATGGTGCCCGACGGTCCGATCGCCGAGGAGACCTACGCTGTCATTTTAGAGGCTATGAAGCGCTCCAAACTTGTCGCGTTGGCCCGCATCGTGATGTCCGGCCGCGAACGCCGCGTCGCCATTCATCCGCTCGACGGCGGTTTCAAGGTGACGACCCTCAAGACTGCAAAGGAAGTCAAACTTCCTTCGACCGTGTTCGAAAAGCTTCATGGCAAAGTCACGAACGACATGCTGAGCATGGCGAACCAAATCATCAGCAAGAAGAAAACGAAGTTCGATCCCGAGGAATTTGAAGATCGCTACGAGACCGCCTTGATGGCGCTCGTGCAGTCGAAGATCAAGGGTGGCAAGCCTGTCATCTCAAAGGCGCCGGAACGCGGTAACGTCATCAACTTGATGGATGCGCTGCGGCAAAGCATCGAAGAAGAGCGGCGGCCGGCCGCGCCGAGTCTGGGAAAAGGAAAGACCGCCAAGCCCGAGGCGGCAAAGGCCAAGAAGAAATCGCGCGCAGGCTGATTCCATGGACCTTTATCGCCGGTCCGTCGCTCTTTATGGCCGGTTTTCGCCGGGCCAGCGCGATCGTCTGGGGCGGGAAATCACGCAGCGCGGCGGGTTCGTCGCTCGCGACCTGACTCGGCGCAGCGATGTGCTGGTCATCGGCGCATCCTCTACGGCACTGATCGATACCGGCTCTTTGTTTTCGCGCGTGAGGACGGCGAATACGCGCCAAATGCCCGTCTGGGGCGAGCGTTCGTTCGCCGCGGCGATTTCAAACGAAGTGCGCCGCGAGACCGCGATGCTGCCATTGGCCCAGGCTCTGGCACGGACCAGCCTCGGTCAGGACGATGCCGCACTGCTGGCCGCCTTCGACCTCGTCGTTCTGGAGAAGGACAACTGCCGCTTTGGCGACGCAAGCATCCTTCGGACGGCGGCCGATCTTTTGGCGCAAGGCAGATCCAGAGGCGAGGTCGTGCGGATTCTGCTGCGCGCACGTGATCTTGCGCCGTCGGGCCGGCACAAGATCGTCCTCCTGCCGTCAGGAAGCGCCGTGCTCCAGTGGGACAAAGGCGTTACGACGCTCGACGGACAAGGCTTTCTGCCGCTCGAAGGCGCCCACGCGACGCTCGACGACACGTTCGAACAAGCGGAATTGGCAGAATCGCGACAAGAACACGACAAGGCGGCACGACTCTATGAGACTTGCGCGCAGGCCGATCGCGGCGATCCCATCGCTTCGTTCAACCTGGGAAACATCCGGCTCGCACAGGCACGCTATGCGGAGGCGTCTCTCGCGTATCAGCAAGCTTTGTCGCGCGATTCGAATTTCGTCGAAGCCCGATACAATCTGTCGCTCGCGTATGAGGCAACCGGTGAGCCGAACCGGGCGGCGACTGAACTTCGTCGCGTGATCGAACTCGACGCGTCCTATGCCGACGCCCTTTTCAACTTGGCGCGGTTGCAGATGAAGGCCGGAGAATTGGCAGCTGCGAAGACGCTCTACGAGCAGTATCTCGCACTCAATCCCCCTGCCGAGTGGGCCGCGACGGCGCGCAAAGCCATCACATACTGTTCGGCACGACTCTCGGCTTAAATCCAACTCTCTGACTAATATATTGTGGCCGGGTGAACTGGGGGCAGAGATGGCTTGGTCTCGGACATTCACAGCGCTGATGCTGGTTCTGTTGGCAGTAGCGCCGCATGCAACACCGGCTTCAACGACGCGAGCGGACACGCTCGTGAAAGTCGTGATTTTGAGCCGACATGGCGTGCGTTCGCCAATTCCAGATCAAGCCGAGCTCGCGACGTGGACGTCGTCGCCATGGCCGGTGTGGAATTGCGCGGTTCCGCCGGCCGTCAAGGTCTGCGATTCCGGTCAGCTCACGCCCAGAGGCTTCACGCTCGCCGAACAGATGGGAACATATTATCGGGCGCATCTCGCGGACCTGCTCCCGCCCAGACAATGCCCGTCCGCCAGTGATGTGTTCTTCTACGCGGACAATACGGAGCGCACCGAGCAAACCGGTCTCGCCTTGCTCCGGGGTTTCCGCCCCGCGTGCGCGCCGGCCCAATACTTCCACACGGCGGCTGCGTCACGTCCGGATCGTATCTTTCATCCAGTGACCGGTGATGGCCGCTGCACTTTGAATGCGACGCGTGCGGAACACGAAATCCTTGCCCGGGCGGGCGGCAATCTATCGCCGATTGAGAGGAGTCTCGCCCCAGAGCTGAAGACCGCGCAAAAGACCTTGCAGTGCTGCCAGTCGCGTCTCTGTCTTTCTGCAGCGGCGTCATGTCGGCTGCCCGCGCCGGCGACCAAGATGTGCACATTGGATAAGCGGCTTCCTACCTGCGTTGTCCCTCATCCGGAAACCGGCAAGCCGACGGATGTACTACTTGGCGGCTCTCTCAGAGTTGCGTCGACGTTCGCCGAGCTCTTGCTGCTGGAATATGCGAACGGCTTTCCGCTCAGCGACGTCGGCTGGGGGCGGATATCGCGCGATGAGATGTCGCGCGTCTTTCGCCTGCATACGACCGCGTTCGATCTTGAACAGCGAACGCCCTATATCGCCAAGCGCCAGGGTTCCGCGCTTGTCAAAAAGATTCTGCTCGCCTTGCAAGGCAAGCAAGACGGTACGCCGGGAACCGCGCCACCCGGGGCCAAGCTGGTCGTCTATGTCGGCCACGACACAAACATTTCCAACGTCGCCGCCATGCTGCGTTTGTCGTGGCAACAGCCGGGCTATCAACAAGACCAGACGCCGCCCGCTGGAGCGCTGATCTTTGAGCTTCACCAGACGGCTTCGGGTTCCCGTTATGTGTCTGCATTCTATGTCGCCCAATCCCTCGATGATATGCGCGGTGTTTCCGGAACGAAACCTGAGCGCACCGCCGTTCCCGTCCTTGGCTGCAGCTCCGAGTCTCGGTGTCCCTTGGGAGATTTTGCGAAACTGGCGACGCGCGCACTCGATCCGGAATGCGCGGACTGATTTCAACCTCGCCTGATCACCGAGGTGCCGCACACATAGTCATGCCCGCAGCGCCGGCGCCTGCCGAATATCAGAAGCTGATCGATCAGCGGAAACGCCGCCGCCCAAGGCCAGACAATGAGATACAGGGTCGGGAAAAACAACGCGCGGATTGTGAGTCTCCAGAATGCAGCCCGGACGCCGGACTTGGTCGAAACGATCGCAATGCCCATCATCGCCTTGCCGACGGTCTGGCCGCGTTTCCATAGAAGCCAGATATTCAAGATTAGGTAGCTGACGACTCCGAGCGCAAATATCCTGAGCATGGGTCTCGCGGTCGCGGACCAGTCGGCGGCATGTTCGAGCACGCCCGTCACCAGCATGATGAAGATTGCCAGAGCCGGAACCAGCAGCACATCGATCAGGCTTGCCACCAGGCGCCGGCCGCGGCCTGCGAGCACAAGGTCCGCGCTCATGGCGTTTTGTTCCCGCTCAGTTCAAAGACGAGCAGCGCATTGCCGCCGCGCTGGTAGAAGCTGCCATAGCCTGATGACACGATCAGTTGATCGCCGGCCAGCATCGGTCCGTGCGCATCGAATGCACCACCCTTCGCAGGCTTGCCGCTCACAGTCGACGGATAGTCTTTCCAAGAGTCGTAAGACCAGAGGAGCTTTCCACTGCGGGCATCGATGGCTTCCAGTTTGCCATCCAGGCTGCCGGCGAATACCAGATCGGGCCCCGCGACGATCGCCGCGGAGAAGCCGGGCGAACAGGTTCGATCGGAACACCGCGCCGTGCGGAGATGGGACCAACGCAACGCGCCGCTCGCCAGATCAAGCGCGAACAACCCGGGCCGCGCTTCGCCCTTTCCAGTCAGATGCCCGGCCACGATGTCGGACACAGGAACAAAAAGCAGACCTAGGGCTTCGTTGACGGCCATGCCCCAATGCACGCCGCCAAGCGCGCCGCCACGACCGGCACGATGGGTCCATACAACGCTGCCGTCATCGGGGTTCAAGGCGTAAACGGCACCGGACTTCTCTCCCGCCAAAAGCAGTTCGCGGCCGTCAAGCGTATGCGCCAGGATCGGCGGCGCACCGAAATCGAGATCGGGTCCCATGGGCTTGGGACAATTGGGATGGCGCTCGCTCAGATCGCAGGACGTATTGTAGGCGTCACCGCTGGTGAACTGATGTCGCCAACGGATGCTGCCGTCGCTCGCATCGAGCGCGAAGATGGAGTCGCTGGTGGTCGTCGTCGGGCGGCTGTAATTCTGCCCCGTGCCGAAATAGAGCAGGCCGCGTTTTGCGTCGAATGTCGGCGCGGCCCAAGCCGGCGCGCCCGAGGGCGCCTGATTTTGAACGAACCAGTAGTGCCTGCCCGTAACTTGCGGAAGCGTAGGGATCGTCCGCCTGTACCAGAGTCCGTCGCCATTGCTCGTTTTGATCGCCGCCATGCCACCACTGGTCGTGCAACAGCCGTAGAACGGATTGGCCGCAAGACCCACTTCGAAGGACGAGAGCGGCACGAACATTGTGCCGTCGTGGATAAGCGGAGTTCCCGACAACAATGGGACCGGGTTGTCTCCGGGAGGCGCACGTTTCCACCGCAGTGTGCCGTCGCGGGCGTTCAGAGCAAAGATTCCTTCGGTCCGGTCGGTAAAGAACAGCGTCGTGCTGCCATTCTTGCCTTCGTGCAAGATTGCGCTGCCGATCGAGCCTTCATGCTTGAACGTCCAGCGTGTGCATCCGCTCTGCCGATCCAGCGCCACCAGGCCGTTGCCGGAATCGCCGATGAAAATCGTGTCTTCCGTGACCAGAGGGTAGGAACGCGGCGCGTCTGTGCTCAAGCCATAGACCCACTTCAAGCGTAATCGGCCGACGTTCGCAGCCGTGATCGACGTGCGCTCAGCTGGCTGGAAGCGTGTGCTGCTGGGGTCGATTCCCCAAGCATCCGAGTAAAACTTCGCCAGTCCGGGGGTGGTTCCGGCGCAGACGGTCGCGTTGGCGTGGCCGCACAATGCAGCGATTGCGACAGCTGCCAGTGTGATTCGGCGCACGCGCCAGTCCCCATATGTGAATGCCGTCGCCGCGCGATGTTCGGCGCCAGCGCCTGACACAGTATAACGGTGGCGATGCCCTCGGATAGCGCTCGTTTATGAGTATGCCGTCGGGCCGACCACTGGCCCGAGCGCCGCAAATTTCGCATTCTGGGCTCAGCCGGATCGCGAGACGGGGAGTTGGCGTATGAAGCAGGTTGTCTTTATCGCGAGCGCACTTGTGCTCGCCGGCTGCCAGAAACCGGCCGAGCCAGCACGACCGACCTACAATATAGAGCTCACGACGAAAGAGCTCATGAAGCACGCCATCGATCCAGCGGCGGACATTGTCTGGGCCGCGTCGGGTTATGTGGTCGACGACAAGGGCACGACCGATCTTTCGCCCAAGACCCCGGAAGGTTGGGCGATCGTCGAGAACAACGCCACGATTGTTGCCGAACTGTCGAATGCCTTGATGCTTCCGGGCCGTTCGCCCGGCGAGCCGCAGTGGGATGCGTATTCCCGCCGATTGCATGACGCAGCGATGGCCACGAAGAGAGCCGCGCATGATCAAGACCGGGCGGGCCTGTTGCGAACCGGTGGCGACCTCTACGCTGCCTGCACGGCCTGTCACAAATATTATGTCCTCGGAGAGAAGTAACTTTGGACCAGCTCTCTGGCTTCACCCTCTGGCTTTCAAAGACGCCCTGGAGCATTGCGCTGCATGAAAGCCTCTATGCCTATACATGGATCGAGACGGCACATGTCATCGGCATCACGCTGTTTGTCGGCACCATCGCCATGGTGGATTTGCGCCTCTTGGGTTGGGCCTGGCGAACGGTGCCGATCTCGCAGATGACAGCGCGGATCCTGCCTTGGACCGTCGCAGGTTTCATTTTGATGTTCGCGACGGGCGTTCTCCTTTTCTACGCGATCCCCATTCGTACGTGGCACAGCATATGGTTTCGCACCAAGCTCGTGCTGTTGCTGATCGCCGCCGTCAATATTTGGTTCTATCACCGCCGCGTGCAACGCAATCGTGCCGTCTGGGATGATGCGCCACGCCCGCCTCTCCTTGCACGCGCATGCGCGGCCGTCTCGCTCGTCGTCTGGTTGGCCGTGATCGTCGCCGGACGAATGATCGCCTACAATTGGTTCGACTGCGACAAGCCTCAATCCGGATTTGTCTACGCGGTGGCGGGTTGCTCGACCTATCCACCGGACGAGTTCTGAGGTGCTGAACCTCTACGCGCAGTTCGCCGCAGTCGAGGCGAGCGACCTCGGTACCGCCATCAAGGCCTCCTCCTGGCTCTTTCCCGCAATTGAGGCGGTGCATTTGTTGGCGCTTGCGCTTTTGGGCGGCTCGCTATTGCTGCTGGATTTGCGGCTGCTGGGGGCAGGATTGACTCTCCAGCCGACTTCCGTCGTGGAGCGCGAGACCCGCTCCTGGCTCATCTTCGCGTTGGCCGCAATGATCGTGAGCGGCGTTTTGATTGGGTGCTCGGAGGCCTTGAAGCTGTATGACAAGCCGGCATTCTGGGTGAAGATGGCCGCTCTGTTGGCAGCCGCGATCTTCACCTTTGCCGTAAAACTGCCGCTCGCGCGACGCGATGTGTCGGGGCTGAAAGCGAAATCGCTGGCCGTTCTGTCACTCGGACTGTGGCTGACGGTGGCGCTGGCCGGGCGCTGGATCGGATTTTCCTGATTCCGAGATTTACTTCGGGGGCGGCTCGCTCGGATCGCTTCCGTCGCGCGGCGCGCCGGTCCCGCTCGAGCCCATGAACAATTTTTGGCCGTTGGCCAAGGTGACGTCGCGCCCATTGGCCTTGCAGGCCGGCTCGCAAAGCTTGTCCTTGCTTTGATAACCGCGAACGATGATCTCCTCGCCAGGCTTGAGCGAGTTGCGATCGATACCTGCGCGCAACAAGGTGTTCGGCGTTCCGCCTTCGACCATCCAAGGCTGAGGCGGCTTGCCTGCAACGTCGACCAGCATATGGATCCAGGCGTGCGGGTTGATCCATTCCACCTTGGTGACCTTGCCGCGCAAAAGCACGGGTGCCTTGGCATCGAATTCCGCTGCGAAAGCGTGATGCGCATAGGCCGGCATCGCCGTGCCCGCCAGAAACAGGCCGCTCAACGCAGCGCACGCGTACGCGATGCAAGTCGATCTGGACACTTTCATTGCGACGCTCGCGCCTCTGGTTTGTGCTCTTGCGCCCTCGCACCGGCGAGAATGTCGGTCAGGGCGTAATTGCCTTCATGACAGGCATATTCATACATCGGTCCCTTGGTCGCGCGCATCGGAATCTCCCCGCGCCAGGTCTGTGTGTATGCAGTCGGCTCTTCGACCTTAAACTCGTAGAGAATGTCGGTGGGCGAGACGCGGGTGAAACGCTCGGTGACCTTCGAGTCGGGCGCCAAATAGATGCGATGGCGAATGTCCGCTGTGAAGCGTTGCCCTGGATTGAGGTTGGTCGTCTCGACGACCAACGTGTCACCTTCCCAATGGCCGATCGAGTCGCCCATCCACGGCCGGATGGTGGAGGGCAGGTGCGTGCCGCCAAGCCGGATAATTCTGGCATCGTGGTTCATCTCGACGATGATCGTCACATATCCCGGCGATTGCACGATCTGATAGTTGTTGTTGTAGAGCACGTTGAGCATCGGCGGTCCGCCAGAAGAGCCATAGCCGACGATGCAACGTTCGCCGAGCGAACGAACCTCAGGGCCGTCGAAATTCGTGAATTGCGCCATGCCGGCAGCCATCATGTCGCGCCGACCTTTTTCGGAATAGGGCACGTGGCCGTCGGCCGGATCGACGATCCAGGACGTCCGGATCTGGCCATTGACCACGGCATATTTGGTGCCGAGATCGAGCCAGAACGAGTTGTATCCGCCGGGATCGTCTGCAACCGGCGGCGCACCGTTGTGCGGATCGGTTGGTTTATCGTTGGCGGCGAGCCAGGCTTTGTTCGCAGTTTCAAGCCGGGCCGCTTCGGCTGGCGTAATCACCAGTGTTTTCACATTGGCGGGACGTTCCAACGTGGTGATGGAGGCGTTCGTCCAAAGGCCTTGCAGGTCCGGGTCGCCAAAGCTCGTGCGCGGCGCGCGATAATTGGCCGCCGATCCCGACTGAGTGAGTGAACCCAACAGCAGCGCTGCGAGAATCGAGAGGAGAGCCGGCGTTGCGCGCTTCATTTCAGGGGTTCCTTGCGCAGTTTTCCATACATCAATTCCTCGACGAATTCGACACACTTGAACTGCTGGAGCTGGGCATCCTGGCCGACGCGTCGATAGAGGTTCAAACTGATTTTCCAGGGCCGCGTGAACGTCGCGGGATCGGTGATCTCCGCTTCATAGCGCATCACGCCAGGGGCTATCGGCGTATAGCGCTCGACCACTTTCATGTCGGCCGAATGATGGTTGCCGGCCCGGTCGAACCAGGTCGAGTCGTTCTGGCCTGTCACCGCCACCACGAGTGTATCGCCCTCCCAATGCCCCACGGACTGGCCCATCCAGGAATCGATCGGCGCGGGACCGGGATCCTTGAACAAGATGTTGCGGACCGCGCCTGCATATTCGTAGGCGAAGACGATCGCTTCATCGCTCTGAAAAATCTGGAAAGGGAAGGGCATATAGGTCGCCCGCGGTACGCCTGGCAGGTAACACTTGATCTCAGGATCACGCTCAAGCCAGTGCAGCTGATTGTCCTTCTTCACCGCCAGGGCCTCAGGCGTATAGGGAATTGGTCCGTTCTCGACGATGCCGAGACCCGCCGGGACCGAACCGACCGCGCCCAAGGCGACGACTTCCTTCGCGGGCACGGGACCGAAGGGCCCGGGACGAAACGCCAATGCGGCGCGTGCTGCGTGAGGTTCGATATCCCAATTGGCGGTGTTCATCACTTCCCACACCCCGTTCATGTCGGGATGCCCGCCCGCGCCTCGCGGCGCAACATAGGCGCGCGGTGCCGCAGGTGCGGCCTGCACGGTCGCCGCGATCATTGCCATGCTCGCAAGGCCCGCGAGAACGCAGATGAGTTTCATCGTTTCCCCTCGAGGCTGGCGATGCGGCCGCAAAGCAAACCTAGCAAGAAAGGGGTGGGTGCTCCAAGCCAAGGATCATGCTACCGCCACAGACCGTTTGAATGTGTCGGTGAGCCGAATTCGGATCAGCCAGAAGGCGAGCAGAACAAGCGGTGCAAATCCTAACGCCAAAAGGATCGGCGATCCTCGCATCCACACGGGCATCACTTTTTGTTGTCCCAAGAAGAAGGACCCCGTCGCGATGAACAGTCCAAGACACATTCGCCAGACGTGGCGGGCGATGCGCGGCGCACCCGTCAACCCGCCTTGGCGAATGACTCTGAAGTCGAGCGCTGCGGCGAGAGCTGAAATGAACGCAAAGATAAAAAAGACAAGTGGAGTGGGGGCAGAGGAATTGAGCGGACTCTTGGGGTCGTAAAGCGCCTGCGCACCGAACAAGAGAGCCGCGAGCGTCGCGCCGCAAGCGAAGAGAGCCGCACCCCATTCGATTCGTCCGACGGTTCCTTCCTTGCGCTTGACAGTTATCCAGGCGCTCGCAACAAGATAAAAGGCGAACACTCCTGCCAGTATGTTGGACGTTTCGGGGATCACGAAGGCCACGAAGATTGCCGCTCCGGCCATGATCAGCATGGACACCGCAAAGATGGTCCCGAACAGGCGATGCAGTCGTTCTCCCTTGCGGACTGATGCCGCCACGCCGCCAGAAAGTATGCCGATGGTCCCGCCACCGATGTGGAGAACCACGCCGCTCCAGAGCGCGTAATACAACGGAGACGAGCCGTTCGCTGCCGACTGAATGATCGCGGGCAAGGTCATGTGTTCGTCTCGCGCGATTTGACGCCGATAAAACTGGTGTTCTTTGTCACCGATAAACCAAAGCCGATGAGCGTCAACGCCAGGATCGTTAGGGCAACAGCCGACCCGGCCCCCGACGACGCGGACCTCGCGATCGGGTTTTCCAGCAGGATGGCCTTGTTGCCGAGTTCCTGAATCAGCAAAAACAGGTACAGAAATGGAATCATGGTGCGATAACGGACCAGCACCACCACGCCGAGCAGCGCGAGCAACAGCGAAGACAGCCCAAGCAAGGCGAAGAGTGCTATCACCGTTTGTGCGCCGGCCGCAGTGAAACTCTCGAGCGGAAGTCCGTCGGCGGAGGTGGCAACGGTTCGCGAAAAGAAGATCGAGTTGAAACCGATCAACCCTCTCAACAGGACGATTGGAACGAGCAGCCAGATGGCAAGTCTGTACCCCCTGTAGTTGTTGTCGATTTGCGCTGGAAAGATGCGGCTGAGCATGTGCTCATTCCTCGCTTGATAATCGATCCCTCGCGTCAGGTGACGAGCCAATAACGAAACGGTCTGTCCCCACGCAGGCAGATCTCAGATCGGTTCGCGGTAGCGGCGCAGCAAGATTGCAGCTGCGAGAAACAAGGCCGCGACGACCAAGCCAAACCACAGGCCCGGACTGCTGAGAAATTTGACCGGATCCAGTTGCTCCAGCCCGATCATGGGAAACTTCGTCCCCGCTACTTTGACGGCACCGCGTGCAGTAACGGAACCTCCGGTGAAAGCCGCTTCAAGGCCGCCGAACAACCGATGCGTCACCAACATGCCGAAATAGTGCGTATCAAAGGCGATGCGTTCGACGATGCCGACTGCCAGCGGCGCAAGAAATGCCCAGAGAAATGGCGAGCGCTTGGCCCACGCTGATACCATGAGCAGCCACGCGAAGATCGGCGCGTACCAAAGGGCCTGCGTGACAAAACCGTAGAGGGCGACGACTTCCATCTGAAAAAGCGGCACGTGTGTCCACAACGGCGCGGTGCTGAGGCCGAACGCCATCCGCCCCGCACTATTGATTACAAACATCAGCACATGCATGGCCAAGATGATCAGGACGTAGACCAAGGGCAGAATGACGATCGGGATGCTTGCCTTGGCAAGAACGGTGGTGAGGTCGGAAACCGGCAGAGACTTCCAGAACAGGATCGTGCGATCGCGACGCTCATTGTACAGGGCGCCGAGGCAATAGAAGACGCTGACGATGAGGGCCGTGAAAATGATTGCGGCTGCTGCGAAGTGATAGGGCTGGATGATCGCAGCGGCTTTTTCATCCTCTGTTAGTTGGGCCAGCTCCTTGGCGCGCGCGTACAACCCGAGAAGGCTGACGGTGAACCCGAAGAGAATCAGCGCCGCCACTGCCAAAGGGGCGAAGTACAAGGCGCGGTGTTCCCAGAATTCGCGCCGCAACGTCCAATAGAACGGCTTGGTCGCTGCCGGCACGTGTGTGGCGGGCGCACCGGGTGCTGTGTCGGACAAGCTCATGCGGCGACTCCTTGTGCCGTTGCTGTCTTGGCGCCGATCAGAGCAACGAAGAGATCGGCAATGCTGGGCGTCCTGACCTCGCCGAACGTGCGAAGCTGGTCGCGTGCCACGCGGTCGAAGAGCATGACGGTTCGGCTGAAGACTTGCCGCTCGTAGATCGGACGCAATGCCCGCGCCGCCGCGACCTGTTCCGGTCCGACCATGACTTCCGCATAGCGCGCTTCGAAGTCTTCCATGCTGCAGTCGAGCACGATCTTTCCGCGGTCGATGAACATGAGGTCCGTCAGGATGTTTTGAACCTCTTCCACCTGGTGCGTCGTCACGACGACGGTCCGGCTGTGATCGAAATAGTCGTTCAGCAAGGCGTCGTAGAACTGCTTCCTATAGAGCAGGTCGAGACCGAGCGTTGGCTCATCCAGGATCAGCAATTTTGCATCGATAGCCATGACCAGCGAAAGATGCAGCTGTACCACCATGCCTTTGGAGAGTTCGCGGATGCGGCTGGCGCGCTTGATAGTCGTCTTCGCGAGAAACGTCTCCGCCTTCGTCCTGTCGAACTTGGGATGCACGCCTTCGACATAGTCGAGTGCCTGCGAAACCCGCATCCAGCGCGGCAGAACGGCGACGTCGGCGATGAAGCACACGTCACGCATGAGCTTGTCGCGTTCGGTCCAGGGATTGCGCCCAAGCACCTTGAGCTCGCCTTGAAAAGGCGTGAGGCCCAGGACGGCGTTGAGCGCCGTGCTCTTGCCGGCGCCATTGGGGCCGATCAGGCCCAGGATCCGTCCTTCTTCGACCCGCAGATCGATGCCGTCCAGCGCAATGGTCGCGCCAAAGGTTTTGCGAAGGCCGCGCGCTTCGATGCAAGTCATACGTCAGCCCTCACTTTTCGGGTTTGCAGAGTCGGGTGCGGCAGCCACCAGGTCTTTCGCCGTCAAACCGAGGCGTTGGATGGTCGCGTAGATGGCGGGCCATTGCTCGCTGAGGAATTTCTTGCGCTCGCCTTGTAGAAGAAGTTCGCGCGCGCCCGCGTTGATGAACATGCCGCGTCCGCGCCTGGTTTCCACGAGTTGTTCGTCGACCAGCTGCTGATAGCCCTTCAGCACCGTCAGCGGATTGACGCGATACTCTGCCGCGACAGTACGCACGGAGGGCAGAGGATCGCCTTCCTTGAGGACGCCATCCAGGATCATCGCCACGACGCGGTCGCGAAGCTGGCGATAGATCGGCTGGTTGTCGTTCCACTCGTGATCGCTCATTTGCGCCACGATCTCCTCGCGTGCAAAAGCTGAATCCTCACGACGGGCGCGCCTCTTTACCGCGAGTCGGTGAGGCGCTTTCGGAGATCCATCTGGCGGCCATGCCGACGCCGATCAGGGCGGCGCTGCACAGCCTGACGGCGAGCGAGAGGCTGGCGTCACCCGCCAGGCTCGGTCCGATCGCGAGCGCGACCAAAAGGCCCATCGCGATGTTTTCTTTCAAGGAATTCATAGCCTTACTCCGCCGAACCACTGCAATTCCCAGTGCATTGCTATAGTGATATAGTCAACTATATCACCATGTCAAGCGGGATTTCTCTCCGAGCGGAACTTTTTTGCCGAGCCTGCCCCCAAGGAGCCCAAATGCGGATGGTTGCCGTACGCTCGTGCGCAGAGACGGTTCCCCGATCGTGTCACAGCAGCAGTGGAGGCGAGGCATGCACTATTCCGAGTTTGAATTCTTGACCTTCGAGCATCTCGCCGATGGCGTCGTCTTGGTCACGCTTAATCGGCCGGATGTACTGAACGCCACGAATGCGCGTCTCCACTGGGAGTTGACGAAGGTCTGGGATGTCTTGAACGACGACGCGGCCGTTCGCGTCATCGTGGTGACGGGCGCCGGAGGGCGCGCGTTTTCCGCAGGCGGAGATCTCGCATGGATCGCCGAAACCGCAGGCGATCCGCAAAAAGTTGCCGCCACGATGAAGGAAGCCGGCGACATCGTCTTCAAGATGCTGGCTTGCGAGAAACCAATCATCTCGGCGATCAATGGGGTCGCCGTGGGCGCAGGTCTTGCCGTCGCCTTGATGGCGGACATCAGCATCATGGCAGAGGAGGCGAGGATCACCGACGGTCACGTCCGGTTGGGAGTCTCCGCCGGCGATCACTCCGTCATTCTCTGGCCGCTGCTCTGCGGCATGGCTAAGGCTAAGTACTATCTGATGACGGCTGAGTTCGTCGACGGCAAGGAAGCGGAGCGCATCGGGCTGGTCAGCTTATGTGTTCCGCGCGCGCAATTGATGGAGAAAGCGATGGCGACAGCCGAAAGACTTGCGACGGGCAGCCAATCGGCCATCCGTCTCACCAAACGGTCGCTGAACAATTGGCTGCGGCTCTTCCAGCCTGCATTTGATGCGTCGCTGGCAATGGAAATGCTGTGCTTTCTTGGCGATGACGTGAAGGAAGGCGTTGCAGCACTCATGGAAAAGCGCGAGCCGCGCTTTCCCTCTGCGCAATAGGAGAAGCATCGATGGTTGCAGCGAGCCCGTCAGAAGAGATTCTCGAACCGGATTTGGCGATTTGCGATCCCCATCATCACTTGTGGGATTTTCCCGGCAGCCGCTATCTCCTGCCGGAGCTGCTGGCCGATCTCCAATCCGGCCACAATGTGAAGAGCACCGTGTTTGTGGAGTGCACCTCGTTCTATCGCGCCTCGGGTCCGGAAGAGCTGCGCATGGTGGGCGAGACAGAATTCGTCAACGGCGTGGCTGCGATGGCTGCGAGCGGACGTTATGGCCCGGTGCTTGCGTGCGAGGGCATCGTGGCGCGCGCCGATCTGACCATGGGAGCCGCAGTGGGTCCGGTGCTCGATTCGCATGTCCGCGCCGGCAACGGCCGCTTTCGCGGCATTCGTCATGCGGGCGGGTGGGATGCGAGTCCGGACGTGCGCAACAGCCATACGGATCCGCCGCGCCACCTGTACGCGGATGCTTCCTTCCGCGCCGGCCTGCGTGAACTCGCCAAGCGCGATCTGACGTTTGAAGCCTGGCAATATCATCCGCAGCTTCCTGACGTGACTGCTTTGGCGCGGGGCGTGCCGGAAGCCAAGATCGTGCTGAACCATGTCGGCGGGCCGCTGGGCATCGGTCCCTATGCCGGACGTCGCGATGAGATCTTCCAGAGTTGGTCGCGCGATATTCGAGAACTTGCACATTGTCCCAATGTCTGGGTGAAATTGGGCGGCTTGGGAATGGCGATCTGCGGCTTCGACTTTCACAAGCGGGAGGTGTTGCCGGATTCGCGGGAATTGGCGACCGCCTGGCGGCCCTATCTCGAGCACTGCATCGAGGCGTTCGGCCCCAAGCGAGCGATGTTCGAAAGCAATTTTCCCGTCGATGGCGTGTCGTGCAGCTACGCCGCTTTGTGGAACGCCTTCAAACGGGTGACCCAGGGCGCAAGCGAGGACGAAAAGGCGCTAATGTATCGGGATGCAGCGCGCTCATTTTATCGCTTGGACGCCAGCCATGCGACATGAAAACCCCCTCCCTCCGGTGGGAGAGAGGGGACATAGCGATTGTCGTTATGGATACAGGGCGGAATCGTCGATCGGATCGCCATCGTCATTGTAGAAATAGTTTCTTGTCCAATGACAATGGTCTCCATCGGAATCGCACGCGTAGCGTTGCGGTTTCACCGGCTGGTAGTCCGTCACATATGCCGCTCCGTCGCCGTCCTGAACCCAATGCGACGACTGACTATTCACCTGGAAGTTCGTGGTGCGGGTGCAAGTTCCCGTGTCGTCATAGCAGTGGATGTGGACGCAATTGTTGCCCATACAGTCCGTGCGATCTGTATCGGCCTTTGCGGCCCATGAGGCCGACAGCGTCACGCCCGCGACCAAGGCCGCGATAGCGATCGTTCTCGTAGTCATCAATTCATGCATCTTCATGGCGGCTCTCCTTTCGAAGAAACCATCCCATCCCTGGATGGCGTTCGTGAGTTTCGTCAATGCCGCTTCCCACCGGCATTGAGTGGTTTAAACGTTCGGATGCGGACCCGGTTTCCCAACCTTTCGCAATTGCAATGGCTCGGGAACTTGTCACGATAGAGTCACAGCGACGTCTCGGGCTAGTTCAGCGGAGCGCCGGAATTTGCATCGGATTGGGGTGACGATGCGAAAAATACGGTCTGCGTCGGATAGGCAAAACTCACGTTGCGTTGCTCGAAACGGCGCATGATCTCCAAATTGATTTTCTGCTGCGTATCCATATAGCGGCCATAGTCCGCCGACAGAACGTGATACACGGCTTCGAACAGCAGCGCCGAGTCGCCCAGTGCCTTGAAATGGCAGCGGTCGAAACGCGTACAGTCCGTATCTTCGATGACGGATTTCACGATACCGGCGATTTCACGCACACGGACATAAGGCGTCTGATAGGTGACCCCGAAGCCGAAAACCACGCGCCGTTCGCGAAGGCGCTGATAATTGTGAATGACACTGCCAAGCAGATTGGTGTTCGACAACACAATCTGTTCGCCCGAGAGGGCGCGTATCCGCGTCGACTTGATTCCGACATGCTCGATCATGCCCGACTTGTCGCCGAACACGATGAAATCGCCCTGGACGAACGGTTTATCGAAGACGATCGCCAGCGACCCGAACAAGTCGGCGAACAGCCCCTGCGCCGCCAGGCCGATCGCGATTCCGCCGATCCCCAGCCCGGCGATCATGGCCGTGACGTTGATCCCGAAGTTGCTGAGCACGACAATGGCGATCACCGACCACAGGAACGTCTCCGTCAGGACACGCACGAGCGAATACGCATTGGCAAAACCCTTGTGCGTGGCCGCTCGCCGCAGCGCGTACCGTGCCAACAGAGCCTCGATGAGAGCAGAGCCCCAAAGACCGAATTGAACCAGAAGCGCCGCGAGAAACAGCGCCCTCAGCCAATCGGTCCAAGCTCCGAATACCGTGATTGTGATGGCCGCGGCCGCTGCGGCCAGCATGAACCGCGGAGTTCGTGCAACAACGCGCGCGACAAGTGTCGCCTGAGCCGTTTCGCTCGCAGCGCCGTATTTGAACCGGTTGCTGATCCAGCGGTACGAGAGCCAGATCGCATAATAGGTCGCGATCGCGACTGCGGCGTCCCGCAGTGCAAGAAGAGAAAGGTCCGCGATGACCGGCCATGGTGGAAGCCTCAACAATGTTTCGGACCAGTGTGGGGTCATGCCTCACCTGCAAAGCGGTGCGGATTGGGATGGGCGAGCGTTTGGAGCGACAGGCTTAGCACTCAAACGGCCGCACAAACCTCAGTTCGCTCGGCGGCGTTCGATGGCTTAACGCCTTGCGCCTAACGCACGTGGCCGTGGGGATCGCACACATGCACGAGAGTCGTGCCGGCGGTCGACGCTTTGTGCTTAAAGGCAATATCGCCGAGAGACAGGACGCCAACAAGCCGCTTGTCGTCGTCGACGATCGGCAGGCGTCGGATCCTGAGGTTCGACATGGTGTCGGCCGCCTCTTCGACGTCTTCGTCCTCCATGCAATACATGACCTTGTCGGTCATGACCTCGCGCACGCGGGTGTTGGCCGGGTTCTTGCCGCGTGCAACCGCGCGCAACGCGATGTCACGATCCGTGACCATGCCGACCAGTTTGTCATTCTCTCCCACTGGAAGAAAACCGACATCCGCTTCGGCCATCTTTTGCGCCGCAGCCTGAATGGTGTCGTCGGGAGTGATGAGCTGAACGTCCGAGCTCATGATGTCGTACACTTTCATGGAAGCCTCCAATGTTGCGGCCCTTCGTTGTGCTCGCCCGCTCAATCGTCCATCGCGATTCCTAGGAAATTCTCGTCGTGGACCGAATGACTATTCTGTGACTTCCGCTGTCTCGCGATGGACAGCGAGGCAGCTCCCACCAAGCATGGACCCGGGAATCACCGGAGATTCGCATGCGAGACTATGTGCTTCGCCTTCTCAGGGAGAACGGAGAACCGGCGCTGATCTATCGCACGTTGGACCAGGGAGATGACTGGGTCCTCGCGAAGCTCCTGAGAATCCGCAATGTGCCATATGACCGTTTCGAGGTCTTTTGCGGTGGGCGAAAAATCGCGGAGGGACCGGCCGCAACGCGTCTGGACGAAAATGGAGTCCTCGGAACCTGGCCGCGCGCGATCCGGCGGCTCTCGTCGAGTGCCGAGGCTTCGTTGAGTCCGCAAACGGCTCAATAACGGCGCATATCGGCAAGCAAATAGAGACTGGCCCCGATCGCCGAGAGATCGATCACGTACAAATAGCGATACTGACAAGAGATCGCGATGACGAAATAGCTCGCTGTGTAGAGCAGCGCGGCGATCAAGAGGCCCGCGATCGCGAGATCTGCAGGTCGTCTCCTGAGCAGCAAAAGAACGAGGCAAACCAGGCCTGCGGCGGCGAAGACAGGATGGGAGAAGACAGGCGTCGCGACCAGCGGCGCAGCATAGTCCTCGTCCAGCCAGCGATCGCGGGCATCGTAGCGAAATGTCAACTTCGCCGCTTTTAGGTCGGCGACGGGACCTATGACTCCCACCGCGTAGGGCAGACATTCCCTCGGATGTTGCGAAAAAAACAGCCAGCTGAAATCTCGTGCGCGCACTGCAAGATAAGTCAGCGGGTTCGCCAGGATCAGATCGCGCCACTGCCGAGCGACAACGGCGACGGACGAAATGATGTGACTCCTGATCTGCGGATCGTCGGTGAGGCGGTCGTGCCCGACCGGCGTATAGAGTCGCGGCGCGACTATCCGCAGCCGGTTGGCCAGCTTGGGCGATTCCTGTTCCAGAACCGGGAGCTTGAGTTCCGGGCGACGGCTGAGCATCCCGGCGATGTCATAGAGCTGAAGATCTTCCAGTTGTTCGATCGGGCCGAGCGCTTTCGATGCGCGCAGCTGCAATGCTGCGTTGGCTCCAAGCGCCAACAATGCGGTCGCGAAGAAGAATCCGACGGCGTGACGAATCCCGACGCGCACATCGCCCTGCTTGGCCGCAACGAATCCAAGCGCCACCGCGGCGCAAGGAAGAACGACGGCGCCATTTTGCCGGGTGAGCACGGCAAGGGCGGTGAAAATCGCGGCGCCGGCGAGCAGCGCCATGCGCACGGCCGGGCGATTCCAGCGAGCGGCCGCATGCGCGAGGAAGGCGAAGCCGGCGAGACACGCTGCTGCCAGAAGCATGTCTTTCCACACGATGGCCGGAAAGAGAAACAATTGCGGGAGCGCCACGGCGATCGCTGCAGCCGGGACCACGAACCAGGATGGCCATTCGACGAGCCAGACGAGAGCCAGGATGCCGCCAAACGTCATCGTGGCCTCGAGAACGACGAATGCAGCCGCGCCGGGTTCGACATTGTCCGCGATACCCAACAGCCAGGACATGACGGGCGGATGCCAATTCGAGTAAACGCCGCTTCGGCCTTCGAGCAGTTGGCGAATGGAGTCGAATTCAAGATGACCGGGCAGGTTGACGGCCATCATGAGCGCGAACCCGGTCAAGAGGATCGCGGACGCAAGAATCTGCGGCCAGCGCGAGGGCTCCGTCGCTGCCGGGTTGGTCAAATCCAGCGCCGGACTTTGGCGGTATAGGAATCGTATGTGGACCCGAACTGGCGCCGCATCTTGGCCTCTTCGAAGGGAATGTGCACCCAGTTTGCCGTCGCGAAGGCGAGGATGGGAACGGCGAACATCGGCAACGAGCCCGCCCAGAACGCGATGCCGAGACTGACCAGAACGATGCCGAGATACATGGGGTTTCGCGTGACGTGAAATGGTCCCGCGATGACCAACGCCTTGTTGGCCGGCGACGTTGGATTGAGTTCGGTTCCCGCTCTTCGAAAAACATAGACCGCCCAGAACATCGAGGTCACGCCAATCGCGATGAGCGCGATGCCCAGCGGAACGACGCGCAAGTCGACGAGCGAGCGCCAGGCGTAAGATGTGCTCACGATGACGGCGATGACGAGATAGAGGAGCGCCCAGATCGGCGGTGGAAGCCGCAGCATGCGAGAGCCTCGCGTCGGATTCCGCCCGATGCTGTCATGCACGCGCCGGCGAGTAAACCGCGCCGCCTCAGCCTTGGACCAGACCCGACTTGCTTGTAGCATGCGACCGCAAGCGGATCGGGGCACCGCGCCATGTGCGTCTTATCGTTGTCTGCGCCGTGCTGAGGATGCCGAGGGCAAAAACTGTCGTCGATCGAAAATCCTGAAGGAAATCATGTCTTGGGACCTCTTTCGCCTGAAGGATTGGGTTCTGATCGGACCCGTGGCGATTGCGTCGCTGCTTCTTGGTCTCTGGGGATTTCTCGTGGCCGGACACTCGTTCGGTGATGCGATCATTCTCACCATTGGCCTGATCCGAGGCACCGGGTCGTACGCCTTCGGCAAAGCGCCTCTTCAGCTCGTCATCGCGCAATATTTATTGCCGGCGACGGCACTCTTCGGCGGCGCAAAGCTCCTGCTCGTCAACTTTCGCCGCGACATGCGCGTGGCGATGGCGCACCGTGCGCGCAACCATGTCATCGTGTGCGGCCTTGGCGAAACCGGCATGAAAATCGTCGGCAGCATGCAGCGGGCCGGCAAGCCTGTCGTCGTGGTGACGCTCGACGGCACCGGAGCCAACGCGCTGGCCTGCGAACGTCTCGCCATTACGGTGCTGAACGGCGACGCGACCCAGCCCGGCATGCTGAAGCTCGCCGGCCTACCGCGCGCCGACAGCGTCATTGTGACGACGGGCTCGGATTCGCAGAATCTCGAGATCGGCCTCGCCACGTCTGCGTTTCTCGCGTCACACGGCCGGCGGGACGTGAAACTGCTGGTGGAAGTCAGAAGCGACTGGGTACTCGATACGCTTCTGGATCATCGCACCGCCGCCCTGGGCGGGGCACACGTCGAATTCCACTTGTTCAATACGACGGCGGACGCCGCGCGCTTGCTGCTTCGCACGCCGGCATTCCTTGATCTGCCGAAATCATTGGCGGCTCCGCAATCACCGCATCTTGTCTTCGCAGGGTTCGGTGAGATCAACAGAGAACTCGCCAGACGGGCCGTTTGCTCCAACTTCGCGTTGCCGGGCGTCCGCGCCGTCGTGAGTGTCCTCACCCGCGACGCCGGCGAGACGGAGACCCGATTCCGCGGCCGCGACGCCGCGCTCGCCGCTCTCGCGGCGTTTTCCTTCCAATCCTTTACATTCGGCGAAGGTCGGATGGATGTGTGGCCTGATGTCCTAAGGCTGCTGTCCACGCGCCGGGCAGATGCGATCGTGGTCGCGCTCGAAAACGACGATGATTCATTGTACACGGCGCTCCAGTTCCGCTCCTGTCTCGATCAGCGCGATCAATTCGCAACGCCCGTCTTCGTGCGGCTGAAGGAGCAATACAAGCTCGGGGTTTTCCTGCAGCAGGTCGAATCGCATCACTTGCTGGCCAACCGGCTTGTTCCGTTCGGAAGTCTGGAACAGCTGACGTCGCCCGAAATCCTGCTCGGCCACGAACTAGATCGCATCGCCCGCGCGGGCCATGACATATATGCGGGCTTGGCGGGCCGGGATGAAACGTCGCCGGCGTCGGTGCCGTGGGAACGTCTTGCCGAACGCTACAAAGAGTCGAACCGCGCCCAAGCCGATCACATCGCTGTCGCCGTCGGCGCGCTCGGATACAGAATTGTTCCAGGCGTCGCCAAAATCGAACTTCTTTCAGAGGAACTGGACCGGCTGGCGGAAATCGAGCATTGGCGCTGGTGCGTCGAACGCAAGGCCGCGGGCTGGACCTATGGCGCGACACGCGACGACGTTCTCAAGCTAAATCCCTTGCTGAAGCCGTGGAGCGAATTGAGCGAGGGCGAGCGAGGCGCGAATCGTGCGCTGGCCCATCGCGTTCCCGAAATATTGGCGCGCGAAAATCTCGGTCTGGTGAAGGAGCGCCACGTGACGCCGGAACAGTACAAAGCGTGTTCAGTGGTCGAAGGGCGTTCCGTGCTCACAATTCTTCGGGTCGACCCGCTGAACGATGCCGAATTGAGTGAGGCAGATGCGGCGTGCGCGAACCCGGCAACGCGTGCGCGACTGTGCTGGAAGGGCGCCAATCACCTGGCGGAGATCGAGCGCCGCCTCGCTCGTTACCCGAACCTGGCTCGCGCGATGGAAGGCTGGACGCAGTAGCGTCCGGCGTTGTGCAGACTAGCGAGCGCGAACGGAACAGGCGTCGGCGGGTTTCGGGTTCTTTGTGGCCGGTGAAGGCACCGCCGCGATTTCCGCGCTGCTCAAATCCGCCGCAGCCGCCGGCGTGTCCGACTTTAAGTCGGGACGATTGCTGCAGAGTGCATTTGGTGCAGGAGGGGTTGGCGAATGCCGGGCGTGCGACGGAAGCTGCGGCATGGTCGTGTCATACCCCCGGCCTTGTGGCGGCCCCATCGTTCCGTCAGTCCATTCGTGGCCGGCGAACGCATGCGATGACGCTAGGATTGCGAGCAGGGCCATAGCCAGGGGGAAGTATCGGCTCATCGCGCCGGCCCCAGCTTCACAACTCCAGCGGATGCAACTGGGCGACCCGTTGGGGTTCGCGCAGCCAGATATCGGAAGCATCGACATAGAGTTCGACGCCATTGCCGTCGGGATCTTCGAAATAGAGCGACTTGGTCACCTCGTGATCGACGGGTCTCGGTGTGACGCCGGCAGCTTCAAGATGACGCTTCGCCTCGCGCAACTCATCAAGGCTCTTGCCGATCTTGAATGCGACATGATCCAGGCCGGTTCTGTTCCCGCCACGCGCGCCTCCTTCGCCGCTGACTTCCATGACGGCGAAATCATGATGGTTGCCGAGCGAAAAGAACGCCATTTTCAGACCGGCTTCGTCGAGGCGCGCGCAAATGGGCAGCCCCAATAGGCCATTGTAGAACTGTTCGGCGCGCTCGCGATTGCTCACCCGCAACACGACATGTCCAAGAGCCGATATCTTCATGATTGCCTCCCGTTGGGCGGCCGCCACCGTACCATCCCCGGCGGACAAAGGACAGAAATCGATCATTAGGGCGTGAAGGAATATCCACGCAGGTGTCGAAAGAAATCTTTCAAACCGGACTAACGGTTAGCCCTTGGTGTCGCCTTTGGCACGCCAATGGGCAATGATTTCCGAGAGGCTGTCGAAGTCGCCATTCTCGTTCTTCCACGACGTCGAAAAGACGCGGTGCTTGGAATCCGGCACGGTATCGTTTTGCAGATCGTTGAAGCGTATGCGCATCGGCATCAAGACACCCTGACCCAGTACGATGGCTTCGCGGTCCGCGAGCAAGGGAAGCAGGTCGAGAATGTTCAGCGCGCTGTCGTCGGCATTGAAGCGCACGACGTGCTGGTCGCGCTCCGTCGACAGACGCATCGCGATCGCCGTACTGCACTGTGAAAGAATGGTCGGATCGATATCTGACGGGCGCTGCGTGACCAGGGCAAGCGACACGCCATATTTGCGCCCTTCCTTTGCGATCCTCGCGAGCGCTTGCCGCGTGGGCAGGAACTTTCCGTTGGCGTCGGCCGGCGCGTAACGGTGGGCTTCCTCGCAGACCAGCAGCATCGGATAACGCCCGTCGCTCCACACCGCGAGATCGAAGGCGAGTCGCGAAATGACGGAGATGACGACGTCGAGAATTTCGCCGGGAACGGCGGCCAGGTCGATCACGGTGATCGGCTTGCCATTGCCCGGAATGCGGAAGAGCCGTCCGAGCACTTCGGCCATGTTGTCGTCGATGGTCAGCCCGCTGAACATGAAGCGATAGCGCCGGTCAGTCGTCAAAGCCTCGATCCGGTTCTTCAGCCTGCGGTAAGGCGTTGCGACGTGCGTCCGTTCGAGCCGTCCCACCTGCTCGTCGATCCAGGCAACCACGTCGACAAAGCTGAACGGTGTGGGCGTATCGACGGTGATGTTTTGCGCCGTCGTGTCGCTTCGGATGCTGCGAAGCTCGGAAAATTGCCGCTTGGCGGCGACGATGGCGTCCGCCAAAATCTCGCATTCGGCGTCGTGATGGCTGTCGGTGCTGGTGAGAGCCAGGACGAGTTCCTGGAAGTTCAACAGCCAGTAAGGCAGATTGAGACTGGTGGTGTCGATCGCTTCGGCTTGCTGGCCGAACACCGACTTGTATTCATTGTGAACGTCGAGCACGACAATATGGGCGTGTTGAAAGTCGGCCAGGACCCGACGCAAGATGCACGTCACCGCGCTGGATTTGCCGCAACCCGTCGTTCCCACGACGATGAAGTGCTTCGCCAGCAGGTCGTCGATCAAAAGGCGTGCCGGAACCAGTTCATCCTGGTAAAGCGTTCCGACTTCGATCGTGTCCGAGTTCGGCTGGACATAGACGCGGGTTAAGTCGTGCCGGTCCGCCGCCAGGACGGGATCGCCGATCGTCGGCAGCATGGCCACGCCGCGGCGAAAGCAGAGCCGGCCGCTGACCTTGTCGGTCACAATTTCGCCGGTGAGCGTCAACTCGATCAGACCGAATTCTTCGCTGCTGTCTACGGCATTGGGAATCGGCAGGTTGACCGCCGAAACAATGCCGATCACGCCCGAGTGCGGCGTCACGATTTTCACCAACTGGCCGATCTCGACGCGGGAGTTTCCGCCGGCGCCGGCCTGAACACTCTCGCGTGTGATCAACGCGACGGCCTGCGAGCCGGCGACTGATACGATGTGCGCGAACTGCTTCGGCGGAGCCAGCGGCACACCGCGGCGTTCGCCCTCCGCACCTTTCTGCACGCTCTTTGTGGCCATTTGATTCATGGCGGTGTCCTAGTCGTCGTCCTCAGTTTGCAGCTGCGCGTGTGCGCCGTCGCTCGGCAACGAGAGCGAGACGGTCGTTCCCACTCCGGCCTTACTCGCGATCTGGAAGGTTCCGCCATGGCGAAGCACAAGCGCTCTGGCGATCGGCAGTCCGAGCCCGGTCCCTGCATGATTGCGAACGCGCGCGGGCATGACCTGCGTGAACGGTTTCAGGGCATAGGCTATCTGCTCATCCCTCATGCCGATGCCGGTGTCGGTAATCTCGATCGCAATCGAACCGGGACCGTGCTTGGCAATGACGAAGATTGCGCCGCCTTCCTGCGTGAACGTGACGGCGTTCGAGAGAATGTTCGACAGCGCTTGCTTGATCCGCGTTTCGTCGACGACGATGATCGGCAAGTCGCCGTTCACGCGCATATGCAGCGTTTGCTTCTTGTCAGACGCGCGCGCCTGGACGAGATCGACACTGGTCTCGATCAGGTCGCGGATCGAATGCCTTTCCAGATTGAGCTCGAAATTGTCGATCTCGATCCGGGACAGGTCGAGAATATCATTGAGGATTTTCAGGAGATCGCGGCCGCCTTGGGAGATATAACTGGCATATTCCGTCGACTTGCCAGGTTCGGCGGCGCCGGCGGAAGGAGCCTGAATCAGGTCGGCAAATCCGATGATTGCGTTCAACGGCGTGCGCAATTCGTGGCTCATGTTGGCGAGGAACTCGGACTTGGCGCGATTGGCCATCGCCGATTCGATGCCGGCCGCGCGCAAGGCATTCTCCGAGCGCCTGCGCGAGATCAACGAACCGAGATCTGCAGCGTAGGAGGAGAGCAAAGACTTGCGGCTCGCACGGCTGACGGCATGCATCCAAATGCTACTCATCAAATCCCGCGCATTGTGCCGCAAAACAGGTTAACCCCCTCTAACCAATCGGATCCTGCGCATTCTGCGCCGCCGAGCGATGTTGGAGTGCCGGCTTGGCCGGATTTGATGCGAGATGCTAGGGTTTAAGCGCCTGAAATTCCGAGAGGGTCGCGATGGAAGCGGACACACTACGAGCCCTTCAAACACCCTTAAAGGAACGTTACCGGGAGGAGCCCGAGGCTGCCCTCATCACGCTTCGCGCCAAGGGTCGATTGGGCGAGAACGTCACCTGCAAAATTGAAACTGGGAAAGCACTTGTCGCTGCGGGGCTCCATCCCGCCACCGGGGGCACCGGCTTCAGCGCGTGTTCGGGCGACATGCTGCTCGAGGCATTGGTCGCTTGCGCCGGTGTGACGCTCAATGCGGTGGCGACGTCGCTCGGCATCGAGCTGCGCGATGCGGTGCTCGACGCCGAAGGAGACCTCGACTTTCGCGGCACACTTGGGGTGGCGAAAGACGCGCCGGTCGGGTTCCGCGACATCCGGCTGCGCATTTCCCTCGATAGCGATGCAAGCGAGGAGCAGCTGGCGACTCTCATGCGCCTGACCGAACGCTATTGCGTGGTATATCAGACGTTGATGAAGCCGCCGCCGATTGAAGTGATCCGCGGCAAGCTTTCCGAGGGAAGCTAGCGATCGAGCAATAGACTTCTAATCCTGGGGAGAAGCCTGCATGCCAACGTACATCGACATTCACGACGTGCCGGGTGTAAAGCCCGGCGATGTCGCGACGGCGCATCTGCACGATCAGAAAGTTCAGGACAGATACGGCGTCGAATACGTCAAATATTGGCTGAACGAGAAGAACGGCAAGATCTTCTGTCTGTGCACGGCGCCAAGTGCCGAAGCCGCAAATGCCGTGCACAAAGAGGCGCATGGTCTCGAGGCTGCGCGGATCATGGAGGTGACGCCCGAGATGGCAGACGCCTTCATGGGCGCGGCCGAAATCGACAATGCTGGCGCGGCTCTCTTGCCCGGCAACTCCGAGCGTGACCCTGGCACCCGCACGATTCTTTTCACCGACATTGTCGGCTCGACAAATATGACTCAGGGTTTGGGGGACGAGATGGCGCTTACCATGCTCGAGGTGCATGATCGCATTGTTCGAGAAGCGCTGAGCGCAACCGGCGGCCGTGAAGTCAAGCACACCGGTGACGGCATCATGGCAGCTTTCGTGTCGGCTGCGTCCGCGGTTCGCTGCGGCATCAACGTCCAGCAGAAATTCTCACATCATCGCAAGGAGAATCCCGACCAGCCGCTCAAGGTGCGCATCGGAGTCGCGGCCGGCGAGCCGATCGAACATCACAATGACTTCTTCGGCTCGACGGTTCAGTTGGCCGCCAGGCTATGCGCCCACGCCGATCCGGAACAGATCCTCCTGTCGAATGCGGTCGCGGAGCTCTGCATCGGAAAGGCGTTGCCTTTGAAAGACGCCGGCAAGGTCTCGCTCAAGGGATTCGATCAGCCGGTGCATGTGCATTGCATCGAAATTGCCGGCGCCTGAGCCAACGAACGGTCAGGCCTGCGCTTGAACCAGCACGAGGGCGAGATTGTCCGGCGAGCCTTTCTTGTTGCAAAGCGCGACGAGCCGGTCGGCCGCGTCCTCGATGTCGTGGTGACGCAGACACGAAGCGATCTCGTCATCGCTGCAGACGCCCGTGACGCCGTCCGTGGCGATCAGGAATCTGTCCCCCCGCGCCAAGCTGCCATCGCAAATGTCGATCTCAAGTTCACGCTCGAGGCCGATTGCTCGCGTCAGGACGTTGCGCCGCGGATGTGTGCGCGCGGCCTCGACTCCCAATGTTCCGCTGTCCACCAGTTCCTGGACATAGCGGTGATCATGGGTGAGCAGCATCAGCGCGCCTTCGTGCATCCGATAGATTCTGCTGTCGCCGACCCAAAGACAGAAATAGCGCCCGGCGTTTGCGCAGAGCGCTGCAACCGTCGCGCCCATGCCGAGACGCAATCCGCTTGCCGCACTGCGTTCCTGCAACGCCAGATTGGCGTCCAGCAAGGCGCGTTCGACGCCTAGCCTGGAGATCGGACAGGAAGCCGAAGAAGCGAGAAGCTTCAGCCGGTCGATGACTTCTGCGCTCGCGATCTCGCCCCAGGCGTGGCCGCCCATGCCGTCCGACACCGCCCACAGCCCGGCTTCGTCTCGCGCGAAAAACGCATCCTGGTTGACCGTTCTGACGCGTCCGCAGTCGGTGCGACAGGCGGAGCGGAAGTGGAGATCGGCACTCATGCGCCGAACATATCACGCGGGAACTTTACAAATCCTGCCCTGATTTCCGCAGCTTGTCTGCATAACCACTCGGCAATGATTTCCTGTTAAGCCCTTCTAAAGGCTGAGTGGATTGCGGCATGACCAGCGCCAAGCCCATCGAGCGTATCGGACGATATCAAGTCGAATGCCAGGCGGGCGAGGGTGCGACCGCCATGGTCTATCGCGCCCGCGATCCCGAAATCGGCCGCACCGTCGCGATCAAGGTCCTGAAGCAGGAAGCCTTCGTCGATCAGGATTACCTCAATCGCTTCCAACGCGAAGCGCAGTCGGCCGGTGCGATCTCCCATCCCAACATCGTCACCATCTACGATGTCGGCAAGGTCGCCGACGTGCCCTACATCACAATGGAGTTCCTGGACGAGCAGTCGCTGAAGGAACTTCTGGCCAGCGGCACGAGGCTGCCGTTCAAGAGTGTCGTCAGGATCGCCATTCAGCTTGCCAGTGCATTGGACTATGCCCATCAGAGAGGCGTCATTCACCGCGACGTCAAGCCGGCGAACATCCTTCTGATCGGCGGCGGCGAGACCGTGAAGCTGACCGATTTCGGCATCGCCCGCATGCAGGGCGGCGGCGACTTGCAGCGCACCGAAGTCGGATTGGTGATGGGCACGCCGCAATATATGTCGCCCGAACAGGTTGCCGGCCATATCGTCGACGGGCGCTCCGATCTCTTCTCTCTCGGTTCGATCCTCTACGAGCTTCTCACCGGAACAAAGCCGTTCGACGACCCCAACGTCGCCAGGCTGATGTTGCAGATCATGGAAGAGGAGCCCGAGCCGATCGCAACGAAGGCTCCCGGCACGCCCATGGGGATGCAGCGCATCGTTCGCAAGCTCATGAACAAGCGTCCGGAGCGGCGCTACGAAACCGGTGCCCAGCTGGTCAAAGCGCTTGAACGCGAGCTCGATGCCGCCAACGCGCGCGAAGAAGAAGCCAGCCGCAACAAGTTCATGCCGCTGCGCGTCAAGCTGGCGCTCTCGTCCGGCGGCATGCTCGCCGTCATTTTCGTTCTCTGCATGTCGGTCGTCTATGTCGTCGAGGCGAGGATCGTGCGCAACCAGCTGTTCGATGCCGGCGCATCGCTCGCCAAGTTCGTGGCCGTGCATTCCGCCGTTCCCGTTCTCGATCAGAACTGGGTGCCCTTGCGGCTTTTCGTGGATGATGCGCAGAAGCGCAGCAGTCTGGATTATCTCGTCGTCACCGATCACGACAATTTCGTGCAAGCCTCGACGGAAGCGAATTTGGTGGGCAAGCCTTTTCGACGTCCCGCCCGCAACGCGATGATTGCGACAAGTCCCGATGTCAACGTGTCATCGGTTGCGATGCATGACGGGCGCAACATCTTCCTCTTCGATACGCCGATCCTGTTCCAGAAGACCGAGATCGGTCACATATTTCTCGGTATCGACCAGGCCGGCGTCACGCGTGTCCTGGGCACCATGCTCTGGCTCATGACGATGCTGGGACTGTTCGCGGTCTGTGCCGTGGGGAGCCTGTCTTTCCTCTTCGCCAGGTTCATCGCGAGACCGCTTCGCGCCCTGCAACGTGCGCTGCAGGACTTCGGTGCCGGAGACATGGATCGTCGGATTTCGGAAACGCGCAACGACGAATTCGGCTCGTTGTTCGACGCGTTCAACAGCACGGCAGAGCATGTGCAGGGCCGCGTCGGAAAGAGCGAGGATGTCGTTGCCCGCTTGCCGGTGCCGCCGCGTGCGGTCGCTGAGGTTCCGCCCGACGCTTCAGCGGAGACGACGTTGGTGTACGGCAGCCCCGCGCGTTAGGGGGTTACTTCCTGAGCTTTGCCAGATTGTTCTTGAGCCGGATCGCCTGCGCGCGGCTCAACTGCGCATCCTTATGATTGGGATCGATGGCGAGCACCTTGTCCCAGTCTGCGATCGCGGTGTTCAGATCCTGATGCTGAAACGCCACCAAGCCCCGTTCATAATATAAGTCTGCGAGCTTGCGCGAGGTGTCGGCGGACTTGGCGGACTTTGAAGGCGTCGATACTGAGGGAATGGACGACGCGGGCGGAGCGGCTGCGGCCGCGGTGATGCGGGCCAGGGCTTGCAGCGATTCAGCGGTCTTTGGAATGCGAAGTGTTTGACCTTCGCTTACTTTGCCGGGCACCGGGATGTCGTTGTATCGGGCAAGCCCGTAGAAGGAGAGTGAATCGCCGAGATAGGTTTTCGCCAGCGACGAGAGACTGTCGTTGCGGGAGAGTTTGATGGTGAAACTGTCGGACGGAAAGAGGTCGGACAAGGGCTTTTCGATCTGCGCGACGAGGTAGAGCGCCGCCTTGCTGTCGGGAACGTCCCTCAGATAGGCATGCAGCGCCACATTTGCATCTTTGGCGTTGCCGCTTTGCAGCAGGTCCAGGGCATGCTGAAGGAGTGCCGCGCGCGCCGTTGCGTCCATCGGCGCCGCCGGGCTGCTGGACGCTGCCGGCTGCAGCGTGTTTCGGATCGTGGAACACGCGGCAAGAGAACTTGCGAACACGACAATGGCGGCGAGGCGTAGCCATCTCGTGGGTGTGCCGTTGCTCATCTCTCTGCCCATCCGTTGCGTTTCATGCTTGCATTCCGGAGCTTGCTTCTGAACTCGCAGCCGTCGCCGCAATGCCGTCGCTGGCGCGCTTGATTTGGAATTTCAAAGACCCAACCTCGAGCTCGCATTCGGGGGCAAGCGGTACGGCGGAGCGAAAGTCGATGCCGTCGAGACGAAGGGCGCTACCGGTCGGCGGCGCGATCCAATATCCGTTTCTCAAGCTAATTGCGGCTGCTTCTTTCTGTGCTTCCACACCCACAAGCTTGGCGGTGCCGCGCGCGCCGAGCAGAAAGTCGTCGCGGAAAACCACCCAGCGTTTGCTGAGATCTTCCTGCAGCGACGGCCAGCTCTGCCAGCCGGCCTTGTCGAATGCCGCGCCAACGCTGACCGAGACGACGACCACGTCTTCCACGGACCGGTTGAAATGCAGGATCACGGGCGAGCGCCTGTCGAACGATCTGCCGATTTCGACCGTCGTTTGCCCCTCCGGCAAAGTGTGCCGCTCGCCGCGCTGCAAGCGCTTTTCTCCGACATAGCTGCCGTTGGCGCTTCCCAGGTCTTCGATGAACCACTCCGTCCCTTCCGACGAGAGCCGAAGACTCTTGTCGCCGCGCGAGAACCAGCGACAGTTGATGGCGATATCGGCGCTGGACTGCGACGTCGGCCGGCCGATGAGAGCGCTGCGGCTGGAAATGGGTCGAAGCCGCAAGTCGGGTGCGACGAGTTCGATGTTGGGCTCGAGAAGTTCCTGCTCGAGACAGCGTCGTAAGTCGAGAATGTTCGCCGGCATGGCGTCGGCGGCCTTTCCCCGATCGAACGCGGATTCGATGTCGTGACAGGAAGCGAGCGCCGTCAGACTTTGTCCCTGCAACACCAGCGCCGGCAGCTTTGCGATTTTCTCCTCGACTTCGGCGTCCAGCGTGCGATCGCCAAGGCGCGTGGGCAGTGTGCGAGAAAAGATCATCGTCGAGTCGGGCGCACTATCGCCGACGAAGGAATGAAGCATCGATTGCACGATCTTCAGCTTCGGCGAGTTGCTGGAGGGCATTTGCGCGATGCCCTCCTGCGCCCGCAATTTTACTGGGGGCGGGCTTTGTCCGGACGTGCTTTTCACGAGACTGATGCCCAGGAAATCCGCGTAAGTCTTTCACCGAACACTTGACGGCTTCTTAACCGATACAAGAGCGGCTCGCGCGGGGCCCATTCTCTGCGAGCGGGCGCAGGGATCATTAACTCTGTTGGTCGATATCGTCCTGCTGTACATCGCAGAGTTGAAAGTTCCCTCGGCCGCAAGCTCAACCGGCGCGGGAAAAAGCGCATTTCGGGCGCGATTTTCGGGAACTTGTAGCCCTCTGGAACCGTTCCTAGACGTAATCGCCAGCGCCCCAAAGCACTTTTTTGGGGAAGTGCTGCGCTTTGATCCGGAGGAGTGATCCCATGTCCATTCGCCTCGCCTCGAAATTCAACCTTGTAGCCATCGCCGGCGCTGCGGTGATCGCGGCTTCGGCTGCCGGTGCGCAGAATTATGATCGTGGCCGCTCCGATACGACGGAGACGATCACGGTCTATGCGCCGCATCTCAAGGTCGATCGTCGACCGATGAATGGACCGGTCGAGAAGGTGTCACTGTCGCGCTCCGTACGCTATGACGATCTGGATTTGCGAACGCGTTCGGGCGCACGCGAGTTGCGGATGCGAGTGAATGCGGCCGCTTCGGATGTCTGTTCGCAGTTGGCCGATATCGATCGCGTCCCAGAGCAGCCCGGCACTTCGTGTCTGCAGGCTGCAAGGCAGGATGCGCTGCTGAAGGCCGACGCAGCAATCCGCGACGCGCGCAGCTACTGACCCGCCTTGAACGCGCGCGAAATCAGGCGCTTTCGAGCGTGCGAAGAGGAACGACGTTTCGATCGGTGATCGTCTTTGGCTGCTTCGGAAGCCGGTTGCGCAACGTCGGGCTTTCGATCTTGACGGTGATGCGCTCACTGCGCGTCACCGTACCGATCTCGCCCATGATGACGAACTCCTGATACGGATAAGCCGATTTGAGGCGGGCGACTTCCTTGCGCGCCTCGTCCAGCGTCATCTCGGGAACAACGGGGCCACGCGTCGAGTAGCCGCCGCTCTCATGCCGAAAAATGGCGAACCGGGTCGTCACGATGCAATCTCCTTTGTTTGAGCCCTCGCTCTGACAGGCGGATGGCGGCGGCTGCGGAAGCCGAGCACATAGCCGATCTCCCTGCTCCAGCGACGTCGCGTGCGGACAACGGCTTCTGTGTTGCAGCTTTTTTCGCGCGTCGAACGGCGATTGAAATTCGCGCCTGGCAGAATTTGAAACGTTAGTTGTTTGATGACACGCGCTCCGCACGGTAGTTGTGCTCTTCGACGCAAGCTTCGTGCCATTCACTTACACTGTCCTGAATTGGTTCACGGCGGGCGTTGGCCGCCAATTTGCTTGTAAATCTAGCCTCCTGCGACGGGTCGCGCCGGAACTGTGACCGCGCCCGGACGTTTTCTGTCCGGTTGGTGGGCATTTTGGGGACAGCAAGGAGTTCATGATGAAAAACGCTCTGAAACACGTCTATTCCACAACGCTTATCCTCGGCCTGGCGGCAGCGCCCATCGCGATGTTCGCAACGCCAGTCCTCGCACATGGCCCAGGCGGCATGAGCGGCATGCATGGCGATTTCGGCGGCGAGTCGAGCGCGCATATGAGCGTGAGCGGCCGAACGCACACCAACGGTCCGAATGCGACCGACCGCGACTTCGGGGTCATCCATGCCAGGAGCCGTATGAGTGCCAAGGGCCTCAAGCACAGCAAGGCGCTTCTTCATGCCCATAGAGTGATCGATTCAGATCACGATGCCGACGACCCGTTGCTGCCGTTGGGACGATAGCCTACAGGGTTCGCCCGGATCGGCGATGAGGTCAAAGGTCTCGCCGGTCCGGGCGAGCGGGTTAGCGCGCCGCCCAATGCAGGTCGAACCTCAGCTCGCGCGATACAAAACGCGGACCCTCGGCGATCTTCTCTTCAAGTCCGCGCCAGACTTCATAGCGTCGATAACGGATATTCTGGATGGTCGCGATCTTTGAAATCGCGGTGACGTCGTCGGCCGCGAGGAACTGATAGAGGAAAATCGGTTCGCCGCGAAAATTCTCGAGGCGTATGTGATACTCGCACATGGCGATCTCACCCGAAATATTGCCCCCATCGCACGCCATCGCCGTCGTCGCGGACACGCTTGCGTCCGCGTTTTGGATCGACGGTTCAGGATCCTCCAAAACCAACTCGGCCCCGCCACTCAATGATGCCTGCGCGCGGGCCGGGGTTTGCGTTCGCCAATCACCAGCTTCTGCCAGGTGATGAATTCTTCGGCCGAAAGCATGTAGCGCGAGCGCGCCTCTTCGAAGCTGATAAGTCCGCCGCGCACCGCGGCGACAACTTCTGCCTTCCTGCGATCGACCCAGTGCATCGCGCCGGGCGGCGGAAGATCGGCGAGAGTCAGCCTGGCGCCCGTCGGACCGATGACGAAGTTCACCGTGTCGTGCGCGTGGCTTTGCGAATCCTGCGCTTGCGACATTGAACTCTCCCAATCGCCCGCCCGTGGCGCTTAAAATTTCATATGGAAAAGAAAGCTAGTGGAGCAAAGACGGTCCTAAGCTGGCCGTCTGCGGGGTAGGCGGGGGACGACTTCAAAGGCTCGCCTTCGCTCCACTAATCTCTCAACTGCCGGGTTCAGTGTGCTTCCGGCAGGGCCTTAATTTCCGTCGATGTCAGCGACGTGGTGTAGCCGCCGCCGGATTTCGCCTGCAGCGACGAAACGGGGAACATCACATTCTTTCCGCCAAGGCCGAGGAACTTCTCGACTCCCACAACCGCCTGCTGCTGGCCTTGCGCGTCCGTCGTCACTGCCGACACGGTCCCGATCTTGGTTCCCTTGGAACTGTAGATCGTCTTTCCCGTGTACTCGCTCGCCATCGCGGTGCTCGGCGCGGCAGCCGGCGCGGCGGCGTCGCTCGGCGCGGCGGCGGGCGCTGCGGCTGGTGCCGCGCTCGGATCGGCCGGACTTGCGGCCGGCGTGGCAGCAGGCGCCGGCGTCGCAGCCGGGGTCGCTGCATCCTGCGCGTAAACCGGAAGGACGAAAATCGTCGTCAGAAGTGCGGCGGCAATTGGGATCTTTCTCATGAATTCCTCTTCGGTTCGGGTGGTTTCCCGCTCGTTTTGTCGCCCACCAATCAAGACGACCGGACGCTACTGGGAGAGCCCTTGTCCGGTTGTGATATTTGTGGGACAAAAACCGGACGTAAAAGCGCGCGCATGTTGGCGCGGTCGAGCGGGGCGGGTTGGCCAGCCGCGGCGCCGGAAACCGGAAATTAATCGCGAATAGCCCAACTAGCGCATTCGCCAAGGGCGCGCCGAGCCCGAGCCGAGAAGATCGGCAAACGAACCGAAGCAATGCGGAGCAGCTTCGACAAGACAAGGACATCCGCGTGAGTCGTCTTTGGACACGAATCATGATGGCCGCCGCGCTCTCAACGTGCGTTGTCGCCGCGCGCGCCGACGACGCCTTCCGGCTCCTTCAGATCGATGGTCGCAGCGTGAAATGGGGAGCGCCTGTCCTCGGACAGGGCGCGACCATCTCATATGCCGTTATCAACGGGCCCAGCAACATTACCGGCAACGTCAACTGCCTGCGTATCACCGGGATAAAGCCTCTGCTGGCTCACTCGCAGATGACGCGCCGCGTATTCGATCACGAAGTTGCGGCCGCGCTGGCGCTGTGGCAGTCGGCTGCGAACCTTCGCTTCGTTGCGGCGAAGCGCGTGGCGAAAGCGGACATCGTCTTCTCCGCCGAAGCGCAACCTGACGGCATCGGCTATGCCGACGTCACATTGGCAGGAAGCGGCGAACGAAATGTGAGCCGCCTCAAACGGGGGATTGTCTGTCTCAACCCCGAGATCCAATGGAAATCCAATGCGTCGGGCGCGCATGACTCCGATTCAGGGGTCCAATTGCGCTATGCGTTGGCGCATGAGATCGGCCATGTGCTCGGACTGGATCACCCGGGGCCCGAAGGCGAGTTGATGTCGTTCGAATATGGCTCACGCTTCGATGGTCTCAAGCCGGGCGATATCGCCGGGATAGCGGCACTCTATGGCAGACGTAACCCCGTGCCAGTTCTGGCATTGGCCAGCCGGTCGCCCACCGTTCGATAAAACTTGAAGAACTTCGTTGTCGTCTGGCACAAGCCTCGGCGCTCATCATGGGCCGGTCTTCCTTCGCTGCGAAAAGACAGGCTATTCTGCGATTCGACCGCCGATCGCGTTGCAACGGGATGGGGTCTGCCAATCGGCCTCATGATAAGTTCCGCACCTTCACCTGAGAGACGCGCATGACGAGCTTGAATTCCGAACCACAGCATCTCGCCATGGCCGCGACTGCGGGGACTGCGCGCCCTGCGACGGTAGTGGGTTTGATCGTGGTCGCGAGCCTGATGCTCGGCGGCTGCACGACAATAAAGGGATGGTTCGCGAAAGACGCCAAGCCGCCGCCGCCCGTCATCGCGACGCCGGTCACGCCGCCGCCGTCCGCGCCGGTGCAGTTGCCGAAACCAAAACCGGTGACGCGTGAGACTCCCAAGCCTCCCGAGAAGCCGGAGAAACTTGCCGAGGTCGATCCCACGAGCCTGATCGGTCTTGATCCGCCGACGGTCGAAAAGCTCCTCGGCACACCCACGAAGATCAGCAAGAGCGAGATTTCACTGGTGTGGACATTTTCCGCGCCAAGCTGTTCGTTTCAGGTATTCTTCTATCCCGACGTGAAGACGTCGGCGCTGCACGCACTCAAATATGGCGGCGTCGACGGCAACGGGGCGCAGATGGCAACGTCGGAAACCTGTATCCGCGGCATCTTAACGGCGAAAACCAATGCACCAGGCTGAAGCCGAATTGTCTCGCGGCAAGATCCTCGTCATCGACGACGACGATCTGTTCCGCGAATCGCTGAGTACCAACCTCACCGACGCGGGGTTCGCGACCGATGCTTTCGGCGAAGGGCTGACGGCCATTCGCCATCTGGAGCAGAAGTCGGACGCCGATCTGGTTCTGCTCGACTGGAAGATGCCCGGCATGAACGGCATCGAGGTGTTGCAGAAGATGCGCGCCGAAAAGATCGACATTCCGGTCATTTTCCTGACCGTGCTGGGCGCGCAAATCTATGAGGAGGCCGGCCTTCTCGGCGGCGCCGTGGATTTCGTCGAAAAATCGCGCAGCTTTTCCATTCTTCTGCGGCGCATCGAACTCATCCTGAACGGGCAGAAGGCGCGCCGCCAGCAACTGGCGCCGCAGGACGGCGACGACCTCATCCGGCACGGCTCCCTGGCGCTGCGTTATGCCTCGCGCCGCGCGCTCTGGAAGGGCGCCGACGTGAACCTCACGCTCACCGAATTCAACATCGTGGCGTATCTCACGGAACGGCGCGGCCGCGATGTCAGTTATCGCGAGATCTACGACATCGTGCGCGGCGAGGGCTTCATGGCCGGCGATGGCGACGTCGGCTATCGTACGAATGTGCGCGCCTTCATCAAACGCATTCGGCAAAAGTTCAAGGACGCAGACCCGGACTTCTCACAGATCGAGAACTACCCCGGATTCGGTTACCGGTGGCTCGACGAAGTCGAACGGTAAGTCCGTGCGGGCCCTCTATCGCCTGTTTCGATCCTTCTCGGTCAAGCTGGTGGCCCTGGCCCTGATCCTGCTCTCGGTTCCGCTGATCATGTATTGGCAGTTCCAACGAGCGGAGTGGGAGCAGGCGAAGCTCCTCAGAAATTCGGCGAGCCAGACCGGACGCGTGATTGCCGCCATGCTCAGACCACGCTTCGAACGCTTCTCGATCGAGGCGCCGAAGAATCTGAGCGACGCGCTCAAGGCCGCGGCGGTGGGGTCGACCAACATCAAGGTCCTGGTCAGACCGGCTGGGTCGAAGCCGGACGAATTCATCTATGTCGGCGCCTATCCGCAGCTCTCCGCGCCGCTCCTGAAAGAGGAGCGCGCCGAATTGATTCGCTCCGGTGTCTTCGCCAATCTGGCGCCCACCTGCGACGGCGCAACCGATCTTTCGCTGCGGTTCCTCAGTCCGAGCGGAAGGCCGGAAATCCTGACCTCGATGACGCCGGTGCATGCCGCCAAGGATTGCTGGATCGTCATCACCTCGCAGAACGCCGCGGATCTCGCGCCGGTGCCGCTGGATACGCCGATCTGGACCACACCGCCGATGCGCATGTCGGTTGCGGTCTATCTGGTCGGCGTCGCGCTCATCATCGGGCTGTTCGTGCAGATCGGGCGCAATATCGCGCGCTTCCAGGAAGCGGCGCGTCTCATCCGGCTGCGCAATACCGGTGCGGCGTCGTTCCAGGAGCTGAACAACATTCCCGAACTCGCCCATGTTGCGGGCGACTTCGACGCGCTTGTTGCCGCGCTCGTCGCTTCCCAGGATGCGGTCAGGAAAACCGCTGAGGAAAGCGCCCATTCCCTCAAGGCTCCGCTCGCCGTCATTTCGCAATCGCTCGAGCCGATCAGGCGGGCAATTTCGCCAAGCGATGCGCCGGCGAATCGCGCGTTGCAACTCGTCGAGCGCTCGTTGGGGCGACTCGATGCGCTCGTCACCTCCGCGCGCGACATCGAACAGGCGACGGCCGATGCGGTCTATCCCGAACGCAAGCTGCTGAACGTCTCGGATTTTCTGAAGCGGTTGATCGCCGGCCACGAAGTGGCTTTGTCGCTCCAGGGCAAGCGCCTCAGCGCGCATATCGATGATGGCATCACGGCCTACGCGAATGAAGATCTGATGGAAACCGCGATCGAGAATCTCCTGGACAATGCGGCGAGCTATACCAAGGAAGGCCAGACTGTCGAAGTCAGGCTTGCGCGGCGCGATGACCTCGCCTGTATCACGGTCGCCGATCGCGGCCCCGGCGTCGACGCCGAGGTCATCCCGCGCATCTTCGACCGCTATGTCTCCAATCGGCCGATTCCGCGCGACGCAACGATGCCGGTTGGATCGACCGGTCAGCACGCAGGACTGGGACTTTGGATCGTGAAGCGCAATATCGAAGGACTTGGCGGCACCGTTGCGGGCCGCAATCGCGAAGAGGGCGGCTTCGAAGTCGTCGTGTGCTTACGCAATCAAGTCTGACATTAACCACGCGGCGCTCGCACGACCTCCGAATTCTCCGATCAGGGAACTTTCATCTCTTGGCCACGTTTTGTGATCGCAGCGCCATGTGAGGCCATCGATCATGACCCACGTAAATTTCAAAAAATCAAATGTGTTTGCATCTGTGCTGGCCCTGAGCCTGTTGGTTTCGGCGTGCGGCACGACGCAATCCGATCGCGCGTTATCGGGCGGTCTGCTCGGTGCAGGAACGGGCGCCATCATCGGCTCGGTCACCGGGTCCGCCGGCAAGGGTGCGTTGATTGGCGGTCTCGGCGGTGCGGCAATCGGCGCGCTGACGAGTTCGCGCGACCTCAATCTCGGAACGCCGATCTGGCGTCATTCGGCGAGCTATCATCGCCGCCACTATGCGAGAGCTTCGACCAATTGCACCTCGCGCGAGACGAGCACGGAACGCATCACGACCTGCCCGAAACGCTGAGGAACGCATGACCTCGTCCTGAGCCTGTCGAAGGACGGAAGCAGAGTGCTGGCTGATCTTTCGACAAGCTCAGGATGAGCGGCGTTGGATAAGTTTTTTCGCTAAGTGGGCGTTGTTGCCCGTAACGTATTGATCGTCCTCGCGCGAATTTATTCGCAAGTCTCCGACTTATCCGCATTACCGTGACGGTGTCTCGTACATATCTTTTCCGGCAAAGGGCGAGGTGCGGTCGTGAAAACAAGAGACTTGTCATCGCCCGCTTTAAGCGGGCGACCTGTTTGTTTCTTGCGTTCAGTCAATTGGATCGCCCGGTCAAGCCGGAGATGACGACACAGTTCGGAGAATGAGAGTCAAAAAAATGCGGCACAATTCCGTTGTCGAAGCGTCGTCGTAAACGAAGGAAAATTTTATCCACGACGGACGCTGTATTAAGGCAGCGCGGACTGAGGGGGAGGGGATCAGAAAACGCGAAAACGACTACGCCCTTGAACGTGCCGTCAGAATTCGCGTAAGCGGCTCTCGACGTGTTGGATAGACGAGCGGAGCCCGGTGGAAACCGAGCTCCGCGATTTCAAAGTTTTCATTCAATGCGGCTGATTAAAGCAGGCGACGTCGTACTGCGAAACGGCCGCCGGATTGTTGCTGTTCTGCGGCTGTGTTCCAGCATACTTCGTGTCTGCAACGCCGGGACCGTTGGCATTGAACGCCGAACCGCGTGCATCTGCGGCGTTACCCGGGGTGTTAGGGGCTGTTGCACTACCGCAGGACTGATTGGGCTGTCCAAGTGCCTTGGGCGTCGGCGCCGTCGGTGCCGTAGTTGTCGTCGTGTGACCAGTCGTCGTTGTCGGACGGGTCATGGTCGGGCTCGTCATCGGAGCTGCCATCCCGCCGCGCGCTCCGGTGGCTATCGCAGGCGTTGCGATGCAGATCGCCAATACGCCGACAGCGATGCCGTTTTGTGTGCGTTTCATAAGCCTTTTCCTTTGTAGGTCGCGAGTTGTGCCCTTCTCCTTTTTCGCAGCGTCCCCGCTGCATAGAGGAAACGCTTAGCAGCGCGGATTGCTCCCGCAGCCGTTTGTGTGAGTGGGAATGACGTCCTTTGGGCCCGGTTCGCGCCCGGAACCGCGTCTGTTCACGGACGTTTTAGTAGGCATGTGAGGGAGCAAGAGTGCGAGGTGCAACATGAGAAAGTTGACAAAAATCGCATTGGGTACCTGCGCGATCCTGGCAGCCGTTGCGACCACCGCTCCGGCGCAGGCGCGCGTAGATATCGGAATCGGTTTGGGCTTCCCCGGCTATGGTTACCCCGCTTATTACGGTCCACCGGCGCGCGCCGTGTGCGATCCCTATAGCCGTTGGTACGATCCCTATCGCTGCCGCTACTACTACGCCGACTATGGTTACGACGACTTTTACTATGGTCCGGTCTTCATCGACGGCGTCTGGATCAACGGTCCGGTGAGGTGGAGAAGCTTCGGCGGTCGCCGCGAGTTCTTCTGGCATGGCGGCTGGCATGAAGGTTCCGGCTTCAGAAGCAGTGGGTTCCACCACGCCGGCACGCGCCATCGCTGATAGTCGGTGAGATGGCAGAAGCATGAATATGTTGCGATGCGCCGATCGGGGTCCAACTCGATCGGCGCACGCTTAACGAGGTCATCGGAACCGACGTCTCCTTTTGGACGTTGTATCCGTGACGGAATCAGGAGGAAAAAATGACTACGACAGGTCTTTCAACAACAGCGCGCCGGCTATCGCTCCTGGCCGCGACCGCTATCGCTTTGGCGCTCGCCACTCCGGCCAGCGCGCAGCAATACGACCGCTACGACGATCCGAGCTATCGAAATTCAACCGATGAGCAGATCGAAGTCATAGCGCCGCGTTATCATCCCAGGAGTTCGACGACCGGTGCGCCGATTCGCGACGTCGCCCTTTCGCGTGACGTGAGGTTTGACGATTTGAATCTCAGAACGGCTTGGGGCGCCCGCCAGTTGAAGGCCCGTATCCGCTATGCGGCGACGGACCTTTGCCAGAAACTCAACATTCGCTATCCGGTCTCCGCCGACAACAGCCCGCCTTGTTACCAGACGGCTGTCCATCGCGCCATGTATCAAGCGGATCGCGCCATCAGCGATGCGCGCAATGAGGCCGACGAGAATTATTGAAGACGCCTCATAAGATCACGATGCCACCGTCGCGCGCGTATCCAAACGGGCCGGCGGTGGCTCTTTTTCTGCGAGACGGGTCCTTCGAATTTATGCTGTATCGGAGCGCCCGCCCGGCTTGGCGTGGCGCGTGACCCAGCGTGCGAGCCCCGAACGTTCAACTCTACGCCGCCACTCAAAATATTCTTCGACGGACATGCGGTAGCGCTCGCAGGCCTCTTCGCGCGTAATCAGCCCGCTCTCCACCGCGGCGACGACTTTGGCTTTCAGCCTGATGCGCCAATGCTGGGTGGAAGAAGGCGGAAGGCTGCCGCGTGTGATGATGTCCCCGTCCGCGCCGATAACGTAGATCACAGCGGGTTGCGCGGCTTTTGTCATCGCTGGGATCCGCTGCAGGGGAATACGTTAACGACAACGAGACAGCCGAGTTCCGACGTGCCGTCGAACCCGCGCCGTTCACACCTGACGCCATGTCGCGCCACTGCCTACCTCCGCTCCCATTTACAATCTGCCTGCCAAAAACGGCAGAAATTGGCCTATCGCGCATCACAGCGTCTTATGCACGCGGCGTCGAGCGACATCTCACGTCCATCCGCCGAATCATGAACGGCTTTTGAGGATTGACCCAGGAACCAGGTCGCGAGCCGAGGAGTTGAAGAACCGACGCAAGCGGGGCATTCCGGGCAAAAGAGAAAGCTGGGGCACGAAAGATGGTAGCTTGCGGATGGAACATCGATCATCGCGGACCTGTCCCTTTTGTGGCGCGCAACTCCGCTATCGCAGAATTCGCTGGTTATTTTTTATGCAGCGTTATCGCGTAATCTGCCCGACCGATGACTGCGGCTATTTCCATGGTGGTCTGATTAGAGCGGCCATGCCGACTCGGTGAAAGCGAAGTGGAACCAACCCGACGCTGAGACGTTTGTGCTCCGTCAGCGGGGAACAGGAGCAGTTTGCGCGGTCCCCTGCTTCTCGAGCTGAGCCTACCCGCTGGCACCAGTTACAACTGTGAATTCGCGGATGCGGCCGCAATTCGGCGTCCGAGTCCCGAACTAGCACAGCCGTCCAGGGATGAGGAGGCACATCGTGACAACGAACTACGCGATATTCCGGCGGGAGGGGTCGGGCTATTCCACCCGCGGACCAATCGTACCCGAGATGACCCTGGAGCAAGCGCGCAAGGAAATCACGCGCCTGAAGACGGCTTTTCCGTATCAGGATTTCGTGATCATGGGCGAAATCGGCACCGTAACGCGTACTGAGAAAATAACGGTCAACATCGCCGTGCCGCAAATCACCCGTCGCGTGCGCAAGCGCCACACGCCGGTCTTCGAACCCAACGTCATCAAGATTCGTCAGGAACAGACGGGCTGACGTTCCAGAGTCACTTGTCGAGGGGCGAAACGATAATCCCGCGGAAGACTTAATCAGGGTGGAGTACACCCGTCCCGCCAGCCTGGTTTCGTGGCGGGCCGAGTGAATAGGAGTAACCAGCAATCATGAGCAACAAGTATTATGTCGAGGTCGTCGCCTCGGACGGCCTCGCGCACCACATCGGGCCATTCGAAAAGCGCTCTTCCGCAACCGCATGGATTAGGCAGCACGCAAGCGCCGTACCGACCACAGTGCCCGATATGTCTGAAAACATGGCTGCCATTCATCAGCGACAAACTGGTGAGGGATTGTCCTAGAAGTGCAGGCCAAAGATCTGCAGGCCGAATCCACCGCTCATCAGGGCGATCACCAACGAATAGAAGCCGGGGCGCTGAGCGCGAACAACGACGCCGCCCAGAACAGGAATGCTTCCCGTAATCAGGCAGTACACGGTCTGCGACCCCAGAAGGATCGCATTGAATGCGTGCGATGGGAACTGAGCCAACAGATGAAACATCAACGCCATGCCCTTTGTCGCCAAACCTGGCGGTCTCGGTGAAAACGGCTGAAGCCCTGCGGTTCCTTTTTCCCGCTCTGGGACGGCCCATCAAAACATCGCGCCTGTTACCAGTTCGCTAAAGTTGCTCTGCCCCGCCGAGGCTCGACGTTCTTGGTTAACTCTTTCCTATCAGGCGGCCATTCAAGTTTTGCGCGCATTGAACCCGGCAAGGATTTCCGCCACCCAGCGTGCCGCCGTCAGAGCGCCGGTCGCCTGGATGTCCATGCCTGGATCGAATTCCGTGAGATCGACGCAACGAACTTTGGGATGGGCCGCAATGCTGCGCGCCGCAGAGAAAAAGTCACGCGCCGAAATTCCGCCCGCTCTGGCACCTGGCGCGGAAGGCAATTGTGCGCGATCGATCACGTCGATATCGCAGTCGACATAGATTGTGCTGCAACTGTGTGCGAGGCGATCCAGTTCATCATTGACGATCCGAACAAATCCTTGCTCGAAACACTCGGTCAAATTTCGCACGGAGATCCCGGCTTCAGTCGCTTTCGCATGCGCTTTTCGGGTGTTTGCAAAGGGGGCTAGACCGATCTGGCTGATGTGTCTGCCGGGCATGCCATCCTCGAGCAGGGCCTCTATTGGATTTCCGTTGTTCAGCCCGCCGTCGGTATCACGAAGATCAAAATGCGCATCGAGCGTGAGCAAGCCGGTCGAATCCAGCGAGCCGGTGCCGTGGACGCCAGGGCGTGTCACGCCATTGTGCCCCCCGAGCACAATCGTCAGGTCGCACTGGCGGCTTGACCTGCTGACTGCGGCCGACAACGGCAGAAGCGCTTCGGCCGGAGTCAGGTCGGCAAGGGGCAGATTGCCGAGATCATGAACACGAAGGTTTGAAAGATCGGTTCGCGTTTCCAAGTCATAGACGCTGAGCCGTCTCAGAGCGGCGCGTATCACGTCAGGCGCCAGATCGTAACGGCCAGGCGTCAGCGACTCCTTGGCCAACGGAGCACCCATCAGCGCGATCTGGCCGCCGGACTCACCCGCGAGGAGCGAATGAATCGAAAGCCAGGAGCGATTCTCCGACATTTCTGTTGCGTCCCGATCAGATACAGACATCTAAGATTATTCTCGTCTCTTGCCCGGCAATCTGTAACGTCCGCCATGGGGGACTTCGCGATGTGGGACACTTTACTCCTCGATTGCCACGCCGCCACCATGCGACCGAACTTTGGCGATGGCTTCGGCGCAATTCGCAATGCCGCAATCGCCATCGACGCCGGCCGCATCGCGTGGATCGGACCCGCGAAGGATCGCCCATCGAAAAAGGCGCGCCGGACGCGCCGTCTCGATCAGGCATGGGTCATCCCAGGTCTGATCGACTGCCACACGCATCTGGTTTTCGGCGGGGAGCGCATCGGCGATTGGCGAAAGCGTCAGGCCGGTACGAGCTATGAAGACATTGCCGCCTCGGGCGGCGGAATTCTTTCGACCGTGCGCGCAACGCGCGCCACGTCGGAAGCGGACCTGCTGAGCGGAGCGCTCTCCCGGGTCCGCGCCATGGCCGCGCAGGGCGTCACGACGGTCGAGATAAAGTCGGGCTATGGTCTCGATTTCGAAACGGAAGCGAAAATGCTTCGCGCTGCCAAACGGGCCGGAGCACGAGGACGCATGCGCGTTGTGCGGACGTTTCTCGGGGCACATGCTATTCCGCCGGAATATCATGGCCATCGGTCGGCCTATGTCGATTTGTTGTGCGATTCGATGATTCCGGCGATCGCGCGCGCCAAGCTGGCGGATTCGTGCGACGCGTTTTGCGAATCCTTCGCTTTCACGCCGGCAGAAGTTGAAAGGGTCTTGCGCACCGCCAAACATCACGGCCTGTCGCTGAAGTTGCATGGCGAGCAAATGTCAAATCAGGGAGCCGCCGCGCTTGGCGCGCGGCTCGGAGCGCTGTCAGTGGACCATCTGGAGCATCTCGATGCGAAAGGAATCCGCGCGATGGCCGACGCTGGCACGGTCGCAGTCTTGCTCCCGACCGCTCACTATTTCATGCGCGAGAGCAAAATGCCGCCCATCGAAGAGATGCGTCGGGCCGGTGTGGCAATGGCTATAGCAACAGACTGCAACCCGGGCACCTCGCCGACCGTATCGCCACTTGTGGCACTCAACATGTCTTGCGTCCTATTTCGGCTGACACCGGAGGAAGCCGTGGCGGGAATGACACGGCACGCTGCGAAGGCTTTGGGCTTGCAGGACTCCTTGGGGACGCTGGAAGCCGGAAAAATCGCCGATCTCGCCGTCTGGAACGTGTCAGAACCGTCCGAATTGGCTTATTGGCTTGGCGCCGATTTGTTGCGCGAGCGCTATTATGAAGGCCGACACAGCAAATGAGACCGCCATGAGCGAGATCCGCAATAGTCGCGTCATTCGCGCCCCGCGCGGTCCGCAAATCAGTTGTCGCAACTGGGCAAGCGAAGCCGCCATGCGCATGCTGATGAACAATCTCGATCCCGAAGTCGCGGAGCGTCCACAGGATCTCGTCGTCTATGGCGGAATTGGCAAGGCGGCGCGAAATTGGGAGGCGTTCGATCGCATTGTCAGCACACTCAAAACACTCGAGTCCGATGAGACCTTGCTCATCCAATCCGGCAAACCGGTCGGCGTCTTCCGGACACATCCGGCTGCGCCACGCGTCTTGATCGCCAACTCCAACTTGGTGCCGAAGTGGGCGAACTGGGAGCATTTCCAGGAACTCGATCGCAAGGGTCTCATGATGTACGGCCAGATGACGGCGGGTTCGTGGATCTATATTGGCAGCCAAGGCATCGTGCAGGGCACATACGAAACGTTTGTCGAGATGGCACGCCAGCATTTTCACGGCGATCTCTCGGGAAAATGGATTCTCACGGCCGGGCTTGGCGGAATGGGCGGCGCACAGCCGCTGGCGGCCACCATGGCCGGCGCCTCGCTTCTTGCAGTCGAGTGCCAGCGTTCCCGAATCGAAAAGCGTCTCGAGACGAAATATCTCGACGTCGCCACTGACAGTCTCGACGAGGCGCTCGCCATGATCGACGAGTCGGTCGCCAAGCGCCGCGCGCGCTCGGTCGGGCTCGTCGGCAATGCCGCGGAAATATTGCCCGAACTCTTGCGCCGCGGTGTGAAGCCCGACGCGCTCACCGATCAGACGAGTGCCCATGATGTGGTGAACGGTTATCTCCCGGAGGGCTGGACGGTTTCCGAATGGGAAAAGCTTAGACTGAGCGATCCGCAAAAGGTTGCGGCTGAAGCGCGAAAGTCCATCGCCAAACACGTGCGCGCCATGCTCGCCTTCTCGCGCATGGGAATTCCGACGTTCGATTACGGCAACAACATCCGACAGGTGGCGAGCGACGAAGGCGTGGACGATGCCTTTGACTTTCCTGGCTTCGTGCCGGCCTTTATCCGCCCGCTCTTTTGCCGCGGCGTGGGTCCGTTTCGCTGGGTCGCGCTGTCCGGCGAACCGGAGGACATCTACAAGACCGATGCTGCGGTCAAAGAGCTCTTTCCGGAAAACAAAGCTTTGCATCGCTGGCTCGAGATGGCCAAGTCGCGCATCGCCTTTCAGGGTCTGCCGGCGCGCATCTGCTGGCTTGGCCTTGGTGAACGCCATCGCGCCGGTCTTAAATTCAATGACATGGTGGCAAGCGGCGAGCTCCACGCGCCGATCGTGATCGGCCGCGACCATCTGGACGCGGGCTCCGTGGCGAGTCCCAATCGAGAGACCGAGGCCATGCAAGACGGATCGGATGCGGTCTCCGACTGGCCGCTGCTGAACGGTCTGCTCAATACCGCTTCTGGCGCAACGTGGGTTTCGCTGCACCATGGCGGGGGCGTCGGCATGGGGTATTCGCAGCATGCCGGCGTCGTCATCGTTGCCGACGGAACGGACGAGGCGCGCGAAAAGCTCGAGCGCGTCTTGTGGAACGATCCGGCAAGCGGCGTGATGCGCCACGCCGATGCCGGTTATGCCATCGCCCTAGAGACCGCGCGCGACAAACACTTGAACCTGCCGTCTCTTGGGGACAGCGAATGACGATTTCGCTCGACCAACCTCTAGCTCTTTCGGCGTTGCGCGAGGTTTACGAAAAGCCCGTCATACTCGCGCTCTCCGAGAAAACCAAAGCCCGCATCGACGCGGGCGCGCGCATCATCGCGAAGATCGTCGAGGGCGGCTCGGTCGTCTATGGCGTAAATACGGGATTTGGCCTTCTTGCCAGCAAGGTCGTCGGCCGCGACGATCTCGAAGCGTTGCAGCGCAATCTGGTGCTCAGCCATGCTTGCGGCGTGGGCAATGATCTGCCCGATCCGGTCGTGCGTCTCATCTTGGTTCTCAAGGTCGCCTCGCTCTGTCAGGGCGCGTCCGGCGTACGGGTCGAAACAGTCGAGAGACTCATCGCGCTCCTGAACGCAGAGATCTATCCCTGCATTCCTGCAAAGGGTTCGGTCGGCGCATCGGGCGATCTCGCACCGCTCGCCCATCTCGCGGCGGCTTTGCTGGGCATCGGTCAGGTCAGGGTAAAGGGCGAAACGCACGCGGCATCGGCCGCACTCGAACGCTCCGGATTCGGCATCCACTCGCTCGGGCCAAAGGAGGGCTTGGCGCTTCTCAATGGCACGCAGGTGTCAACCGCGCTGGCGCTGGCGGGATTATTCGAAACCGAAAAAACTTTCGCAGCCGCTTTGGTCGCCGGCGCGCTTTCGACCGATGCCTTGCGAGGTTCGGACACGCCCTTCGATCCTCGAATCCACGAATTGCGCGGACAGCCAGGCCAGATCGACGTCGCGTCCGCGTTGCGTGATCTCATGGCGCAAAGCGAAATCCGCGAGTCGCATCGCGCGCCCGACAGCGACGACAGGGTGCAGGATCCCTATTCCTTGCGCTGCCAACCACAGGTCATGGGTGCGGCGCTCGACATCATGCGAATGGCGGGAAAGACTCTCCAGATCGAGTCGAACGGCGTGACTGACAATCCGCTGGTGATGGAAAATGGCGACGTGCTTTCGGGCGGGAATTTTCACGCCGAGCCTGTCGCGTTCGCCGCCGACCAGCTTGCGCTCGCCTTGTGCGAAATCGGCAACATGTCCGAACGGCGCAGCGCGATCCTCGTCGATCCCAAGATGAGCGGGCTGCCGGCATTCCTGGTGCAGGAATCCGGTCTGAACTCAGGCTTCATGATCGCACAAGTCACTGCCGCCGCGCTGGTCGCGGAAAATCGCCTTCTGGCGCATCCGGCTTCGGTGGACACGGTCCCTACGAGCGCCAACCAGGAAGACCATGTCTCGATGGCCACGCATGGTGCCAGACGCTTGCTCGACATGGCCGAAAACACCGCCACGGTGGTCGCAATTGAACTCTTGGCTGGCACGCAGGGACTGGAATTTCATCGCCCGCTCAAATCCTCGCCCGCGCTCGAACACGCGGCGCGCGACATTCGCTCTCTCGTGCGCCCCTATGACCGCGACCGCTACTTCGCACCGGATATCGCAGCGATCACGGATTATGTTCGGAGCGGCAAACTTCGCGACCTGCTGAAGGGTCTCCTGCCTTCGTCGCCTTAGCTCAGCGCCATGTCGAGATCGGCGATCAGATCATCCGGATCCTCAATTCCGACGGATAGCCTGACCAGCGAATCGGAAATGCCGATCTGGTCTCGTTTGTCGGACGGAATCGACGCATGCGTCATGATCGCGGGATGTTCGATCAGGCTTTCGACTCCGCCGAGACTTTCGGCAAGCGTAAAGAGATGGGTGCGCTCGAGAACGCGCCTCGTCGCGGCGAGGTCGCCGTCCACGACAAACGTCACGATGCCGCCGAACGCGCTCATCTGTTTTTTGGCGAGCTTATGCTGTGGGTGGCTCTCGAGTCCGGGATAGATGACCCGTGCGACCTTTGGATTTTTTTCCAGCCAGCGCGCGACAGCCATGGCGTTGCTGCAGTGCCGCTCCATGCGCAACGCCAGAGTCTTGAGACCGCGCAGCGCGAGAAAGCTGTCGAACGGTCCGGCGATCGAGCCGATGGCATTCTGCAGAAACTTCAGCTTTTCGCCGAGTTCGTCGGTGTTCACCACCACGCAGCCGCCGATGATGTCGGAATGACCGTTCAGATATTTGGTCGTCGAATGCATTACGATGTCGATGCCGCTTTCCAGCGGGCGCTGCACATAGGGGCTGGCGAACGTGTTGTCGGCGACGGCCATCAACCGGTGTTTCCTGGCAAGGGTCGCGATGGCGGCAAGATCGGCCAGCCGCAATAGGGGGTTTGTGGGTGTCTCTATCCAAATCATCCGCGTGTTCGGCCGGATGGCCGCTTCGATCGCGGACACGTCAGACATGTCGACAAAGCTGAATTGAAGCGCTGCGGAACGCTTGCGCACCTGCTCGAAGAGGCGGAACGAACCGCCGTAAAGATCGTCGGTCGCGATGATGTGTGCGCCGGAATCGAGAAGCTCGAGAATCGTTGCAATCGCGGCAAGTCCCGAAGCAAAGGCGAAGCCGTGCGAGCCGCTCTCCAAGTCGGCAATGCAGCGTTCAAACGCCATGCGGGTCGGGTTCTGGCTGCGTGAATATTCGAAGCCCTTATGCGTGCCGGGACTTTCCTGGGCATAGGTTGAGGTGGCGTAAATCGGTACCATCACCGCGCCGGTCGTCGGGTCATGCTGTTGCCCGGCGTGAATGGCACGCGTCGAGAATGCCAAACGATTGCGTCGCTTGCTCATGGGTTAAGCCTGATGTGATTGATCAGATCGATGCGGGTTATCAGACCGACAAACCTATCACCTTCGCACACGAGCGCCACTTCGTTGTGCGCGAAGACGGGAAGCAGCGCCGACAGGGATGCGCTCACGGGCAAGGTGTGCGGCGAGGAGGTCATGGCTTCCTTCACGGACGTCGCAAATCCCGATCCGCGCATGCTCTCGCGGCCGACGATGACGTTCAGGATGTCGCTTTCATCGATGATTCCGACGAGCTTGCGTTCGACAAGGACGGGAAGCTGGGAAACGTCTGCCGAGCGCATTCGGTGATAGGCGGTCAAGAGCGTATCGTCGGGTCCGACCGTAACGGTCGCACCCGTGTCGAAACGGCGTGAAATCAAATCGCTGAGATCGCCCTTGAGCGGTCTGTCCGAAAGCCCTTGTTCGGCCACCCAAAAATCGTTGAAGACCTTGGAGAGGTATTTGTTGCCGCTGTCACAGACGAGCGTCACCACGCGCTTTGGCTCTTTTTGTTCGCGGCAATAGCGCAGCGCTGCTGCGAGAAGCGTGCCGGACGATGAACCGGCGAGGATTCCTTCCTTCGCCAGCAATTCGCGTGCGGCCTCGACGCTCTCGCGATCCGTGATCGCATAAGAAGCTTTCACGAAGGATAGATCGGCATTGTCCGGAACAAAATCTTCGCCGATGCCTTCGACGATCCAGGATCCGGCTTCGGTCATTTTTCCGGTTTTCAGCAGCGGCGCAAGGACGGAGCCGGCGGGATCCGCAAGAATGATCTCGGTCTTCGGCGACGTGCGCGCAAAAAAGCGCCCGAGCCCCGTAAGTGTTCCGCCCGAACCGACACCCACCACCACGGCGTCAACGTCATGCTCCATCTGCTGCCAGATTTCCGGCCCGGTCGTCGTCTCGTGCGCAAACGGATTGGCGGGGTTCGCGAACTGGTTGACGAAAAACGCGCCGGGCGTTTCGGCCGCGATGCGCTCGGCCATGTCCTGGTAGTAGTCCGGATGGCCTTTTCCGACATCCGATCGCGTCAGACGTACGTCGGCGCCGAGTGCACGCAGGTGCTGAATCTTTTCGCGCGCCATCTTGTCGGGGACGACGAGAAGAATCTTGTATCCTTTCAAGATACCGACTTGGGCGAGGCCAAGTCCGGTATTGCCGGCTGTCGCTTCCACGATCGTGCCGCCCGGCCGAAGTTTGCCGTTCTTTTCCGCCGCTTCGATCATCGAAAGGCCGATCCGATCCTTGATCGAGCCGCCCGGATTCTGGCTCTCAAGTTTCGCAAAGAGATGGCATGGGCCGGCGTTCAATCGCGTCAGTTCGATGAGAGGCGTGTTGCCGATGAGATCGAGCGCGGAACGTGCCGCGGGCCGCGAAGCTGAGACAGTCATGGGAAAACCGCTTGAGTGCGGCGCCAGTCTAGCGCGAATGACACGCGAACGCGGCGCGAATTGCACCCGAAACAAACTGACAAGAACACCTGGTCGACTTCACACTTTATTGTCCGACGATCGTCCGTGCGCGTGTGGAGTTGCCATGGACGAAGACGCGCAGGCGGCGCCTTCGTCGCATGGAATCGGTTCGCTGCAGGCCGAACTGTTAGCCTTCGTACTTGAACGACAACGTCACCCTGGCGCGATACGCAGAGACCTTGCCGTTCTCGACCGTCATGTCGAGCTTGTTGACTTCGGCAACGCGCAGATCGCGCAAAGTCTTTGCAGCAGTCTGCACGGCATTCTTGGCAGCATCTTCCCAGGAGGTTTTGCTGCTGCCGATGATTTCGGTCACGCGATAGACACCACCCGAACTTTTCTTGGCCATGCTTCATCCTCCCGTTTGTCGGAACGTCGCTCGCCCCGCTTAACGATCTTAGCCCAAGCGGAGGGATTCCGCGTCCCCTGAGTCGTCAAATCGGGGTCCCACGCAGCCCGAACACCGCCTTTCCGGCGCGCAGAATGGGAACAATTTGAACCAATTTTGTACTTGGCGCTCAGCATCGCGCTTCATCGTGCAACCCCAAAACGAACGAATACTTTACCCAAATTGGGAAAGTATGGCGCCCGAGGTTGTGACTGGCGCGGACGCCGCTGACGGAGCGGCGGTGGGAACACTCAGACATGGCATTGCGCGGGACGGGATTTGCCAAGCGACCTGCCGGACCTGTGACGGTTCAGGCGAGCGCGACTGGTCGTGCTTTGTCCGATGCCGAGGCGCCGATTCAAGCGATCCCGCTCGATCTCGCGCCGCTCATCTCGCCTTATCGCGGGCAAGGCCGAATTTCGCTTCGCGTCGAACGGCTGCCGCATCGCACCCGCCTGTCGCGCGGACAAAACAATGGCGACCGCTCCTGGTCGCTCGTGCTCGATGATCTCGAGGGTCTGCAGTTCCTGGCCCCGAGAGATCTTGGCGGCGAACAGAAGATCTCGATTCGTGTCGTAAGCCTCGACGGCGGCGACGGCGCGACCATCGCGGTGCTGGAATATGCGATCCCTGCGTACGACAGTCCAAGGATCGCTGCCGTCGATGGCGGTCGCGCACCACAGGACACCGGGCCGGAGCGTGCCACAGCCGAGCGCCTGCGGATCGAATTGGCCGAGGCGAAGGCGGCCCGCGCAGCGCAAGAATCCATGCTCGCCGACGTCAGGCAAGGTCTCGAGAGCGACTGGGAATCGCGCGCCAAGCAGATGGCTCAGGCCGAACTCGTGAACGCCAGGAGCGCCTGGGAAGCGGAGACGAAGGAGCGCCTGGCGGAGCTCGCCAGCCGCGAGGCCGCCCATCTCGAACAGAGTCGCAGAACATGGCAGGCCGAAGAAGAAAGCCGGCTCGCCAAGGCGGAACTTGAATACAGACGTGAGCTGGAACAAGAGCGGCAGATCTGGCGCAAGGAATTCGAAGCCAAGCTCGCTCAGTCCGAACACGATGCCAAGGCGAGCGAAGCTGCTCGACTTGCCGCCGAAGACAAATTCCGGCTTCTCGCATCGAAGGGCGAAACTTACGAACGCGCTCGCAGCGAGTTCGAAGCAGACCTCGCCAAAGCGAAGGCCGCCTGGAAAGAAAGCGAAGCGGGACGTCTCGCCGAAGCGCGCGATCAGTGGCAATTGGCGGCGGTCACTGCGCAGAACGACGCGCATGAACGCCTGCGACGGGAATTCGAAGCCGAACTCACCAAGCTGCAGAGAGCGTGGAAGGAGGGCGAAGCGAACCGACTGGCCGCCGCCAAGGCCGAGTGGCAGGCGCAGTCCGAAAGAGCGCTCGCAGAATCGCGCAACCGCTCGAGCGACGAAGCGGTGCTGCTGCGTTCCAAAGCGGAGCACGAATGGAAGGCACAGGCGGACTCGCGGCTGTCGGAGGCGCAAGCGGCCTGGCAGCAACAGTCGGCAAAGGCGCTGGCGGATGAACGCGCGCGGGCCGAAAAGGAATTGCAGATTGCGCTCGAAGCGGCACAGCGCGTCTGGAAGACCGGTGAGGCGGCGAGGCTCGCATCCGCAGAAGCCAAATGGCACGAGGAATCTGCCAAGTCGATTGCGGAAGCGCGGCTGCGCGCCGGCGACGACGGTAACGCGAGCAACGCGGGCCAGATCGACGGATTGCGCGACGAACTCGCTGTCGTCAACGCGACGCTCGCCAACCGCGACGCCGAGTTGGCACAGCTTCGGCAAAACCTCGAACATGCCGGCGACGGTGCGCGCCGCGACGTCGAGGTGGCGCTGGCAGACGCCCGCAAAAGCTGGAGCGAGGAAGAAGCGCTGCGGCTTGCGGCAGCTCGCTCGCAGTGGAGCGAGCAATCGGCCAGGGAACTCGCACATGCGCGGTCGTTGCTGGAGGCAAGTGCCTCCGAGGAGGCGCGCCAACTCAGCCAGGCGCGCGAGGAGCTGTCGCTCGCAAAGGCCGCATTGGCCGAGCGCGACGGCGAGTTGCGGCAGGCGCGGCGCGCGGCGGAAGCCGAGAGCGAACAGTTGCGCCGCCAAGCGGAGGTCGCCATGGAACAGGCACGTGACCAGTGGAACGCCGAGGAAGCTGGAAGGCTCGCCGCCGTCGAAGCGAAGTGGCGAGAGGAGTTCGCCGCAAGCCGGGCGAAGCCTGCAGCAGAGCAGGATGCGGAGCCGCAGATACAGCAGGCGCCGCAAGCCGAAGTGCCGGCCTTGCGCGATAGCGTCGAAGTTCTCAGGTTGCGCGATGACATTGAACGGCTGAAATCGAAGATGGCGATCCGCGAGGTCGAATTGGCCCAGGCGCGCGCGACGGCGGAGCAGGCCAGGGCGCGGCTGACCGGCGAGCCGCTCGATCTCTTGCAGCATCGCCAGCACTCCGACCGGGTCCTGATTTCGACGGGCCGCAATCGCTCGTTGCCGCGGCAGACCAAGAAACAAATGCCGTGGCGCGATATCGGCATCGTCGGCGCGATCGCGGTGGCGATCTTCATCTTCTATCCGCACATCATGGCGCTTCTGCCTTCTGACTGGTTCCCGGACAGTTCCTACTCCGACGATGTCGAACCCACGCCGGCCAAGCCCGTCGCAGCCAAGCCGGCTGTGCAGCCGCTCGTTCTGCCGACCGACATTGTCGTCAAATCGGCGAATGTGCGTTCGGCGCCGGCGAAATCGGCGTCCCTGGTCACGACGCTCGGCGCCAACGTTGCCGTGCACACGCTTGAGCGGCGCGGCAATTGGGTCCACATCGAATTCGGCGCCGGTGCGATGAAACAGGACGGCTGGGTCTATGCGACGTTTCTGCAGCAGCTGCAATCGGCTGCTGCGCCGACGCCGGCCAAGACCAACTAGTTAGGGCCCTAAGCGATCGGGGCGATTTCCACCGCGCCCGCCGCCTTCAGACGTTCGATCTCGCTCTTCGACAGTCCCAACTCTTCGAGAATGCGCTGCGAGTGTTCGCCGACGCGCGGCGCCCTGCGCGGTGTCGTTTTCATTTCGTCCTTGAGATGGATCGGGCTGGCAACGGTACGCAAGCCGCCCATATCGGCGATCTTCGGCAGCAGGCCATTGGCTTCCACCTGCGGGCAGTCGACGTGATCTTCCAACTCGGCAATCGGACCAAAGGTGATCCCTGCCTCTATGAAGCGCTGGCGCCAATCATGCCAGTCGCGCGTGAGAAAGATCTCTTCCAGCGCGCGCGTCAGCATATCGGCATTCGCAGTGCGCCCTTCGGGCGTGGCAAAGCGCGGATCGTCGATCCATTCAGGATGGCCGACACACGTCGCCAGCAGCGGCCACTCGCGCACCTGATTGACGATCGACAGCAGGAACCAGCGCTCGTCGCGGCAACGGAAGGTTTCCAGGAGCGGGCTTCGGTGATAGCGCTCGACGCGCGGCAGGAACTCCGCATCGCACAAAGCGGCTTGCAGATAGCAACCCACCGACCACAAACCGTTGGCGAGAAGCGAGGTCGATACTTGGCCGCCCTTGCAGGTTTTCTGCCGGCGGTAGAGCGCCGTCATGATGGCGCCGAACAAGGCGACGGAGGTCGGATGATCGCCCATCGCGGGAATCGAGCGCGCCGGCTCGGCCTCCGCCGTCGGACGAATGGCGCTCATCAATCCCGAGCGCGCCCACCACGCCGTCGAGTCATAGCCGGTGCGATCCTTCTCCGGTCCGTCCTCGCCGTAAGGCGTGAGCGAGGCATAGATCAGCCGGTCATTGAGCGGCAGGATGTCTTGCGCGCGCAGGCGAAGCCGCTCGCGGATCGGTCCGGGAAAATTCGTGATGAACACGTCGGCGCGCGCAATCAGATTTTCGAGAATCGCGCGGCCATCGTTCTGCTTGAGATCGAGCGCCAGACTCTCCTTGTTGCGATTGTCGAGCAGCCAGAAATAGTCGTGCTCGCAAAGCGGCACGCCATGCAGTTTGATGAGCTGGCGATAGCTATCGCCGGCGCCGGGCGGTTCGATCTTGATCACGCGTGCGCCGAAATCCGACATGATCGTGGCGGCGGCGGGACCGGCGACGAAGCTCGCGCAATCCAGCACCAGGATGTCTTGGAGCAGAGAGTCGGTCATGACTGCCAGCTCCGTCCCGCCCGCATGGTGCGAAGATCGCCCATGTTCGGCCCTTCGTCGCGCCAACCGTTGAAACGGTTGAGGCCGAGAAGTTGCGCCATCCGCGACTCGCGTCCGTGCCGCTTTAACAGCGAATCCGGCACGCATTCGGCATAAAGCTCCTGCGGCGCCATGTATTGACGGCAGAAATACATCGCCAGGTTGACGCGCAATCCCGGTTTCTTGCGCGGGAAGGAACCATGCCATGTGTTGCCGTGCCAGACGATTGCGGTTCCGGCCGGCACTTCGATCGGAATGACGTGGGGATTGCGCTCGTTCCCGGCGAGTTTGTTCTCGAACGGTGTCGGCTGACGGAAATGACGGTGGCTTCCCGGCACCAGCGCCAGCGAGCCGCCGTCTTCGCTGTAATCGGTCAGCGCATAGTTGCAGTTGGCGACGTGGGAATAGGGCGAGAAGGGACCGGGCATGCCGTTTCCCGTGTCGCTGTGCAGGAGAAGGCCGACTTCGCCCGGGCCTTTCACATGGCTCGTCATGCTGCTCAGCCAGCAACTATAGCCGAGAAGATAGGTGATGAGCGCAAGGGGCTTGGGATTGAGCAGCGCCTGCTCGAAGAGTTCGCTCTTGTAGAGCAGGAACGGCGCGAGACGGACTTCGTGCAGGTCCTTTTCCTGTTCGAGATCGAGTGTCTTGCCGAAATTCGTCTGCGCCGAATCCAGAACCGCCTGGCGCAAGCCCTTTGTCAGCTCGGGCGACAGCGCATCTCGGATCACCGTAAATCCAAAGGCTTCGAGTTCGGCGAGATGGCCCTCGAGGCCGAGAGCACGGATCTCGCGATAGATCTTGTTGAGTTCGGGCGTGGCCGACCACTCGCCATTCGCCGTCCATTCGCCGACGTCCATGCTGGTTCTTATCCCTCTTCCGCGTCGTTCACGATGCTAAGCAGGCCTGTTGCGCCGAGCAAACGAAGTAAATGAATTGCATTTCGCGCGATGCCCCTCCGTCGTATTTCTGGTGCGCATTTTTCCGTCGCTTTTTGATGTTCAATTCCTGCTTACTAAAGCAAGTCCTTTCGTGCGTCTTGCAGACGAGGCTCGACGACTCCTTCGGCAATATAATTGTGCCGAGTTTTTTTGATTGTTGCTTGACCTCCTCACGCGCGGTCCCGGTTCCATTCCTGTCGGAGTCACATAGGAACCAATTCCGGACGATCAAGCAGCCGACAGAAATATCTGCTGTAAAAGAGAGTGCCCCTCATCAAGCTCAGGATGAGGTTGTGCCTTTTGGAGATCGCATGCTGACTTTGACCTATTTGACCTTTCGCGGCCTTGGCGAACCGATCCGGCTGCTTCTCGAGGACCTCGGCGAGCCGTTCGAAGACAAGCGCGTGGGCGGCGCGGAGTGGGACGCGCTGAAACCGCACATGCAGTTTCGCCAGGTTCCAAGGTTGCAAGATGGGCCGCGGACCTTGTTTCAATGCCAGGCGATCCTGCGCTATCTCGCGCGGCCGCGCGGTCTTTGCGGAGAGAATGAGGACGAACGCATTCGCAACGACATCAGCGTAGAGGCCGCGCGCGATTTGCAACAGCGGCTCTGGGACCATTTCTGGTCGCCCGGTTCCGACTCGGTCGAGGCCAGCGCAGCGTTCGAGAAGGGCACACTGGCCGACCAACTTCAGCTCATTGCGGAATGGTTGGGAGGTGCGAAGTACTTCGGCGGCGAGCGCCCGCTCTTTGCCGACTATTATGCGCTGACCGTGCTCGACGAAGCGGCGGCGTTCTTCCCTCGCAGCTTTGAACGAATGCCGGCGCTGGCGCGTTATCGTATGCGGATGTATGCGCGACCACGCCTGGCGGCTTATGTCGCCTCGGGCCGCCAGTCCAACGGCTATGGGTTCGACCCCATTCGGGGAATACGCATGCCGACAAAATAGGGAGAAATGAACATGCCCAGCACTGTGCGCCTGCATCGCGTGCTCACCACCTCGCCCGAAAAGGTCTATCGCGCGTTCCTCGAGCCGGACGCGATGGCAAAATGGCTGCCGCCGAACGGCTTTGCCTGCACGGTCCATCACATGGAGCCGAAGGTCGGTGGCGGCTTTCGCGCCTCGTTCCGGAATTTCACCACCAGCCATAGCCATTCCTTCGGCGGTGAGTATCTCGAACTCGCTCCGCATGAGCGCATCCGCTACACGGATATGTTCGAAGACCCCAATCTTCCGGGGAAGATGCAAGTCACAGTGACGCTGAAGAAGGTTTCCGTCGGCACCGAGGTGAGCATCGTTCAAGAAGGTATCCCGGATGCCATTCCTCCCGAGGCCTGTTATCTCGGCTGGCAGGATTCGCTTTGCAACCTCGCCAATCTCGTCGAGCCGAACATCGAACAGTAGTTTTGCCCCTCATCCTTCGGCCAGCTCAGGATGAGGAAAACCCGAGCCTCATACCGAGCTTGTCCAGGGATGGAGGGCGAGGGACGATTCACCTTCCCGTAAAACGACCGGGCCGGCGTTCGGCGACGGCGCGCACGCCTTCGGCGAAATCCTTGGTCTTGCGCAGCACGGATTGTTCGGCGAATTCGTGGTCGGTCTGGGCCTTGACGCGTTCGGCCAGATCGCGCCGAAGCGTGGCGCGCGTCGCGACGACCGCGAGCGGCGCATTCTCCGCGATCTCGCCCGCAAGACGGAGCGCGGCCGCACGCAACTGATCGAGCGGCACGACTTCGTCGACCAGGCCCCAGGCCAGAGCCTCGTCGGCCTTGATGCGCCGTCCGGTCAGGCACATCAGTGCCGCACGCTGTTCGCCGATCAGACGCGGCAAGGTGTGCGTGACGCCGAAGCCGGGATGAAAGCCGAGTTTGACGAAGTTGGACGTGAAACGCGCTTCGGGCGCCGCGACACGAAAATCGGCGACGAGTGCAAGGCCAAGGCCGGCGCCGACCGCCGCGCCCTGTACCGCGGCGACAATGGGCTTCTTGTTCGAGAACAACCGGACCGCTTCGATATAAAGCGCGTTGATCCCGGGACCCGCTCCCGGATTGACGATACCTGCCGGCGCCGTCAGGTCCGCGCCGGCACAAAACGCCTTGCCTGCCGAGGCAAGCACGCTGGCGCGGAGCTCGGTCTCAGCGTCGATATCGTCGAGCGCATTCGCGAGATCGCGCATCAACTCCACGGTGACGTGATTGTTGGGCGGCCGGTTGATCTCGAGGATCGCAACATGGCCGTCGCGGACGAGGGAGACTTCGCCATATTGGGACTTGGTCACCGTTTTGCTCCCAGGAGATTGCGCGCCACGACCCATTTGTGCACTTCGGTCGGGCCGTCATAGATGCGCATGGTGCGAAGCTTGGTCGACATCATCTGCAACGGCAATTCCTTGGTCATGCCCATCGCGCCATGCGCCTGCATGGCGTGATCGACGACTTCGTAGGCCATCTCGGTTGCGAACGCCTTGATCATCGAGATCTCGAGGCGCACGTCGCGTCCGGCATCGAGCTTGCAGGCGCAGTCATAGGTCATCAGCCGCGCGGCATGGATCTTGGTCGCGGCATCGGCCACCCACCATTGGATCGCCTGACGTTCCGACAGCGGCTGGCCGAACACCACGCGTTGCGGCGCGAAGGCACAGATCATGTCGAGCGCACGCTGCGCCATGCCGATCGACCAGGCCGCCATCTCGAGCCTGCGCGTGCCGAGCCGGATCTGCATCGGCGCGAAGCCGGAGCCTTCCGTACCGAGGAGCTTCCAGCCTTCGACGCGGCAATCTTCCAGCGCGATCTCGAAAGTCGATGCGCCGCCGACCATCGGAATGCGGCGCAGAACATTGAACCCCTTCGTTCCCTTGTCGACCAGGAACGCCGAAATGCCGCCGCGGGCGCGCTTTTCCTTGTTGGTCAGCGCCATGACGATCGTGAAATCGGCGTGGTCGGCGCGGCTGATCCAGATCTTGCGGCCGTTCAAGATCCAGTCGTCGCCCTGACGCTCGGCACGCGTGATCATGGCGGAGGGATCGGAGCCGGCGCCTGGCTCTGAAATGCCGATCGCGGAAATCGTTTCGCCGCGCACATAAGGCGCCAGATACGCTTCGCGCTGGCGTTCGTTGACCGTCGCCATCAGCATGCGCAGGTTCGGCGAGTCCGGCGGCAACGTATAAGGCGTGACGGTGCGGCCGAGTTCCTCGTTCACGCCGACCAGAGCGACAGCCGGAAGATCGGAGCCGCCGATGTCGGCCGGAGCGTCCAACCCCCAAAGACCGAGCGAGCGCGAAATCTTGTCGATCCGTTCCTGATCGGCTTTCGGAATCGACAAGCCTTGTCCCGCCGCCTCGCGCTCAAGCACGCCGGCCTCCAGCGGCATCAATTCATCCTCGACGAAGCGATGCACCAATTCCTTGAGCATGCGGTGTTCTTCGGCCAGTTCGAAATCCATTGTCGTTCGCCTTTGTTATTGCGTCTCGTGCTGCTTGACGGTCTTGGCAGCCAGCAAAGCGGTGATTTCATCGTCGCGCAATCCCGCTTCGCGCAGAATCTCGCGGCTATGTTCGCCGACCCGCGGCGCAGGCCGCCTCACGCTTGCCGGCGTGCGCGCGAACTTCGTCGGCGGACGGACATAGCGCACGGTTCCTTCGCTCGGATGCTCCATCGTCTGGAAGAGCTGGGTGGCCCGGAGCTGCGGGTGATCCGGAAGTTCGTCGAGGCTGTAGAGCGGCGTCGCGGGAATGTCGAACTGGTTGCAGATGCTCATCCATTCCGCGGTCGTGCGGGTCAGCGTGATCTCGTGCAAGGCGGCATAGATCTTCTGGATATTGGCATTGCGGGTGTGGCGGTCGGCGATGGCGAGCGTTTCGATCAGATCGGGCCGGTCGGCTGCCTTGAGGAACGAATGCCACTGTTCGGTCGTGTACGGCAGGAGAGCGAGGAAGCCGTCCTTGGTCGGCGCCGGTTTGCGCCCGCCGGCCAGAAGCCGCGCATAACCCGCTTTGGTCGGCGACGGCTCGAACGTCAGGCCGCCGAGATGCTCGGTCAGGACGAAGGCAACCATCGTCTCCAGCATCGGGACCTCGACATATTGTCCCTCACCCGTGCGTTCGCGATGGAAGAGTGCGGCGAGCACGGCGTTGACGACGGAGATGCCCGCCGTCTTGTCGGCCACAAGCGTGGGCACGAAGTCGGGCTTGTCGCGCCCGATGCTCGCAATGGTCGCAAGACCGGAGGCTGCCTGGATGATGTCGTCGAAGGCGGGCTTGTCGCGATCCGGTCCGTCCTGATCGAAGCCCGTCGCCGCGCAATAGACGATCTTCGGGTTGATGGCCCGCACGGCCTGATAACCGAAACCCAAACGTTCGATCGCCTCCACGCGCATATTGTGCACGAGCACGTCGACGCTTGCGATCAACCGCTTGAGAACGTCCTTGCCCTCTTCAATCGCAAGATTGAGGCAGAGCGAGCGCTTGTTGCGATTGAGCGCGAGAAAGATCGAGCTCATGCCCGGATGCAGCGACACGCCGTTGGTGCGCATCATGTCGCCGTTCGGATTCTCGATCTTGAGGATGTCGGCGCCGAAATCGCCGAGAATCTGTGTCGCGAGCGGCCCCAGCACGACCGATGTCAGATCGAGAACGCGAACGCCGGCCAGTGGACCGGATGCTGCCGTGCTCATGGGCGTCCCCACACTTCTTCTATGGGGGCGACGTTACCTGTGCCATCAAGCGACGCGCAACGTGACGATCTGAAACGGCCTGACGTCGAATTGGCAGGCGTTGTTCGCGACGGCGAGCGCCGCCAGCCGGTCTTCGAGCGTATTGCTGAGCGACACGTTCCGCACGGGAAAGCCGAAGGCCAGCCGCGCTCTGGTCGCGGAGCCCGTGCTTTCGTAAAGGCGCACGACAAAGCCCTTGCCGTCTTCCGCCGGCTTCAGCGTGTCGATGACGACATTCGCCGGATCGAGCGAAACCAGCGGCCGGTGGAGGATTTCGCCGGTCGTTCCGTTCGTCCAGACGAACGGGCGGTTGAAGCAATGGGCTTCGCACACCGTGTTCGCCTGGCGCCAATCGCCGGCATGCGGATAGAGCGCGTAGCGTAAGCGATGCACGCCGATGTCGGCCGTCGCATCCGGCGACATTGTGCCCCGCAAGAGGCTGAGACTCATCGCGTTGCCGAACACCGAATGGCCGTAACGCGAGTCGTTCAGAAGTGAGACGCCGAAACCGGCTTCGGACAAGTCGGCCCAGCGATGCGCCGGCACCTCATACTGCGCAAGGTCGGCGTCGGTGTTCGCGTGCGTCGGCCGTTCGACCGCGCCGAACATGGTCTCAGACGTCGCGCGCGGCGCCTTGCAGTTCAACGCGAACATGACTTTGGCAAGCGTGCGCCGTTCGTGCCAGTCGATCTCCGTATCGAACACGAGATGTTTCGAACCCGCGTCGAGCCGGATGGTCTGGACGAGCCTGCTTTCCTTGCCGAGCTTGCGCGCGAATTTGACCTCGCAGCGAAGCGGGCCGCGCGCGGTGATGCTGCAATGTTCGGACACGGGCGCTTCCAGTCCCGTTTCCAGCGCGAACGGATCGATGTCCCAGGCTTCATATTCGGTCGGCCTGTCGTCGAAGAGGACAAAGCGGTTCGACGGAGCCGCCAGCGTCTCGCGGCCCCTCTCGCGATGGATGAGCGACAGAACGCTGCCATCCGCAGCAAGCACGGCACGCAGCGCGCGATTTTCCAGGACGATGCTGCCGTCCTTGTTTTCGTGCAGTACCACCTCGTCGCCCGCCGAGCCGATTGTGCCGGACGAGAATGGCGCGGCAACGACGAAGGCGAGTTCGCCGTTTGGCAGCGCCGCGACCTCGGCGCGTGGATGACCGATGGGATTGATCGGCGTCGGCGCCGTCCCGCCCGATGCGAGTGCGTTCGCCAACTGCTGCGAAAGCGCCATCGTGCCATCCAACGTCTCGCTCAACTCGCGCCGCGTGCGGACATAGACCTCGGAGATGCTGCTGCCGGGCAGGATGTCGTGGAACTGGTTGGTCAGAAGCGTGCGCCAGAGGCTCTCCACCTCGTCGCGCGACGGTGCCGGGTTTCCTGCCACGAGGTTGGCGGTGCTGAGAAACTCCAACGTCTGAAGCGCCCCCTCGAGCTTGCGATTGAGACGCTTGACCTCGGCTTGCGACGTGTAGGTCCCGCGATGATATTCGAAGTAGAGTTCACCTTCGATGCTTGCGAATTTATCGGCATCCTGGTCGAGCCGGTCGAAGAAGTCCTCCGGCGAGCGGATCGTGCTCATCGGCACGCCGAGAAGATCCTGCGTGCGCGTCAACGCTTCGATCATCATCGCGTCGGGGCCGCCGCCGCCGTCGCCGTAACCGAAGAGATAGAGCGCCTGGCTGGTGCGGTCCGCGTCCTTGTAATTCGCCGCGTGATAACGCAGCTCCGCCATGCTCGCCATGCCGTTATAAGTGTCGGCCGGCGGAAAATGGGTGAGGACTTCGCTGCCGTCGAGGCCGCGCCAGAGGAAACTGTGATGCGGTGGCGCGGTGAAGCGATTCCACGAGAGCTTCTGCGTCAGGAAGCGATCCATGCCGGCTTCACGCATCAATTGCGGCAGCTGGCCGGCATAGCCGAACACGTCGGGATTCCAGAAGATGCGCGAGCGCTTGCCGAATGTCTTTTCGAAATAGCGTTGGCCGTAGAGAAATTGTCGCGACAGCGATTCGCCGGATGGGAGATTGCAGTCCGGTTCAACCCAGCTGCCGCCGATCGGGATCCATTGGCCGGTCTCGACCTTGGCGCGGATCCGGGCAAAAAGATCGGGATCGGTTTCCGCGATGACGGCGTATTGATAGGCCTGCGAGCAGGCGAATTTGAAGTTCGGATAGTCGTCCATCAGCGCGACGACGTTCGCGAAACTGCGCTGGCATTTGCGCCGCGTCTCCTCGATCGGCCATAGCCACGCCGTGTCGATATGGGCGTGACCGATGGCCGAAAGCTCGTGCACCACATCGCCATTGCGAACGGCAAGCAGAGACCTCAGAAGTGCGCGCCCGCCGTCCCAAGTCGACCTGTCGTCGGGATCGAGGATGTTGCAGACCTCGTTCAGATCATGGAGCAGCCGGCCCGCCCAGGTGGTGTCGAGCGCCGGGCGCACGATTTTCGGCGCAACGCCGCCGGTGGAGAGCGGCGTTTGCGGCGGCTCGCGATCGGCTTCGAGTTGGCGCAGCACGTCGAAATCGTGAAACAGCGCCCAGGCATCGGGATCGAAGCGGCGAAGCTCGCACGCCATGAGTTGATACGGCTCGCTCGGCGGATGACCCGCTTCGGCATTGCCGAACGCGCGGTTGCACGCGACTTCGACGAAAAAGACGAGTGTCTCGCCGCCCCTGGCGCATGGTGTCAACGTCGCGAAGTTGCGGCCGGGATTTAGTCCCTGGCGCGAACGGCCGTCGAGCCAAAGCAGCGCCTCGGAACGCGAATCCCAGTGGAGGTCGACGCGCGAACCCTTCCAACGCGCGGGAACCGCCGCAGTCAGGCGCACCCAATAGGTCGACCATAAGGGACCCAGCGGCTCGCCGACCTGCACATCGCGAAAGCGCAAAGCTTGCACATCCTTGAACGGCATGCGCTCCGTCGGTCCCGCAAGTTCGATGCGCGTCAAGGATTCGCGCTCGGGATAAATCGCGCGCTTCAATCGTCGCGCGAATTGCGCCAGGCGTGCGCGCGAGTATCCGGCGTAGCGGCTGCGCACGCGCCGGAATTCGCTGCGCTCGCGGGCTTTGGCGCCTGGTTCGGACTTGCTTCGATCATTCATGGCCGTCTCTGAACCTTATCCCAACGGAAGCGCGATGAAAAAAAGACCGCGTGGGGATTTGTCGCCGCACCGCGATCTGCAATGCTGTCGTGGCTACCTATCATAAATCCGCGACCGGGAAGGAAACAGACATGAAGGATTTCGCTGGCAAGACCGCCGTCATCACAGGCGGCGGCACGGGCATGGGACGCGAGCTGGCGCTTCAGCTTGTCGCCGAAGGCTGCAACGTCGCGATGTGCGATGTGTCGGCGCCGAACATGGCCGAGACAAAAAGGCGCTGCGTCGAGAAAGCGCCGCAAGGGACCCGCGTTGCCACTTATGTCGCCGACGTGTCGATCGAAGCCCAGGTCAACGACTGGGCGGCAGCGGTCGGCCGCGAACTCGACACCGATCACATCCATCTCTTGTTCAACAATGCCGGCATCGGCGGCGGCGGCAGCATCGTCAATGGCGACCGTGCGCAGTGGGAAAAGACGTTCGATGTCTGTTGGGGCGGCGTCTATTATGGCGTGCGCGCGTTCCTGCCGATGCTGATGAAGGCGCGCGAAGCCCATATCGTCAACACCAGCAGCGTGAACGGGTTCTGGGCCTCGATCGGCCCCGGCCGGCCGCACACCGCCTATTGTGCGGCGAAGTTCGCGGTCAAAGGTTTCACCGAGGCCTTGATGACCGATCTCGCCGTCAACGCGCCGCACATCAAATGCTCCGTCGTCATGCCAGGTCACATCGGTACCGACATCGTGATCAATTCGCGCAAGATCTTGAGCGGCGATGGCGTCGACGTGCCGGCGGTGAGGAAGGCCATGGCCGCGCAGGGCGTCAATCTCGTCGCGATGAGCGATGATCAGGTGCGCGCCATGGTGCAGGCCCAGGCCGAAGGCTTTCGCGACAATGCGCCGACAAGCGCGGGGCAGGCGGCGAAGATCATCCTCGACGGCGTGCGCGCCGGTCAGTGGCGCATCCTGGTCGGCAAGGATGCCGAGTTCCTCGACAAGAGCGTGCGGGCGGCGCCGGAAGACGCCTATTCGCAAGGCTTCTTCGATGCGCTCGTCAAGCAGGCGCAATGGCGGATCTAGAAAGAACTGCCCCTCGCCCTTCGGCAGGCTCAGGGTAAGGGAGGAGAAGTACATAACCTCATCCTGAGCTTGTCGAAGGATGACAGACTCAGTCGAGCGGCTCTTCCAGATAGCGCGCGCGCAGGTGGCGCTTCAGTGCCGCGCCTGAGAGCCTGTCGCCTGTCGCGGCGATGACGATGTCGTCGAAGGATTTCAGGCTCGCCTGTTCGTGGATGCGCGGCCGCACCCAATTGAAATAGGGTTTGAAATCGCCGGTGCGCAATGCAGGCAGGATCGTTCCGTCGTCGCTCTTTGCGCGCTCGAACAATTGCGCTGCCAGGGATTCGCCGAGCGCATAGTTCGGGAAATAGCCGAACAGCGCGGCCGCCCAATGGATGTCCTGCAGGCAGCCCTTGGCATGGTTCGGCGGTACACGCCCGAACAGTTTCTTGAAGAGCTCGTTCCACGCCCCCGGCACGTCGTCGACCGAAAGATCGCCGGCGAGGAGCGCGCGCTCGAGGCGATAGCGCAGGATGACATGCAGGGGATACGAAATTTCGTCGGCTTCGACGCGAATGTAATCGTCGTCCACGCGGCGGAAATAGTTGAGCACATTCGTCGGCGACCAGCAGTCCTTGTCGCCGCCGAAATATTCCCTCAGCAACGGCGCGAGGAATTGCAGGAATTCCCTGCTGCGTCCGGCCATCATCTCCAGCATCAGCGACTGGCTCTCATGCGCAGACGCGCCGCGCGCAAAGCCCGCCGGCGAGAAAGCATGTGTCCTCGGCAGGTTGAACTCGTACATCGAATGGCCCGCCTCGTGCAGCGTCGCCATCACCGAGTAGCGGAACTTGTCGATGTCGTAGCGCGTCGTGAAGCGGACATCGCCCGGCGAATGCGGCATGGAGAAGGGATGCGGCGCCACATCGATGCGGCTGTTCTGCGGCGAATGCCCGACTGTCTTGGCGAGCCGCTCCGAAAGCGCTGCCTGCCGCGGAATCGAAAAGTCGCCGCTGAACGCGATGACTTGGGGCCAGCGTGCCTGGCGTTCGCGCACCTCCATCAGGATGCCGGGAAGTTCGGATGCGAGGTCGTCGAAGATCGGATCGATGGTAGCGGTGGTGAGGCCCGGATCCTGTTCGTCCATCATGGCGTCGTAAGGCTGAAGACCCAGTGCGGCGCCCTTCGCCGCCGCGACCTCCTTGTGGATCGCCATGAGCTTCTCGAAGCCCGGCGCAAAAGACGCGAAATCGGAATTCGCCTTGGCATCGATCCAGGTCGACTGCAGTGCTTGCGAGACGCGCGCGCGTTCGACGAGCAGCTCCTTGGGAACCGCGGCGCGATGCACCCAAAGTCTCTTCATCTCGTTCAAATTGGCGCGCTCCGCAGCACTCAAGCGATGAGCATAGGTCTGCGCTTCCTGCAGCAGATCGCCGATTTCCTTGTTGCCGGTGAGTTCGGACGTGATCTCGGCCAGCGCGCCGATCTGCTCGCCGCGCGCCCAGGCCCCTCCCTTGGGCATGTTGGTCTGCGCATCCCACATCAAAAGGGACTCGATGCTGGCGAGTTTGCACGAGAGCGCGAATTTTTCGGCGGCGCGGGCGTAGGGGTCAGCTTGCTGGGCGGAGGGCGGCATGGGGGGACCTGTCGGCTGAATTTCCTTCGACATTAGCCAGATTGCGCTAGGTATTTTTTCTTATAACGGCCGTTCGGTCGAGACAGAACGTCTCGCACGGACGCAATTGTTGCACTGTAAAAAAACGGGCACATTGGACTCGTTAAAGTTTTTCGAATTCCGGGGACCTCGGAAAACGCAGCTTGAGATTGGGCGATAGGGGGCGTTGCCGTTGCAGAAACCGGGCGCGTGGTTACGACGGCGCAGTGGCGTCCGTGCGACGGCATGCATGGCCGCGACCGCGGCGGGACTCCTCCTTTCCGCGCAGGCGGATGCTCAGGTTTTGCCAGGTGCGGTGCAACCCGGCCGCGACCGTCCGCTTCCGGCCGTTCCCGGCCAGCCCGAGTTCGACTTCAGCATTGTCGCGCCCAATCGCTCGCCGGTTCCCAAGGCCGTCGATGAAGTTCATTTCCATCTGACCGATATCAGGATCGTCGGCGCAGTGACGATTCCCGCCGAGCGCTTTCGTCCGCTCTATGCCGGCCTTCTCGGAAAAGACGTCACGCTCGCCGACATCTTGAATGTCGCCGACGCCATCGAAGCGCGCTATCGCGCGGCGGGTTATCTGCTCGTGCGCGCCTTCGTGCCGCCGCAGCGCGTGAAGGACGGCGTCTTCACGATCGACGTCGTCGAAGGACATCTCGAACGCGTCACGGTTCAAGGCGCGAACCCCGAGACCAGCGCATTGATCGGCGGCTATCTCGAGCCGGCGCGTTCTGAAACGCCGCTGACGATGGCCTCGCTCGAACGCGGCCTCCTGCTGGCCAACGATCTACCCGGGATCAAGGCGACCGGCGTGCTGCGCCCCGCTCCCAATACGCCCGGCGCATCCGATCTCGTCGTCGATACGTCCCAACCCTGGATCTCGGGCGGCGTCGCGGTCGACAATCGCGGCTCGCGCTTTTCCGGCCTCTGGACGATTTCGGGGGATGTCGAGTTCAATTCACTCTTCGGTCCCGATCAACTCACCGGATCGGTGACGTTGTCGCCGAGTTCTCTCGAACAGATTGCGGGGCAGCTCAGCTATCGCCGCGCCATCGGCGATGACGGATTGGTCGGAAGCATCATCGGCAGCATCACCCACGGGCAGCCCGGTTCGACCCTCACCGCATTCAATGTCCTGACCGACAGCTGGGCCGTCGGTCCGCGCCTGACATATCCGTTGATCCGCAGCCGCGCCGAGAGCCTCATTCTCGATGGCGGATTTACGGTGCAGGATGCCAAGATCGGTATTCTCGACGCACCGTTCAGCCACGATCAATGGCGGGTGCTCGATATCGGCGGCAGCTACCAGCGCGCCGATGTTCTGGGCGGCATCTGGTCGTCGACCTTCGACGTTGCCCAAGGGTTGCCGATCTTCGGCGCGTCGCCGAACCGCATCGCCGGCCATCCCAACCCGAACCTTTCGCGTCTCGGCGCGCTGACCGACTTCACCAAGATCTCGGGCTATTCGCGGCTGTCGGTGCCGCTCGTCGCTTCGTTCACCGTGGTGCTTGCCGTTCAGGGCCAATACTCCTTCGCGCCCCTGATAACAGGCGAGCAGATCGCCTTTGGCGGCAATCAGATCGGACGCGGCTACGACCCCGGTGCGATCACGGGTGACCAGGGTCTCGGCGCTTCGCTTGAGCTGCATTACGATTTTCGCTTTCCCACCTCCGTGGTGCGCACGCTCGAACCCTATATCTTCACCGACGGCGCCAAGACCTGGTTCATCCAGCGTGGACCCGCGAAAAGCGCCAGTCTGATCGATCAGACCATCGCCTCGGCAGGCGGCGGCGTCAGGGTTTCGCTGCCGTATAATCTGAGCGCCGCCGTCGAAGGCGCGCGCACGTTCAATCCGGTTCTCGGCAGCGATGGCGGAAAACGCGCCACAAAAATACTCGTCAACCTCGCTTTGCGGTTCTAGGGCAGGCGGCCACCATGCAGCGATCCAACTTCTTCTTCGCCCATCTGGTCATACCGGCAGTCGCAGCCGCCCTCGCAACGGTGGCCGCGATGGCGGCATCGGACACGGCGATGCTCGGCCAAACGCTCGCCGGCGAAAGTTGCGAACTGTCGAGCGCGTCGGAGATCCTGTGCGGTGCGGAGAAAGATCAAGCAGGAACGCTGCGCAGCCTGCAGCCGCCGGAGAATTTTCCGAGCGATCCGGCGCAACGACGCGCCGCCATCCTCAAGGCTGCACGCGACCTCCCCGGCGGAATCAGCACGGCCGACGATGTCAGTTGCGATTCAGGGCAGTGGCTCGATCCCGCGAGCGGCGGCACGGTCATTCTCTTCTGCACCTTGCGCAGCAATAATTGGCCGCGCCTGATCCTGGTGGCGGCATCCGATCGCGCCTTGCTCGCGGCCGAAGGCTTGCCGTCCATGCTGCCGGTGCTCGAAGCCGCGCTGGCTGTGCGCGGCCACACCCTCGGCGCTGCAGAAGTTGCCGCCGCCGCAGGTCTCACAAAGGCGAAATACCCGGCCGACGCGCTCAATCTGCGTGGCAGCGATTTCGCCGGCTACAAAAACCTCGTCCAGTCCGCGCGCCAGTATGCGGGCGCGGACAATTATGCCGGCGCGGAAGATGCCTATCGCCGCGCGCTCGAGATCGAAACACGCGTTTTCGGTCCGGATTCGGTTGCGGTCGCCGAAACGGTCATGGAGCTCGCCCTGCAAGTGAGCAACCAGGGCCGCTTCGACGAAGCCGCCGCCTTGTTTCGAAGGGCAACACCGATGATCGAGGCCTCGTCGAGCGCCACGGCGCGCGCGCGGCTTGCCTCCTATCAGGCACTTGATGCCGCCAATCAGCGCAATTTTGCCGACGCCTTGAAATTCGCCCGCGATGCGACAGCGGTCCGTCGCGCCGAAGTCGATGCCGCCAAGCGCGCCACGGCCAATCCCGACGACACCAGTGCGGACCTGACCGCTCCTGCCACGCTCGAGGGCGAATTGGCCCATGGTCTTCGCATCGAAGCCGAAATGGCGCTCCGGCTGGGCGACTACGGCACCGCGCAGTCCGCCGCCGAGGAGGCGCTTTGGATCATCACCGAAGCGCCGGGCCTTCCGCTCTGGTGGCGGCCGGAAACCATTTCGCTGATGGGCGAGGTCAATGCTGCGCAGAAGCGCGTAGTGGTCGCCGAGCGCGATTTCATCGATGCGCTGCAGATGGACCAGAAGCTCTTCGGCGACACCGCGCCCACGGCCCGCGCGCAATTGCGCCTCGGCAAGTTCTATTCCGAGCAACAGCTCTACCCGGCCTCGGTTGCTGCGTTCCGCGCCGCATTTGCGATCCTCGCGAAAGACGCCATCGCGCGCTCGCAAATCGTCTCGGATCAGATCATCCCCTTCCTCGTCGCAGCCAGCGCGCTCGAGCGGCAAGATCCCGCGCAAAGCGCGGCGCTCGACGCGGACATGTTCCGCTCGGTGCAGCTCGTCAACTCGAGCGTTGCGGACAAGACGCTCGCGCGCGTCGCGGTCCGTCAGGCCGCCGGCAATCCCGCGCTCGCCGATTTGGTGCGCCAGTATCAGGACGCACTCAAGAGCAGGGACAATGTGCGCCTCGATCTGGTGGTCGAAAACGCCAAGCCGAATGAGGAGCGCAAGCCTGATCGCGTCCAGAAGCTGGACGCCGCGTTCAAGGCCGCCTCCGTCAATGCGGACGCGCTCCTGCAAAAAGTCCAGGAAAGCTATCCCGACTACGCCAAGCTTGCCGATCCGGGGCCTGCGGACCTTTCGGCGGTTCAGGCGCAACTGGGACCGCGCGATGCCTTCCTGGAATTCGTCGTCGGCGTGAAGAGCGCCTTCGCGCTCCTGGTCACGCGCAACGGTCTGACCGCGCGCCCGTTGCAGGTGACCTCGGAAGGTCTTTCGGACGACATCGCCCAACTGCGTCGCGCCTTCGTGCCCAAGCTCGGGCGCGCCGGCGATTTCAGTCTCAAGACGTCGTTCGCGCTTTATCAGCAATTGCTGGCGCCGCTCGAGCCGTCGCTGGGCGGCATCGATCATCTCATCGAGGCGCCGGATGGCGATCTGGCGAGCCTGCCGCTCGCGTTGCTCGTGACATCCGAGCCTGGCGGCAATTATCAAAACGCGGCCTGGCTGATCCGGCGCATGGCGATCACGCAAGTGCCGTCGGCGCGCGCCTTCGTCGAATTGCGCACGGCACGCGCATCGCGCACGCCTGCAGCGAAGCCGTTCTTCGGTGTCGGGAATCCCGCCTTCGCAGGCGGTGCGGCAAGCGCGCGGGCATTGAGCGCACTGGCCTCAACCTGCCAGCAGGATGGTCCGGCCGATCCCGCGCTGCTGCGCGCCCTGCCGCCGCTTCCCGAAACGGCGGTCGAGGTGCAGGCGGTCGGGCGCACGTTGAAGGCCGACCCAGGCTCGATCCTCCTTGGCGCCGCCGCGAACAAAGTGGCCGTGCGCTCTGCGCCGCTCGATCAGTACCAGGTGCTCTACTTTGCGACACACGGCCTTCTGCCGGGAGAATTGCATTGCCAGGCCGAACCGGGCCTCGTTCTGTCGCCGCCGCCGGGGCCGCCTTCGAACATCGCGTCCGACGGGCTTCTCAGGGCGAGTGAAATCGCCGGCCTGAAGCTGAACGCCGATCTGGTCGTGCTTTCGGCCTGCAACACGGCTGCAGCAGGCGGCACCAGCCTCGGCGGTGGCGCGCTCGAAGGCCTTGCCGATTCCTTCTTCGCCGCTGGCGCACGGGCGGTCCTGGCGAGCCATTGGGAGGTGCCTTCGGCGGCCACCCAAAAGCTGATGACAAGCGTGTTTGCAGCCTACGCCCGCGACCCGTCGCGCGATCTGGCCGAAGCGCTCAGACAGGCGCAATTGGGTCTGATCGCGCAGCCCGCCACGGCCAATCCGTTCGACTGGGCCGCTTTCACGCTGATCGGCGACGGTGGCGGGAGGACTCGCACCGCCGCCACCGGAACGAGTAAACTCACTCTGGCAACTGGGGAATGACCATGACACACGGACAGGCACTGGGATTGTCGGCGCTGGCTGCGCTGCTGTTAACGGGAACCGCGGCGCGGGCAGAAAATCTCATCGTCGTGGAGGCACGCGGGATCGGTATCAAGCCGGGCAGCAGCCTCGATTCGACCAAACCGCTGATGCTGAAACAAGGACAGCACGTCACCCTGATTTCACAGACGGGCGCCACGCTGACCATCGACGGGCCTTACAACAAGGCGCCATCGGCGGGCGGGCAGGGCCGCAGCGTGAGTACGACGCTCGCGGGGCTCACGACCGAACGCACGGCGCGCACCGGCGAAGCCGGCGTGACGCGCGGCACCAAGTCCAATGCGCTGCCGCAAGCCTGGCTGGTCGACGTGTCGCACAGCGGCAGCGTGTGCCTGCAGGAAAATCATCAGCCCGTGTTCTGGCGCCCGGACTCTTCGACGCCGTCGTCGCTGACCGTGATGCCGTCCGATCACAGCTGGAAATCGCAAGCCGTTTGGCCGGCGGGTTCCGCCACGCTCAAAGTCACGACCGACGTGCCGGTGCATGGCGGCGCGGCCTACGTCGTGAAGTTCAACGGCTCGGACTATGCGCTGGCCGTCAACACCGTGCCGGCCAGTCTCGGCAACGACTCCATGCGCGCGGCCTGGATGCTGCAGAAGGGTTGCGACGCGCAGGCGGAGGCGCTTTTGCGTCCCCGCGCCAATGAATGAACTCCTTGGCCGGCTTCGCGGGCTGGCGCGCAACAAGTCTGTGTTCAATGGCGTCGTGGCGGCCACGATCGCCGTCGTGGTCGCCGCCTTGTCAATGCTCGCGGTGGATCATGTCTCGTTCCTGACGAGTGCCGACCGCTTCGTGCAGGATTACGAAATCGCGACCCGCTCGCCCTTCGAGCCGCAGGATCCGAACATCCTGATCATCGGCGTGGACGAAGGCTCGATGCAGCACTTCCCCTATCGTTCGCCGCTCGACCGCGGCTTTATCGCGAGTCTCTTGGCCTCGCTAGACGCCAAACATCCGCGCGCCATCGTGCTCGACTATCTCTTCGATCAGCCGACGGAGAAGCCCAAGGATGAAGCGCTCCGCCGTGTGTTGCGGGCGATGAAGACGCCGATCGTGGTGAGCTACTTCGAAGCGGGGACGTCGGTCGGCGCGGCACAGACCGCCTATCTCAACGATTTCGTGCCGGCCAAGGCCCGTGCGGTCGCCAATATCGGCACCGATCAGACCGATACGGCGCGCTGGATCGCGCCTGGCGTGAAAATCTCGAGCGGCGCCTTCCTCATGAGCGTACCGCGCCGCGTTGCCGAAATCGCCGGCGTGGAGACGCCCGACGAACAGGTCCCGATCGTGTGGCGCGCCGATCCAGGCATCAACCAAGGCGCCTTCGCAGAAATTCCGGCGTGTGTATCGGGTCTTCCAACCTGCGTGCCGATCACGTCCATCCTGCCCGAGGCGATGTTTCGCAACAAAATCGTGCTGATCGGTTCGGATTTATCCCTGGTCGATCAGCATCGCACGCCGTTTTCGACGTCGGCTGGAAACGCCCACGCGACGATGCCCGGCATTTACATCATGGCCTACGCGATCGCGCAGCTCCTGGAAAACCGCGATCCGCCGCAACTTCTGTGGTGGAACAATTTCATCATCGCCCTGGCTCTGGCGCTGGTGGGAGCGGCGCTGGGACTGCTTGGTCATTCGCTGTGGCTGCGCGGCGGTGCGGTTCTCGCCCTCATCATCGCGCTCTGGGCGATCGGCGTGTTCGTGCTCTACGAGCGCCTCGGAATCTTGATCGGACTCATTGCGCCCAGCATCGCGATTGCCGGTTCCTTTGCCGCCGTCGATTCCGTCACGGGTCTCGACGCGCGCCGCCAGCGCGAGTTCATCCACAATACCTTCTCGCTTTATGTCTCGCCGAATTTCGTGCAGCAATTGGTCGACGATCCGTCGAAGCTGACGCTGGGCGGCGAGCGTCGCGAGATGACGTTCCTCTTCACCGACATCGCCAACTTCACGACAATGTCGGAGGGACTCGATTCGCGCGACGTCGGCCGTCTGCTCAACGAATATCTCGACGGCATGACCAGCACTGTCCAGAAATACGACGGCACGGTCGACAAGTTCATCGGCGACGCGGTGTTCGCGATCTTCAACGCTCCCCTCGATGTGGAGGACCATGCGACCAAGGCGGTCAACTGCATGCTCGACCTCGACACCTTTACCGAGGGGTTTCGCAAGAAGATGAACGGGGAAGGGATACCGCTCGGCATCACCCGCATCGGCGTCAACACCGGCGTGGCCGCGGTCGGGAATTTTGGCTCGCACGACCGCTTCAGCTACACCGCATCGGGCGACGCGGTGAACGCCGCCTCCAGGCTCGAAGGCCTCAACAAGACGTTCGGAACAAGGCTTTGTGTCGGCCACGCGGCGCGTATGCTATGCAAGGGGGTGGCGTTTCGGCCGATCGGATCGGTGATCTTGAAGGGGAAGACCGAAGCCTTGGACGTCTGGGAGCCATTGCACGACGGTCAATACAGCGCGGAGTATCTGGCGCGTTACGAAGCTGCGTTCAGGGCCGCAGGAGATGAGGCGCCGTCGGCCTGCAACCTCTTCGCCAAGCTGGTCGAAGAAGCGCCGGAAGATCCCTTGGCGCACTTCTACCTCGAACGGTTGCGCGCGGGCGAAACCGGAAACCACATCAAGATGACCGAAAAATGATCATCTGGTCCGGCATCATCCTGTTTCTGCTGTTGGCCGCGCGGCTATGGGGCCTGGACGCGCTCGGAGATTGGATCTCGCCGACCTTCAAGGGCGAACTTGGCCACGGCATCATGGTTGCCGCGGTCGTGGCCGTCACGCTCTTCATCGACGGGCTGATCCGCCACTACTACTGGCACCGTTATCTGCAGAGGCGTCGCAACCGCGAAACGCCCGCGCTGATCCAGGACATCCTGACGATCGCGCTCATGCTGCTCGGCCTTTCGATCGGACTCTGGTGGGAGGAGGGCTTCTCCTTCACCGGCTTCATCACCGCTTCGGGCGCCACCGCGATCATCCTCGGCATCGCGCTGCAGGCAGTGATTCAAGACCTCTTCAGCGGGCTCGCGATCAATCTCGACGGCTCCTACGCGCTCGGCGACTGGTTGACAATTTATTCGGAACAGCTCGACGCGCCGGTCTATGGCCGGGTGACTCACATGACGTGGCGCTCGACCTTTCTCACCCTCGACGACGGTCGCCGCCTGATGGTGCCGAACCATATCGTGACGGCCAATCCGGTGATGAATCACAGCCGTCCCGCCGATGCCAAGCGGCTCTCGGTGGAAGTCAGCGTCGACAGCCGCATGCCGGCCGATCGCGTGATCGACATGCTGCTCGGCGAGGCGTTCAAGGCGGTGCGTCGTCCGGGCTTGGCGCGTACCCCCGAACCATCGGTCGTCCTCAGCCGCCTGACGCAGGAGGCGATGTATTACGAGGTGCGGTTCTATTCGTTTCCCGACCAGATCGAACCGTCGCAGGCGAAGTCGATCGTCATCCAAGTACTGCAGGACGTCATTCTGCAGAACCGCATGCCGCCGCCGGTCACGCAGGTCGAAATCACCCAGCCGCCCGATCTCGAACTGCTCCTCGGAGAAGAGGAGGTTCGCGGTGCGATGGCGCACGCCTCGCTGTTCGCCAATGTCCTGAACGAAGAGCAGGCCAAGGAGCTTGCAAAGCGCAGCCGCTGCGTGGAATTCGCGCGCAGCGCCGATCTGATCCTGCAGGGCGATCCGGGCGCTTCCATGTTCATCATCCTCGAAGGCGCGGCGCGCGTCAGCGTGCTCGGCCAAGGCGGCGACTCGCGCGAAGTCGCGGTGCTCGCCGCAGGCGACGTATTCGGCGAGATGTCGCTGATGACGGGCGCGCCGCGCAACGCCACCGTGACCGCGCTGACGCGCATGCGGGTGCTCGAGATCACCAAGGAGCCGATCGAGGCGCTGCTCAGGCGTTCGCCGGAGCTCTTGCAGCGCTTCAGCCACGTCCTCGCCAAGCGCGAGCAGGAACGCGCCCAGATTGCACAACGTACGATTCAGGTGGCGACGGTGGAGAACGATCTGATGGCCCGCATGCGCTCCTTCTTCCGGAGCGTCTTGTGGTCGGAGACGGCCAAGCCTAGCTGAGTGTGCCCAACGTCAAGAGAACGACTATGGCGAGATACGTCAGCTGATGGACCAGCTGGTCGGCGCCGAACAGCATCCAATAGCGCGCATCGGCGTGGCCCCAGTCGAAATGGGCGTCGACATTCGCCTTGGTCCAGTCGGTATGATAGTGGATGAGAAATTCCCCGATCATGATGATGACGATGGCTCTGAGCGGCGCGTGCATGATGAGAAGCGCCGGGACGGTCAGGATGGTGTGCAGGCCCGAATGGATGAAGCCGCCCACATGGCCATAAATGCCCTTGGTGCGAACCTGATATTCGGTCTGCAGGACGAAGTCGCACAGAAAATGCTTCACCTGCAGCGCCAAGAGCGCCCACAGGACCAGCGCCAGATCGTGGCCCATCTCATCCCCTTCCGATCGCCACCCACTCGGTTTGCAATGCTTACGGCATTGGGCGGCAAATAAAAGCGGAATAAGTTGTGTCCCCCGGCGCAAATCTTGGACGCCTGCCGCAATTCGACTACAATTTTCGCGGCGGAACGAAAGGCTCCATCATGACCGCACTCGTCGGCACCTCCGTCAAACGCAAGGAAGATTATCGCTTCATCACCGGCCAGGGCCGCTACACGGACGATCTCACCCGCCCCGGCCAGACCTGTGCCGCCTTCGTTCGCAGCCCGCACCCGCACGCGGTGATCCGCAAAATCGACACCTCCGACGCGCTGAAAGTGCCCGGCGTCGTGGCGGTCCTCACGGGCGCCGACCTGGAGGCGGACGGCGTCAAGGGGTTGATCTGCGGCTGGATGATCCATTCCAAGGACGGCAGCGCGATGAAAGCGGGCCTGCACCCGGCATTGGCGCTCAAAAAGGTGCGCCATGTCGGTGATCAGCTTGCGGTGGTGATCGCTGAGACGCCGGGCGCTGCGGCCGCCGGCGCGGAGAAAGTCGTCGTCGACTATGACGTGCTTTCCGCCGTACTGGCACCCGGCGAGGCGCAAGCGGCCGGCGCGCCGCAGATTCATGACGAGGCGCCGCGCAACACGATCTTCGACTGGCACCTCGGCGATGAAGCCAAGACCAAGGCAGCATTTGCTTCAGCGGCGCATGTCGTGGACCTCGACATCGTCAACAATCGGCTCGTGCCCAATGCGATGGAGCCGCGCGCCGCGATCGGCGAATACGATGCCGGATCCGGCACCTTCACGCTGACGACCACCAGCCAGAACCCGCATGTCGCCAGACTCGTGCTCGCCGCCTTCGTGCAGATCGCGCCCGAACACAAATTGCGCGTCATCGCGCCCGATGTCGGCGGCGGCTTCGGCTCCAAAATCTTCATCTATCCTGAAGAAACCGTGTGCCTCTGGGCGGCGAAGAAGGTGGGCCGGCCCGTCAAATGGACGGCCGATCGTTCGGAAAGTTTCCTCACCGATGCGCATGGCCGCGATCATGTAACCAAGGCGGCGCTGGCGCTCGATGCCAACGGACGCATCCTCGCTCTGAAGGTCAAGACCATCGCCAATCTCGGTGCCTACATGTCGACCTTTTCCTCGTCGGTGCCGACCTATCTCTACGCGACGCTGCTTTCGGGCCAGTACGACATTCCCACGATCTATGCCGAGGTCGATGCCGTCTATACCAACACATCTCCCGTCGATGCCTATCGCGGCGCCGGAAGACCCGAAGCAACATTCGTCGTCGAACGCCTGGTCGAAGAAGCCGCGCGGCAGCTGAAGATGGATCCGGCCGAACTTCGCCGCAGGAATTTCATCGGCAAGTTTCCGCACCAGACGCCCGTCATCATGACCTACGATGTCGGCGATTATGGCGCTTCGCTCAAGGAAGCCCAGAAGCGCGCCGATGTCGCCGGTTTCGCGGCCCGGAAGGCAAATGCAGCCAAACAGGGAAAGCTGCGAGGGCTGGGCTACGCCACCTACATCGAGGCTTGCGGAATCGCGCCGTCGCAGGCGATCGGCTCGCTCGGCGCCGGCGTGGGCTTATGGGAATCCGCGGAGGTGCGCGTCAATCCGACCGGCTCAGTGGAAGTGCTGACCGGTTGCCACAGCCATGGCCAGGGCCACGAAACCACCTTCGCCCAGCTTGTCGCCGATCGTCTGGGCATCCCGATCGACACCGTCGAGATCGTGCATGGCGACACCGACAAGGTGCAGTTCGGCATGGGCACCTATGGTTCGCGTTCCGCCGCCGTCGGCATGTCGGCGCTTTCCAAGGCGCTCGACAAGATCGTCGACAAGGCCAAGCGCATCGCCGCGCACGTCATGGAGGTCCCGGCGAACGAAGTAACCTTTGAAAACGGACAATTTGCGGGCATCCATACGAACAAGACGATGATGTTCGCGGAGCTCGCGCTTGCGGCCTATGTCGGACACAAATTCCCGACCAGCGAAATCGAACCTGGGCTCAAGGAAAGCGCCTTCTACGATCCCTTGAATTTCTCGTTCCCCGCAGGCTGCCACATCTGCGAAGTCGAGATCGACAAGGACACGGGCGATATCGAGATCGTGAAGTTCACGGCGGTCGACGATTTCGGCACGGTGATCAATCCGATGATCGTCGAGGGCCAGGTGCATGGCGGCATCGTGCAGGGCATCGGCCAGGCGATTCTCGAGCACGGCATCTATGACCGTGAGACCGGCCAGCTCGTCACCGGCTCGTTCAACGACTATTGCATGCCGCGCGCCGACGATGTGCCGAACTTCGACGTGGGCACGACGATCACGAAATCTCCATCCAATCCGCTGGGCGTGAAAGGCTGCGGCGAGGCCGGCGCGATTGCGTCGCCGGCCGCGGTGATGAACGCGATCACCGATGCGCTCGGCGTCAAGGCCTTCGACATGCCGGCAACGCCGGAAAAAGTCTGGCGTGCGGCAAAAGCCATGCCGGCACGCTGAGCGGGCTTCATGTGGATCGCGACGGCAAGCCTGCCTGCCGCTCTCGAGAGCGAGCTTGCGGCAGGACGATTCACCGCCCTCGCAAATCTTGACGGTGATGACGCGGCGACGGCGTTCGCGCGCGGCATCGCACTCGCCCATCTCGGCCGTACGCTTGACGCACGCGAGGCGTTGCAAAAGGCATCGTCGGCATTGACCGACGCCGCAGCCGTCGAAATCGGCTATCTCGATCTGAACACGCCGGACGGGCCGGCGACAGTCGTGGAAAAGATGACAGCCTTTCTGAGGGCCAACACGGGGATGTCGCTGCTCGTCGCGCGCGCCCATCACCTCCTGGGTACGGCGCAGTTTCGCCGCATGCGCACTGGCGATGCGCTTGATGCGCTCACCGTGGCACAACGGATCTATCACAGCCAGGGTTGCGAGGCGGGCGAAGCACAGGTCTTCGACACGCTCGGCATGGTGCATCAGTGGATGGGTGCCGAGACGTCGGCTCTGGTATCCTATGCGCATTCCCTCGCGCTGAAGACGCGCCTGGGCGATCGCGTGGGTTCGGCGATCACGCTCGGCAATCTCGGCCGCTACTGCGTGATGCTTGGCCGGCCGGACGAGGCTTCCGGCTTTCTCAATCTTGATCTGAAGATCGCCGAAGAAATCGGTGATGCGCGCGGAACGGCACGGGTGTTGTGCGACCTCGCCGAGATCGCGCGCGATCAGGGAGATTTCGCAGCGGCACGAGAAAAGCTGCTCAGGGCTTCTGTCATTGCCCGCGACGGCGGCTTCACGCAGGTGCAATTCGAAGTCGAACTTAATCTCGCAACGCTCGGCAAAGACGCCGAACAACACCTGAACGAAGCGCGCCGCCTGGTCGGCGCAATTCCATCTGGTTTCGACAAGCTCTTGCTCGACTGGACGGAAGCAAAATTGGTGACGGCGACCGATAGACCTAGAGCCATCGTTCTTCTGGGCGATACGGTTTCGGGATTTCGTGACGCCGATATTCCCGCGCTCGAAATCGACTCTCGTCTTGCTCTTGCTGAGCTGCTTCTCGCCGACGGACAGCGTTCGCTGGCCGAGCGCGAGACGCTCATGGCCTTGAAGCGCGCGCGCGAACGCAACCTGCCGCGCTACCGCGTGCGGATCGGCGAACTCATGGAGCGCCTCTCGCTCGTCGAAGGCGTCGCGGAAGAAAGCGGCAAGGCGATCGACGACAAGCCGTCCGGCACCGTCGACGGCTATGTCGTGCGCGAGCGGCTGGGCGGCGGCGCCTTCGCCACCGTCTATCGCGCCTTCGATGTCGAACGTGCCCGCGAAGTTGCCTTGAAAGTCTTCGATCTGGAATCGCGCTACGAGCGAAAAGAGCGCGAGCGGATCATGGATTCGGCCCGGCTCGACATGGAAGCGGCAAATCGTGCACAGCATCCCGGCCTTGTGAAGGTATTTGCGATGGGCCGCGATGCACGAGGCAACGCCTATCTCGCCGTTGAATTTATCGCCGGAGCGTCGCTTCGCGATCAACTTGGCGGAAAACCGGCCCGCGATCCCAAGCTCGCTTGTTCCACGCTCGCCGATGTCGCCGAAGCACTGGCCGCGCTTCATGCCCAAGGCGTCGTGCACCGCGATCTCAAGCCCGAGAACATCATGATACGGCCCGATGGCTCGCCGGTCGTCGTCGACTTCGGCATCGCGCACATCAGAGGTGCGACGCAGAAAGACGGAACAATCTCGCGCGGCACGCCGGGATATTTTTCGCCCGAACAGGCGGGCGGCGAACCCTCCGCTCCCGCCGACGACATGTATGCCTTCGGCGTGATCCTCTTTGAATGGCTGAATGGGGCACGTCCCGATGCCGCCCACATGGCCTCACGCAAGACGTCCCTGTTTGGCGGCCGTGCGGCGCCCAAGACGGCGCCGGAACTGGCTGCGGCGCTGCTCGATCCGCGTGCCGCCAACCGGCCGACGGCCGCGGAGGCGGCGGCGTTGCTGCGGAGTTTTGCGGCATGATCGACGGCTACGATCTCGACCGCGATCTCGCTGCGATCAATCGTGCGCTTTCGGGCGACATGCCCGAAGCGGCGATCTTCTATTGCGGTCGCGCGCTTGAAGTCACCTCCGCGCGCGCCGTCGCGGCGCTCAACCTCGATCCGGGTGCGCAGGTGTTTGCCAATCTGGAGATGCTGGAACGGCTCTCCTGCATCACCCGTCCGGCGCTCTATCTGGGCCATGCCTTGCGGCGGCTCGCCAACGATGCGCGTCACATCCTGCGACCCTTATCGCGCCGCGATGCGGATTTCGCGGCCCTCTGCCTTGGCCCCTGGCTCGAGTGGTACATGCGCGAGTATTTTCGCGGACCTCAGACGGCGGTTGCCGACGAAAGCTTCGGCATCCGCTCGCCGCTCGCGGCAGGAGCGGTGGCCGAAACGCTCCACTGGCTGAAGCGTGCCGACGAAGAGGATGTCTCCGACAAACTGCTCGAACTGGCGAACGACGAGGTCATCGCCATTCCGGCGTTAGCAGCGATGCTCGCGGAGGCGCTGATTTCAGACGGCCACGCCGGCGATGCTCAGAGCGTCCTTGAGCGCGCGCTGGCGCACGTGCCACAGGATCTTCGTCTCAATCAACTCTATGCGCTCGGTCTGCGCCGCGCCGGGCATGGCGAAGAGGCGCTGGCGCGGCTGCAGAGCTTGAGCGGCAAGTTTCAGGAGGACGAAGAGACGCTGGGCATCACGGCCGGCGCGCTCAAGTCGAATTGGGAGCATGGCCGCGGACCGGCCGACGCCTTGTCGCGCGCGATGAAGCTTTACGCCAAAGGTTTCCAGGTTTCGCACGAGCGCAACCTGTATCTGGGCGTCAACCGCGCGGCGCTTGCGTTATGGCAGGGTGAGCCGAACGCAAAGGAACACGCCGCGCATATCGTCGAGCTCTTCGCAGCCCGAAATGCCCGTCTGTCCGCGTCGGGTGTCGATGTCGCCGTTCGGCGTGATTATTACGACCTCGTGACGGAAGCCGAAGCGCGGTTGCTGTCGGGCGAGGGCGCGGCGGCGCGCGCGCTTTATCGAGACGCCTTCAGCCGGTTTGGCGCACGCAAGGGCGACATCGCCGGAACCGTGGCGCAGGCCAACCGTTCGATCGCCTTGCTGGGTGGCGAAACGATCTCCTAGACTGGCGGAGGGGGACCGCATGCCGCTCAAGATCACGTACAAGTCGCCGCCTTATCGCGACAAAGTCCTTTCGTTCGAGGATACGCTCGAGGAAATTCGCATCGGTCGCACGCCGGGATCCGAAGTCGAATATCCCGAGGACATGGCGGTCGTGGGCCACGATCACTTCGCCATCGTACGCCAGGCCGGGACGTACAAATTCGTCATCAACCCGCATCATCGCGTCTTTGCGGGCGGTCGCGACGTCATGGATGGCGAGGAACTGGCGTCGACGACCGAAGTGCGTCTGGGAACTGTCGATGGTCCAAGGCTCCTGCTCGAGCCCAGCCGCACGTCCGGCACGGCCTATGTTGCGACCGAAGCTCAAGGTCGCAGTGCCGTATTGCCGGATATCGCGCGCGCCGGTTTGCGCTGGACTCATGTGCTTGGCGTGGTCGTCGCCCTCGTTATCCTCGGCGGTGCCTTCGCCTATTGGAAGCTCAGCGGCGAAGTCCAGCCGATTTATGCAAATGCCGGAGCCGGCACCGATTTCTCCTCGCTGATCGCCAAATATCAGAAGTCCGTCTTTCTGGTGGATGAAGTCGATGCCGGCGGAAATTCCCAGACCGGCGCGACGGCTTGGGTCGTGGCGCTCCCCGACGGCCGCAAAGCCTTCGCGACCAATGCCCATGTCGGCGGCCTTCTCGCCGACGCGCGCAAGAATCACTACCGCCTCCTCGTGCGCTCGCCGGAAGCCGCGCACCGCGAGTACGAAATCGTCGATGCGATCATCCATCCGGCCTATGCCGCGTTCGAGGCGATGCTGGCCGAAGCCGACAAGCGGGCAAGCGCGGGCATGATCCGCGAAGTCGGCCTGTCGCCGGCCTATGACGTCGCAATCCTCATTCCCGATAAGCAGGACGGCCTGCCCCCTGCTTTGCCGCTGGCGAGCGACAAGTCGCTGTCCACGCTTCACGCCGGCGAACCCATCGCGTTCATCGGCTATCCGGCCGAAAATCTCGTGAGCTTCGACACCAACGCGCCCACCCCGACATCGCAGGTCGGCATCATCACGTCGGTGCGCAACTTCTTCCTCACCGAAGAAGGAGGACCGGCCCAGCTCATCGAACACTCGCTGCCGTCCGCCGGCGGCGCCAGCGGCAGTCCGATTTTCGACCAGAATGGCGAAGTGATCGCGCTGCTTTCAGGCGGCAACAATATCGCGAGCAAGGATGGACGGATCCCGAACGCCGCGCTCGTCAACTTTGCGCAACGTGTCGACCTCTTGCGCGATCTCGTCGAGAACAAGGCCAAGGACCAGCTCGACGCCGACAAACGCATGTGGGCCGAGGGCGTCGCGCGCTGGAGCCGTTCGCCCGAATCGATTGCCGCGGTCTATGCGAGACAGTTCGAAGCGACCGAGGGAAAGCTTGCGAACATCACGCGTGACGGTACGACGGGCGCGGCCGATCCCTTGTTCGAACACCGGTCGGCGCGAAGCTTCGATCTCTCGTTGCTCGGCGACAAGAATTATCTGGTTACCGCCTATACTCCGGCGAAGAGCCCGCTTCGCGTCGTGGTCTACAATGCCGATGATCCCTCCTCGATCCTCGACACGACCGTGTTCATCACCGACGGTCCCTTGACCGTGCTCGAGATTCCCGCAGGCTCGCCCGGCACGGTGAAGATCGCTGTGATCTCGGAAGCCGGACCGCAGGGGCACCCCGACACCTCGCCCGTCCCGTTCAAGCTCGCCGTCTATTGGCCGCTCGGAAAGCCGCCCGCGGGCAGCGGACAGGAATCAGGACAATCACCGCGCGGCGGCACCACATCACCGTCGGCTCCACCGAGCGCTCCGCCAAACGGCAACGCGCCTTCCGGCGGCGATGAAGGCGGCGGCGATGTCGGACAGACGCCTTAAGCTTCGCCGCGCAGCATCTTGATGATGCCGGAGAAGTCCATTGCGGCATTGCCCTTCGCGGCAAAGAGCGAATAGAGCTGCGCCGCTTCGGCGCCAAGCGGCGTGCTCGCTCCCGCGTTCTGCGCGGCGTTTTGCGCGAGCTTGAGATCCTTCAGCATGAGCGCGGTGGCGAAGCCGCCGGCATAGTCGCGGTTGGAGGGCGCCGTCGGCACCGGTCCCGGAACCGGGCAATAGGTTGTCAGCGACCAGCATTGTCCCGAAGCGGCCGACATGATGTCGAACAGCTTCTGGTGCTCGAGGCCGAGCTTCTCGCCTAAGGCGAACGCTTCGCAGGTTCCGATCATCGAGATGGCGAGCAGCATGTTGTTGCAGATTTTCGCTGCCTGTCCGGCGCCGGGGCCGCCGGCATGAACGATGCGTTTGCCCATCTTCTCGAGAATCGGCTTGGCGCGCGCAAAGGCCTTGTCGCTGCCGCCGCACATGAAAGCGAGGGTGCCGGCTTCCGCGCCGCCGACGCCGCCCGAGACTGGGGCATCCAGAAAATCGAAGCCTTTCTTTTCCGCCGCAACATGCACGGCACGCGCCGAATCGATGTCGATGGTCGAACAGTCGACGAGCAAGGCATCCTTGCGCGCGGCGGAGAGCACGCTGGCATCGTCCAGATAGACGGAGCGGACATGGTTTCCCGCGGGAAGCATCGTCACGACGACATCAGCGCCCTCGACCGCCTCGAGCGCCGTCTTTGCTTGTTTGCCTCCCGCTTCCACCACGGGTTTGAGCGCCCTGGGACTGACGTCGAAGGCTTTGACTTGTTCCTGTGCCTTCAAGAGATTGCGCGCCATGGGTGCGCCCATGTTTCCAACACCGATGAATGCAATGGTGCTCATAGCGGCAACTCCTTGTCCCCAAGCGGTTTGAAGTAGGCGTCGATGTCACGTTCGCCGACGTCGGCAAGAGAGGAAGGCCTCCATTTCGGCGCGCCATCCTTGTCGATGATGGTGGCGCGCACGCCTTCATAGAAGTCGTGTCCGGCGATGACGCGATGGACCATGCGGAATTCCATGCGCATACAGTCGTCGAAGTCGAGGGCCTTGCCGTTGCGGATCTGGCGGAAAGCGAGCTTCGTCGCCGTCGGCGATTTGGTGCGCATCGCCTTGGCGGTTTCGCCGGCCCAGGAACCGGAATCGGCGTCGAGCGCAGAGAAGATGGCTTCGACACTGGTGTTCGCGAACAGGCGGTCGATCTTCGTCTGCAGGTCCGGCAACACTTCGGCCGCCAGCGGTTTCGACAACTCGCTTAGTGCAGCGTCAGGTGAAGCTCCATCTGAAAACGCCGCAAGTAGTGCTTCGCGTTTCGTCATTGGCACGAAATGCGTCGCAAGTCCGGCAAGAAGCGCGTCGCCCGTCTTCAATCGCGTCCCGGTCAGTCCGAGATACATGCCGGTTTCGCCGGGAAGGCGCGGCAGAAAGAAGCTGCCTCCGACATCGGGGAAGAGGCCGATGCCCGTCTCCGGCATGGCGAACAGCATGGTTTCGTCGGCGACGCGATGGCTGCCATGCAGTGAAACGCCGACGCCGCCACCCATCACGAAGCCGCGCAGCAAGGCGACATAGGGCTTGGGATAATGCTTGATCGCCGCGTTCAGCAGATACTCGTCGCGGTAGAACTCGACAGCATAGGGCGTGCCCGCCTTCCCGGAATCGTAGAGCGTTCGGATGTCGCCGCCGGCGCAAAAAGCGCGCTCGCCGGTACCTTGAATGACGACACATTTGACAGCGTCATCGTCCGCCCATACCGCCAATTGCGCTTTCATGCTGACGCACATCGCATGCGTCAGCGCGTTAAGCGCCTTAGGTCGATTGAGCGTGATGAGGCCGACGGCGCCACGGCGTTCATACAGTATCTCGGCCTCTTCGTTCATGCGGCGACGCTCGCGTCGAGCGCTCCGAACCCCATGAGAAGGACGGACAGAAACGTCAGATACAGAGCGATATTGAACCGCGCGCCGCGCGCGCCGGCCAGTGTCGCAATTTGCACCAAGGACTCTTTCTCGAGTTCGGCGGGGTCGTCGGTCGTGCGCAGCGCCTCCATGTAGACGGTGCGCAGATTGAACATCACGAGCAGAGCGGCAAGAATTTGTGTCAGAATCGAGATCAGCATCGCCGAACGCGGCCAGCCATGATCGATACCATAGGTATCCACCACGATGAAGATGGCCTGCGCCGCCAGCAACGCGCCGGATTTCTGCGTGATATGGGACAGATTTTCACTCATCGTAGCGCGCAAGTCGGAAGAGTGACGGAAACGCAGATGGCTTTCGATTTCTTCGCGCCGGCGCGCGTGCGTGAACGGCACGCCTAGAAGTCGTTCGAATACGGACGCCATTGCGCGGCCCTATTTCATTGTCGGAATGACGAAGCTGGCGTTTTCGCGCACGCCGCCCTTCGGCCAGCGTGCCGTGACCGTCTTGACGCGGGTATAGAAGCGCACGCCTTCCGGCCCATGCTGGTTGACGTCGCCGAACGCCGAGCGCTTCCAGCCACCGAAGGTGTGATAGGCGAGGGGCACGGGGATCGGCACATTGATCCCGACCATGCCGATCTTGACCTTGCTGGCAAATTCGCGTGCCGCGTCGCCGTCGCGGGTGAAGATCGCAACGCCATTGCCGTATTGATGATTGCTGGGCAGCGACAAGGCCTCGTTGAAATCCTGGGCGCGCGCGATTTGCAGCACAGGTCCGAAGATCTCCTCCTGATACGTCTTCATCTCGGGCTTGACGCGGTCGAACAGCGAGCCGCCAAGATAGAATCCCTTTTCATAGCCCTGCATCTGAAAGCCGCGGCCATCGACAACGAGCTCGGCGCCCTCTGCCACGCCCTGGTCGATATAGGCCATGACCTTCTCGCGATGTGCTGCGGTGACAAGCGGGCCATAGTCGGCGTCGGGATCCGTCGGAATACCGACGCGCAGCGACTCGACGCGCGGCTTCAGCTTGCCGATCAGCGCATCGGCCGTCTTTTCGCCGACCGGCACGGCAACCGAGATCGCCATGCAGCGCTCGCCGGCCGAACCATAGCCTGCGCCGATCAATTCGTTGGTGACCTGATCGAGATCGGCATCGGGCATGATGATGGCGTGGTTCTTCGCGCCGCCCATCGCCTGCACGCGTTTACCGTTTGCGGTGCCATGGCTATAGACATAGTGCGCAATCGCAGACGAGCCGACGAAGCTCACGGCCTGGATATCCGGATTCTCCAGGATTGCGTCGACGGCTTCCTTGTCGCCGTTGACGATCTGCAGCACGCCCGCAGGCGCGCCGGCCTCCATCATCAACTCGCCGAGCCGCATGGGAACGGAGGGATCCTTCTCGCTCGGCTTGCAGATGAAGGTGTTGCCGCAGGCGATCGCGACGCCGAACATCCACATCGGGATCATGGCGGGGAAATTGAACGGCGTGATGCCAGCCACGACGCCCAACGGCTGGCGCATCGAATAGATGTCGATCGAGGGACCGGCGCCTTCGGTGTACTCGCCTTTCATCAGATGCGGGATGCCACAGGCGAACTCGATCACTTCGAGCCCGCGTTGGATGTCGCCTCGGGCGTCGGCCAGCACCTTGCCGTGTTCGTTCGAGAGCATGAGCGCCAGAGCGTCCATGTTCTTCTCGACCAACGCCTTGAAGTTGAACATGACCCGCGCGCGACGTTGCGGATTGACGGCGGACCATTCGCCGAACGCCTTCTGCGCATGCTCGACGGCCTTGCGCATCTCGGCCCGGCTCGCGAAGGCAACCTTCGCCTGCACCTCTCCGGTCGCCGGATTGAAGATGTCGCCATAGCGTCCTGACGCGCCTTCTACGGTGGTTCCGTTGAGAAAATGGCCGATGGTTCGCATGGGATTGCCGCTGCTCAAGTGTCCTGAGCGTTCGTAACACCGCAACGCGGCGAAAAAAAGCTGTCGTTAGGTAGGGTTGTTTTTGCGTGCTTACATGCGTCGTCCGGGATGTAATGTTGCGTTCCTGAACACGCCCGGAGCCGCACAATGTCCGATACCGCAACGCAGTACGAAACACTCCTGGTCGAGAAAAAAGGCGCGGTGGACTGGGTGACAATGAACCGTCCCGGGGCGCTCAATTCGCTCAACACAACCTTGGTGGACGAGCTGCTAGACTATTTCGGCAAGCTCTATTTCGACCGCTCGACGCGCATCGTCGTCCTGCGCGGCGCCGGACGTGCCTTCTGCGCCGGACTTGATCTGAAACAGTCAGGCCCAAGGCGAAACAGCGAAGGCGCCAATGTGCGCGGGCCCGATGCCGGTCTCCTCGGCCAAAGGCGCATCAGCGAAATCGTCATGCGCATGCGGCGCTGCGGCCAGCCGATCATTTCGCTGGTGCAGGGACCGGCTTGCGGCGGCGGCTTCGCGCTGGCGCTGGCCTCGGACATTCGCATCGCCGGACAAAGCATGCGGATGAACGCCGCCTTCATCCGCATCGGACTTTCGGCCTGTGATATCGGCGTCTCCTATTTTCTGCCGCGCCTTGTCGGCGTTTCGGTGGCGTCGGAGTTGATGCTGACCGGCCGTTTTATCAATGCCGACAGAGCGCTTCGCGTCGGCCTCGTCTCCGAGGTGGTGCCGGACGAACACCTTGCGCGCGCTGCCGAGCCCTATATCGAGGAGATGATCACCACGTCGCCGCTTGGTCTGCGACTCACGAAAGAGTGCCTCAATATGAGCGTCGATGCCGCGAGCCTCGAAGCGGCCATCAACATGGAAGATCGCAACCAGATTCTCTGCTCGCAGACCAGCGACGTGCGCGAAGGCATGACGGCGTTTCTAGAGAAGCGCAAGCCAAACTATACCAACAGCTAGGAGCACCCCATGCAAGTATCACTCAAGGGCCGCACGGCGCTCGTCACCGGCGGCAGCCGCGGCATCGGACGCGCCATCGCGCTCAGCCTGGCGGAGGCGGGCGCAGATGTCGCGATCAACTATCGCCGCGATGAAGGCGCCGCCAAGGACACGGTCGGAGAAATCGAGAGACTTGGCCGCAAGGGTCGCGCTTACCAGGCTTCGGTCGAGAACTTCGACGAGGACGTTGCCATGGTCGCCGATGTCCTTCGCGACTTCGGTTCGATCTCCATTCTCGTCAACAATGCCGGCATCGCGAGTCGCGGGAACAGTGTCGCCGACACCGATCCGGCCGAGATGGAGCGCGTCATGCGCGTGCATGCCTTTGCGCCGCACTATCTCTCGAAACTCGTTCTGCCGCACATGCGCAAGGAAAAGCGCGGCGATATCATCATGATCTCGTCCGTTGCGACGCGGTATTTTGGCGCGAATGGTGCACCTTATAGTATGGGCAAGGCTGCGATGGAGGCATTGGCTCTGACCCTCGCGAAGGAAGAACGCGAGAATGGCATCCGCACCAATATCGTGGCACCGAGTTTGACGGTGACGGAAATGGGCAAGCGTCTCACCAAGGCGCGCACCGGGGGCGACATCCACAAGCTCGACGCTTCGTCACCGTTCGGCCGTGTGTCCGTGCCGGAAGACGTTGCCGCAGTGGTGACATTCCTCGTTTCCGGCGCCAACCCCTACGCCAACGGGCAGAAGGTCAACATCGACGGTGGAACTTAATTGTCCGCAACATTTGGGATCAATCAGTCTGCGTTAGAGTCGTCCTTCCATCGATGTCTGCGATCGGACTGAATCCGTATTTTTTTCGTTGCGAATTGATTTGCCCCATTACGAAGTTTGTGAATTCCTCCTTTTCCTTAATTGCCTCGGCGTAGGGATCAAGGAGGCGCTGCAAGTCGGGACGCCAAGCTCCGATGGAATCGTATGCTGTGCGAAACAACGCTCGCGCCGCTTCCATGTCGCCGGCCATTCCGCACGCGATCGCCGAGTTAAAGGTGGGCCAACCGCCTCCGCGATCTTCATGGAGCATTTTGGCGACTGAATGTATGTTGCCGATCTGTGCTTCTAATTGACGACTCTCGCTAGCAGCCTGTCGGACGAGTTGGTCC
>DATLOU010000091.1:0-21414 GCA_035536115.1 Rhizomicrobium sp.
AGTTTTCTGGACGAAGCGCATCTTCGACAGATTCAAAAAGAGGCGAGGGAGACGGTTGCCGGACTGCTTTGAAAAATGAAGCGGTCTCAGGAAGGCTGGTGCCGGAGGAGAGAATTGAACTCTCGACCTACCCCTTACCAAGGGGTTGCGCTACCACTACGCTACTCCGGCTCCCGGGCAGCGCCCGAAGGCGGCTGCTATAGCGTACGAATTTGCGATAGGAAAGGGCGGCCCAGAAGTCGTGCCGAGCAAGGCCTCCGATCGGGAGAAGCGTCGCGCCAAGGCGCTGCGAGAGAATCTCCGACGCCGCAAAACGGCTGCAAACCAGGCTGCAGAAAGCGTCGCCGCCACGCCCAATCCGGACCTCAAGAAGTCGTCGGACGGCCCGAATAAGGCCTAGAAGCCCTTCTAGCTTCGGCATGTAGCGCGAGCGGGCGCCGGACGCTACAAAAGGCCGAGGACGCGGCCGCCAGCGCCGCAAGAGGGAAAATGGACAAAATTCGAATCCGGGGCGGAAATCGCCTAAACGGCGAGATTCCGATCAGCGGTGCGAAGAACTCGGCGTTGAAGCTGATGGCGGCATCCCTCTTGACCGACCAGCCGGTTACGCTGCGCAACATTCCGCGTTTGGCCGACATCGCAGCGATGGGCGATTTGCTCATGCAGTTCGGTGTGACGATGAATATTCGCCGCGGCGCAAGCCTTGGCCATAGCGACACGATGCGCCTGCATGCGGGCGTGATCGAAAACGCGGTCGCGCCCTACGATATCGTGCGCAAGATGCGTGCGAGCTTCCAGGTGCTCGGACCGCTTCTGGCACGCCACGGCGAGGCCAAGATTTCGCTGCCAGGCGGTTGCGCGATTGGCGCGCGGCCGGTCGACTTTCACCTCAGAGGGTTCGAGGCTCTGGGTGCCAAAATCGACCTTGCCGACGGCTACGTCATTGCGAGTGCCAAAAATGGCCTCAAAGGCGCAACGTTCGAGCTGCCGTTCCCGTCCGTCGGCGCAACCGAGAATCTCATGACGGCCGCGGTACTGGCGCACGGACGAACGATCCTGAAAAACACGGCGCGCGAGCCGGAAACGGAAGATCTCGGCCACTGTCTCATCGCGATGGGTGCAAAGATTGCGGGGCTCGGAACCAGTGAGATCGTCATCGACGGCGTCGAAAAGCTTTCCGGGGTCGACTACACCGTCATGCCTGACCGGATCGAATCCGGCACCTACGCTATTGCGACCGCGATGACGGGTGGCGCAGTTGAACTCGTCGGCGCGCGTGCCGAGTCCAATCAGGCGCTCTATGGACTTTTGCGTGGCATTGGCACCGAGGTCGCGCAGACCAATCGCGGCATCGCCATTGAGCGCAACGGAGCGCGGCCCGCGACGGTCGATGTGACCACGGACGTCTTTCCGTCATTTCCGACGGACTTGCAGGCTCAGTTCATGGCGCTTATGGCGATCTCCAACGGCACGTCTCACATCACTGAGACCGTGTTCGAAAATCGCTTCATGCACGTGCCGGAACTGGCGCGCATGGGTGCGAACATCAGAGTGGAAGGCGATATGGCGACGGTGGTCGGGGTCGAAAAGCTTCGCGGCGCGCCCGTGATGGCGACGGATTTGCGCGCCTCAGTCAGCCTCGTTCTTGCGGGTCTGGTGGCCGAAGGTGAGACGGTCGTCAATCGCGTCTATCACCTCGACCGCGGGTTCGAGCGGCTCGAGGAAAAACTCTCCAACGTCGGCGCCGACATCGAGCGGATATCCATATGAGTTCGCCGCGCACGCTGATTGCCGAGGACGCGACGGATCTCGAGGTCATCTCCGCGCGCCTGCAGGACGCTGTCGCCAAAGTGAAGGACCTTGTCTACCTGCCGAAGCGGCGACGCTTCGCTGCTCTCTTCAATAGATTTCAATGGGAAGCTGGAGCGCGCCGCGGCAATCTTCGACTTCAATCAGGTTTGCATTTTGACGGGGTTCTGTCGGCCAAGTCGAGCAATATCAAACATGGCGCGCCCGACGCCGTGGTGTCGCTCCTGGCAATCAAGTTCACACCCAAGACCGTCGACGATCCCGAGGGTACGATCGAGCTGATTTTTTCCGGTGGTGGTGTCTTGAAGTTGGAAGTCGAGTGCATCGACGCGGGACTTTCCGACATCAGCGGCGTGTGGGCTGCGCGCGGCCGACCCGCGCACGAAGACAGCTGACATGACGCGCCGTCTCGACGCCCGCGCGCCTGACTTCCCGGCGCAATTTGCCGCTCTACTGAGCGCCAGAGATGGCGAGGAAAATGTCGCGCAAGCTGTGCGCGCGATCATCGCCGACGTTCGTGCGCGTGGCGACGCAGCTCTGGTCGAGCTCAGCAACACGTTCGACCGGGCCGGCCTTTCGGCGAAAACGCTGCGCCTAACGCAGGAAGAGATCGAAGCCGCCGCTTCGAGTTGCGACGCCAAAGCGCTTGCTGCGCTCGATGTCGCGGCAGCGCGGATCGAGACCTATCACAGGCGCCAAATTCCTGCGGACGCCTGGTTCAGCGATGCGGACGGGGCAAGACTGGGTTGGCGGTGGACGCCGCTCGATAGCGTAGGAATCTACGTCCCAGGCGGCACAGCCGCCTATCCCAGCTCGGTTCTGATGAACGCCATTCCAGCGCGCGTGGCAGGCGTCGGGCGAATTGCGATGGTCACCCCGGCGAGTGGCGGGACGATCAATCCCCTCGTACTGGCAGCCGCAAAGCGATCGGGCGTCGGCGAGATCTATCGCGTGGGCGGCGCACAAGCGATCGCCGCGCTCGCCTTCGGTACAGCCTCGATCGCGGCAGTCGACAAGATCGTCGGTCCAGGCAACGCCTATGTCGCCTCCGCCAAACGCGAAGTCTTTGGACGCGTCGGCATCGACTCGATCGCCGGTCCATCCGAAATCCTGGTGGTGGCGGACAGGGAGAACAACCCAGATTGGATCGCAGCCGATCTGTTGAGCCAGGCGGAACACGATTCCGCCTCGCAGAGCATCCTCATCACCGATGATTCAGCCTTTGCGAACCAGGTGGAGACCGCGGTCGAGCAAGCGCTGCGCCTTCTGCCGCGGGAAAATATCGCGCGCAAGAGTTGGGAGGACAATGGCGCAATCATTCTCGTCGCGAGTCTTGAAGACGCGGCGACGCTGGTCAATGCGCTCGCTCCCGAACATCTCGAGATTTCAACTGCGAATGCGGACGATCTCCTGAAAAGCGTGCGCCATGCCGGCGCGATTTTTCTGGGCCGACATACGCCAGAAGCGATAGGCGACTACATCGCGGGTCCGAACCACGTGCTTCCGACATCGCGAACGGCACGTTTTACGTCCGGCTTGTCGGTGCTTGACTACATGAAGCGGACCACTCTTCTGCGGTGCGAGGCCTCGACGATCGCTGCCCTTGGTCCGGACGCGATCACGCTTGCCGAGGCAGAGGGGCTCGATGCGCATGCTCGCTCCATCGCCGCTCGCCTCAATGTGCGGGATAGGCGCTGACGGATGGGCGTTGGTCCGACGTTCCGACTCTCGGCGATCACGCTGGACGAGCGCACCATCGTGCGTCGCACACGCGAGATCGAACAGGAACGCGACGTCGCAATATATGACTTGCTGGAATCCAACAGCTTTGCTCCGGAAGGCTCAAACGGCGGGCCTTACCGGCTGGTGCTCGGAATCGAAGAAAATCGGCTGACCTTCGACATCCAGCTTGAGGATTCGACCCATCACGGCAAGGTTATGCTCTCACTCACGCCCTTTCGTCGCGTGATCAAGGACTATTTCCTCGTCTGCGAGAGTTACTACAAGGCCATTCGAAACGCGCCGCCATCCCAGATCGAAGCGCTCGACATGGGCCGGCGCGGCTTGCACGACGAAGGTTCGAAATTGCTGCTTGAGAGGCTGAAGGGAAAAATCACGGTTGATCACGACACGGCGCGACGGATCTTTACGCTCATCTGCGTGCTGCATCTCAAGGGTTGAATCATGAGGGGCCCGCACGGGGAGGATCTGCCCGGCGCGATCCTCTTCGCCTGCACGATGAACGCAGTGCGCAGTCCGATGGCGGCTGCGATCATGAAGCACTTGTTTGGCAAATTCATCTACATCGATTCCGCCGGCGTACGCGCGGGAATGCTCGATCCGATGGCTGTGGAGGTGATGGAGGAGATCGGCATCGAGATTGCAAAATATCATCCGAAGCGTTTCGAGGACCTGGTCGACAGCTCTTTCGACCTCTGCATCACCTTGTCGCCGGAAGCACAGCATCGCGCGGTGGATCTCGCGCACACGTCCGCCATCGACATCGAGTACTGGCCGACCATGGACCCTACCATTGTCGAAGGTTCGCGCGAGCAGCGACTCGACGCCTATCGTGCGGTTCGCGATGCGCTACTGCGCAAAATCAGCGAGCGCTTCGAGCAAACGCGTGCGTCCGATACTTGACGCCCGACCGATCTTGCTCCCCGTCGGCCGAACCCTGTTTGGGCCACGACCCTTGCTTTTGGTCGTTTTCGGTGCAATCTCCCCGCACCTGCCCAGGCAATTTTGAGGACGAATGGCGAAAGAGGAACTGCTCGAATTCGAGGGGACAGTCAGCGAACGACTGCCGAATGCAACATTTCGCGTGATGTTGCAAAACGGGCACGAAATCATCGCCCACACGGCCGGCAAGATGCGGAAGAACCGGATCAGCGTACTGACAGGCGACAAGGTGATGGTGGAAATGACCCCCTATGATCTCACCAAGGGGCGCATAACCTATCGCTTCAAGTAAGGCCGTGCCGCTCGTTCTGGGGAGCGAAAGTCCGCGGCGCAAGGCGCTGCTCGCTCAGGTCGGAATCGTCCCAGATGCGGTTTTCGGGGCGGCAATTGACGAATCCATCCACAGGAACGAAACGCCGAAGACATACGGCTTGCGACTGGCCAATGCCAAGGCGAACGCGGTAGTCCGGCGATGGCAGGGGGCTCCAGCCGTCATTCTGGCTGCGGATACGGTGGTCGCATGCGGCCGCAGAATTCTGCCTAAGGCCGACACCGATGCGGACGTGCGCAACTGCCTCGAACTGCTGTCGGGCCGCAATCATATCGTCTTAACGGCCGTCTCCTGTCGCTCGTGCGACGGTAAAATCCGTACACGGATTGTATCGACGCGCGTCACGCTGCAGCGGCTGAGCGACGCCGATATCGAGACTTATGTGCGTTGCAACGAGGGCGTCGGCAAGGCGGGCGGTTACGCCATTCAGGGAAGGGCAGAAATTTTCGTACGCCGACTCACCGGATCCTATTCGAATGTGGTCGGTCTTCCGTTGCGTGAGACCATCTCCCTGCTTCGGGCAAGCGGATATCCGTGCTAACCTTTTGCGTCGCTATTGCCTGAGCACCTGAATGACAAAGGACATCCTGATCAACACAGGAGCCGGGGAGATTCGCGTGGCCGTCGTCGAAGATGGGCGGCTGCAGGACCTGATGCTCGAGCGCACGATCGGTCTCGAAGAGGGTGGCCCGCGCAAGAAATCCAACGGTCGGTCCGGCCACAGCATCATCGGCAACATCATGCTGGGACGGGTTCAGCGCGTGCTGCCCGGCATGCAGGCTGCCTTCGTCGATGTCGGATTGGAGCGGGCCGGATTTCTCGGCGCGCGCGAGGCACGCTGTCTCGCCGATCTGCCTGGATTCGAGGAGGATCGGACACCAAAAATCGGCGATTGTGTCCGCGAAGGAGAAGAAATTCTTGTCCAGGTCGTGAAGGACCCGATTGGGGAAAAGGGTGCGAGACTTTCCGCAAACATCACGATCCCGGGCCGACTCGCCGTACTCGTGCCCAACACGCCCGGCGTTGCATTGTCGCGACGCATCGAAGATGAGGCTGAGCGCGAGCGGATGATGGCTCTCGGCGAAGCCATGATCGCGGAGGGTGGCGACAAGCTCGTACCGGGCGCAGGGTATATTCTGCGCACGGCGGCGAGCGACTCCAGCCTCTCCGATCTCAAGGAGGATGCCGAGCGTTTGGCGGAAGCCTGGCGGCCTGTTCTCGCACGCCGGCAAATCGCGCGCGCGCCGGCCACGCTCTATCACGACCTCGACCCGGTCGAGCGCACGATGCGCGACACTGTGCGCAATGAAACGTCGAAGGTCGTGCTCGACGATGTCGCAGCGTATGAAGCCGCGCTGGCGTATTGCCGTAACGCGATGCCGGAAGCGGCATCTAAGATCGAACTTTTCAAGGGACCGGGCTCGTTGTTCGATGCCTTCGGCCTGGAGGACGAGATTGCCCGTCTGATCGACCCCAAGGTGCCGCTGCCGTCTGGCGGCTGGATTACCATCGAAGGCACAGAGGCGCTCACGGCGGTCGATGTCAATTCGGGCAGTTTCACGGCTTCGACCGGCCTCGAGGAGACCAGTTATCGCGTCAATCTGGAAGCAGCCGAGGAGATCGGGCGGCAGGTGCGGCTGCGTGGAGTTGGTGGTCTGATCGTCGTCGACTTCATTCATTTGAGCGACCCGGCGAACATCGAGAAGGTGCTGGACACGCTGGCGGAAAGTCTTTCGAAGGATCACACGCCGACCCAAATCTCGCCGATGTCGGAGTTCGGCCTGGTTGAGATCACGCGTAAGCGCGTCCGCGACCCACTGGTCAAGCTGATGAGCGAGTGTTGCCGCAACTGTTCCGGCCATGGTCGCAAGCGCACGCGCGACAGTGTCGCGCTCGAGGTGCTGCGCAGCGTCGAGCGGGCAGCCCTCGCGGCGCCCGGCAAGCCCATTCAGGTCCGCGCGTCGGCGGAAGTGGTGCGCTGGCTTGAAGAGCATGACGAAGAAGTGCGAGGTGCTTTGGCGCGTCGTGGCGCGTCGCGTGTTTCGTTCGAGGCCAATGATGCGTTCGCCCGCGAGGGTTTCGATGTCGCGACCGGCTGATGCCTGCCCGATCTGCGGCAAAACAAGAGAAGCACGATTTCGGCCGTTCTGTTCGAAGCGCTGCAAGGACCTCGATCTCGCGCGCTGGTTCTCCGGCAACTATTCGATTCCCGGCGCTCCAACGGGCGAAGACAACGAGCCGGAACCGCTGGACGAAGACCCTGAGCTACATTGACATTCGCGTCTGGACAGGGCGGCGGGTCTCGCCTAAAAAGCCCGTCTTTTCCGGACCTTCCGGTAAGCCCAGGTAGCTCAGTCGGTAGAGCAGCGGACTGAAAATCCGCGTGTCGGCAGTTCGATTCTGTCCCTGGGCACCATGGTCATTTTCCCGCATGACGATTCCAGGAACCGCGAATTGTCCAACTTGCACTCTGCACCGTTAGCGCTCCAAACGTGCATTGCTCTCTAAACACACTGCAGCCAAAGCAGACAGGCGACTGAACGACCACCCATTTCGAGGTGTCGGAAAATCTTCCTCGTCCGGTTTCGATTCGTTCGCAAAGACGGACTGGGAACCTTTTCACCATCAGGCCGTTTTTTCTGCGAGGGATGGAAAAAGGAATCGACGATGACGGACCTGCGAGGCGAATTCACGCCGGAACTTGAATCGGATTCTTCGAGTAGCGTAATCTTCAAGACAGTCGCGGCGCTCATCGTCTTGCTGATGCTCGGCGTGGTGGGTGCATACTATTATTTCGGACCTTCGATGAACGCGCCCGCAACGCGCATCGCATTGGTGACGCCGCCCGCAGTTCCGCTCAAGCCTGTGATTCCGCCGAGAATGGTGACGCCGTCTCCGCAGGCATCTGTGGCGCCTGCGCCAACGCCTGAGACAAAGGCAGCGGACGCTGTCGCGCCTGCAAGTGCTGCGCCGCATCCGCGCCGCCATGTGCAGCAAGCTGAGGTTCAGCCGACGCCTGCCACGCCTGCAGCAGTGGAACCAACTGCCAGCCCGGCTTTGACAGCTCCGACTCCACCTGTTGCCGAACCGGCATTGCAGCCAGCAGCGGAACCCACACAGCCTGCCCAACAGCCGTGAATTGGCGTTCGCCGGTTAGTTCCGCGCTCTGTTCAGCGCGGAACTACGGCGCGGTAGAGATGCCAGACGGCGTGACCGAGGACCGGCAGGACAACGATCAGTCCGACAAAAAGCGGTATCGATCCGAGCACCAGACCCAACGCAACGGTCAAACCCCATAGCGCCATCGGTCCGGGATTGGCGATCACGGCGCGCACGGAGGTGCGGATCGCGGTATCGAGACCGACATCGCGATCGAGCAGCAACGGAAACGAAATAATGCTGATCGTCATGGCCAGAAGCGCGAAGAGAAAGCCGACTCCGATTCCAATCACAATCATGGTCTGTCCGCCCGGTGTGCGGAACACGTCATGCACGAACTGGCCGAGCGACGTGATCGGCTCGGGTCCGAATGTCGCGAGATAGATTTCCCACGCCGCAATCAGCCATAGCCCGAAGATCGTCATGAGGATCAGGCCCAGGAGCGAGATCGCTCCGATCGCTGGCGCATTGTAGACGTCGAAGGCGTTCGACCACTTGGCTTCGAAGCCTTGCTCGCGCAACCGGCTCATCTCATAGAGCCCGACCGCGGCGAAGGGGCCGATGATTGCGAAACCAGAGGCAAGCGGAAACAGCAGCGGAATGAGGTTCATTCCGAATGCCAAGCGCGCGACGACAAGACCAACAGCGGCATAGATCACGCCGATGAACAAGACGTCGGTGCGATAGGCTTCAAAGTCTTCAAATCCCTTCATCAGCGCGTGGCGCAGGTCAGAGATGGTGATGTGGCGCACCGTGGGCGCCGGCGAATGAATCGTCTCCTGCACGTGATGAAGCGAATGGCTGGCGGTTTTCAGCGTGTGCGCAGCGTGCACAATCTGAGAACCGGTCCATTCGATCGGATTTTTAATCGTCATGCGCGATCCCTCCCGAGTCGTTCATTCGAGAGTTGCGATTCGCTTATGGCCTGGCGGCCTACTTGCCGTCGGTCACGAGTGAGCCCGCAACCTTCGAAAGCTCGACTATAGCATTGACGGCGGGGCAAGTTTAGGGAGCCAGCACAGCGCAGGATCAGCAAGTGCTCAGCTGGTTTTCATCGTAACGCGTGGGTTGGTGTGTCTTCTCGAACTCCATCAGGCAGAGTGCAGTGCAGCAAAGAATCGCTGATCGGCGCGTTGGGGGTCGGGTCTCCGTCAGGCGCCTCTTTACCCTTGACTCTTGCCGAGAACGACTAAGGACAGGTCGATGAGAGATCCGCGAAGCAGTTAGGAACGCTGCGGATCGGCAAAGTGGTGATTCGTCCCCATTCCGCGATGAATTGTCGCTGGCGCCACGGCCGAAAAGTGGCAGAGGAATGGCGGGACGGATTGTTATGCTGCGCCGGCATATTCGAGATGGCCGATACAGCCACGCATCATTCAAGCACCATGTTCTCCAATTGATTCCACCCAGGGGGTTCGCATGAATCTGTGGGAGCGCAGCAAATACGCGACGGCGATATTGGGGTCGATCCTCCTCCTCGCGGTTTGCTACTGGCTCAGCGATGCGGCGTTCAAGATCAAATATCCCGAACGGCCCGCTTACAAAGTCGCCGGCCTGAACTCTCCGGATGTCGATCTTGCGGCACTGCGCCTGCATTGGCCGCAAGCCCTCGGAACGCCCTCCGATCGCGCCACTCTGGTGGGCTTCCTGCGCAACATGCCGCAAAAGATACCGGGCAATCCTGAGCCGGGCGGGGCGATGTCTGCTGTTGCTCCCGCGGTCGAAGAAATGCCGGACTTCGCGACCGCAATTCCCGCCGCGAGCGCTTCCGACGGCCAACGGGTCGCGGGACGCTGCGAACAGTGCCACGATTGGACCAAGGGCGGGCCGAACAAAATCGGACCCAATCTCTATGGCATCATCGGACGCCCGCGTGGCGCGCATGAAGGCTTCGACTATTCGACCGCGATGAAGAGCAAAGGCGGCACCTGGACCTATGAAGATCTTTTTCAGTATCTGAAATCGCCGGCCCGATTCATTCCCGGCAACAAGATGCCTTTCGCGGGACTTTCCAGCGAGAAGGACAGGCTGAATCTTCTCGCCTATATGCGGACTTGGGCCGATTCACCGCCGGCCTTGCCCGCGGCAAAGTCCGCCGCGCCGGCGTCAGGCGGCGGAGGGAAGCCGACGAAGCGAACGCCATAAAGCGGACGCTTACGCGCCGGAGTGCGAGCGAAACAATCCGAAAAACACGATTCGCGTCCAGAACGTGTAGTCGGACTCCATCGACATCAAAGTCACGAGTATCGCGAGCAGAAGTGGCGGGATCAGAATGGCATAAACGAGTGCCAGTCGCTCCCAACGCATGTGCATGAACACGGCGACGATCAATCCGGCTTTGAGCCACATAAGCGACAAGATCAACGACCACCTCGCGAAGCCGACAAAATTGAAATAGTCGACGAGGTAGGAGAACGTGCTCAGAACGAACAGCAATCCCCATATCACGAAGTAGATGCCGAGCGGGTGCTGCTGGCCCTGCTTGGCCTCATGCGTCGCAGATTGCGTCAGCGGAACCTGGGCGTGCGCCGTTTCGGTTGCCATGTTGCTCCTCACCAGAGATAGAAGAATGCAAAGATGAAGACCCATACCAGATCGACGAAGTGCCAGTAGAGTCCGGCAATCTCAACGACTTCGTAATTGCCTTTGCGTTCGAAATCACCCTTCAGCACCTTGATCGCGATCGTCGAGAGGTAGATGACGCCGATCGAAACGTGGAAGCCGTGAAAGCCGGTGATCATAAAGAAGCTCGAGCCGAACTGGGGCGCGCCCCAAGGGTTGCCCCAGGGCCGCACGCCTTCGCGGATCAGCTTCGTCCACTCGAACCCCTGCATGCTGACGAAGGTCAGGCCAAAGAGGGCAGTTGCGAACATCAAGAGCGCCGTCATGCGGCGATCGCGGCGATAGCCGTAATTCACGGCCAACGCCATCGTGCCACTGCTGCTGATCAGAATGAAAGTCATGATCGCGATAAGGAGGAGCGGGACGCTATGTCCGAAAATGGTCAGACCAAAGACTTCGGAGGGATTGGGCCACGGCATGGTCGTGGACGAACGCACTGTCATGTAAGAAGTCAGAAAGCAGCTGAAAATGAACGTGTCGCTCAGGAGGAAGATCCACATCATGGCCTTGCCCCAGTGGACTCTCTTGAACGTTTCCTGGTCCGTCGACCAGTCCGTGACAAGACTCTGCAATTTTGAGTCCTGATTCTCCGCGGCAAGTTCAGCCATGATGCGTTCGATCCCGTCTATGTCGTTAGCAACAGATAGAAGAAGGCAAGCCAGACCACGAGCAGGAAGTGCCAATAGATGGCACACAAGTCCACGCTGCGGCTGACTTCAACGGCCTCACTTCCGCCCAGCACGCGCACGGTCGTTCTCCCCCATGCCACCAACCCGCCGAGAAGATGAAGTCCGTGCAGCGTGGTGATCAAATAGAAGAATGCGTTGGCCGGATTGCTCGCCAGATAGTATCCCTCGGCAGCGAATTGCCGCCACACGGTGACTTGTCCGATCAGGAAGGCAAAGGCGAAGAGTCCCGCGCCCAAGAGCATCGACGACACTTGATCCATTTGTCCACGGCGAACGACGATCCGGGCCCGCTGGAACAAGACACTGCTGAGAATCAGGAAAATCGAATTGAGCCAGAGCAGCCAAGGCTTGGGCAAGGGCCGCCAATCGACGACGGATGCGCCCATTCCCATGCGCATGAGATAGGCCGCACCAACGAGCACGAACAAGACCGTGGCGACCGCAAAGTAGACCCGAAGACCTGTTGGCGGTGCGGCTTCCGCAATCTTGTCCTCGAGCGTGGGATCATCGGCGCGGACGTCATCCACGATGAGCCAGGACTTCTCCGTCAAGCTGCGGATGATATTCACGTCAAAAACTTTCCCGCCTCGCGGTTGCTCATGTCTTGTGATGTCGATCCGTCCCTTGAGCGGGCACGTTCTGCGGTATGAAATCTTCCGGCGCGCCTGGCACGCTATAGTCGTAGGCCCAGCGATAGACGACAGGCAGCTTTGGACCCCAGTTGCCATGCGGCGCTGGAGTCGTCGGCGTCTGCCATTCGAGCGTTGTCGCACGCCAGGGATTGCCGGGCGCCTTCGGTCCGTAGAAGTAGCTTGAGATCATGTTGTAGAAGAAAATCAGCTGAGAAGCGCCGACCCCGAGCGCAATGACCGTGATGAACGCATTGAGGAGGTGCGCCGAGTCCGGAATGAACGCAGTGTGTCCATATTCGTAGTAACGCCGCGGCATTCCGAGCAAGCCGAGATAGTGCATCGGGAAATAGATCAGATAGGTGCCGATGAACGTAAACCAGAAGTGTATCTTTCCGAGCCTATCGTTCCACATCCGACCCGTGATTTTGGGATACCAGTGATAGATGGCGCCGAAGATCACAAGAATTGGCGAGACTCCCATCACCATATGGAAGTGGGCGACGACAAAGTAGGTTCCGGAGAGGGGCACGTCGACACTGACATTGCCGAGGAACAGTCCCGTCAGTCCTCCATTTATGAACGTGAAGATGAACGCAATTGCGAACAACATCGGCACGGTGAAGTGGATGTTGCCCTTCCACAAAGTCAGCACCCAGTTGTAGACCTTAATTGCCGTCGGAACGGCGATGATCAGGGTCGACGTGGCAAAGAAGAATCCGAAATAGGGATTCATGCCGCTGACATACATGTGGTGCGCCCACACCGCGAAACTCAGTCCGCCAATGATCACGATCGCCCAGACCATCATGCGATAGCCGAAGATGTTCTTCCGCGCATGCGTACTGAGGAGGTCGGAAACGATTCCGAACGCAGGCAAGGCCACGATGTAGACTTCGGGATGGCCGAAAAACCAGAAAAGATGCTGGAACAGGATCGGGCTGCCGCCATTGTAGCCGAGATGCTGACCTTGCGAGACGAGCGAAGGCATGAAGAAGCTGGTGCCCAGCAGCCGGTCGAGCATCATCATGACCGAGGCGACGAACAGCGCGGGAAACGCCAGCAAGGCTAGGATGGTGGCGACGAAAATCCCCCAGACTGAGAGCGGCATCCGCATGAGAGTCATGCCGCGCGTGCGCGCCTGGAGAACCGTCGTGACGTAGTTCAGTCCGCCCATCGTGAAGGCGACGATGAAGATCGCCAAAGATGCCAGCATCAAGATGATGCCCCAATCGCGTCCCGGCGTGCCCGGCAGAATGGCTTGCGGGGGATAGAGCGTCCAACCGGCGCCCGTCGGTCCGCCGGGCACGAAGAAGCTCGCGACCAGCACGAGGACGGAGAGCAGATAGACCCAATAACTCAGCATGTTCACGAACGGGAAGACCATGTCGCGCGCACCAAGCATCAGGGGGATGAGAAAATTGCCGAACCCACCGAGCAAGAGAGCGGTGAGCAAGTAGATCACCATGATCATCCCGTGGATGGTGATGAACTGGTAGTATTTCTCCGGCGTCATGAAGCCGAGCGAGCCGGGAAATCCGATCTGCATGCGCATCAGATCCGAGAGCACCAATGCCACCATGCCGATTGCAATGGCGGTGATCATGTACTGCACGGCGATGACTTTGTGGTCCTGACTCCAGACGTACTTTCCGACCCACGTCTTGGGGTGGTGAAGTTCTTTCAGGTCTTCTGCGAGGGTAGCGTACGCCATTATCGACCCCTGTTCGTCAGTTGCGATTTTCGGCCAGCTTCACTTTCGTTGCCGGGAGACCGCGTGAATTGAAGGCTTGCCGGGCGCCGGCAGCCGGCGCGAACGTCGGTTGCGATTTCAGCCAGGCATCAAAGGTTTTCTGATCGTCGACGATCACCGTGCCGCGCATCGTGTAGTGTCCGATGCCGCACAATTGCGCGCACATGATCTCGTAGGTGCCGACTTTTGTCGGCGTGAACCAGAAATACGTGACCAGTCCCGGCACAAGGTTCATCCGCGCCCGGAATTGGGGCACGTAAAAGTCGTGCAGCACGTCCTTTGAACGCAGCACCATCTTTATGGGCTTGCCGACGGGAATGTGTACGGTGTTGTCGGATATCAGGACGTCATCGCGACCGTACGGATCGGTCGGGTTGATTCCGAATGGATTGTCGTCGCTGACATATTGCACGTCTGTCGTGCCGAGTACGCCGTCCTTGCCGGGGAAGCGGAAGCTCCATCCCCATTGCTGGCCGACGACTTCCAAGACCGACGCATTGTCGGGAATGGTGACGAATTGGTCCCACGCATAGAGGCCAGGTGCGAGCAACGTGGCGATGCCGATAGCGGTCCAGAAGGTCAGCCGCCGTTCGAGCTTCGCGTTCTCCGGCTCATAAGCGGCCTTGCCGCCGCGGCGATGGCTGTAACGGATCAGCGCATAGACCATGAACAAATTGATGGCCACGAAGACAGCGCCCGTAACCCAAAATGTGATGTCGACCGCGGTGTCGATCGAGGTCCAATTGGACGCGATGGGGGTGAAATACCACGGGCTCAGGAAATGAAATGCCAGAGAGCCGAAGATCAAAACGGCCACCACAATCGCCATAGCCATCTTGACGTTCACCACGCCGAAGTGCCGCAATCCGGAGCGTAGGCTCGCTATCTCGCCCGGTCATGCACTTTGGGCGCCGGACAATATGCGGCGTAAGGTCGCAATTTGGCCCTTTCGCGAGCGCAGTCGCCGACTCCCCTGTCGCCGACTCAACTGCGTTCGCAAGCGCTGGCCTTTTGGTCGTGGCGCCCAGAGGTCATCAGGACGATCGTCGCGATGAGACTCATCACTGTGCTCGGCAACGCGATGATCAGCCCACCATAGTGCTGATCATCGAGGGCAGTCATGGCGAGGAGGCGACCGCAGATGGCGTAGATGGGGTACGCGTCGGCGGCGGATGACCACAGGATGGCACCCAGGGCGATTTGCGGCAGAAGAATAAGGAAAATGAGCGCGATCTGAGTTCTCAGCGGGATTGCGCCGAACGACTCGGTCCGGCGATCAAGCATGGCGGTCCAGAAAACGATGCCGCTGATCGCAACGCTCCAGTCCATCAAGTCGTGAAGGTTGGCGTCGAGCATGGCGCGCGTGTGGATCTGGGGTATGAGCCAGAAATAGACGAGACCGATGAAGAGAGCCGGCGCAATCGTGGGACGCCGCATAAAGGCAAGCGCTCCTCGCAATGCAGAGGACTTAGCTAAGGGCGCGAGGAAATCTGGCATTCCTTCGCGGAGAACGGGGCCGGCCGCGCTTAACGCGATCAGCATAGGAGCCGGATAGAGCAGGACGAAATGCGCGGCGCGATGGATGAAGAACATGTGTTGCGCCAGGTAATCGAAATGGGTTTGCAGAACGGCATAGTCGGCGGCCAGGCCGATCACGAAGCTGCCGATCCGCCACGGCGAAGGTCGTTCGTTTTTGGGCAAAAGCTGAAGCCCGCGCCAGTACCAACCGAGCGTTACGAATGTCGCAAGAAACACAGTCCACGAAAATTCCCAGGGCATGACAAAGGGCAGAGCTGCGGGACGGTAGCGGCACACGGAGTCCATCGCGGTGCCGACAAGAAACAAGCCGGCAAACGCAAACCATCCGGCCCCTGTCGACGGAGAGCGTCTCAGGTCCACGGTCGCAGTCATGGTGCCTTCACAATCTGCATTTCAAACGTTTACTCCGCATGCGGTACCTGCGAGCGAGTGGATGCGGACTATGACAGCCGAAAAAAAGAATGTTACGTGAAGGATGCTGGTGCCGTCATCTGCTTGGTTCGAGCGCCTTTTTCAAGCGGCCGGTAACGTGAGGTTCGATGTCTCGAGAGGCGCTCACGACGAAAGTACCGGCAGTCACACTCGGTTTCTGGGTCATCAAAATCGCCGCGACAACCCTCGGTGAGACGGGTGGCGATACCGTTTCGATGACGATGAACCTGGGCTATCTCACAGCGACGGCGATTTTCCTGACCGTGTTGGTTGCACTTGTCGTGCTGCAGATTGCCGCGAAGAAATTCCACCCATTTCTCTACTGGGCCACGATCATCGCATCGACGACGGCGGGCACCACCATGGCGGACTATGCCGATCGATCGCTGGGGATCGGCTACACAGGCGGCTCGTCGCTCCTGCTTTTGTGCGTCGTTGGGACGCTGGTGCTGTGGTATTGGTCACTCGGCTCGATTTCCGTCGCGACCGTCAGTACGCCGAAAACCGAAGCTTTCTATTGGGCGACGATCACCTTTTCTCAGACGCTTGGAACGGCTCTGGGTGACTGGCTGGCCGACACGTCCGGGTTTGGATACGCGGGCGGTGCGTTGGTGTTCATGGCCGCACTCGTAGTGGTCGCGGTGCTCTATTATCGGACATCCGTCTCGCATGTCCTTCTGTTCTGGGCCGCGTTCATCCTGACGCGCCCGTTAGGCGCCACAGTCGGTGACTTCTTTGACAAACCGTTCGATCAGGGCGGGCTGAACGTTAGCCGTCCGATCGCCACCGCCATCATTGCGCTTTTCGTCTTTGGCTGCATCTTGTTCGTTCCCCAGCGTGCCGGCACCCATCGCGAGCAGTCGACGAATTCGTCATGACAGCCACCGTACGGCGCGCAGAAAAAACGGCCCCGGCGGATGGCCAGGGCCGTTCTCATGCTACGGGATTAGTACGAGTTGTCCCGATTATTTTTCCGATCCTTCTTGTTACGTCGATCGTCGCCGTTGTTGTCGGCTGGCGGATTGTTCCTCGGCGCCATTTGCGACGGGGGCGCGCTGCCGCCGCGGTCACCTCTTTCCCTGACGCGGTCGCGGTTCCCGTTGTCAGCCGGCGAATTGTTCGTCGGCGCCATTTGCGATGGTGGCGCTCCTCCACGCTCGTCTCTACCTCTGGAGCGATCGCGGTTGCGTCCACCATTGTCCGTTGGGTTCGTCGACGGTTCCGTCGGGGTCATCGCACCGCCCCTATCGCCACGGCCCCGGCCCCGATCGCGGCCGCGATCACGTGTCGGTGGATTATTGTCCGACGGCGTGGCCACCGGCGCTGTCGGGGCCATTTCGCCACCCCTGTTGCGCCCTCGATCGCGCTCCCGGCTTGGTGACGGCGTGATCACTGCTGGCGCATTGTTCGCCGGCGGCTTGGTCCCCGGCGCTTCCGTCACGGGACGACCGGTGACGATGCCGTTTCTGCGCTCCCAGTCGGCACGGTTCCAGTCGCGGCGTGTCCAGTCGCGCTGGCCATTCCAATTGCGTTCGCGGTTCCAGTCGTAGTTGCGCTGTTGCGCGGGCAGCCAGTTGCGCCACCGCGTATCGTTGTTGTTGGTGCGCACCCAGTCCTGGCGGTGTCTCCACCAGTCATTGCGGTAGCGATACCAGTTGTAGCGCCACTGATCGCGAATGGTGAAGCCGTTCCAGATGTAGAAGTCGAGATCGAGCGGCGGCCCGTAGCGATCGATGCAGGCGCCTGCCGGACGAGGACCACGCCAGTAGTCGTAGCGCCAGCCCCCATGGACCCAGTAGAGATAGCGTCCCCGCCAATAGCGATAATAGAGCGGGCCGCGATACCAACGGCCCCCGTAGTAGACCGGGCAGTAATAGACCGGATAATTCCAGAAATCGCCCGGGCAGCCCCAGGAGTCGCAGTAGCCACCGCTACTGTAGGAAAACCCAATACCTGGAAAGCCGACGCCAATGCTGAAGTTGGCGGCGGATGCCGGGCCCGCGGCCACGGCTGCACCGCCAAGCACGGCGCAAAAGAGCGTCGTTCGCAGAAATCGTTTCATTTCAAACTCCTGTTGACTACGCATAGTGGCGGCAAGATGAGCAAAGCATGAAAACGCGGAAAGAAGGGAACTGTTCCCGGAAGCCAGATGGTAAGCGCCCTTGAAGTGCAGCGTCGAATCTAAGTCGCGGTGTGCAAATCCAGAATCGGCGTGCCGCGACGCAACAAAATGCTTTCGAGAAAGCTTGATACAATGTCCTGCCAAATCTTGCGCTCCAGCGGGCAAGATCGCAATGGCATGGCTCCGAAGGAGTTGACCTGAGTAGTTAATGTGCGGGCAGCTGTGAAGCTTGCGGGGCAGGGACCGGATCGCCGCCTACCGCGTTTCCTCCATGGTGGCGTCCAGGCAAGGAGATATCGATGACCATTTCGCGCGCTTGTGCCTGTCTTGCGCTTCTCGGAGCACTCTTCGCAATTACGTCTGCCGCTGCTGCGCCGTTGCCGGGATCCGACACTGCAGCAGCGCAAACCATTTCTGTCGACATGACGAACTACGCCTTCACGCCCAACACGCTGCACTTGCGGGCGAATAGCCCCTATCGGCTTGAGCTCAGGAACACCTCGCACAGCGGACACAGCTTCAGCGCGCGGCTACTCTTTGCCGTGGCGCGCGTGGCCGCGGCCGATCAATCCAAGGTCGTGGATGGAGAAGTCGAGGTCGATGGCGGACAAACCGTGGACGTCAACTTAACGGTCGTCACGCCGGGGACGTATAAGTTTCGGTGCACGCACTTTCTGCATTCCGCCTTCGGCATGACGGGTGAAGCAATCGTCCAGTAGCGGGCGCAAGAAGCCCGTCAGGCAGGCAAATTCTGACGATTTGTTCGGCGCACCTTGCGGCGGTGTGGCGGCGGCGCGTCGCCCGTGGCGGTGGAGCGGGTGCGGTAATTCTCAACGGCAGCGATGTCTATAAAGCGCAGACTGTCCTTGGACTTGACGGCGAGGGCGGCGAATACCGGCTCCCAGACGCCGCGCTTCGCCCAACGGTTGAACCGGTTGTAGACGGTCATTCGCGGGCCGTAGCGCTCCGGAAGGTCGCGCCAGGGGCAATGTGTTCTGAGCACGTAGAATATGCCATTCAGGACGCGGCGGTCGTCGACCCTGGGTTTGCCCCTGACATCGGTGGGCAAAAGCGGCTCAACGATCGCCCATTCCCTGTCGTTGAGGTCAAAGCGCATAGGTGCCTCTTTAGCTATCCGCTTTGATTCTCATCACCTCGGTCTCGAGCGATCGTTCCTGCCTTAGAGCTTGTAGTGCAGCTCGATGCCGAACAGCGCCGGAGGCGTCACGGAATACGTCGTGACCTGACCCGTGGCGTTCTCGCCGCGCACCCGATTGTAACCAAGCGGCCCGTTCACACCTTGGACGAAGTTGCAGGTCCCCCCGATCTGTCCCTGGCAGCCGATATCGATCGTACCAGCCAAGCGGGAGCCCGTTGCACCGCCGTCATAGCCGACAGTCCCAAGTATGTTCCTGCCGAAGGCTACCGCTTCCCAATCGCCATCCGTCGACACCCAAGTCAGGCGAAGATCGACCTGATCCCATGACGGCGCCTTGTTGTACGAGCGCGTGAAGAAGTTGCCGTATTGCGCGTCACGCCACGTATAGCTGACCGACGGTTCGAACTTACCGAAGTCGGTTGCCCAGGTGTAGAAGATGTTCAGCGCGACCTTGTTCTTCGGCGCGTTCGGCAGTTGATTGCCGTGCAGGTTTTGCGGCTTGTTCCAGCCTAGTCCTCCAGGGGCCGTTCCGGTCGTGTAGATGTCGATCGAGCAGGGAATGCCGCCCGCTTTGTCACCGGCCGCGCATTGTGCGTCGGTCAGTGCGGGTGTCGCGCCTGGGGCCGTCGCGTTCGGATCTGCCGGGTCCGCAAAAATACCTCTCGAGATGTGGGCATCGAGATACGAGTAGTTGAACAGGATCTGCAGATTCTCGATCGGCGATATGATGGTCTCGAGCTCGGCACCTTGCGAGATCGAATCCGGCACGTTGATGAACGACGTTTCGTTCTGCGACAATCCGCCAGCCGACTGCACCACCGACAAAGGAACCTGAAGGTTTCTATACGCATAGTGGAACAATGCGGTGTTGACCGTCAGCCAGTCTCCGAACGAATGCTTCGCGCCGATTTCGAAGGAGTCGACCTTCTCCTTGTCGGTCCAGGGTGAGAAGCTCAGGACCGTGAAGATGCCGATGTTGAAGCCACCGGACTTGTAGCCCTTGCTGTACGAACCGTAGACGAGCGTTGCATCGTCGGGTGTCCAGTCAACCTTGACGGTTCCGGTGAGCGCGTCCCAGCTCGAGTGGTAGCTGCGCGAGGCAAGGCCGTTCACAGGATTGTAGGTCGTAAGACCCGTCACGCCTCTCGGAAGTGGGCCAGGAACACCGCTTGCGACGACAGTTCCTATTTGTGTCAGGTCGACCGCGGGCAGATTAAACACTCCGTTGAAATTGGTTTCCGGAGTGGTGAAGCAGGCCGGCAAGCCGAAACAAAGCAGACGCACGCTTTCGGTGCCGTACTTGCGGTCCATTGACCAGCGCAGGCCGCCGGTAAATTTCAGCTCGTCGCTCCACTTGTATTCAAGCTGACCATATACGGCGTCTGATGACGCATGCATGCGTGGCCGGTTGTCGAACCAACGGGATTCGAATGCGGGCGCGCATACTCCTCCTGTTTGTGGGCAAAATACGCCGGGGAGCCCAAGCGGCTGACTCAGCTGGGGTTGCATCGGGAGCGCCGCGGTCACTGGCTGGCTGTAGTGCTGCTGGAACTGATAAATGCCGGCCACCCACTGCAGCGGGCTGTCGTTGGTCGAGATGAAGTTCACCTCGTTGCTGATGAAGCCGTTGTGTTCCTGATAATTGAACTGCGATTGAGGAAAGACGTCCAAACCGACGATCGGAGCCAAGCCGGGGAAGCCGAGCGCGGTGGCCAGATTCGACGTCAGCTTAAACGACGTAATCGGCGCGCGCGCGTTGTCCGTTCCGCCACCTGCAGCGTCTCCACCGGTCAGGATGTAGTGATAGTAGGTGCCGCCGCCGATATACTTGATGTCGAAATCCTTGGCGTGCCACGTCAAATGCATATTGACGTTTTCGTACGAGGGCAGGTTGACGTTGTAGGAGGTGGAATGCGCGAAAATCCACGGCGTGTTGACGCCAGGATTGCGGCACGCGGTCGCCGCGGGTAGGGGGCTCGTTGCGCTCACCACCGTCGTGATGGGTGTCGCGTCCGTGAAGCCTGGCGCCGTGCAGCCATAGCCCGGGTTGAAACCTACTGCCGCGGTACCAAATTCATAAGTCGGCGTGTCGAAACGATTCCATCCAGCTGATTGCGAACCGGCGTTGCCGGCGCCGCCATACCACCAGGCGGTCTGGTACTTCAGCCAGAAGTCGAGCTTGTCGCCGAAGAAGGTCTTCTGGATTTGGCCGTCGATGTAGAGGTCGTTGTACCGACCATATTCCGTCTTTTTGCCGGGGACGATGTTCTTGCCCCAGCCTCTGTTCTGATAATCCCAGTTCACATAGAGCTTGTATTCCCAGCCATCCGCGATCGGTCCGGAGAACCCACCCTCGAGTGTGACGTGATCATAGTTGCCATAAGTCGCACGCACCTCGCCCTGGAACTCGCTCGTCGGTCCGCGGGTGATTTCGTTCAACGCGCCGGCGATGGCGTTGCGGCCATAGAGAGTGCCTTGCGGTCCACGC